>NZ_CP140155.1:2608000-3260000 GCF_034479375.1 Rhodopseudomonas palustris | reverse complement strand
CGAGCACGGTCGCTTGCACTGCTGCAGAACAGGGGGCGATGAGCCGTGTTGACGTTTTGTCGGGGCCGGAGCGGCGGCGGTGGAGCTTGGAGCGGAAAAACGCCCCCCAAACGCGGTAAATTTATGCCATATTTACAGATGTCGCTGAGGTCGATCGACGGATCAGCGTGACATGGCAGTGACATCAATAAAATGGGGACTCTCTTGAGAATCGACATGATCTCGGTCGCGGTGGCCTGCGTCGCGTTCGCCGCCGCATCAGTCGGTCCGGCCGAGGCCCGCGATCAGCTATGGATCGCCGCTTCACCCTCCGACCAGAGCTTCGCCAAGGCTGTGTCCGAGCAATTCGGCAAAGCCGGCAGGTTCAAGACGCCAATCGTAAAAGACGGAGGCCCGCCAGCCGGGTTAATGTCGTTCTGCCGCGGCGTCGGCCCCGACAATTTCGATATCGCTTTCTCCTCGCGCCGGATCGCTTCTTCCGAAGTCGAGCTCTGCAATAAGAACGGCGTCAAAGACATTACTCAAGTGCAGTTTGGCTATGACGCCCTTGTGTTTGTCACCAATAAGGCGAGCCAGACCCCGGCCCTCTCGCGCACGGCTGTCTACCTTGCGATCGCGCGGGACGTTCCGGTCAAAGGCACGTTGGCGTCAAATACGAGCAAGCCGGCCAATACTTTCTACATTCCGAGCGCTAACCACGGTGCGCGCGACAAGTTCGACGAACTGGTGATGGTTTCGTCGTGCGCGTCCACCGGGGCCTATGCGATTATCCAGAAAACCAATCCAGACAAATCCAAAGTAGCGGCGCAATGTCGGGCAACGCGGCAAGCCGCGAATGTGGTCGATATGGACAGCGACAGCGACACACTCGCTCGTCTTCAATCCGATCCCAAAGGCGTCGGCGTGGTCACCTGGTCTTTCTACACGAACAACGAAGACAAGTTGAAAGTTGTCGCTTTGGATGGCGTCGTCCCGTCGAAAGCGACGGTGGCTTCAGCCGCATTCCCGATAGCGTATCCTCTCTATTTGTATGTGAAAAAGGCTCATATCGGCCAGATCCCGGGGATTAAGGAGTGGATCGCCGAACTCACAAGTGAAAAAGCGTTCGGCCCTTCCGGCTATCTTGAGGATAGCGGCCTCGTCTCAATGCCGGATGCACAAAGGCGACAGTCGCGTGCTGATGCCCAGGCCCTCGTATCATATAAACCTTGAGCGGGTGCCGCACGCGCAACCATTGCTGGTTGACTGGTTCGCCGATCGGTTGACAAACCGATGTGCGCGACAAGATGGCGGAGCGACGGCGCGGTGGCGGCGCGGAACGGCCTGCACGAGGCGACGCCGCTGTGGTACTACATCCTCAAGGAAGCCCAACAGCGCGGCCAGGGCGAGCGTCTCGGGCCGGTCGGCGCGACGCTGCTCGCGTCCGAGGTCCCTGGCACCTTCACCATGGCGGATCTGCTGCGCTTCGTCGGCGACATCAGTCCGATCGACGGCGTCGCTACGGTCTGATCGCGCGCGCCGCCGCCCGCCGGCGCATGATCGTCTCCGACGACCGGCCTCCGGTCGTCGGAACCGTGCCGCGGCGGGCGGCCTCGCTGCCGCATCGCTGCTGCTTCGGCCGCCGTCGCCGAACTGATCACCTGCAACTGCGCGTCATCCGGAACCGCGCCTCGTCCGTCGCCGCTGCGTCCGTTCAAGCCCGCTTCATCTTCGTTCGGCCCTAATCGACATCAAGATCAAGCCTGCCTTGAACCGGGAGATTCGCCGGTTCTGGCCAACAGGGCGGACCCACCGAGGAGAATTTCATGCACCAGAGTCTTCGTCCCGTCGCCGCCTGGTTCGGCGCCGGCTGTGTTGCCGTCGCGTTGGCGTCGGCGTCCGGATCCGCCGCATTCGCCCAGGCCAAATCCGCGCAGGACGCCAAGCCGCCGGCCGCGACCCAGCCCTCGCCCGAAGCCGCGGCGCCGTCGCAGCCGGCGTTCAAGGAAATCACGCTGACCGAGAAGCAGGTCCAGGGCGTGCTCGCCGCCCACAAGGACATCGACGCGGTCGCCGCCAAGCTTCCCGACGATCCGCAGGCCAAGCCGGACCCGAAGATCGTCCAGCAACTCGACGCCGCCGCCAAGAAGCACGGCTTCGCCGATTACGGCGACTACAGCGAAGTGGTCGAGACCATCAGCATGGTGATGGCCGGCGTCGACGCCAAGACCAAGACCTATGTCGGCCCCGAGGCCGAGCTGAAGGCGCAGATCGCGCTGGTCGAAGCCGACACCAAGATGTCGGCGGACGACAAGAAGCTGGCGCTGGCCGATCTCAACGAGGCGCTGAAATCCCCGGGCCCCACGGTGCAGAACAAGGCCAATATCGAGCTCGTCCTGAAGAACTACGACAAGCTCACCGAAGCGCTCGAGGAAGACGAATAGCCGCGCGACCGCGCACGTCACAGTAATCTCCGTCCGAAACACCAACGCCGCCTCATCCCCGAGGCGGCGTTTTTGTTTGTCGCAGCCGTCCCAGCCACGCATCCAGCTATACCTCCCGCCACCCCCACACCCCTCATCCTGAGGAGCCCGCCTCGCCCGTAAGGGCGAAGCGGGCGTCTCGAAGGATGGCAACGGGGATGCCGCTCGCGGCCATCCTTCGAGACGCGCGATATCACCCTGCGGGCGACCTCGCGCTCCTCAGGATGAGGTTGTGCGTGTGCGGCGCGGTCTTCTCGAACGAACGTGCGCGGACTCTCGCGAGAGAATCGAGGTGCGTGTTGTCAGGTGTTGGCGGCAAAACCAGTCGCTTGTCGATCGATACGCGATTCACTCCGTCATGGCCGGGCTTGTCCCGGCCATCCACGCCTTTCTCGCGGCTCCCGCTGCAAGAACGTGGATGCCCGGCACAAGGCGGGGAATGACGAGTTGGCGCCACTTCTGAAGAGTCCGGCGTCGCCCACAGCGAAGCTGCGGCGTCTTGAAGGATGGCTGCGGGCAGGCGGCGCCCGGGAGGGGGCCCGCTTGCGATCGTCCCGCTGCGATGCACGCTGACGTTGCCCCGACCGCCAGCCCACGCCAGATGCGATTGCGCATTAGAGCGATTCAACGCCGCCCGTTGCCCCTTCACCGTGCTGCGTCTGCTAAGTGCGACCAAACGTCCCGTTTGCACTGGAAGTCGTACCCGCATGTCGAACCCGCCCCATCGCCTGATCGGAAGCAACCCGCGAACGTCGAACGGCCGCGCGATCGCGCGCCTGCTGCTCGGCGCCGCGATCTGCGCGATCAGTCTGTCGCTGTCGCGGCCCGCCGTTGCCCAGTCCGCTGCGGGCCAGGCCGGCGCCCAGCTTCCGTCGGTCACCGTCGATGCGCCGAAGCCGCGGCCGCAGCGATCAGCGGCCGCCCCGAGGCGAAACTCACAGGCCACCGCACGCCGGGCGTCGCGTCGCCAGCGCAATCCCGCGCCGGCCCAGCCGACGCATTCCGAACGCGCCGCCGCGGCCGCCGCCATCCTCAACGAGCAGAAGCTCGGCTATCGCGCGATGCCGAGCCCGACGACGCTGCGCTCCGGCGCCTCGCCGCTGGATACGTCGCAATCCGTCAACGTCGTGCCCGAGCAGGTGCTGAAGGATCAGCTCCCGCGCAATCTCGACGACGCGCTCGCCAACGTCTCCGGCGTCACCCAGACCAACACGCTCGCCGGCACCTTCGACGCGGTGATCCGGCGCGGCTTCGGCGAGAACCGCGACGGCTCGATCATGCGCAACGGCATGCCAATCGTGCAGGGCCGCGCGCTCGACGCCACGGTCGAGAGCGTCGAGGTGCTGAAAGGCCCGGCCTCGCTGCTGTATGGCATCCAGTCCCCCGGCGGCGTGATCAACACCATCAGCAAGCGCCCGGATCTGTATCAGCACGGCTCGGTCACGCTGCTGGGCTCGACCTTCGGCGGCGGCAAGGACGGCATCAACGGCATCTTCGACATCACCGGCCCGGTCGGCGACAACGGTGTCGCCTATCGGTTGATCGCCTCCGGCCTCGATGAGGACTATTGGCGCAATTTCGGCCAGAGCCGCGAGACGCTGATTTCGCCGTCGCTGGCCTGGTACGGCGAGGCCACCACGGTCCATTTCAACTACACCCACCGCGAATTCAGCTACCCGTTCGACCGCGGCACCGCCTTCGTGGGCGGTTCTCCGCTGGCGATCCCGGCGACGCGGCGGCTCGACGAGCCGTTCAACAAGCATTGGGGCCATTCGGATCTGGTGCAGGGTTCGGTCGAGCAGAAGCTCAACGACGACTGGAAGCTCACCGCCGCCTACAGCTTCAACACCGAGAGCTACGACGCCAATCAGCTCCGCATCACCGCGGTCAATGCCGCCACCGGCGTCGAACGCCGCAGCAATGACGGCACCCACGGCGCGCTGGCCTATGCCAGCTACGGCACCTCCTATCTGCAGGGCAATGTCTGGATCGGTGACCTCCGCAACGAGGTGCTGATCGGCGGCGACGCCCAGCGCCGCGTGATCTATCGCCAGGACCTGATCCGGCAGAGCACCGCGAACTTCAACTTCTACAACCCGAATTACGGGCTGATTCAGCCCGGCACCAATGTCTCGGCCTCCGACAGCGACCAGACCGACAAGCTCGAGACCCGCTCGCTGTTCGTTCAGGACACGCTGCATCTCACCGACCGGTTCTCGCTGGTCGGCGGCCTGCGCTGGATGGAGTACGAGCAGCTCGCCGGCCGCGGCCGGCCGTTCACGGCGAACACCGATCTCGAAGGCAGCAAGCTGCTGCCGCTCGGCGGCGCGATCTTCAAGCTCACCCGGCAGGTCTCGCTCTACGCCAGCTACACCCAGTCGCTGCAGCCGACCTCGACGATCGCGCCATTGACCGGCGGCGTCGTCATCGGCTCCAACATCGCGCCGGAAGAAGGCACGCAGTATGAGGCCGGCCTGAAATTCGACCTGAACAAGCGGCTGTCCGGCACGCTGGCGGTCTACGACATCGACAAGAAGAACGTGCTGGTGTCGCAGTTCAATTCGACCACCGGCCTCAACGAATATCGCGCCGCCGGCAAGGTGCGCTCGCGCGGCGTCGAGCTCGACGTCACCGGCCGGCTCAGCGACCAGTGGAGCATGATCGGCAGCTACGGCTACACCGACGCCTATGTGACCGAAGATCCGACGCTGGTCGGCAAGCGCCTGCAGAACGTCGCGATGAACACCGCCTCGCTGTATCTGGTGTATGATTTCGGCACCGCGCTGCCCGGCCGTCTGCGGCTCGGCGGCGGCGCCCGCTATGCCGGCGACCGGCCCGGCGACAGCACCAATTCCTTCGTGCTGCCGGCCTATACGGTGGCCGATGTCTTCGCCACCTACGAGACGAAGGTGGCCGGCACGCCGGTGATCTATCAGCTCAACGTCAAGAACCTGTTCGACACCGTGTACTATCCCTCGGCGGTCAACACCCTGAACGTCGCGATCGGCGACGCCCGCCGCTTCTCGCTGTCGGCCACGGCGAAGTTCTGAGCATGATCCCGAAAAGTGGGTACCGGTTTTCGGATCAGATCATGCTTGGAGCTTGGCCGGAACTGCAATCAGTGAAGTCGCGCATTTTCGTTTCAACTCGTCATGCCCGGCCTTGTGCCGGGCATCCACGTCTTGCAGCGGAAGCCGCAAGCAGGACGTGGATGGCCGGGACGAGCCCGGCCATGACGCAACAGCTCGTGAAGTAGGCCGCGTATCAAACGCCTGACACGCTGTCCGAGTTTCCCGCCGGACTCTCAGGAAGAGAGCATGATGCGACCGCCTTCGATCAAGTCGATCCTGCTGCAACTGCATTCGATCGCCGGCCTGACGCTGTCGCTGTTCCTCGCAATGATCGCGCTGAGCGGCGCGATGCTGAGTTTCGAGGACGAGATCCTGGCCGCGCTGAATGCCGACCGCACCAGGGTCGAGGTCCGCGCGACGCCGCGGCTGCAACCAGACGAATTGATCGCCCGGCTGCAGGCCGCCACCGGCGCCGGCAAGATCGCGTCGATCACGCTGGCGCGCGATACGGCGTCGGCGGTTCACATCCGCTTCGTGCGCAACGATGACACTTCCCGGCCGTCGTCGGTCTATGTCGATCCCCATGACGCCCGCGTGCTCGGCCATCCGGTCGGCGAGGGCTTCTTCGCCACGGTGCGCAAGCTGCATCGCTGGCTGCTGCTGCCGGGCGACGCCAAAGGCTGGGGCCGGCCGATCGGCGGCATCGTCGCGCTCGGCCTGATTGCGATGCTGATCACCGGCCTGGTGCTCCGCTGGCCGCATCGCGCCGGCAGCGCGAAAGTCTGGCTGAAGCCGAACCTGCGGCTGCGCGGTCGCGGCCTGCACCGCTCGTTGCACGCGGTGATCGGCACCTGGGCGATGCTGATCTATCTGGTGATGGTGCTGACCGGGCTATGGTGGTCGTTCGACTGGTACAGAGACGGCGCCATGTGGCTGTTGTCCAGCGCGCCGGCGCGCGCCGAACCGATGCGGCCGTCGCCGAAGCGCATGGCCCAGTCCGGAGAGCTGCCGCTCGACCGGGTCTGGTCCGCCTTCCTGCAACAGCAAGGCGACCGCTTCGTCACCGCGCGCCTGACGCTGCCGGCCGGCGGCACGCTGGTGCGCGTCCGATCCTGGACGAACCCCGACGCCGATGGCGTCCGCGACGAACTCCGTATCGATGCGCTGAGCGGCCGGATCGTCTCCGCCGACCTCTACGCCGCCAAGCCGCTCGGCGACCGCATCCTCGCCCGCGTGCTCGACATCCACCGCGGCAACATCCTCGGTTTGCCGGGCAAACTCCTGTTCATGCTCGCAGCACTGGCAATGCCGCTGTTCGTCGTCACCGGGTTGTTGCTGTATCTGTCACGCCGACGTCACAAGCGCCTGTCGCAACGCCCGCTCGGAGAATTGGTGGCGGGAAAATAGCGCGGATGGTCGGCGAATTGTCGGCCGTCTCACAAGCAAGACCTCATCCTGAGAGCCTGACCGAAATGCGGGCAGCAAAATCAGGCGCTTTTGTAAGGGGGCATTGGGCGATTAGTTTCGTCATGGCCGGGCTTGTCCCGGCCATCCACGCCTTTCTTGCGCCTCGCGCTGCAAGACGTGGATGCCCGGCACAAGGCCGGGCATGACGGGTTGAAAGGAAAGTGCCCGTTTTCATTGACCTCATGTCCGGCCAGGCTCTCCGGATGACGGTCGCACGCGTGGCGGCGAGGCGCAGCGCCGCCCGGCTGCACCAATCGATTGCCGCACGGCAGCAATGCACGGCTTCGACGGCGCACCGCCGCGTTGCACCATCGCCCGCCGCCGCGCTATAACGGCGCCGATGTGATGATCCGGATGCACCTTCGATGAGCCGGCGTTTCCCATGAAGGTCATGCTGGCGATCTTCAAACTCGACAGACTGGGCGGCAAGGAACGCGATTGCATGGCGATCGCGCGGCATCTTGCGGCGCGCGGTCACGACGTCACCGTGCTGACGAATTCGGCCGATGTCGCCGGCATCGAGGATCTGCGGATTACCAAGCTGCGCGCCCGCGGCCTCGCCAATCACGTGCTGCTGCGCGACTTTGCACGCGCGGTGATCGCCCACAGGCTGCGCGAGAAGCCCGACGCGATGCTGTCGTTCGAACGAATCCCCGACGTCGACTATCACTACGTCGCCGACGGCGCCGCGATCCTGCACGCGTGGCGGCTGCTGGTGTGGCCGCCGCGCCGCCGCACCCGGCTGGCGCTGGAGCGCGCGGTGTTCGCCGCGCCGTCCGCGACCCGGTTGTTCTTCCTCACCGAGCGGCAGCGCGACGAATATTTCATCGCCTATGATTTCGATCCGGCCCGCGCCGCCGTGCTGCCGATGGTGCTGCACGACGATCGCTACGCCGCCGCGCGCAAGCTCGGCTCCGCCCCGTGGCGGAAAAATCTCGGCATTCCCGACGATGCGCTGATGGCGGTGTCGGTCGCGGTCGATCCGAAGCTCAAGGGCGTCGATCGCAGTCTCGCGGCGCTGGCGCTGTATCCGAAGCTGCATCTGGTCGTCGCCGGTTCGGATTCGCCGTGGCTGCATCGCCGCGTGGTGCGGCGCGACCTCGAGCGGCGGGTGCATATCGTGCCTTACGTCGCCGAGGTGATGGATCTGATCGCGGCGGCCGATTTCATGCTGCACCCCGCGCGCTCCGAAGCCGCCGGCCAGGTGATCGGCGAGGCGCTGCTCGCCGGCGTGCCGGTGCTCGCCTCGGCGGCCTGCGGCTATGCCGGCGAGATCGAGCGCAGCGGCGCCGGGCTGGTCTTGCCCGAGCCGTTCGAGCAGGCGGCGCTGGTCGCCGGCATCGCCGCGATGATCGATGCGCTGCCGGCGATGCGCGCGGCCGCGGCGGCTCGGGCGAAGAGCCTGCAGCAGCAGCGCGGCGCCTGGCTCACGGCGATCGCCGAGCGGATCGAGCAGGGCGGTTGCTGAAACCGGGTGGATCGCCGCACCCGCCGCGGCTAAGCTCGTGCGCGCATCAGCAACGGGAAGTCCGATGACGGCGCAGAACTACGCGATGTTCGACACCGCGCTCGGCCGCTGCGGCATCGCCTGGGGCGATCGCGGCGTGGTCGCCGTGCAACTGCCGCAGCCGAGCGAGGCGCAGACCCGCGCGCGGATTGTTCAGCGTTATGGCGAGATCGACGAAGCCGCGCCGCCGCCGCCGGTGCAGCAAGCGATCGACGGCATCGTCGCGCTACTCGCCGGCCAGCCGATCGACCTCACAAACATCCCGCTCGACCTCGACGGCGTCTCCGAATTCCAGCGCGGCGTCTACGAAATCGCCCGCACCATCCCGCCCGGGCAGACGCTTAGTTACGGCGACATCGCCAAGAAGCTCGGCGGAGTCGAACTCGCGCGCGAAGTCGGGCAGGCGCTCGGCCGCAATCCGGTGCCGGTGATTGTGCCGTGCCACCGCGTGCTCGCCGCCGGCGGCAAGCCCGGCGGATTTTCCGCCAATGGCGGCGTCGCCACCAAGCTCAAACTGCTGTCGATCGAGGGCGCGGCGGTCAACTACACGCCGAGCCTGTTCGATTGAGCGGCGCAATTCTTGCGGCGCGACCTGCCTGAAGTTTGTCACGGGTTTGCCGCAAGCCGCAAAGACTCACGCCGGCGGCGCAAAGGCTCACGCCGGCGGCGGCACCGAGACCTTAACCGATTGACGCTCCAGCATTTTCTCGTTGAACGCGGCGAGTTTGGGGTAGGCCTCGCGCCAGCCGCAATCCGGAAACCGGAAATCCGCATAACCGAGCACGCAAACCAGCCCGATCTGCGCCAAATCAAGCTGTCCGTTCAAGACCTTATCGGCCTTCTCGAAACGCGCCAGGCCGGTCCAGGCGCGATTCCAGTGGTCGTCGTACCAGCCCTGCCAGAACAGCTCCTTCGGCCGCACCAGCTTCTCGTAGCGGCACAGCAGCATCGAATCCAGCATGCCCTGCAGCAGCGAGTGATCACTCTTCACGCGCCACTTCTCCGGCCCCGAAGCCGGCATCAGTTTGCCGCCGCCGGCGAGGTCGTCGAGATACTCGGCGATCACGAAGGAATCGACGATCACCTCGCCGTTGTCGAGGATCAGCGCCGGCAGCTTCTTCAGCGGATTGACGTCGCGCATGTAGTCGTCATTGGCCTGCCCGGGGATCACCGTCGCCGAAACGAATTCGATCCGGTCGATCAGTCCGAGCTCGATCGCCGCGATCCGCAGCTTGCGCGCGAACGGCGAGGCGGGGGAGAACGAGAGTTTCATCGGAAGTCCCTTCCAATTGGGCTTATCAATACGGCGTTTCACCAACTACGACCTCATCCTGAGGAGCCCGGCAACGCGCGTCGCGCGTCGTCGGGCGTCTCGAAGGATGGGCCGCAGGCACCACTCACTTCGCCATCCTTCGAGACGCGCTCCTTGCGGAGCGCTCCTCAGGATGAGGCTTTGCTCGTCGCAGCGCTCACGCCGCCACGATGGTCTGCTTCTGCTCGCCGAGACCGTCGATGCCGAGCGTGACGACGTCGCCGACATCGAGGAATTGCGGGGGTTTCATGCCCATGCCGACGCCGGGCGGGGTGCCGGTGGTGATGATGTCGCCGGGCAGCAGCGTCATCAGTTCGGACAAATAGGACACGATCTTCGGCACGTTGAAGATCATCGTCGCGGTCGAGCCGGTCTGGCAGCGCTTGCCGTTGACGTCGAGCCACATCCCGAGCTTGTGCACGTCGGCGATCTCGTCCCTGGTGACGAGCCACGGGCCCAGCGGCCCGAAGGTGTCGTGCGACTTGCCCTTGGTCCATTGCCCCATGCGCTCGATCTGGAAGGCGCGTTCGGAGACGTCGTTGCAGACCGCGTAGCCGGCGACGTAGTCGAGCGCATCGGCCTCGGAGACGTATTTGGCGCGGGTGCCGATCACGATCGCGAGTTCGACTTCCCAGTCGAGTTTGGTCGAGCCGCGCGGCTTTTCGACGTCGTCGTTCGGCCCGCACAGCGAGCTCGACGCCTTCATGAAGACGATCGGCTCGGACGGAATCGGCATGTTGGCTTCGGCGGCGTGATCCGCGTAGTTCAGCCCGATCGCGATGAATTTCGGCGCGCCGCCGACCGGCGATCCGATCCGCGGCTGGCCTGCCACGGCCGGCAGGCTCGCGGGATCGAGCGCGGCGAGCTTGGCGAGGCCGGCCGGCGCAAACGCTTCGCCGGCGAGGTCCGGCAGTTGCGCCGACAGATCGCGCAACTGGCCTGATTTATCGATCAGGCCGGGCTTCTCCTGGCCAATCTCACCATATCGAACGAGCTTCATGTAGCGCTTCCTCCTGAATTTTGCTGCTCACCTCATGGAGCAGCGCCGCGCGGAATTCAACCGGCGTAGTCGCGGGCGGCCCATGCGGCGTTGCTGCGCGGGCGCTGTTATTGCGCTGCCACCAGCCGGAAGGCGTCGCCGTCGCGCGTGATGTGGCCGGGTCCGAAATGGCCGCCGATCACCAGCGTCGGCGTATCGGCGAAGCGCGAGAACAGCGCGCGCCGGGATTCGGTCGATTGCTTCGGATCGAAATCGACCGTCGAGGCCCAGTCCAGATGCGCCATCTGGCAGGGATGGTGCGCGACGTCGCCGCTCAGCAGCGCCTCTTTGCCATCGGACCGGACGTGCAGGCTGACATGGCCGGGGCTGTGGCCGGGCGTCGGGATCAGCGTGATCTCGTCCGCCACCGCAGCGTCGCTCGCCACCAGGTCGACCAGACCGGCATCGACCACCGGCTTGATCGAATCCGCGAACACCGCCGCGTGCTCGCCCTCGGTGCTGTGCTGTTTCCAGTAGTCGTATTCGTCGCGCGCGAACACATAGCGTGCGTTGCCGAAGGTCGGCACCCAGCGCCCATCGACGAGCCTTGTATTCCAGCCGACGTGATCGACGTGCAGATGCGTGCAGATCACGGTGTCGATGCTGTCCGCGGGATAGCCCGCCGCGGCCATGTCGGCGAGAAAAGGCCTGTCCAGCCCGTTCCAGGTCGGCACGCTGCGGCCCTGCTTGTCGTTGCCGATGCAGGTATCGACCACGATGCGGCGCGTCGGCGTCTCGACCACCAGCGCGTGCACCGTCATTCGCAGCCGGCCCTCCGCATTGGCGAAGTCCGGCGCGAGCCAGGCCAGCTTCTGGATTTCCTCGTTGGTCGCCTGCGGCAGGATGAACCGGGTGCCCCCGGTGGATTCGATTTCGACGATTTTTGTGATCTTGACCTTGCCGATCGTCCAGCCCATCCCACGTCTCTCCCGACTGTTGTTTTGCCCGACCATGCTGGTTTTGCCGGTGCGGTGCAATGGATCATCCGCCGCTGCGACGCGTTGGTCGTATGGCGCCAAACGATGGGAGATCATTCGATGCCTGAACTCGCAATTTCCACCGACAAGGTCGGCTTCCTGATCGAGAAGGCACGGGAATACGACGTCAAGGAAGGCGCCACGGACGTCGATTCCGGGTCGAACGGCGCCGACGACAACATGATCGACGTGCTGGAAGACAACGGCAACGATCCGGTGGCGCAGGAGATCGCCGGCTTCATCGCCGCGATGACCGAGGAAGAACAGATCGATCTCGTCGCGCTGATGCGGCTCGGCCGCGGCGACGGCAGCATCGAGGAATGGGAGGATCTCCGCCGCGAGGCCGCCGACGGCCGCAACGGCCGCACCGCGCGCTACCTGCTCGGCGAGCCGCTGCTCAGCGACTATCTCGCCGCCGGCCTCGACGAATTCGGCCTGTCGTGGAGCGACGAGCGGATCACGCCGGTGGCGTGATGCTTGATCGGCGACGATCAGTGGATCGCCCCGATCGTATTCTGCCCGGTCTCCATCTGCGGAGCGTGACCGCTGAGGCGACGCGGCTCCAACCTGGTCTCGTCCGTTGAAGGATCAAGGGGGAGCTCAACGCGCGCGCGTACCGGTCTGCATGTTCTCGCCGAAGGCTCTCTTTCGTCGACTACCCGTTTGAAACTGTTGCGGCGAGACCTCGTACCTTCACTAGGTTCGGAGTTTTTACCAGCGATTTCAGGCGGCGGCGGTCTATCATTTCAGCCGTATCAGCTTCCCATGGAGTTGGAGACGGTTATGAGGTTGGAAGCCGATTTCGACTACCGGGAGTTTTTCGCCAGGCCCGGCGCTGGAAAGTCGATCCTGCGGTTCACGCGGGACCAGGAGATCTTCTCCCAGGGCGACGCCGCCGACAGCGTGTTCTTTCTGCTCGATGGCCGGATCAAGGTCGTGGTGCTGTCCGCGCAGGGCAAGGAGGCGGCGATCCGTCTGGTGGAATCCGGGCAGTTTTTCGGGGATGACTGCCTCATCGGCGATGAGACGCGTTGCGCGACCACGATCGCGATGCGCGATTGCGTCGTCGCCTCGATCAACAAATGCCTGATGATCGAGGCGCTACGCACCGAAGCCGATTTCGCCGAACTGTTCACCCGCCATCTGCTGCTGCGCAACCGCGGGATGGAAGAGGATCTGATCGACCAGCTGTTCAACTCCAGCGAGAAGCGGCTGGCGCGGTTGCTGCTGCGCCTCTCGAAGCTCGACAATGACGGCAGCGCGCAGCCGATCGCACCGCACATCAGCCAGGAGACGCTGGCGGAGATGATCGGCACTACGCGTTCGCGCGTGAGCTTCTTCATGAACAAGTTCCGCAAGCTCGGCCTGATCAGCTACGACCGCAACATCGAGGTGCACCCGCGGTTGAGCGCGATGCTGCAGGACCGCTCCGAAGCCCGCAACTGAGCCGCGCGGCCCCGCCCGATCGCGGCCTTGCCTCCTCCGACCCGACGCCGAAGCAGGGCGCCGCTGCATCCGGCCCCCTCGCACTTTGTGCTGCCGTTCTTATAGTGGCACCGCGCAAGACGCTGGGGCGGAAACGGCAGATGGATCCGGAGTTGCAGGACAGGCTCGCGATTCGCGACCTGATCGAGAATTGGGTGGTGTGGCGGGACGCCGGCGACTGGGACCGGTTTCGCACCGTCTGGTTCGACGACGGCCGGATGATGGCGACCTGGACCCAAGGCACCGCCGACGAATTCATCGCCATGAGCAAGGCCGGCTGGGCCAAGGGCGTCTCGATCCTGCATTTCCTCGGTGGGCAGGCGATCGACCTCGCGGGGCCCCGCGCGATCTCGCAGACCAAGATGACGATCGCGCAGCGCGCCCGCGTGCACGACGTCGTGGTCGACGTCGTCTGCACCGGGCGGTTCTACGATTTTCTCGAAAAGCGCGACGGCCGCTGGGGCTTCGTGCTGCGTCAGCCGATCTATGAAAAGGACCGGATGGATCCGGTCGATCCCTCGGCGAAGCTCGAACTCGATGCCGCGCTGCTCGCGCAATTCCCCGAAGGCTATCGGCATCTGGCGTATCTGCAGAGCCGGATCGGCTACCAGATCAAGCGCGACATGCCGGGCCTTCAAGGCGAGGCGGTGGAGCGGCTTTACGCCAGCGGCGCGGCGTGGTTGAGGGGAGAGAAGCTGGATCGGTAGGCTTTCGACGCCGTCGGCGTCATCCTGAGGGGCGCGCCTCGAAGGATGGGCCACACGTGCCGCTGTCATCCTTCGAGGCTCGCTTCGCTCGCGCCTCAGGATGACGAGTCTTGCTGCTATACAGAGCCAACAAGAAACCAACCGGAGACCGAAATGCCCGACTTCATCACCCTCGACGAACTGGTGCGCCGCACGGCGCAGGCGCATCCGGACCGGATCGCGGTGATCGACGGTGAGCGTCAATTGCGTTACGCGGAATTCGACGCGCTGATCGACCGTGTCGCGGCCGCCTTGCAGCGCGACGGTATCGAGCCGACCGATGCGATCTCGATCTGCGCGCTGTCCTCGATCGAATACGTCGCGACCTTTCTCGGCGCGCTCCGCGCCGGCGTCGCGGTGGCGCCGCTGGCGCCGTCCTCGACCGCGCAGGATCTCGCCGCGATGGTCAAGGACTCCGCCGCCAGGATCCTGTTCACCGACGACTTCGCCGCCGATGCGATGAAGGGCGCAGCGATCGACCCCGCCATCCGCCGCGTCGCGCTCGACGGCCGCGCCAGCGGGGCCGCCTTCGCCGGCTGGATCGCGCCGGAAGGCGCGAAGCCCGCGCCGGTGACGGTCGATCCGGAATGGGTGTTCAACATCATCTATTCGTCGGGCACCACCGGCACGCCGAAGGGCATCGTCCACACCCACTATCTACGCTGGCGGCAATACGGCCAGCTCGATCCGCTCGGCTACGGGCCCGACGCCGTGACGCTGCTGTCGACGCCGCTTTATTCCAACACCACGCTGGTGTGCTTCAACCCGACGCTGGCCGGCGGCGGCACGCTGGTGCTGATGAAGAAGTTCGACGCCAAGGGCTTCCTCGACCTGGCGCAGAAGCACCGCGTCACCCACGCGATGCTGGTGCCGGTGCAATATCGCCGGATCATGGCGATGCCCGAATTCGCCGACTACGATTTGTCGTCCTTCGTGATGAAGTTCTGCACCTCGGCGCCGTTCGCGGCCGAGCTGAAGCGCGATATCCTGGCGCGCTGGCCCGGCGGCCTCACCGAGTACTATGGCATGACCGAGGGCGGCGGCTCCTGCGCGCTGCTGGCGCACGAGCATCCCGACAAGCTCGCAACCGTCGGCCAGCCGATGCCGGAGCACGAGATCCGGCTGATCGACGAGGACGGCGATTTCGTCGCCCAGGGCGAGATTGGCGAAATCGTCGGCCGCTCGGCGGTGATGATGAAGGGCTATCTCAATCAGCCGCAGAAGACGGCCGAGACGTTGTGGACCGACAAGGAAGGCAACCGCTGGGTGCGCACCGGCGACGTCGGCCGGTTCGATGCCGAGGGCTTCCTGACGCTGATGGACCGCAAGAAGGACATGATCATCTCCGGCGGCTTCAACATCTGTCCGAGCGACATCGAGGCGATCGCGAGCCAGCATCCTGCGGTGCTCGAGGTTGCGGTGGTGGGCATGCCGTCGGAAGACTGGGGCGAGACGCCGGTGGCCTTCGCGGTGCCGCGTCCGGGCGCAGCGCTCGACCCCGCGGAGCTGAAAGCGTGGACCAACGCCCAGGTCGGCAAGACCCAGCGGCTGTCCGATGTCGTCCTCTCCGAAGCCTTGCCGCGCAGCGCGATCGGCAAGGTGCTGAAACGCGAGCTGCGCGATCAGCGATTGGCGGCGGGGCGGGACTAAACACCCTCCCCTGGAGGGGGAGGGTCGCTCGCGTAGCGAGCGGGGTGGGGTGGCGAAGAGTTCATCCGCCGTGCCCGCGGCTCACCCCACCCCGTCGTGCACCGCGCTTCGCGCGCTGCCCGCCGACCCTCCCCCTCCAGGGGAGGGTGAAGAGAGCCCCGCCACAGATCAGATTGCGGACTGGCGCAAGACCGCGCGCGACTACAGCCCCGCCTCAATAATGCGGCGGGCGCTCGTTGGCGGGGGCGGCGACGCTGGTTTCGGCCTGGGCGAGGCGCTCGGAGAGGGCCGCGATCTGTCGCGTCAGGGCGTCGATCTGCTTCCACTGCGCGGTGACGGTCTGGTTCAGCGTGTCGATGGTCTCGTCCTGATAGGTCAGGCGCATCTCCAGCGCCTCGATGCGGTCGCTGGGGGTTTGATCGTCGGCCATCGGACGCTCCACTGCTGTGCGGGCTCGCCGCGCGAGCGCGATGATCTATCAGCCGCGCCCGCCGCGCGAAACCCCGCAGCTCGAGGCATGCGTCGGCGAGGATTGCCCAGGCCCGCCGGAATATGCCAATTAGGCCGGCGCCGAAGCGCGGCGCGGTGAACCAATGAGCTTGTTCCCATGAGGAATTTTCACTTCGCCGGCCGGTCCACGGTCCATGCCCGAAACGCCATGGTGGCGACCTCGCATCCGCAGGCGGCGCTCGCCGCGATCGAGATTCTGCAGGCCGGCGGCACCGCGGCCGACGCCGCGATCGCGGCCTCCGCGCTGCTGGCGGTGATCGAACCGCAATCGACCGGCATCGGCGGCGATTGCTTCGCGCTGTATCAGCCCAAGGGGACCGGCAAGGTCGTCGCCTATAACGGCTCCGGCCGCGCGCCGGCGGCCGCCAAGGCGGAGTGGTTCCTGGAGCGCGGCATCGACGCCATCCCGCTGACCAGCCCGCATTCGGTGACGATCCCCGGCGCCATCGACGCCTGGGCGACGATCCTGCGCGACCACGGCCGGTTCGGCTTCGACAGGCTGCTGCAACCGGCGATCAAGGCGGCGGCCGAAGGCTATGTCGTCGCGCCGCGCGTCGCGTTCGACTGGAAGAACGGTTTTGCGAAGCTGAAGAAGGGCCACAACACCGAGCGCTATCTGCTGCCGAACGGCGAGGCCGCCGTGACCGGCGACGTCATCAAGCAGCCCGAGTTGGCGCAGACGCTGAAGCTGATCGCCGACAATGGTCCCGACGCGTTCTACAAGGGCGCGGTCGCGCAGGACATGGTCGAGACGCTGCGCGGGCTCGGCGGCCTGCACACGCTGGAGGATTTCGCCGGCCACTCCACCGAGACGACCTCGCCGATCGGCACCATCTACAAGGGCTTCGACGTCTGGCAGTGCCCGCCGAACGGTCCGGGGATCACCATGCTGGTGATGCTGAACATCCTCAGCCGGTTCGATCTGACGAAGTTCGGCCCGCTCAGCGTCGAGCGCTTCCATCTCGAGGCGGAAGCGGCGCGGATCGCCTACATGATGCGCGAGCTTCACATCGGCGACCCCGGCCATGTCGAGGTCGACGTGATCCGCATTCTGGCGCGCGAATTCGCCGAGGAGCATTTCAGCAAGATCGCGCTCGACAAGATCCTGGATCTGCCGAAGGTGTCGCCGCCGATGAACCCGTCGACGGTGTACATCACCGTGGTCGACGAGGACCGCAACGTCTGCTCGTTCATCAACTCGATCGCGCATTCGTTCGGCTCGGCGATCGTCTCGAACAACACCGGCATCCTGCTGCAGAATCGCGGCGCCGGCTTCCGCATTCAGCCCGGCCATCCGAACTGCATCGCGCCGAACAAGCGGCCGCTGCACACCATCATCCCGGCGCTCGCCACCGAGAACGGCCGGGCGCGGATGTCGTTCGGCGTGATGGGCGGCCAGTACCAGCCGGTCGGCCAGGTCCATGTCCTGACCAACATCCTGGACTACGGCCTCGACGTGCAGGAGGCGATCGATCTGCCGCGTGGGCTGCACTACGAGAACGTGTATCAGCTCGAGGAGGGCGTGCCCGCCGCGACGGTGGAGGGCCTGAAGGCGCTCGGCCACCAGGTCACTTCGGTCGGTACGCCGCACGGCGGCGGCCAGGCGATCTGGATCGACTGGGACAAGGGCACGCTCACCGGCGGCTCCGATCCGCGCAAGGATGGCTGCGCGCTGGGCTACTGAGAAAGCAATAGTTGCTCGGATCGAAGCGGCGATGGCTCCCCTCCCCGCAAGGGGGAGGGGAGAAGAAGAGAAGGGACACGCCGCGTGAAAGTCGCCATCCTCGACGATTACTTCGACACGCTGCGGACGCTGGAGTGCTTCGCCAAGCTCGACGGCCACGACGTCACGGTGTTCAACGATCACGTCCAGGACACCGACGCACTGGCGGAGCGGCTGCGTGATGCCGAGGCGCTGGTGCTGATCCGCGAGCGCACGCAGATCCGTGCCGCCTTGCTGGAGAAGCTGCCGAAGCTGAAGCTGATCAGCCAGCGCGGCGTCTATCCGCACATCGATATCGACGCCTGCACGCGGCTCGGCATCGTGGTGTCGTCGAACATGAGCGCCGGCGCGCCGTCCTATGCGGCGGCCGAATTGACCTGGGGTCTGGTGCTGGCGGCGATGCGACAGATTCCGCAGCAGATGGCGGCGCTCAAGGCCGGCACATGGCAGATCGGCGTCGGCCACACGCTGCGCGACAAGACTCTGGGAATTTACGGCTACGGCCGGATCGGCCGGGTGGTCGCGGGCTATGGCCGTGCTTTCGGCATGACGGTGCAGGTCTGGGCGCGCGAGCCCAATCTGGCGGAGGCGCGCGCCGACGGATATCTGATCGCGGGAAGCAGAGAGGAATTCTTCGCCGACAGCGACGTGCTGTCGCTGCACATGCGGCTGGTCGACGCCACCCGCGGCATCGTCACGCGTGCGGATCTGGCGCGGATGAAGCCGACGGCGCTGTTGGTCAACACCAGCAGGGCGGGGTTGATCGAGGTCGGAGCGCTGGTCGACGCGCTGCGTGCCGGCCGTCCCGGCATGGCGGCGGTCGACGTGTTCGGCCGAGCCGCTGCGTGATCCGCAGGATCCGCTGCTGACGATGGACAACGTCGTCGCCACGCCGCATATCGGCTACGTGTCGCACGACGAATACGAACTGCAGTTCGGCGATGTGTTCGACCAGATCGTGTCCTATGCGGCCGGCGAGCCGGTCGACATCGTCAACCCCGCGGTGATGGTTCGGGCGCGGCGTTGATCGGCTCCCAAACGCAGAAAGACCGGCCCAAGGCCGGTCTTTCGTGGTGATCTCTTTCGCAGTGATCGCAGCTTGGTAAACTAACCGCGATCGATCATGCCGCGCTCAGAGATTGCGGTGGGCGGCATCGGACACCTTGTCGGTGGTGTCCTTCACGGCTTCCTTGGCCTCGCCCATCGTCTTCTGGCCCTTGCCCTTGACTTCCTGCACCGCGCCTTCGCCCTGCAACTTCTCGGAGCCGGTGGCCTCGCCGATTCCCTGCTTGGCCTTGCCGGTCATCTCGTTGGCGGTGCCCTTGATCTTGTCCATCGTGCTACCCATCGAAACTCTCCTTGATCTCTCGAGCTTCACCTCACTGGTGTGCTTCGAAGAGACAACGGTGGGATCGGTCGGCAGTTCCGGAATTTATCGTTTCCGATCGGGTTAGAACGACGGAACGAACAGCCATCCGGCGAATCGAGGAGCGACGATGCGGAAGTCGATCCATCATCCGTCCCGGATGAGCAGTATTGCTCAGTCGATTTCTCCTGTAACTTTCGGCAATTGTTAACTGCCGTGGCTATCCTTGCAGCGGTCGCGTCCAAATTAACGCCTCGGAAGCAACGGGGTCCCATGGTCGCTACGCCATCGGCCGGGGTCGCCAGACGCCTGGGCGATAGCTGATACGCGGCGCCGGAAGACAGTAGTCGGTGGCGCGGGTATAATCACCTTGCCAGGCCCGGGTCCGGTGATTGAATGCAGAACCTGACGAGCGGCCGAGAGAGCGTTGCGAGATGTCCGGCCTACGGCAGACCATCATGACGGCACAGCGGATTCGGGGGGACTGGCCTTCGCGGTTGGCCTTCTGGTTCGGCGGCCGTGGCGCCGGCACCCTGACACCCGCCAATGTCGACGAACGCGAGATGCGGCTGATCCGCGCCGCGCAGATCCACAGCGTCAGCCGGCTGGTGCCGGTCACGATGTCGATCAATATGTTCAACGCGGCACTGGTCCTGGTGACGTTCTGGGACAGAAACTCCCACCTGTTCCTGCTGACGTGGTTCGGCTCGATCGGCATCGCTGCGGCGCTGGCTATGCGGTCCTGGCTCAAGACGCGGCACAATCCGCCGCGCGAGGCCTCCGCGAACGCGATCAGGCGGATGAGCGTGCAGGCCCTGATCCTCGGCATGATCTGGGGCGCAATGCCGATTGCACTGTTTCCCGATGCCGAGCCGACCGATCAGTTGATCATCGGCTGCCTTGTCACAGGTATGATGTCGGGCGGCGCGTTTGCGCTGTCCACGGTGCCGCGCGCAGGCCTTGCCTATACCTGGGCGATGGTGCTCGGCTCTGCGATCGCGCTGATGCTGTGCACCGGCACCGGCTATCAGATCACCATGATTTTTCTGATGCTCTACGCCGTGTTCATGTCGCGGAATCTGGTCTCGCACGGCGAGATGTTCTTCGACAATCTCCGCGCCCAGTTCGAACTCGAGCGCAACACCGAGATCATCTCTCTGCTGCTCAAGGATTTCCAGGCGAACGCCAGCGACTGGCTGTGGCAGACCGACAGCGAGGGGCGGCTGGTGCATGTGCCCGACCGCTTCGTCGAAGTCGCGCATCTGCCGGTCAGTATCCTGCAGGGCGCACAGCTCTCGGACGTGCTCGGCATGCTGTGCCCGGAAGACGGCCGCTGCGCGGCCGCGGTCGCCGCCAAGATGGCGGCGCGCGAACCGATGCACGAACTCGTCGTGCATGTGATGATCGGCGGCACCCAGCGGCTTTGGTCGCTGACGGCGCGGCCGATGCTCGATCACAACGGCGAGTTCACCGGCTATCGCGGCGTCGGCCGCGACGTCACCGAGCGCTGGCGGGCCGAGCAGGCCGAGGCCGAGAACCGCGCGAAATCCGGCTTCCTGGCGATGATGAGCCACGAAATCCGCACGCCGATGAACGGCGTGCTCGGACTCGCCAACTCGCTGCTCGAGACCAAGCTCGATCCGGAGCAGCATCACGCGGTCACGACGATCCGCGACTCCGGCGACAATCTGCTGCGGATCCTCAATGACATCCTCGACCTGTCCAAACTCGAGGCCGGTCGCATCGAATTCGAACAGGTCAACTTCTCGCCGTCGGTGCTGGTCGATGCGGTGCGGTCGATCGTCGAGCCGAACGCGCGGGCGAAGGGGCTGGCGCTGAAGGTCGACGTCGATCCGCGGCTGCCGCCGGCCCTGACCGGGGACGCCCAGCGAATTCGACAGGTGCTGCTCAACCTCGCCTTCAACGCGGTGAAGTTCACCGATCGGGGCGGCGTCACCATCGTGCTCACCTGCGTGAAGCGCGACGACAGCTACGCCACGATCGAGTGGCAGGTCACCGACACCGGCATCGGCATTCCGCCCGATCGGGTCGGCTCGCTGTTCACCGATTTCGCGCAAGGCGACGTTTCGATCAATCGCCGCTTCGGGGGCACGGGCCTGGGGCTGGCGATCAGCCGGCGCATCGTCGAGCAGATGGGCGGCACCATCGACGTGACCTCGAAGCTGGGCGAAGGATCGACCTTCCGCTTCAGTCTGGACTTGCCTTGGACCAACGCGCTGATCGCCGACTATCGGCTCGACCGGGTCGGCAATGACGATCTGCGAACCCGGATCGCGTTGCTCGGCCATTCGCTGCGGATGCTGATCGCCGAAGACGATGCCACCAATCAGATGGTGGTGCTGAAAATGCTGCAGGAATTCGCCGCCGAGACCCGCATCGTGTCCGACGGCGCCGAAGCGCTGCGCGCGGTGGCCGAGGAAGAGTTCGACGTCGTGCTGATGGATGTGCGGATGCCGACGATGGACGGGCTGGCCGCCACCCGCGCGATCCGCGCCCAGGGTGGCGCATTCGCCAAGCTGCCGATCATCGCCCTGACGGCGAATGCGTTCCCCGACGACATCAGGACCTGTCGCGAGGCCGGCATGACCGACTTCCTCGCCAAGCCGCTGCGCAAGCCCGCGCTGGTCGCAGCGGTGCTGCGCGCGCTGCGCGGCGGCGGCAGCCCGGCGGTGCTCGACCCGCCGGCCCCTCTGGCGCCGCCTCCGCCGCTCGATCTGAATATCCTGACCGAACTGACCGAGGAGATCGGCCGCGACCAGGTCAACGACATGGTGGCCCTGTTCTTCAGCGAAACCGAACGCCGGATCGCTTTGTTTCGCGGCTTCGGCGACGCCATTGATCGCGACATGCTGGCGATCGAAGCGCATGCGATGAAGGGTGGCGCTGCAACGTTGGGATTTGCGACAGTCGTCGATATCGCGCGCGCCATCGAACTGGGGGCATCGATCGCGTCGGCGGAAGCCCTCGAAGCGCAGGCCGATCAGCTCGCCAAGGCGCTGTCCGAATTGCGCCGGCACTGCGAGGGCAGTTTCAGGCTGGCGAGCTGACGGGCCCCGGCGGGCGATGCTGGCAATGATGATGGTGAAGCTCGATGGCGAGGCTCTGCAGCGCGCCTATGGCAGTGCGGCAGAATAGCGCAGCTCCTCGAAAATGACCACTGACGATTATTGACAATCGTCAGTGGTCATTCGACAGTGCCGCGTGGCTATTCGAGGACCTGTCGATGATTGCGCACCCGATGTTCGATGGACTTTTCCGGCTGCTGGCCGGCATTCTGGTTGCCCTCGCGGCGCTCGCTCTGGCGGGGTGCAATGACAAGCAGTCCAACAACGACCGTCCGGCGCGGCCCGTGTTGGTCGAGACGGTCTATTTCACGACGGCGTCCCCGGAGCGCAGCTTCGTCGGCACGGTCCGGCCGCGGATCGAGACCGATATCGGCTTCCGGGTCGCCGGCAAGGTGGCGCAGCGCCTGGTCGAGGTCGGTCAGACGGTCGAAATCGGCCAGCCGCTGGCGCTACTCGACCAGACCGATCTGAAGCTGCAGGCCGAGCAGGCCGACGCCGAGCACGGCGCCGCAAAGGGCGTGCTGGCGCAGGCGATCGCGTCCGAGAACCGGGCCAGAGAGCTTCGCACCAAGGGCTGGGCGACCGAAGCGCAGATGGACCAGGCGCGTGCTGCGGCGGACGAGGCCCGCGCCCGCTTTGCCCGCGCCGAGCGCTCGGTGGACCTCACTCGCAACGCACTGTCCTACGCCAGTCTGGTGGCCGACACCCGGGGCGTCGTCACCGCGACTCTGATCGACGCCGGCCAGGTCGTCTCGGCAGGACAGCCGGCATTCCGCATCGCGCGGTTCGGCGAGAAGGAGGCGGTGGTCGCAATCCCGGAGACGCTGATCACGCGGGCGACCCAGGGTGTCGCCAGTGTTTCGCTGTGGTCGGAGCCGCGCCGCAGCTACACGGCGAAGCTGCGGGAGGTTGCGCCGATGGCCGATCCCGCGACCCGCACTTTCCTCGCCAAGTTTTCGCTGCCCGACGCCGACGACCGTGTCGTGTTCGGGATGACGGCGACGCTGACGCTCGCCGATCCGGACACGCTCCGGGTCGCACGGGTGCCGCTGTCGGCGCTGTTCAATCAGGGTGGTACGTCGTCGGTCTATGTCGTCGACGCCGTCGGACAGGTGACGCTGAAGCCGGTGACGGTAAAGGCCTACGAGACCGAGAAGGTGGTGATCGGCGGTGGTGTCGAGGACGGCGCCAAGGTGGTCGTGCTCGGGGTGCAGAAGCTCGATCCGGCCGAAACGGTCCGGGTCGTCTCGTCGCTGTCGTTCTAGATCGCGCGGGGATCCGATGCGCTGGTTCAATCTGTCGGCATGGGCTGTCGCGCATCCGGCGCTGATCCTGTTCCTCATCGTGGCGTTGGGCGTCTCCGGGATCTACTCGTATCAGCGGCTCGGCCGCGCCGAGGATCCGTCGTTCACCGTGAAGGTCGCGGTGATCTCGGTGATCTGGCCGGGCGCCACCGCCAGAGAGATGCAGGAACAGGTCGCCGACCCGATCGAGAAGAAGCTGCAGGAGCTGCCGTATTTCGAGAAGGTGCAGACCTATTCGAAGGCGTCGTTCGCGGCGATGCAGGTGACCTTCCGCGACTCGACGCCGCCGGCCGAAGTGCCGCATCTCCTCTATCTGCTGCGCAAGAAGTTGTGGGACGTCGCGCCTCAGCTCCCGAGCGATCTGATCGGTCCGAACATCAACGACGAATACAGCGACGTCGATTCCATCCTCTATATGATGACCGGCGACGGCGCGACCTACGCGCAGCTCAAGAAGGCCGCCGAAGGCCTGCGCCAGCGGCTGCTGAAAGTCGCCAATGTCACCAAGGTCAATATCTACGGCACCCAGGACGAGCGGATCTACGTCGAGTTCTCGCACGCGAAACTCGCCACCCTCGGCCTGACGCCGCA
Source organism: Rhodopseudomonas palustris (assembly GCF_034479375.1). Taxonomy (NCBI): domain Bacteria; kingdom Pseudomonadati; phylum Pseudomonadota; class Alphaproteobacteria; order Hyphomicrobiales; family Nitrobacteraceae; genus Rhodopseudomonas; species Rhodopseudomonas palustris. The sequence goes on along the minus strand of NZ_CP140155.1, from coordinate 3,235,704 downwards.
GGCGCTGTTCGACTCGCTCGCCAAGCAGAACGCGGTGACGCCGGCGGGCACGGTCGAAACCTCCGCGCAGCGCGTGCCGCTGCGCGTCACCGGAGCGCTCGACGGCGCCAAGGCGGTGGCCGAAACGCCGGTCGAGAGCAATGGCCGGGTGTTCCGGCTCGGCGACATCGCGACGGTCTCGCACGGCTATGTCGATCCGACCGACTACATGGTGCGGCAGAAGGGCAAGCCGGCGATCGGAATTGGCGTCGTCACCGCCAATGGCGCCAATATTCTCGAACTCGGCGAGCAGGTGAAAGCCGCGACCGCGGAGTTCATGGGCGAGGTTCCGCAGGGCATCGAGATCGAACAGATCGCCGATCAGCCGCAGGTGGTGAAACACGCCGTCGGCGAGTTCATGATGTCGTTCGTCGAGGCGCTGGTGATCGTGCTGTTCGTGTCGTTCCTGGCGCTCGGCTGGCGCACCGGCATCGTGGTGGCGCTGTCGGTGCCGCTGGTGCTGGCGATCGTCTTCATCGTGATGAATGTGATGTCGATCGACCTTCACCGTATCACGCTCGGCGCGCTGATCATCGCGCTCGGGCTGCTGGTCGACGACGCCATCATCGCGGTGGAGATGATGGTGGTGAAGATGGAGCAGGGCTGGGATCGCGCCCGCGCCGCATCCTTCGCCTGGGAGTCGACCGCGTTTCCGATGCTGACCGGCACGCTGGTCACCGCCGTGGGGTTTCTGCCGATCGGCTTCGCCAATTCCTCGGTCGGCGAATATGCCGGCGGCATTTTCTGGATCGTGGCGATCGCGCTGGTCGCGTCGTGGTTCGTCGCGGTGATCTTCACGCCCTATATCGGCGTCAAGCTGCTGCCGGACTTCGCCGGCAAGAAGGGCCACAACCCCGACGAAGTGTATCACACCAGGATCTATCGCGCGCTGCGCGCCGGCGTCGCCTGGTGCGTGCGCTGGCGCGGCACGGTGGTGCTCGCCACCGTCGGCATCTTCGTCGCGTCGGTGGTCGGCTTCGGCCACGTCCAGCAGCAATTCTTCCCGTTGTCCGAGCGGCCCGAACTGTTCCTGCAGCTCCGCCTGCCGGAAGGCACGGCGTTCAACGTTACGATGAACACCGTCAAGCAGGCCGAGACGCTGCTGAAGGACGACGGCGACATCTCGACCTACACGGCCTATGTCGGCAAGGGCTCGCCGCGATTCTGGATGGGGCTCAATCCGCAGCTCCCGACCGAATCCTTCGCCGAGATCGTGATCGTCGCCAAGGACGTCGCCGCACGCGAGCGGATCAAGGCGCAACTCGAACAGGCGGCGCATGACGGCCGGCTCGCCGAAGCGCGGGTCCGCGTCGACCGCTTCAACTTCGGCCCGCCGGTCGGCTTCCCGGTGCAGTTCCGGGTGATCGGCTCGGACACCGCCAAGGTGCGCGAGATCGCCTATCAGGTGCGTGACGTGGTGAAGGCCAATCCCAATGTGATCGATCCGCATCTCGACTGGAACGAGCAGTCGCCCTATCTCAAGCTGGTCGTCGATCAGGACCGCGCCCGTTCGCTCGGGCTGACGCCGCAGGACATCTCGCAAGCGCTGGCGATGCTGATCTCGGGCGCGCAGGTGACGACGGTGCGCGATGGCGTCGAGAAGATCGGTGTCGTCGCGCGCGCCGTGCCGTCGGAGCGGCTCGATCTCGGCCGGATCGGCGAACTGACGATCACCGCGCGCAACGGCGTCGCGGTGCCGCTGTCGCAGGTGGCCAAGGTCGACTACGCGCACGAAGAACCGATCCTGTGGCGGCGCAACCGCGACATGGCGATCACGGTGCGCGCCGATGTCGTCGACGGCGTGCAGGCGCCCGACGTCACCAACGCGATCTGGCCGCAGCTCGAGACGATCCGCGCAGGTCTGCCGTCCGCCTACCGAATCGAGCTGGGTGGCGCGATCGAGGAATCCGCCAAGGGCAATGCGTCGATCTTCATCCTGTTTCCGGTGATGGTGATCGTGATGCTGACGCTGCTGATGATCCAGTTGCAGAGCTTCCCGCGGCTGCTGCTGGTGTTCCTCACCGCGCCGCTCGGTGTCATCGGCGCCTCGCTCGGCCTCAACGTCGCCAATGCGCCGTTCGGTTTCGTGGCGCTGCTGGGGCTGATCGCGCTGGCCGGCATGATCATGCGCAACACCGTCATTCTGGTGGACCAGATCGAGACCGACGTCGCGCAGGGCTCGACCCGGCGCGTGGCGATCGTCGAGGCCACGGTGCGCCGGGCCCGGCCGGTGGTGCTGACGGCGCTGGCCGCGATCCTGGCGATGATTCCGCTGTCGCGTTCCGCCTTCTGGGGGCCGATGGCGATCACCATCATGGGCGGCCTGTTTGTCGCCACTTTCCTGACGCTGTTCTATCTGCCGGGGCTGTACGCGTTGTGGTTCCGCAATAGCCTCGACGAGCGCGGTGGTGACAGCGGCGCCGCTCTCGCGCCGCAGCAAGGCGACCCGGCGCAACCCGCGTTTCCACTTGCCGCCGCCGCGGAATAATTCAACATTGGCTCCCTGATGACGATGACGTCCGACAACACCGAAGCCGACATGCGGCACCGCATCCTCGTGGTCGCGGAGCGGCTGTTCCGCCAGATCGGCTATCAGAAGACCACCGTGGCCGATATCGCCAAGGTGCTGCAGATGAGCCCGGCGAATGTGTATCGCTTCTTCGATTCGAAGAAGGCGATCCACAAGGGCGTGGCGCGGCACCTGATGGGCGAGGTCGAGCAGGCCGCGGACAGCATTGCGGCGGGGCACGGCCCGGCGGCCGAGCGGCTGCGCGATCTGCTCACCACCGTGCACCGCATGAACACCGAGCGCTATGTCGGGGACGAAAAGCTCCACGAGATGGTCGCCATCGCGATGCAGGAGAACTGGGACGTCTGCGTCAACCACATGGAGTGCATCACCGCCGCGATCGGCGAGGTGGTTGCGCAGGGCGTGGCGAGCGGCGAATTCGACGCGCCGGATGTGCCGCTGGCGGCGGGATGCGTCTGCACCACGATGTTGCGGTTCTTCCATCCGCAGATGATCGCGCAGGCGTTCGAGAAGGAAGAGCCGTCGCTCGACCAGTTGATCGATTTTGTGCTCGCCGGACTCGGTGCTAGGAAGCGTGTCGCTGCGATCGAATAATTGCGAGGATCATCGGTGACCGAACTGCACTTCTATGAACCCTCCAACGGCCACGGCCTCAAGCACGATCCGTTCAACGCCATCATCGCGCCGCGCCCGATCGGCTGGATTTCGTCCTGCGACGCCGAGGGCCACGTCAACCTCGCGCCCTACAGTTTCTTCAACGCCTTGAACTACACGCCGCCGCTGATCGGCTTCTCCTCGACGGAGTGGAAGGACACCGTCGCCAACATCAAGGAGACCGGCGAGTTCGTCTGGAACCTGGTGACGATGGATCTGGCGCATGCGATGAATGCGACGGCCGCCACGGTGCCTCACGAGGTCGACGAATTCGACCTGGGCAAGCTCACCAAGCTGCCGAGCCGCCTGGTGAAGCCGCCGCGCGTCGCCGAGAGCCCGGTGTCGTTCGAATGCCGGCTGTCGGACGTCATCCAGCTCAAAGCCGCCGACGGCACCAGGACCGACGCCTGGCTGACGATCGGCGAGGTCGTCGCGGTGCATATCGACAAGCGGCTGATCAAGGACGGAATCTATCAGACCGCAATGGCGCGCCCGATCGTTCGCGCCGGCCGCCGCGGCGACTATTTCGAGATCCGGCCCGACGCGATGTTCGAGATGCCGCGCCCTGCCTGACGTTCTGCCGGGAAGGTCCGTCGCCCGCGTCTCCGCGTTGACCCTCGGCGCGAACAGCCGCACGATGGACGAAACCGTTTCGGGTGTTCGCGTGACTGCTCTGAGCCATCGCCAATCGGAAATTCTCAATCTCGCCCGCGCCTCGGGGCGGGTGATGGTGGACGATCTCGCCCGCCGCTTCGAAGTCTCCGCGCAGACCATCCGCAAGGATCTCAACGATCTGTGCGACCAGCGCTCGCTGACGCGGATTCACGGCGGCGCCATCATCGCTTCCGGCGTCGAGAATCTGGCCTACGAGGCGCGCCGCTTCGTCGCCGCCGAGGAAAAGCGGGCGATCGGGGCCGCGGCGGCGGCGCAGATCCCGAACGGCTGCTCGCTGTTCATCAATATCGGAACCACGACCGAGGAGGTCGCGAGCGCGCTGACCTCGCACCAGGACCTTCTGGTCATCACCAACAACCTCAACGTCGCGATGCTGCTGTACAAATATCCGCGGATCGAGGTCATCGTCGCCGGTGGCACGGTTCGCCGGGCCGACGGCGCGGTGATCGGCTCGGCGGCGATCAGCCTGATCGGCCAGTTCAAGGTCGACTACGCAATCATCGGCGCCTCGGCGATCGACGAGGAGGGTGCGCTGCTCGACTTCGACTACCGGGAGGTGCAGGCCTCGCAGGCGATCATCGCCAATGCCCGCAGCGTGATGCTGGTCGCCGATTCGACCAAGCTGCGGCGCAGCGCGCCGGTCCGGATCGCGCATTTGAGCCAGATCCAGACCTTCATCACCGACGAGGCGTTGCCGCCGGGGCTGCAGACTATCTGCGATGCGCACGGTATCCAGGTGATCGGGGCGTCGCCCAAGCGCGCCGACGATCTCGACGAGAGCGCAGCCTAGAAGCCCCTGCGATCAGCAATCACAGATTGTTCAGACCGCCTTCCAAGCGTGACAGGCGGTCCACATCGGGCTTGCTTTCGTTTTTGATTGTGTTTTATTTCCCTACGAAAGAAATTCGACAGAAGCGAAAGCTGCACTGCAGCAATTTCGCAAGAGTCTTCAGGGAGCGTCTGTGGAGAAGGTTTTCGATCTCGCGATCATCGGCGGCGGGATCAACGGCTGCGGCATCGCGCGCGACGCGGCCGGCCGTGGCAATTCCGTGTTCCTGTGCGAGATGAACGATCTGGCCAGCGGCACCTCGTCGTGGTCGACCAAGCTGATCCATGGAGGGCTGCGCTACCTCGAATATTTCGAGTTTCGGCTGGTGCGCGAGGCGCTGATCGAGCGCGAGCGGCTGTGGCAGATCGCGCCGCACATCATCGGCCCGCTGCGCTTCGTGCTCCCGCATCATTCCGGTCTGCGCCCGGCCTGGCGTCTGCGGCTCGGCCTCTTCCTCTATGACTACATCGGCGGCCGGAAGCTGCTGCCGCCGACGCGTTCGGTCGATCTCGCCCATGACGAGGTCGGCAAGCCGCTGATCCCCGGGCGCTTCACCCGTGGTTTCGAATACTCCGATTGCTTCGTCGACGATGCGCGCCTCGTGGTGCTCACCGCGCGCGACGCCGCCGACCGCGGCGCCGAGATCCGCACCCGCACCCGCGCGGCGCAGGTCCGGCACAATGACGGCATCTGGGAGGTGACGCTCGAAGACACGCAGAGCGGCGTGCGCAACACGATCCGGGCGCGCGCGCTGGTCAATGCCGCCGGCCCATGGGTCGAGGCGGTGCTGGCCTCCGGCGCCGGCGTCAACGCCGCCTCCAAGGTGCGGCTGGTGCAGGGGTCGCACATCGTGGTGCCGAAGCTGTACGATCACGATCGCGCCTACATCTTCCAGAACGCCGACGGCCGCATCGTGTTCGCGATCCCCTATCAGGGCGACTTCACCCTGATCGGCACCACCGATCGCGACTATGATGGCGACCCGTCGCAGGTGAAGGCGACGCCGGACGAGATCAGCTATCTGTGCGACGCCGTCAGCGCGTATTTCGCCAGGCCGGTGAAGCCGGCGGACGTCGTCTGGACGTTTTCGGGCGTGCGCCCGCTGTACGACGACGGCGCCAGCGAGGCCAAGGCCGCCACGCGCGACTACGTGTTCGAGCTGGATACGCCCGGTGGCGCGCCATTGCTGTCGATCTATGGCGGCAAGATCACCACCTATCGCCGGCTGTCGGAAGAGGCGCTGGAGAAACTGGCGCCTTATCTGAAAGGCAAGACGGCGGAAGAGGGCTGGACCGCGCATCAGCCACTGCCGGGCGGCGACTTCGCGATCGATGGTGCGCCCGCGCTGATCGCCGGGCTCACGCGCGACTATCCGTTCCTTTCCGCAGCGCACGCGCACCGCCTCGTGCACGCCTACGGGACCCGCGCCCGCGATCTGCTCGGCGCGGCGCAGTCGATGGCCGACCTCGGCTGCGACTTCGGCGCCACATTGACGGAGGCGGAGGTCCGCTATCTGATGCAGCGCGAATGGGCTTGCAGCGCGGACGACATCGTCTGGCGGCGATCCAAGCTCGGTCTGCGATTGCCGCCGTCCGCGCTCGCCGCCCTCGATCAGTGGATCGCCGCACACCGCGCTTCCGACAAGCCCCAGCAGCACGCGGGAGGCCGGGCATGAGCGTCAGCCTGGAGAACGTCACCCGGACGATCGACGGCCTGCCGGCGATCTGTGACGTGTCGCTGACGCTGGAGCGCGGCACGCTGAGCGTGCTGCTCGGGCCGACGCTGTCGGGCAAGACCTCGATCATGCGGCTGCTCGCCGGGCTCGACAAGCCGAATTCGGGTCGGGTGCTGGTCGATGGCCGTGACGTCACCGGGATCGACGTGCGCAAGCGTTCGGTGGCGATGGTCTACCAGCAGTTCATCAACTACCCATCGTTGACGGTGTACGAGAACATCGCCTCGCCGCTGCGGGTGCAGGGCAAGCCGCGCGCCGAGATCGAACGGCGGGTGCAGGAGGCGGCGCAGCTTCTCAAGCTAGAGCCGTATCTGAAGCGCACGCCGCTGCAACTCTCCGGCGGCCAGCAGCAGCGCACCGCGATCGCGCGCGCGCTGGTCAAGGGCGCCGATCTGGTGCTGCTCGACGAGCCGCTGGCCAATCTCGACTACAAGCTGCGCGAGGAGCTGCGCACCGAGCTGCCGCGGATCTTCGAGGCGTCGGGCGCGATCTTCGTCTACGCCACCACCGAGCCCTCCGAGGCGTTGCTGCTCGGCGGCCGCACCATCTGCATGTGGGAGGGGCGGGTGCTGCAGACCGGCCCGACGCCGCTGGTCTATCGCCAGCCCGACACCATGCGGGTCGCGCAGGTGTTCTCGGATCCGCCGCTCAACATCGTCGGCGCCGAGAAGAGGGCCGGGACGGTGCACTATTCGGGCGGCGTCGAAGCGCCCGCCATCGGCGTGTTCGCGGGCCTCGGCGACGGCGCCTATCGGGTCGGTTTCCGCGCTCATCAGATCGAGGTCGCGCGCGGCCATGCCGATCGCCATGGGTTTCAGACCACGGTCGCGGTGACCGAAATCACCGGTTCTGAGAGCTTCGTGCATCTGCGGCGCGGCGACGACAATTGGGTCGCGGTGCTGCATGGCGTCCACGAATTCGAGCCCGGCCAGACGTTGGACGCCGTCCTCGATCCCGCCAATCTGTTCGTGTTCGATGCGGCCGACCGCCTCGTCGCCGCGCCGAAGCCGATGTGACGGAGAGGGCCGATGGCGCGCATCGATCTCGTCGACCTCGCTCATTCCTATCTCGTCGGTGACAACCTGCCGCCGGCCGCCTATGCGCTGAAGCCGGTGTCGATGACCTGGCGCCAGGGCGGCGCCTATGCGCTGCTCGGCCCCTCCGGCTGCGGCAAGACCACGCTGCTCAACCTGATCTCCGGCATCGTCACGCCGTCGCGCGGCAAGATCCTGTTCGACGGCAACGACGTCACGCAGCTGGCGACCCGCGAGCGCAACATCGCGCAGGTGTTCCAGTTTCCGGTGATCTACGACACCATGACGGTGCGCGAAAATCTCGAATTCCCGCTGAAGAACCGCGGCGTGCCGAAGCCCGAGATCGACAGGCGCGTCGCCGAGATCGCCGACCTGCTCGACCTCACGCCGCATCTGAACCGCAAGGCGACGCGGCTCACCGCCGACGCCAAGCAGAAGATCTCGCTCGGCCGCGGGCTGGTGCGCTCCGATGTCGCCGCGATCCTGTTCGACGAACCCCTGACGGTGATCGATCCGCATCTGAAGTGGGAGCTGCGCAGCAAGCTCAAGGCGCTGCACCGCGCGCTGGATCTGACGATGATCTACGTCACCCACGACCAGACCGAGGCGCTGACCTTCGCCGACACCGTCGTCGTCATGCACGACGGTCGCGTGGTGCAGAGCGGCACGCCGGAGGAACTGTTCGAGAAGCCGGCGCACACCTTCGTTGGCTATTTCATCGGCTCGCCGGGCATGAACATCGTGCCGGCACAGATTCGCGGCCGCGAGGCGCTGATCGACGGCCATGCGGTCGCGCTGGCGCGCGGCTACGGCGATCTTCCGGCCAGCGCCAAGATCGAGATCGGCGTGCGACCGGAATTCGTGCACCTCACCGCGAAGGCGCCGGGCCTGCCGTCCGGCCGCATCGAGCGGATCGACGACCTCGGCCGGATTCGTTTCGCCTGGGTGCGGGTCGGCGGCGTGCGCTTCGCCGCGCGGGTGCCGGACGGATTCTCCGCCGACGGCGACGAGGCCGGCCTGATGATCGAGCCGTCGCGCATCCACGTCTATGCCGACAGCGTGATCGTCGAAGGCAGCGCATTGGAGCAGGTCGCCTGATGGAGAAGATCGTCAACCAGAGAGCCTGGCTGCTGGTTCTGCCGGTGTTCGCCATCGTGGCGTTCTCGGCCATCCTGCCGTTGATGACGGTGGTGAACTATTCGGTGCAGGACACCTTCGGCAACAACCAGTTCTTCTGGAACGGCGTCGGCTGGTTCAAGGAACTGCTCGATCCGTCGACCGATCTCGGCGGCCGCTTCTTCGCCTCGCTGTGGCGCAATCTGGCGTTCTCGGCGATCATCCTCGCCATCGAGGTGCCGCTAGGAATCGTGGTCGCGCTGTCGATGCCGCGCCATGGCTGGTCGGTCGCAGCCTGCCTCGTCATCATGGCGCTTCCGCTGCTGATCCCGTGGAACGTGGTCGGCACCATCTGGCAGATCTTCGGCCGGCCCGACATCGGCCTGCTCGGCTACACGCTGAACAGCCTCGGCATCAATTACAACTACGTCTCCAACGAATTCGACGCCTGGGCCACGGTGGTGGTGATGGACGTCTGGCACTGGACCAGCCTGGTGGCGCTGCTGTGCTACGCCGGCCTCAAATCGATCCCGGACGCCTATTATCAGGCCGCCCAGATCGACGGCGCGTCGCGCTGGGCGGTGTTCAAGGCGATCCAACTGCCGAAGATGCACCGGGTATTGCTGATCGCCGTGCTGCTGCGGTTCATGGACAGCTTCATGATCTACACCGAGCCGTTCGTCGTCACCGGCGGCGGGCCGGGCAACTCCACCACCTTCATTTCGATCGAGCTCGTCAAGATCGCGCTCGGTCAGTTCGACCTCGGCAAGGCCGCGGCGCTGTCGATCGTCTACAACCTGATCATCATCATCGTCTGCTGGGTGTTCTACACGGTGATGACCAATGCCGGTGCCGAACGCCGCCCGGCCGAAGGGAGCGTGTGATGCATTCGATCCCCGGTCGCCGCATCATCCTTGCGCTGTATCTGCTGTTTCTGATGCTGCCGATCTACTGGCTCGTCAACATGAGCTTCAAGACCAATGGCGAGATCGTCTCGACCATGACGCTGTGGCCGCATCAACCGACGCTGGAGAACTACCGGACGATCTTCACCGATCCGAGCTGGTATTCGGGCTACATCAATTCGCTGCAATACGTCGTCATCAACACCGTGCTGTCGATCTCGTTCGCGCTGCCGGCGGCCTACGCGTTCTCGCGCTACCGCTTTCTCGGCGACAAGCACCTGTTCTTCTGGCTGCTGTCGAACCGGATGGCGCCGGCCGCGGTCTACGCGCTGCCGTTCTTCAACCTATATTCGGCGATCAATCTGTTCGACACGCCGTGGGCGGTGGCGCTGGCGCACTGCCTGTTCAACGTGCCGCTGGCGGTGTGGATTCTCGAGGGCTTCGTCTCCGGCGTGCCGCGCGAGATCGACGAGACCGCATTCCTCGACGGCTATTCGTTCCCGCGCTTCTTCGTCAAGATTCTGATGCCGCTGATCGCCAGCGGCATCGGCGTCGCGGCGTTCTTCTGCTTCATGTTTTCCTGGGTCGAATTGCTGCTGGCGCGGACGCTGACGTCGGTCAACGCCAAGCCGATCTCGGCGGTGATGACCCGCACGGTGTCGGCGGCCGGCATGGATTGGGGGCTGCTCGCCGCCGCCGGCGTGCTCACCATCATTCCGGGCGCGCTGGTGATCTGGTTCGTCCGCAACTACATCGCGCGCGGCTTCGCGCTCGGTCGGGTGTAGGGAGATCATGATGGATCACTTCGCATGGATGGCGTGGACCTGGCCGACCGCGATCTTCTTCGTGGCGCTCGCCGGCACGCTCGGAACCATGACCTGGCTCGCGGTGGCCTATCCCGAGGTCGAGCGCGTCGGTGTGCTGCGGATCCCGACTACGCGCGGTGACCGGCTGTTCGTTTCGCTGATCCTCGCCGCGGTGATCCATCTGGTGTGGATCGCGGTGGTCGGGACCGATCCGCTGGTCATGCTGCCGATCGGAGAAGGAGTCGAAGTGTCGAGCCTGTGGCTCGGCACGTTGTTGTCGTTGCTCGTCGCCGTTGCGGTTTTCCGAACGGTGTGAACGGCGATGAGAAGCAGATCCGGGATCAACCCGGAGCTCGGGAAGAACGTCGTTCAACGGAGGAACCAAGGATGCGTAGTTTCGGAAGTCGGAATCTCTCCAGCCGCCTGCGGCTGATGACGATGGCGAGCGCCGCCGCATTGGTCGCGGCGTCGATGACGCTGGCGGCGCCGGCATGGGCCGCCGACGATGCGGTGCTGAAGAAGTGGATCGACGAGGAATTCCAGCCATCGACGCTGTCGAAGGACGATCAGCTCAAGGAACTGCAGTGGTTCGCCAAGGCGGCCGAGCCGTTCAAGGGGATGGACATCAACGTCGTCTCCGAGACCATTACCACCCACGAATACGAGGCGAAGACGCTCGCGAAGGCGTTCTCCGAGATCACCGGCATCAAGCTCAAGCACGATCTGATCCAGGAAGGCGACGTCGTCGAGAAGCTGCAGACCCAGATGCAGTCCGGCAAGAACGTCTATGACGGCTGGATCAACGACTCGGATCTGATCGGCACGCATTTCCGCTACGGCCAGACCATCGCGCTGTCGGACTACATGACCGGCGAGGGCAAGGACGTCACCAATCCGGGGCTCGATATCGACGACTTCATCGGCCGCTCGTTCACCACCGGCCCCGACAAGAAGATGTATCAGCTGCCGGACCAGCAGTTCGCGAACCTGTACTGGTTCCGCTACGACTGGTTCACCAATCCCGACTACAAGGCGAAGTTCAAGGCGAAATACGGCTACGACCTCGGCGTCCCGGTCAACTGGTCGGCCTACGAGGACATCGCCGAGTTCTTCACCAACGACATCAAGGAGATCAACGGCGTCAAGGTCTATGGCCACATGGACTACGGCAAGAAGGATCCCTCGCTCGGCTGGCGCTTCACCGATGCCTGGCTGTCGATGGCCGGCAACGGCGACAAGGGCCTGCCGAACGGCCTGCCGGTCGATGAATGGGGCATCCGCATGGAAGGCTGTCGTCCGGTCGGCTCCTCGATCGAGCGCGGCGGCGACACCAACGGCCCCGCCGCCGTGTATTCGATCGTGAAGTATCTCGACTGGATGAAGAAGTACGCACCGCCGCAGGCCCAGGGCATGACGTTCTCGGAGTCGGGTCCGGTGCCGGCGCAGGGCAACGTCGCCCAGCAGATCTTCTGGTACACCGCCTTCACCGCCGACATGGTGAAGCCCGGCCTGCCGGTGGTGAATGCCGACGGCACGCCGAAATGGCGGATGGCGCCGTCTCCCAAGGGTGCGTACTGGAAGGAAGGCATGAAGCTCGGCTATCAGGACGTCGGCTCCGGCACGCTGCTGAAGTCGACGCCGCCGGATCGCCGCAAGGCCGCCTGGCTGTATCTGCAGTTCATCACCTCGAAGACGGTGAGCCTGAAGAAGAGCCATGTCGGTCTCACCTTGATCCGCGAGAGCGACATCTGGGACAAGTCGTTCACCGAGCGGGCGCCCAAGCTCGGCGGTCTGATCGAGTTCTATCGCTCGCCGGCCCGCGTGCAATGGTCGCCGACCGGCAACAACATCCCGGACTATCCGAAGCTGGCGCAATTGTGGTGGCAGAACATCGGCGATGCTTCGTCCGGTGCGAAGACGCCGCAGGCCGCGATGGATTCGCTGGCGGCCGCTCAGGACTCGGTGCTGGAACGTCTCGAGCGCTCGAAGGTGCAGGGCGACTGCGGTCCGAAGCTGAACAAGAAGGAGACCGCCGAGTACTGGTACGAGAAATCCGCCAAGGACGGAAATATCGCCCCGCAGCGCAAGCTGGCGAACGAGAAGCCGAAGGGTGAAACCGTCGATTACGATACCCTGATCAAGTCCTGGCCGGCGTCGCCGCCGAAGCGTGCCGAAGCGAAGTAAGCGTTCGCTTCAGTCTGGCGTTCGCTCTCCCCAACGTCATGCCCGGCCTTGTGCCGGGCATGAGCTGCAGAGCTCGGCGCACCAAGAACGTGGATGGCCGGGACGAGCCCGGCCATGACGGGGAAATGAGCGAGAACAAAAGGCCGGGAGCGATCCCGGCCTTTCTTTTCGAGAGCCTCCACCAGTCATTCCGGGGCGCGAGCGCAGCTCGCGAACCCGGAATCTCGAGGAGTTCATCACAAGGGCGCAACAACCTCTGGATTCCGGGTTCGCGCTACGCGCGCCCCGGAATGACGGGGTGTGTGGCGCTTTACTGCGCGGCTTGCGCCGATTCCAGCGTGGGGTAGTCGATATAGCCTTTGGCGCCGCCGCCGTAGAAGGTCGACTTGTCCGGCTCGTTGAGCGGCGCGCCGGTCTTCAGCCGCTCGACCAGGTCGGGGTTGGAGATGAACGGCTTGCCGAACGCGATCAGGTCGGCCTCGCCGGCGTCGAGCTGCGCGTTCGCGAGCGCGAGATCATAGGCATTGTTGCCGATATAGGCGCCGCTGAAGCGCTTGCGCAGGCTCGCATAGTCGAACGGCGCGATGTCGCGCGGGCCGCCGGTGGCGCCCTCGATGACGTGGATATAGACCAGCTTCAGCTTGTTCAGTTCGTCGACGATGTGCTCGAACAGCGGCTGCGGCGCCGAGTCCGAGACGTCGTTCGCGGGCGTCACTGGCGAGATCCGGATGCCGGTGCGCTCCGGCCCGATTTCCTTCGCCACCGCCGCGGCGACTTCGAGCATAAGCTTGGCGCGGTTTTCGATCGAGCCGCCATAGGCGTCGGTGCGCTTGTTGCTGCTGTCGCGGGCGAACTGGTCGAGCAGATAGCCGTTGGCGGCGTGAATCTCGACGCCGTCGAAGCCGGCCTTGATCGCATTGGCCGCGCCCTGGCGGAACGCGTCGATGATGCCGGGAAGCTCGTTCAGCTCGAGCGCGCGCGGCTCGGAGACGTCGGCGAATTTGCCGCCGACGAAGGTCTTGGTATTCGCCTTGATCGCCGAGGGTGCCACCGGGGCGCCGTGGTTCGGCTGCAGGTCGACATGGGAGATCCGGCCGACGTGCCAGAGCTGGATGAAGATCTTGCCGCCGCGCTTGTGCACCTCGTCGGTGACCTTGCGCCAGCCTTCGACCTGGGCTGCGGAGTAGATGCCGGGCGTGTCCTGATAGCCCTGGCCTTGCTGCGAGACCTGGCTCGCTTCGGTGATCAGCAGCCCGGCGCTGGCGCGCTGGCCGTAATACTCCGCCGCCAGCGGACTGGGGACGAGCCCATCGGGAACTGCGCGATTGCGGGTGAGCGGCGCCATCGCGATGCGGTTGGACAGCGTGATCGGGCCGAGCTGATAGGGTTCGAACAGTTTGGAATTTGTCATCTTGCCGTTCCGGAACATTGCGGATGGAAGGAACTTGGGGCGTTCCGAGGCAAACACAATGGCGCCGCACAAAATAGATGCGGCTGCATGAAGTCTGGACGGCAATTCCGAAACAGGGCGCCTGAAGCAGAAGAAAACTGCTTAAAATTGCCCGGCGGGCGGCGGTTTCCCCCCCCCCGCCGGGCGTCAGTTCAATGAGCGGAAGCGGTCGCCGCGCGAGCGCGGTCCTGAGCGGTCAGCGCCCGGCGCTGGCGGCGGAAGAACCAGAATGCCAGCGGCGCCACGAACAGCGTGCAGAACGCGGGCAGGGCGGCGGCGCGCAGGATCTCGCTCGCCCCGAGGGCTTCGCCGCCGACACCGAACTTGCCGAGCACGATGGCGATCACCAGCGTGACGATCGGCGCGACCACCATGGTGGCGGCGCCGGCGGCCTGCGACACCAATTTACCGGCCGGAGCGGCGGTTGCGAGCACGCGCGCCACCACAATGGCGGCGGCGAAAGCCAGTGCTGTGAGCACGATGAGCAGTGTCATTTCCAACTTCCTGTTTGGTCGGGCGCGCTCCCCAAGCGGGGAGAGAGGCCCAGAGGTCGATTGAAGGGAGGCCCTTCGAACGGCAGCAGGATACTTTTTTGCACTGCACAGACGTTGATCTAGCGCATATCGAAATGGGTCAGTTCGCCGCGGCGGGCGTCTATTTAGAGGTATCAAGGGGCGAAATAGGCATTTTGACACCGGGTGGTGGTGTCAGGTGCTGGGCGCGGGTGTGATCTACCCCCTGCGCAGGCGCATAGCGCTGGACGGCGCGGGACGAGAACAATTCAAACCATCCACCAGGCGCGGCGGCCTGCAACTTTCGTTGAATTCACTCGGCCGGCTTCGGCGCGCCACGCAACCGGCCGACCACACCGGTCGGGAAGAAATACACGCTGGCGACGAATAATAGCCCCAGCCACAGCAGCCAGCGGTCCGGGTGCAGCAGTCCCGGCAGCAGCGGCAGACCGGCGTCGGCGGCGGCATTGGAGGCCGCGCCCATCAACGCCTGCAGGTAATTCTGCGCCAGGATGAAGATTGTGGCGCCGATGATCGCACCGTAGATCGTGCCCATGCCGCCGATCACCACCATCAGCAGAATGTCGAGCATGATCGAGAAGCTGAGCGAGGTGTCGGGCCCCGCATAGCGCAGCCACATCGCGTTGAGGACGCCGGCGCAGGCGGCGACGAGTGCGGCGATCACGTTGGCGTAAGTCAGGTGGAAGACGGTGCGATAGCCCAGCGCCTCGGCGCGGAAGCGGTTCTCGCGGACCGCCTGCAGCACCCGGCCGAACGGCGAGTTCACCACCCGCAGCAGCCCCAGGATCATCGCCGCGCAGCCGACGAGAATGATGTAGTAGGTCAGGGTGCGGCCGGTGACCCGGACGCCGAACAGGTCCTTGATGAACACCGTGCCGGGCTGCAGCAACTCCGGCAGGGTGAAGCTGCGGCCGTCCTCGCCGCCGGTCAGCCACGACAATTGCGACGCCAGCACCAGGAAGGCGGATGCGACCGCCAGCGTGATCATGGCGAAGAAGATCGCCTCGACCCGCAGCGAGAACAGCCCGATGCCGAGCGCCAGCAGCGCCGCCAGCGGCAGGCCGATGACGATCCCGGTCACGACGGCGGTCCAGTCCGGGCCCATCGTGTACAGCGCGATCGCCATCGCGTAGCTGCCGATGCCGTAGAACATCGTGTGCGCGAACGACACCGTGCCGGTGTAGCCGAGCAAGAGATCGTAGGACGCCACCAGCGCCGCGAAGATGCAGATCTTGGCGGCGACGTTGAGCGGCTTGGCGCCGGGAAACACGAACGGCGTGATCGCCAGCACAGCGATGATCGCGATCAGGATCAGCGCCAGCACCCGGCTGCGCGGCGGATCGCCGGAGAGGATCATCATCGTGACGTCACCGCATACAGGCCGCGCGGCCGCCACATCAGGATCGCGACCATCAGCAGGATATTGGACACCAGCGCCAGCTTCGGCACCAGGAAGCCGCCATAATTGGCGACCATCGCCACCAGCAGCGCGCCGATGAAGCAGCCGCCGACCGAGCCGAGCCCGCCGATGATCACCACGATGAAGATCAGAACGGTGAGCTCGTTGCCCATCGAGGCGTGGACCTGCTCGCGATATAGCGCCCACATGATGCCGCCGAATCCGGCCAGCGCCGAGCCGACCATGAACACGCCGAGGAACAGCCGCTTGATGTGATAGCCGAGCGCCTCGACCATCTCGCGGTTTTCGACGCCGGCGCGGATCAGGAGCCCAATTTTCGTGCGGTTCAGCGTGAGCTGGATCGCCACGAACACCACGATTCCGACCAGCAGCACCAGCAGGCGATATTTCGCGATCGCGATGTCGCCGATGATGAAGGAGCCGCGCAGCGCCGTCGGCAACGGCAGCGGGATGATCTGCGGCCCCCACAGCGCGTACAGCGCCTGTTCCGCAACGATCAGCCCGCCTGTAGTCATCAGGATCTGCTTCAGGTGCTGGCCATAGACCGGCAGGATCAGCACCCGCTCGACGACGAGGCCGAGCGCGCCCGACACCGCCATCGCGGCCAGCGCCGCCGGCACCAGCACCGCCAGATTGGTCAGCAGCGAATCCGCGCTCGACATCCCGGCGAGCGGCAGCAGCACCAGCGTCGCCACATAGGCGCCGACCGAGATGAAGGCGCCATGGCCGAAATTCAGCACGTCCATCAGCCCGAATACCAGCGTCAGGCCGGACGCCATGATGAAGATCATCATCCCCATCGCGAGGCTGGCGACCGTCAGCGTCACCCAGGAGCTGAACGAACCGACCAGCGGCAGCATCAGCAGCGCCAGGATCAGCGGCAGCAGCACCGGCACGAGGTCGCGCTTGGCCTGCGGCAACGGATCGGATGCGGAGGGGGCAGGGATGTCGGTCATGAGTTCAAGCCACCCTCACTGTAGTCGTTCTCGCGGCCAGCCTTCCCGTCATTGCGAGGAGGCGAAGCCGACGAAGCAATCCAGCTCCGAGCACGGCGCTCTGGATTGCTTCGCCTTCGGCTCGCAATGACGGGGAGAGCGCGGAGTTCAAAGTCACTGATGCGCCTCCAGGCTGAGGCCGAGCAGCCGCTCCTGCAGCGGGATGTCGGCCGCTAGGTCGGCCATCTCGCCGCGGTGCACGATTCCGCCGTTGTCCATCACCAGCACCGCGTCGCCGATCTGCTGCGCGACATGGAAATTCTGTTCCACCAAAAGGACCGTGACGCCGCTGCGCTTGATCTCGGCGAAGCACTCGATCAGCGATCCGATGATCGCCGGCGCCAGCCCCTTGGTCGGCTCGTCGATCAGCAGCAGCTTGCGCGGCTCGACGATCGCGCGGGCGATAGACAGCATCTGCTTCTGCCCGCCGGACAGGGAGCCCGCGCGAGACAGCCAGAATTTCCGCAGCGCCGGGAAGAAACCGAAGACCCAGCCGAGCCGCTTGTCGTCGAGCTCGCCGTCGCGCGCCGCGAGGATCAGGTTTTCCTTCACGGTGAGATCAGAGAACACCGCCATCGATTCGGGCACGTAGCCGATGCCGAGCCGGGCGATATCCGGCGTCGCCATCGCCTCGATCCGGCGGCCGGCGAAGGTGATCTCGCCACGCGACGCCGGCCACAGCGCCATGATGGTGCGCAGCGTCGTGGTCTTGCCGGCGCCGTTGCGCCCGAGCAGCATCGTGGTCCTGCCCTCAGGGACTGCGAAATCGACGCCCTGCAGGATGTGATAGCGCCCGATATTGGTGTGCACGCCGGAGAGAGTGAGCAGATCGGTCATTCTCCCCTCCCCCTTGCGGGGAGGGGTCGGGGGTGGGGGTGCCCCAGGCACTGTGCCAGCGTCGCCCTCACCCCAACCCTCTCCCGCAAGCGGGAGAGGGAGCGCGTTTGCGTGCGGGGAGAGGTCGTGACCAACACTGCAACCATCGACGTATTCATGACTTCTCTCATGCCGCGCTCTTTCCCGGGGCGATGCCGAGATAGGCCTCCTGCACGATCGGCGAGGCGATCACCTCGGCGGGCTTGCCGTCGGCGACGAGCTTGCCGTGATGCAGCACGATGATGCGATCGGCGAGCGAGCGCACCACGTCCATCTTGTGTTCGACCAAGAGGATGATCTTGCTCGCATCGGTCTTCAGCCGCGCGATCAGATCGAGCACCACCGGCACCTCGTCGACGCTCATGCCGGCGGTCGGCTCGTCGAACATGTAGACCTTGGGCTCCAGCGCCATCATCAGCGCGACTTCGAGCTTGCGCTGGTCGCCATGCGACAGCGCGGTGGCGGCGACGTTGCGGCGGCTGCCGAGCGCGACGCTGTCGAGGATGGCGTCGGCGCGGTCGATCAGATCGCGCCGCGTCCGCCACGGCCGCAGCATGTCGTAATGCGTGCCGCTGCGCGCCTGCACCGCGAGGCGCACGTTCTCCTCGACGCTGAGATTGGGGAACAGGTTGGTGAGCTGGAACGCGCGGCCGAGCCCGGCGCGTGTCCTCAGCGGCGCGGTCATTCGCGTGATGTCCGCACCCTCGAACAGGATGCGGCCCTCGCTCGGCCGCAACTGACCGGAGATCAGGTTGAAATAGGTGGTCTTGCCGGCGCCGTTCGGCCCGACGATCGCGGTCAGCTCCCCCGGCCGAAACGCGCAACTCACAGCATCGACGGCGACATGGCCGCCGAAGCGAATGGTGAGAGCTTGGGTTTCGAGGGTGGTCATCGGGGAGCGAGCCAGCACGACGTTAGAGTTCGTCATTCCGGGGCGCGAGCGCAGCTCGCGAACCCGGAATCTCGATGTGACAATCTCGGGATTCCGGGTTCGCGCTTCGCGCGCCCCGGAATGACTCCCGTGTGGCTATCACCGCTTGTTCTTGATCGGGATATTCATGTCCTCGATCTTCAGTTCGCGCACCGGCTCGAGCACGGCCCAGGCGAGGTCCGGATCGACCTTGACCTTGAAGTGATACATGCTCTGCAGCGCCTGATGGTCTTCCTTGCGGAACACCATCTTGCCCTTCGGCGTGTCGAACTCCATGCCCTCCATCGCGGCGATCAGCTTCTCGGTGTCGGTCGACTTCGCCTTCCGCACCGCGGTGACGACCGCCATCGCCGCGGAGAAGCCGCCGGCGGTGAAGAAGTCCGGCGGCGCGTTGAAGCGCTTCTGATGCTCGGTCACCAGCCAGTCGTTGATCGGGTTCTTGGGGATGTCGTAGTAGTAATAGGTCGCGCCTTCCATGCCGGGCAGGCGCTTGTAGGCGGCGAGCGCGGGCAGGATGTTGCCGCCGGTGGACAGCTCGATGCCGTAGCGCTTCGGGTCCATGTCCTGCAGCTTGGTCAAGGGATCGCCGCCGCCGGCCCACACCACCCAGATGATCTTCCGGCCGGGCTTGTCCTTCAGCGTGTCGAACAGCCGCTGGCCGACCGCGGTGAAGTCGGTGGTCGTGGTCGGGACGTATTCCTCGGCCGCGAGCGTCGCGCCGGTCTTGGCCAGCGCTTCCTTGAAGGCGGCGACGCCGTCGCGGCCGAACGCGTAGTCCTGCGCCAGCGTGGCGATGGTGACGCCCGGTTTGCCGATCGCCACCGCGTTGGAGATCGCGTCCTGCGACGAGTTGCGGCCGGTACGGAAGATGTAGCGATTCCACTTCTCGCCGGTGATCTGGTCGGCGACCGCGGGCTCGACGATCAGGATCTTCTTGTTTTCTTCTGCGACCGGCAGGTCGGCGAGTGCGGCGGCCGACGACGAGGTGCCGATCGCGATATCGGCGCCGTCATCCTGGTACGCTTCCGCGAGTGCCGCCTTGGAGAGGTCGGGCTTGCTCTGGTCGTCCTTGGTGATCACCACGATCTTGCGGCCGTCGAGCGTCATCGTGCCCTTGGTCGCGTATTCCAGCCCCATCCGCAGGCCGGTCTCGGTCTGCTTGGCGTAGGCTTCGAGCGGGCCGGTCTTGCCGTAGATCAGCGCAATCTTGAGATCGTCGGCGTGGGCGGCGACCGTCGCGGTCAATGCGAAGGCTGCGGCTGCAACAATGGAAAGATGACGCACGTTCTTCCTCCGGGTTTTGTTGCGCCGGACCCTAGAGCAAGTCGGGGAAAGTTGGAACGTCGCCGCGGATGAAATTTCGCTATGGCTGGCGCGCCGGTGGATTGCGGGGGCGCCGTTCGGCCGGCGCGATGCCGGGTCTCGCGGCCGGACGGAACGGCGGCTCGGTCGAGGCCGACGGTGCGGGCGCAACCATGCCGCCCATCTTCGTGAGCAGTTCGGCAGTGGGCCATGAATCCGCCGGCAGGCCGTACTTGATCTGCATCGCCTTCACGGCGCTGCGGGTCTGCTGGCCGAGTATGCCGTCGATCTTGCCGACGTCGAAGCCGGCGCGCACCAGCAATTGCTGCAATTGCTTCATCTCGTTGAGCTGCAGTTGCGCGACCTGCGCGGTCGGCTTGCGCATCGGAGGCGCGCCGGCGATCCTTGTGGCGAGATAGCCGGCGGTGGTGGAATAGATCAGCGAATTATTCCACTCGGTATAGGCGGCGAAATTCGCATAAGCGAGAAACGCCGGGCCGTGGCGGCCCATCGGCAGCAGCAGCGAGGCTGGCATGTTGTCATTCTGCAGCGGTCTTCCGTCGGCTGCGGTCACGCCCCATTGCGCCCATTGCGAGCGCGGGTGCTTGACCAGCAGGTCGGCCTGCTCCCACGGCAGATTGGCCGGCACCGCCACTTCCTGCAGCCAAGGCTCGCCGCGCCGCCATTTCAAGCCGGCGGCGATGTAGTGCGCGGTCGAGCCGATCACGTCGGCGGGGCTGTGCAGCATGTCGCGGTGGCCGTCGCCGTCATAGTCGACCGCGTAGTCGTAATAATGCCGCGGCAGAAACTGCGTCTGGCCGAGTTCGCCGGCCCAGGAGCCGATCATCTCGGCCGGCGCGAGATCGCCGCGATCGACGATCTTCAGCGCCGCGATGGTCTCCTGCTGAAACATTTCGGAGCGGCGGCAGTCATAGGCCAGCGATACCAGCGAGCGCAGCGTCGAGAGGTTTCCCTGCACCGCGCCGAAATCGCTTTCCAGCGCCCAGAATGCGGCGATCACCGCCGGCGGCACGCCGTATTCCTTCTCGGCGCGCGCGAACGCCTGGGCGTGCTGCTTGATCATCTGTTGGCCCTTGACGCGCCGGCCTTCCGACGCCATCCGCCCGGCGAATACCGTGAAGATCTGCCCGAACACCCGCTGCCCGCGGTCGCGATTGACGATGCCCTGGTCGTAGACCAGATAAGGCGACGCCTGCGCGATCGCCCGCTGCGACACCCCGGCGGCGACCGCCTTCTGCTTCAGTCCGGCGAGGAACTGATCGAAGCTCTGCCCGCCATGGCACGTGGCGCCGCGCTGGGCGAAAGCGGGGGAGGCGGAGAAGGCAATCGCTGCTGATACTGCCAGTGCGGCGACAAAGCCGCACGATCGTTCAATCATCGAATGGATCCGCAACATTGCCACCTCATCAAACGTCATCGCCGGGCTTGACCCGGCGATCCATCAAATCAAACAAAGAGTCTTGTTGGGATCGATTGCCGGGTCAAGCCCGGCAACGGCGATAGGGGAGCGCCGCGATCATTCGTCGAACAGATCGGAGTGGGTGCCGGTCCTCGCGAGCAGCACTTCTTCCGGTGTCAGTCGATAGATCAAAAGCCAATCCGGGCCGATGTGGCATTCAAGGTAGCCCGTCCACGTGCCTTTCAGAGCGTGTGGACGGCAGGCTGGCGGAAGCGGCACTCCCGACAGCAGGGCATCGACAACTCTATCGAGCCTTGCGGTGACGTAGCCTCGGCGATTGATCCGTTTCAGGTCCCGCTTGAACGCTGTGGAGAGCCGAAGGGATCGCACGGTGATGGCTCATGATTTCCGAGGCTTGGGCCCGAGAATTTCGGCGAACATCGAGGCGGCATCGCCATAGTGCCGTGTCCCGCCACCACGGTCCAGCTCGCGCATCGCACGGATGGTTTCCTTGTTCGGCACCTTCACCGGAAACGGCATACCCTTATGAGCAACGACTTGCTTCAGAAAGATCGTCACCGCATCGGTGGTCGAGAGTCCGATCTTATCGAGGACCGCCTCAGCGCTCTTCTTGAGCTTCGGCTCGACGCGGGCGTTGATGAAGCCACTCTTCACCGCCTTGCGCGCAGTCGTTTTCGCAGGCCGTCGGGGCGTACGCTTGGCAGCCGACCGAGTTGGAGATTTGGCAGGGGATTTCATAGGCATCAGGCACTGTAACACAATCGCGTTACACGCGCCAGCCTCACAGTTCCCTCGCATTGCTGAACGCGAAGCTCGACGCCCGCCGCGTGTTCTCGTCCAGGATCAGCGTCCGTGTGATCGGCGGCTCGGCGCGCTGGCTGCAGTTTTCGCGTTCGCAGAGGCGGCAGTTGACGCCGATCGGGGTGCCTTCGGCCTTCTCCAGATCCATCCCGGCGGCGTAGGTCAGTTTCGACGCGTGGCGGATTTCGCAGCCGAGCCCGATGGCGAAGCGCGGCTGCGGCTGCGGGTGCGGCGCCACCGGCCGGCGCACCATCTGGGCGATCGAGAAGTAGCGGCTGCCGTCGGGCAGTTCGATCACCTGCTTCAGCAAGCGATCCGGCGTGTCGAAGGTCGAGTGCACATTCCACAGCGGGCAGGTGCCGCCGAATTTCGAGAACGGGAAGGTGCCGGACGAGAATCGCTTGGAGACGTTGCCGGCATTGTCGACCCGCAGCAGGAAGAACGGCACGCCGCGCGCATTCGGCCGCTGCAGCGTCGTGAGGCGGTGGCAGACCTGTTCGAAGCCGGCGTTGAAGCGCTGCGCCAGCACGTTGACGTCGTAGTTGAGCTGTTCGGCGGCGGCATGGAAAGCGGCGTAGGGCATCATCAGCGCGGCGGCGAAGTAGTTGCCGAGCGTGATCCTGTAGAGCCGTCGCGCGGTCTCGTCGAGCGCGCCGGCGCGATTGACGATGCCGTCGAACGCGCTGCCGTATTCGGTGAGGCCGGTCTGGAACGCGGCCTGAAACGCCCGGCCCTGCGAGTCGACCAGCTCGGAGATCAGCAATTGCCGGCGGTGGCGATCGAACCGGCGCAACGTCTCGCGCATCACGTCGACCGGCATGATCCGGGTGGTGATCGAATGCCGCTCGCGCAGCCGGTCGGCGAGGGCGCCGTAGACCTCCTGCGAGCCGACATTGAGTTCGTCGCGGACCGCCTCGGCGGCCTGCTCGAGCTCCGGGAAATAGTTGCGGTTGGCCTCGATCAGGTCGCGGACGCGCTCGATCGGGTTGGCCTCGAACCTCGTGCCCTCGTCGCGATCGGCCATCTGCGCCGCGACCAGCGTCTCGCCGCGCCGCGCTTCGGTGTAGGCGGCGTACAATCGCTGCAGGGAATGAGTGACGCCCGGGCACAGTTCGGCGAGGTCGCGCAGTTCCTGCTTCGGCAGGTCGATCTGGCGGAACAGCGGGTCGGAGAAGATCTCGTTGAGTTCGGCGAAGAATCGGTCCTCGTCGGCGGTGGCGAGGTCGCGCAGATCGAGATCATAGGTTTCCGCCAGCCTGAGCAGGATCTGGGCGGTCACGGGACGCTGGTTCCGTTCAATCAGATTGATATAGCTCGGCGAGATTCCGAGCCCTTCGGCAATCTGGGTCTGCGAAAGGCCGAGTTGCTGCCGGATTCGCCGGAACCGGGGCCCGACGAACAGCTTTTTCCCGGTTTCACCCGCCATGTCGGCTCCCTGTGATTTGTGACAAAATTTACAAAATGACAGTTATGACATGTACAGAAGTTACATGACATCACCATTCGCTCGCAAGAGGGCTAGCCGATTTTCCTGGAGTAGCGTTTAGGTCTCGGCACGTTTCGCAACGCACCTGTCACGAATGTCGACATTTGCGTTGTGTCAACCGTCGTACCGAAGGGATCAAGAACCATGAATTTCCAGCCACGTGGCATCAGCGATCTGGCCATCCAGAAGCCGGCTTCCTATCAGAGCGAAATCGAGGCGGCCGAAGCCCTCCTCAAGGACAAGGGCACCTGGAATGGCGTCAAGGCCGAAGCCGTGGCCCGGATGCGCTTGCAGAACCGCTTCAAGACCGGCCTCGACGTCGCGCGCTACACCGCCGCGCTGATGCGTGCCGACATGGCGGCCTATGACGCCGACAGCACCAAATACACCCAGTCGCTCGGCTGCTGGCATGGCTTCATCGCGCAGCAGAAGCTGATCTCGGTGAAGAAGCATTTCGGTACCACCGATCGCACCTACCTGTATCTGTCGGGCTGGATGATCGCGGCGCTGCGCTCCGAATTCGGCCCGCTGCCCGACCAGTCGATGCACGAGAAGACCTCGGTGCCGGCGCTGATCGAAGAGCTCTACACCTTCCTGCGTCAGGCCGACGCCCGTGAGCTCAACACGATCTTCCGCGACCTCGACGCTGCCCGCAAGGCCGGCGACAAGGCCAAGGAAACCGCGCTGATCGAAAAGATCGACAATTTCCAGACCCACGTCGTGCCGGTGATTGCCGACATCGACGCCGGCTTCGGCAATGCCGAGGCGACCTATCTCTTGGCCAAGAAGATGATCGAAGCCGGCGCCTGCGCGCTGCAGATCGAGAACCAGGTGTCCGACGAAAAGCAGTGCGGCCATCAGGACGGCAAGGTCACGGTGCCGCACGAGGTCTTCCTGGCGAAGATCCGCGCCTGCCGCCACGCCTTCCTCGAACTCGGCGTCGAAGACGGCATCATCGTCACCCGCACCGACTCGCTCGGCGCAGGCCTGACCCAGCAGATCGCCGTTAGCCACGCCCCCGGCGACATCGGCGACCAGTACAACAGCTTCCTGGATTGCGAAGAGGTCGACGCGACCAAGGTCGGCAATGGCGACGTCATCATCAGCCGCGAAGGCAAGCTGCTGCGTCCGAAGCGCCTGCCCAGCAACCTGTACCAGTTCCGCGAAGGCACCGGTGCGGATCGCTGCGTGCTCGACTGCATCACCTCGCTGCAGAACGGCGCCGACCTGCTGTGGATCGAGACCGAGAAGCCGAATATCGAGCAGATCGCCTCGATGGTCGACCGCATCCGCGAAGTCATCCCGAACGCCAAGCTGGCCTACAACAACTCGCCCTCGTTCAACTGGACGCTCAACTTCCGTTGGCAGGTCTATGACGAGATGAAAGCGGCCGGCAAGGACGTCAGCCAGTACAACCGTGCCGAGCTGATGAAAGCGGAGTACGACAATACCCCGCTGGCGCTCGAAGCCGACGAGAAGATCCGGACCTTCCAGGCCGATTCGGCCAAGCGCGCCGGCATCTTCCATCATCTGATCACATTGCCGACCTATCATACGGCAGCGTTGTCGACCGACAATCTCGCCAAGGAATATTTTGGCGAGCAGGGCATGCTGGGCTATGTGAAGAACGTGCAGCGCCAGGAAATCCGTCAGGGCATCGCCTGCGTGAAGCATCAGGACATGGCCGGCTCGAACATCGGCGACGATCACAAGGAATACTTCGCCGGCGAGGCCGCTTTGAAGGCCGGCGGCGCCCACAACACGATGAACCAGTTCGGCTAACAACAACAACAGGAGCGACGACGATGTCGAACGGCAGCAATTTCTGGGTGATTGGCGGCGAGTTCGGTTCGATGAACTTCCACAAGCTCGTTGAAGGTTCGGCCCAGGTTCAGGGTCCGTTCAAGACGCGCAAGGAGGCCGAAGAGGCCTGGAAGGTCGTCTCCGAGGAGAACCGGCATCGCGCAGGCGTGCGGTTCTCCATCGTCGAAGAGCCGAACCGCGCGACGGCCTGATCACAATCAGAGCCTGATCACAATCAGAAGACGTCCAAGGACTTTGGCGGTCTCATCGGGGCAACCCGGCGGGGCCGCCATCGTCGTTTTGGGCGGCTGCGGAGCGGTCGTCTGTGCTGCACGCGCGCCACGCTTCCCCCGGCACGGCAAATCCTTGAGAGATCAGGCCCTTTCCGCCGTCGAGGGTTACTGATAGGTTAATTTTGAACAGCCGAGCCGGGTGCAGATGGCGGACGCGCAGAACAAGACCTCCGGGAAGGGACAGGCGCGGCCGATGCGGCTGCGCGATGCGTTGCGTCAGGCGCGGATCGAGGCCGCCGATCGCACCGGCGTAGTGGTCGACCTGCGCGATGCCGAAATCGCCCGGCTGGAGATCCTCAACGAGGCGCTCGACCCGCTGTTCGCGGAAATTCCCGACGGCGTCGATCTGTTCGACCGCGGCCTCAGCCAGGGCGACACGCCGCGGCTGTGGATCGACGTGGTCGCTCATGTGATGATGGGCCGCGACAAGCGGGTCTACCGCTTCGTCCAGGACACCCGCTTCGGCCGCATCGTGCTGGCCGAGTCGCACGAGGCCGCGGCCATCGTCGACGCCATCACCGACTATGTCGCCCGCCGGCTGATCGAGCGTGAACACGCGCTGACGGCCGCGCCGCCGTTGCCCGCGCCCCCGGCGCCGGTCTCTGTCGACAAGCCGCGCCGCAGCGGCTTCGGGGTCTTCGTACTCGGCTTCATCGCCGGCGCGCTGGCGCTGTTCGCGCTCGCTCTGTTCGCGGCGCTGCGGAATGTGTGACCGCCTGTTTCCGTCATTGCGCTTCTGAATTGCTTCGGCTTCGGCTCGCCATGACGGGACGGGCGTCGACTTCTACAACATCACCGGGTCTCGCAGCTCCTGCACCGTTTCGGTGCCGGCAAAGCCGCGGCTGCGGTGTTCGCAGCGCCAGCCGTCATTGGCTTCGCTGATCGCGAACAGATTGTAGGCGGCCGACGGGCGGTGGTGATCGTTGAACGCCGACGCCGACGGCACCCCGATCACCGGGATCGTGCCCGTCGGCGTATCGATCCGGATCGTGGCGTGGACGTGGTCGTGGCCATGCAGCACCAGATCGACCGGATGGCGCTGCAGCAGGGCGATCAGCGCGCTGGCGTCGGTCAACCGTTTGAACCGTGAGCGCGAGCGCAGCGGGTGGTGAATCAGCAGCACCCGAAACACGCGCTCGGAGGCCAGCCCTTGCAGCAACGTCTCCAGCCTCGCACGCTGCGCTTCGCCGAGCCGTCCGGTCGCCATGAACGGCGCGGACGGCACCGCGCTCGATACGCCGATCAGCGCGACATGGTCGCGGCGGCGCAGATAGGGATAGCCGGGCGCCCCGTCGTCGCCGCTGATGTAGTCCGCGAAGCTCTCGCCGAACTGGGCCGCGGTGGCGGTGATATAGGTGTCGTGATTGCCGGGCACGAGGCTGACGCGATCCGGCGGCCCGACGCTTTCGAGCCAGCTTCGTGCCGGGGCGAATTCGTCGGGGAGCGCGATGTTGACCAGATCGCCGGTGACGGCGATGTGGTCGGGCTGCTGCGCCTGCAGGTCGCCGACCAGCGCGTCGAGTATCTCGCGGCGATGGATGCTGTGCCGGTTGCGGGTCCAGTTCAGATAGCCGAGCATGCGCTTGCTTGCGAGATCGGCGAACCGCGGCTTCGGTGGCAGCGGCAGATGCGGGTCGGACAAATGCGCCAGCGTGAAAATCATCGGCTTTTCCCGGTCCGGACGGCTGCGAGCGCGTCGCGAATTCCCGCCTGTCAAAATCAGCACGGTTTTGGCAAGCTCGCCGGATCGGCGCAAGTCTCCGCTGCGCCGCGCATGCGAGGATGATCCGCCTTTGCCGGCCTTTCAGAGTCTGAGACTGAAGCTCGAGCCGGCGCTGCGGCGGGTGTTTCATCTGTATTGGCGGTTCGCCCGCGGTATGACGCTCGGGGCGCGCGGCGTGGTGCTGGACGAACAGGATCGCGTCTTCCTGATTCAGCACAGCTATGTCGCCGGCTGGCATCTGCCGGGCGGTGGCGTCGAGGTCGGAGAGACGTTCCTCGATGCGCTCCGCCGTGAACTGATGGAAGAAGGCCGGATCGAGCTGACGGGCGAGCCCGAACTGCATGGTATTTTCTTCAACGGCCACGTTTCGCCGCGTGATCACGTCGCCGTCTATGTGGTGCGGCGGTTCCGCCAGGATCGCGCGCCCGAGCCCAATCGTGAAATCGTCGCCTCCGGTTTCTTCGATGTCGCCGACCTCCCCGGGGAGACGACATTCGGGACTCGATTGCGAATCGCCGAAGTGCTCGGGCGCGAGCCGCGGCGCACGACATGGCGCTGATGTGCCGAACGCCCGCCAAATCGGCTCGCGATCACATCAATGGCTCATTTCTCTGGTAAAAACCCGCGAAATCTCGAAAGGACCTGTCTTGACGGCATTTGCGAAGGCGATCGTCAGATCGCTGCTGATTGTATGGGCACTCCTGGCGGTAAATGCCGCCTTCGCTCAGATTCCGGCGCCGAACGGCAATGGGAACGGCACTCCGCCGGCGAAAGTGGAGGAAAAGCCCGCCGACCCGCTCGGCCGCGACACGCCGGCCGGAATGGTCTCCGGGTTCATCAATGCCGCCGCCGAGCAGAATTACGACAAGGCTGCGCAATATCTCGATCTCAGCCAGGAGAAGGGCGCCTGGGGGCCGAGCGTCGCGCAGCAACTCCAGCGCATCCTCGACCAGGGCGGCTACGTCTTCTCGCGGTTGAGGTTGAGCGCGGATGCCGCCGGCGACCAGGACGACGGGCTGGCGCCGGACCAGGACAGGTTCGGGGCCGTGCGCACCGAAAACGGCAGCGTCGATCTGATTGCGCAGCGGGTCGATGGCAAGGACGGCGTCAAGATCTGGCTGGTGTCGGCGAAGACGGTCGGCGACCTGCCAGCGCTGTCGCGCACGGTGACGTCGAGTCTGGTCGACAAGATCCTGCCCTATGCGCTCCGCGACGAGTACCGCCTCGCCGGCGTTCCGGCCGGCCATTGGCTCGCCGTCATCGTGCTCGCGGTGCTGACGTTTTCCATCGTGTGGGCGATCACCGCCGCGATCCTCTGGGTGGTTTTCCGCTTTCGCGGCCCGGAGTCCCGCGTCAGTCGTGTGCTGAGCGCCTCGGCTCTGCCGATCCGGCTGTTCCTCACGGCGATGTTGCTGCGGATCGCGCTGGTGATGACCGGCGTCGCGATCGTCGCGCGTCAGCACATGTCCGGCGCCACCGAACTGCTCGGCTGGATCGCGCTGTCCTGGATCGTCTGGCGCGTGGTCGATGCGCTGGCCGAATTCGCGATCGCCCGGATGACGCTGCGCGGGCGGCTGTCGATGCTGTCGGCGGTGACGTTCATTCGGCGCAGCGTCAAATTCGCGCTGGTCGCCTTTGCGGCGATCGCGGGGCTCAACGCGCTGGGCTACAACGTCACGGCGGGCCTCGCCGCTCTGGGCATCGGCGGTATCGCCATCGCTCTCGGTGCGCAGAAGACCATCGAACATCTGGTCGGCAGCCTGACGCTGGTGACCGATCAGCCGATGCGGGTGGGCGACTTCTGCAAGTTCGGCGAGACGATGGGCACGATCGAAGACATCGGGATGCGCTCGACCCGGATCCGGACGCTCGACCGCACGCTCGTCACCGTGCCGAACGGCGCGCTGGCCGCGGTGCAGATCGAGAATTTCAGCCGCCGCGACAAGTTCTGGTATCACCCGATCCTCGACCTTCGCTACGAGACCACGCCTGACCAGATGCGGAGTCTGATCGCCACGATGCGAGAGATGCTGCTGGAGCATCCCAAAGTGGACAACGATCCGGCGCGGGTCCGGCTGCTCGGGTTCGGACCGAGTTCGCTGCGGGTCGAGATCTTCGCCTATATTCACGCCGTGAGCATGGATGAATTCCTGGAAGTCCAGGAAGAGCTGACGCTGGGGCTGATGGAGATCGTCGAGGCCGCCGGAACCGGCTTCGCCTTTCCGTCGCAAACGGTCTACGTCGCACGCGACAAGACGCCGTCGGCCGGCCGCTCGCCGCAGCTTGCCCCTGGGGAGCAACCGGAGAGCGAAAGCGGTGGCCCGCAGCGGCCGACTGGCGCAGCGGCCCGCGCCTGAGGTGATCGTCGGCCACAGCCGGGCGGTGGACCGCGCCCGGCTGTGGTGCTATTGCGGCGTCCGCCATGACCGATCTGTCCCTCACCATCCTGCCCGAGACCCCGAACGACGCCCAGCCGATCGAGCGGCTGCACGAGCGGACCTTCGGTCCCGGCCGTTTCGTGCTCAGCGCCTATCGGCTCCGCGAGCACGTCGACCACATCAACGCGCTGTCGTTCACGGCGCGGATCGGCACGCTGCTGGTCGGCTCGGTGCGGCAATTGCCGATCTTGATCGGCGACACGCCCGCGCTGCTGCTCGGCCCGCTGACGGTGGAGCCGCCGTTCCGCGCGCGCGGCGTCGGCCGTGCGCTGCTCGACCGCGCGCTGGCGGACGCCAAAGCGCAAGGGCACAAGCTGATTCTGCTGGTCGGTGACGAGCCGTATTACAGCCGCGTCGGCTTCAAGAAGATTCCGAAAGGCCGGGTGACGATGCCCGGCCCGGTCGATGCCAACCGGCTGCTGGTGATCGAACTGGCCGATGGCGCGTTCGAAGACGTCGGCGGCCCGATCCGTCCGGACTGGAGCCGGGCGCGGACGGCCTAAGACGACTCGCGCCGGCAATTCTCTCGTTCGTCATTCCGGGGCGCGAACGAAGTTCGCGAACCCGGAATCTCTCTCACGGCAACCTCTGGATTCCGGGTTCGCGAGCTGTCGCTCGCGCCCCCGGAATGACGTCCCTGGCTCAGAACTTCAAATTCGCGAATGCCCGCACGCCGATGCCGGGCATCAGCACGTTGTCCTTGCTGTAGGACACCGAGTTGCGGATGTTCTCGTTGAGCAAGTTGTTGCCGACCAGGCCGACCAGCATCTCCTGCGCGCCCCAGACATTGGGATTGAGCTTGGTCCGGTAGCTGACCTCGGCCTTCAGCAGATTGTAGCCGGGCGTCGTCGTCTCGGCGATCTCCGCGACGTCGTTCTGGGCGAAGGCGTGCAGCAGGTTGATGCGGGCCAGCCAGTTGGCGTCGCGCCAGAACAATCCGCCGCCGAGGCGCACCGGCGGGATCCGCGGCACGTTGGTGCCGTCGGCGAAGGTGGCGCGCACCACGTCGAACTGGTTCTCGATGCCCCAGGTGCCGCCATAGAACTGCGCGACGTCGAGCTGGCTCTGGAATTCGCCGCCCTTGAAGGTGGCATCGCGCTGCGAATAGACCGCCTGGTTCAGTTCGAGGCCGCCGCCGGCAATGCACTCGACTTCCTCACAGGTGTTGCCGGTCAGCCGCCGGTAGATGAAGCCGCTGAACTGCGTGTAGTAGCCGGTGATCTCGAACCGGAACGGTCCGTCTGCGCGGCGCAGGCCGACTTCCACCGACTTTGCCGTCTCCATTTTCAGATTGGGATTACCGATGTCGAAGGTCGCGGTGGCGTCGTGGCCGCCGCGCGAGAACAATTCGGCGGGCTTCGGTGCGCGCTCGACATATTGCCCGGTGATGCTGGCCGACAGGCCCCACGGCAGCGCCTGGATCAGGCCGAGGCTGAAGCTCTTCGGCGTGAACGACAGGTTGCGCGAGGTGGCCGCGCCGATCGCGCTGGGATCGGTGTTGAGGTCGAAGATTTCCGGCACCGAGGAGGGCGTCGTTCCCGACAGCTCGACGTGTTCGATGCGACCTGCCACCTGCGCCTTGGTGGTGTTGGTGAACTGCAGTTCGTTGAAGATGTAGCCGGCAACTCGGGTATTCTTGTTGGGATCGAACAGGCCGTTCAACGGGCTGGTCGGGTCGTCGGGGCTGGGGGCGGTCAATTCCTGATGGCCGGCCTGCACGCCGACCGCCGTCGTCACCGCGGCGAAGCCGGCGTTGAACGGCGTCAACTGCACCTCGAGTCGGCCTTCCTGTTCGCGGTTGGTGAAGGTCTGCCGCGTTCCGTCGGTGGTCGGATCGTCCTCGACAGTGCGGCCGATCTCGTTGTGCTTGTAGTCGGTGGCGCCGACCCAGAACCGGATCGCCTCGATCGCGGCCGCGTCGGGCCGATACTCGCCCTTGGCGTTGAATTTGGTCTGCTTGGCATCGATCCGTGTGCCGAACTCCACCCCCTCGGGGCCGGGGATCCGGTAGATCGAATTGGTCTGCGTGATCGACGCGCCGATGAAGCCGCCATCGAACAGGTACGAGCCGCCGATCGAGGCCCCGGCCGCCTGTGTGGCCGAGTTCGTCTGCCGTCCGTTGAACGGCAGGCCAGGCGCCGCATAGGGATAGCTCGGAACATTGTAGTCGCTGGTGTTGCGGCCGTAGACGTCGGCATGGACGGCGACGTTGTTGCCGGCCGCATCCAGCAGCACCGCGCCTTCGACGCCGCGATCGACCGAACTGACGGCGCTGCGAACTTCCGCATTCATGCAGCCCGGCGAGCCGCCGATCGCCGCCGGCGCCTTCACCGGCAGGCCATAGCTCTGGAACGGTGCGGCGCAGGGCGGCAGCGCGTCGGGGATGCGGTTGTTGGTAGCGCTGACCACGCCGCCGATCGCGGTCGAGCCGTAGCGCAGCGTCGCCGGGCCGCGGATCACTTCGACCTGGTTGGTCGAGAGCGGATCAATCGGCACGAAATGATCTTCGCCGAGATCGGAGGCGCCGTTGCTGCCGATGCCGTTCTCGATGATGTTGACGCGATTGACGTCGAGGCCGCGAATGATCGGCCGGCTGGCGCCGCCCGGCGCGTAGCTCGAGCCGGTGATGCCCGGCTTGTTGTTCAGCAGGTCGCCGAGCGTGCCGCCGCCATTGCGCCGGATTTCTTCGTTCGGAACGACCGTGACGGTGGCGAACTGGTCGGTGACGATCGGCAGCGTGCCGGGCAGCGCTGCCGCCGGCTGGGCGACGACGGGCGGCGTTTCGGCCGGAGCAGTTCCGCGCTGTCGTGCGGGAGCGGCCACGCGGGTTGCGGGCCGGGTCGGCGGCGCGCTGTGGCGGCGCACGATCGGGCTAGGCGCGGTGACGACGACTTCCGGCAGCGCGGTGGCGGTCTGCGCGAAGGCCTGCGATGCCGGCAGGCCGTCGAAGGCGACGAAGGCTGCGCTGCCGAGCAGGAGCGCGCGTTTGAAGGCGAATGACATGGTCTGAGTCCTGACTGACCGGGTCGGCGCTTCAGCGCCGGATTCCGGACTCCGCGCGAGGCAGATCGAATACGAATGGGCTCCGCGTACTGCCGGGGCAGTGCCGCGCGTGGCTCGATCGGATGCAGTCAGGAAGCGGGAGGCGCGCGCGGCTGGAAACCACCGGGCTGCGGGCTCGGATCGGCGGCAGCCACCGCGGCGATGCGATAGTGCAGTGGGTCCGCACGCCGGAGCGGCAAGGCCGGCGGCGCGGCGTCGAGCATCGTGCCCGCCATCGAGACGACGGCGCAGATCGCGCACAGATCGGCCGCGGCGTTGTGATGGTGATCGGTATCGGGTGCGTCCGGGCCAATGGCCGAGGCCGCTTGTGCGAGTGCTTGCGCGGGACCGTCAATGCCGTGGAAGTGTCCGAACGACAGGGCGAACTGGAGCGCGAGCGCGATCAGCGCCAGCCGCTCTCCCGATCGGATATTTGCCCGCACCCAGCCCATGCCCACCCAAGCCTCGAACGGCATGCCCTGCCAACCGACGTTACAATATAACATCGCGGCAAGAACGATGGCTGTCAACGGAGGCTGCGACGATGGTCGCCGGGTGTTGTATTTGCGCCAGCGTTGCTCGGTCCGATCAGCCAGCCGGCACTCCCTCGGCCAATGGCCGAGCCGGCCGCTACTTCGGCTTCGGCATCAGCGCCTTGAGTTTTTCGATGTCGGCGATGTTCATCTTGATGCCGCCGGGCATCACGATGTCGCCGGGCCTTTGGCCGCTCTTGCAGGGACCGAGCCATTTCGCATCGAGCGTCATGGTCGCGTCCTTGGGTACGCCCGGCAGCGGCTTCTCGTGATGCGAGGTCACCTTGACCGAATAGGCGGAGTTGAAATCGCCGGTGATCTCGGACCGCGACGTCGCCGTCATGCCGGCGGTGCTGCACACGGCGTCGATGACGTAGCCGGTGGCGGTCTTCTGCGTGTCCTGTTTGGAGCAGACTTCGTCGGACATCGGCTGGAACGACGAGGTCATCTTTTTGTCGGTGGCCTCGTCGGTGCAGTGCTGCATGGCGATCTCCTCGCCCGCAGCGCCGGCCCGCGCCATCTTCAGCTCCCACAGCCCCGCTTTGCGGGTCGGCAGGTCGATCGCCAGCGCAGCCGTCGTCGAAGCGATCAGCAGCGGCAGCGCGCAGAGCCCGAATGTACCCGCTCGATTCATGGAGTCTGTCCGCTCAGTAGGCGACGCGCAGCGGTCGCTCGTCCGCGCCATACGGCACCCAGCGGCAGGAGAACGAGATGTAGCCGCCGTAATTCGCCTGCACGCCGAGCAGCTTCACGACCTTGCCGTAGCGCGCGCAATGGTCGATCGCGATCGCGCGCACGTCGGCGTGACCGACCAGATTGTAGGAGATGATCCCGCCGGTATCATTGCCCTTGACGATCGGCACGGTGTCGGCGCGGGAGGCGGTGCCGGACAGCATCGCACAGAGAACGGCGAGGCCCGCGGCCTTCAGCATGCGCATTGGAATCTCCTTCATGGCTGTCGTGATTCTAGAGCGTTGCGAGGGCGATGGAAAGAACACACGGACGTCCGCGCGCCCGGATGTCCGCAGGTGTGGCTGCGCTGCACTTGACCTCGGCATGGCTTCGCGGCACCGTCCGCCGCAGAAAATCCGGTGAATCGTCCATGCGCCTTGTTTCGACCTTGAAATTTCAGATGGCCGCTCTCGCGGCGCTGCTTGGACTGTTCGCGCTCGCGCCGGCGGCGCAGGCGGCCAATCCGCTGGAGATGAATTTCTGGCTGTCCGGTCCTCGATACGACGGCAATCTGCCGGCCTGCGAGGCGGGGCTGCCCTCGGTGACCTATCAGTTCGCCGAGAAGGAGGGTAACTTCTGGAATTCGGCGCTGCGGATCACCGGCTATTCGAAGCTTCGCGAGGTCGCGTTTCGCCCCTGGCAGAGCGACAACATTCCGCGTCGCTATTGTGCGGCGGAGGCCTATCTGAACGACGGCCTCGTCCGCCCGGTGTATTTCTCGATCATCGAGGACGGCGGTCTCGCCGGCTTCGGCCACGGCGTCGAGTTCTGCGTCGTCGGCGTCGATCGCAACTGGGCGTTCAATCCTGCCTGCAAGGCCGCCAAGCCCTGAGCCGGCGGGGCGGCACCATGTGCCGCCGCTCTGTATCCGTCTTCCATCTTTTTGCGTTCTTGAAACGTTCCTGATCGCTCGCTAGGCTTTGCCGGTTCGTGGCAGCGGGGGCCTTCATCATGCGTCATTTCACCGTTCGCCGGCGGTCGTTGCTCGCCGCCTTGGCCGTCTGTATCGCCGCATTCGCGGTCACCGCCGCTCGCGCCCAGGACCGGCGCCAGAACGCGCCCGGCGAGTTCGATTTCTACGTGCTGGCGCTGTCGTGGTCGCCGTCCTATTGCGAGCAGGCCTCCGAGCGCGGCAATACCGGGCGCTCGCAGCAGATCCAGTGCGGGGGGCGCCCGTTCTCCTTCGTGGTGCACGGGCTGTGGCCGCAGTACGAGCGCGGCTTTCCGGAATATTGCCAGCGGCCGTCGCCGCGGCTCGATCGCCGCATCATGAATGCGATGCTCGACCTGATGCCGGCGCCGGGGCTGATCTACAACGAGTGGGACAAGCACGGCACCTGTACTGGCGGCTCGGCGCGTGACTACTTCGAGAACATTCGCAAGGCGCGCGCCGCGGTGCGCGTCCCGCCGGACTTCATCGACGCCAAGGAGGCCCGGACGGTCACGCCGGCCGAGGTCGAGGAAGCCTTCATCAAGGTCAATCCCGGCCTCAGCAGTTCGGCGATCGCCGTGATCTGCGACCGCACCCGGTTGACCGAGGTCCGGATCTGCATGAGTAAGGATCTGCAGTTCCGCGCCTGCGAGGAGATCGACCGCCGCGCCTGCCGTCGCGACCGGCTGGCAGTGCCTCCGGTCCGTGGCGGCTGACGAGCGCGCTTGCGGCAAACCCAAGGCAGGGCCAGATTCCAGCAGCGTCGCGGCCGGCGTCACCCCAGACCCGCCGCCGGCTTGACTTCGCGTGGCGCTCCGCGTCACCGTCGTGCTCCCACCTTCGAAGCGATGAATTGAAATCCGACATGACTGGCTTTGCCGTGATCCGCGACGACACCCCCGCGTCCGCCATCCCCAGGGGGGCGGTGGTGGCGATGGGCAATTTCGACGGCGTGCATCTGGGTCATCGCGCCGTGATCGGCGCCTGCCTCGAAATGGCGCGGGTCCGCCGCGCCCCGGCGCTGGCGGTGACGTTCGAACCGCATCCGCGCAAATTCTTCAGCCCCGACACCCCGCAATTCCGGCTCACCGAGGAACCCGCCAAGCTCCGGCTGCTGGCCGGCACCGGCCTCGACGGCGCGGTGGTGCTGCGCTTCGACGCCGTCCGCGCGGCGACGACGGCGCATGATTTCATCCACCACGAGCTGATCGGCCGGCTCGGCGTGCAGGGCATTGCGGTCGGCTACGACTTCCATTTCGGCAAGGGCCGCGGCGGCTCGCCGTCGATGCTGGTCGGCGAGGCACCGGCGCTCGGCATCGAGGTCGACGTGCAGCCGCATGTCGATTTCGGCGATCATCCGGTGTCGTCGAGCGCGATCCGCAAGGCACTGGAGGAAGGCCACATCGCCGCCGCCACGCAGATGCTGGGCGCGCCCTGGTTCGTCACCGGCGAGGTGATCCATGGCGAGAAGCGTGGCCGCGAGCTCGGCTATCCCACCGCCAACATCCGGCTCGATCCGCAATGCGGGCTGAAACACGGCATCTATGCGGTGCGGGTCGGCCGCGGGGCTAAGCACTACGACGCGGTGGCGAATTTCGGCCGTCGGCCGACCTTCGACAACGGCGCGCCGCTGCTGGAGATCTTTCTGTTCGACTTCAACGAACAGCTCTACGGCGAGACGCTCGATATCGCCTTCATCGCCTTCATCCGCGACGAGGAGAAGTTCGAGAGCATCGAGGCGCTGATCCGCCAAATGGACGACGACTCGGCCCGCGCCCGCGCCGCGCTCGCCGCCGACCACGGCGCGTTCCCGAAACTCGGCGACATCGCGTGACGAAAACCGAGAAAGAGAAGATGCTGGCGGGCGAGCTGTACCGCCCCGGCAGCCCCGAGCTCGCCGCCGACGAGGCCGCCAACAAAGCCTGGATCGTGCGCTACAACGCCACCGGCGCGCTGCCGGCCGCCGAGCGGCATACGTTGCTGTCGGAGCATTTCGGCCACGTCGGCAAGGGAGCCGTCGTCCGCCCGCCGTTCTTCTGCGACTGCGGCTACAACATCCGGCTCGGCGACGGCGTGTTTCTGAATTTCAACTGCGTCATCCTCGACATCATGCCGGTGTCGATCGGCGACCGCACCCAGATCGGCCCGGCGGTGCAGATCTACGCCGCCGACCACCCCCGCGACGCCGCCACTCGCCGCGATGGCCTCGAATTCGGCCGCCCGGTGACGATCGGCGCCGACGTCTGGATCGGCGGCGGCTCGATCATCCTGCCCGGCATCAGCATCGGCGACGGCGCCGTGATCGGCGCCGGCAGCGTCGTGACCCGCGACGTCGCCGCAGGCGCCACGGTCGGCGGCAATCCGGCCCGGCCGCTCGGGAAGGGCGGCCAGACGCAAGGATGACCGCCGCGGGGCTTTGCGATCCTGCGACCGCCTGCTAATGAATGCCGCATGTCTGCACGGCGCCTCATCATCAGCATTAGCGGCCCGGCTTCCGCCTGAGCTTCGAGTTCGGCGCAAGACCGGGACCCGCCTATTTCATCGCGATCGATCGCGTCAGCGCCTCTTGACCCAGAGCTTCCATGTCCGACAAGCCCGAAAAATCCGACGCCAACGACTATTCCAAGACCCTCTTCCTGCCGCAGACGGAGTTTCCGATGCGCGCCGGGCTGCCGGCCCGAGAGCCGGAACTGCTGAAGCGCTGGGAGGAGATCGACCTCTACGGCAAGCTGCGCGAGAGCGCCCGGGGCCGCGCCAAATTCGTGCTGCACGACGGCCCGCCTTACGCCAATGGCCACATCCATATCGGCCATGCGCTGAACAAGATCCTCAAGGACGTCGTCACCAAGAGCCAGCAGATGCTCGGGTTCGACAGCAACTACGTGCCGGGCTGGGACTGCCACGGCCTGCCGATCGAATGGAAGATCGAGGAGGAGAACTACCGCTCCAAGGGCAAGCCGAAGCCGAACTTCAAGGATTCGACCGCGATGGTGGCGTTCCGCAAGGAATGCCGCGCCTACGCCCAGAAGTGGCTGAACGTCCAGCGCGACGAGTTCAAGCGGCTCGGCATCGTCGGCGACTGGGATCATCCCTACGCCACGATGGACTACTTCGCCGAAGCCCAGATCGCCCGCGAACTGATGAAATTCGCCGCCAACGGCACGCTGTATCGCGGCTCCAAGCCGGTGATGTGGAGCGTGGTCGAAAAGACCGCGCTGGCCGAGGCCGAGGTCGAGTACGAGGACTACACCAGCGATACGGTGTGGGTGAAGTTTCCGGTCTCCAACAGCGTCGGCGCGCGCGAGCTCGACCAAGCCTCTGTGGTAATCTGGACAACGACGCCTTGGACGCTGCCGGGCAACCGTGCAATCAGCTTCTCATCAAAGATCTCCTACGGACTTTTCCGTGTTTCGGATGCGCCGGCCGACAATTGGGCGAAAGCTGGAGATCTCCTCATCCTGGCCGACAAACTTGCGGCAGACGTATTCAAACAGGCCAAGGTGATCGGATTTGAACGCGTTTCTGATGTCGCTGAGGCCGTATTAGACGGGCTGACGTGTGCGCATCCACTTCGCGGACAGGGATATGATTTCATAGTCCCACTGCTCGAAGGAGATCACGTTACTGACGACACCGGTACTGGCTTTGTCCACACAGCGCCAGGCCACGGTCGTGAAGACTTCGACATTTGGATGGAGAACAAATCGCAACTCGATGCAGCAGGCATCGTCACCACGATCCCCTACACCGTCGACGAGAACGGCGCGCTGACCGATCACGCGCCGGGCTTTGTCGGCAAGCGGGTGATCAACGACAAGGGCGAGAAGGGCGACGCCAACGAGGCGGTGATCCAGGCGTTGATCGCGCGCGGCGCGCTGCTGGCGCGCGGCAAGCTCAAGCACCAGTATCCGCATTCGTGGCGTTCGAAGAAGCCGGTGATCTTCCGCAACACGCCGCAATGGTTCATCGCGATGGACAAGGCGATTACTAGCGAGCACATTCGCTGGTCGCCGGAGTCCGGAATTGCTTCGTCAGACACGCTTCGCAATAGGGCGCTGCAGGCGATCTCCGTCACCCAATGGGTGCCGCCGGCGGGACAGAACCGCATCAACGGCATGATTTCCGGCCGCCCGGATTGGGTGATCTCGCGGCAGCGCGCCTGGGGCGTGCCGATCGCGGTGTTCGTGCGCGAGACCGGCGACGGCTCCGCCGAGATCCTGGTCGACGACGCCGTCAATGCCCGCATCGCGGAGGCCTTCGAAGGCGAAGGCGCCGACGCCTGGTACGAGGAGGGCGCGCGCGAGCGCTTTCTGGGCTCCCGCGCCAACGAGGCGTGGAACAAGGTCGACGACATCTGCGACGTCTGGTTCGATTCCGGCTCGACCCACGCCTTCGTGTTGGAAGATCCGGTTCACTTCCCCGGCCTCGCCGGCATCCGACGCAAGGTCGACGGCGGCGCCGACACCGTGATGTATCTCGAAGGCTCGGATCAGCATCGCGGCTGGTTCCATTCGTCGCTGCTGGAGAGCTGCGGCACCCGCGGTCGCGCGCCCTATGACGTCGTGCTGACCCACGGCTTCACGCTCGACGAGCAGGGCCGCAAGATGTCGAAGTCGCTCGGCAACACCACCGATCCGGCCAAGGTGATCGCGTCGTCCGGGGCCGACATCCTGCGGCTGTGGGTGTGCGCCACCGACTACGCCGACGATCAGCGCATCGGTCCCGAGATCCTCAAGAACGTGGTCGAGACCTATCGCAAGCTGCGCAACTCGATCCGCTGGATGCTCGGCACGCTGCATCACTTCAAGCGCGAGGACGCGGTGGCGTTCGCCGACATGCCGGAGCTTGAGCGGCTGATGCTGCATCAGCTCGCCGAGCAGAGCGCCATCGTGCGCGCGGCCTATGCGGAGTTCGACTACAAGACGGTGGTCGCCTCGCTTGCGGCGTTCATGAACACCGAGCTGTCGGCGTTCTATTTCGATATCCGCAAGGACACGCTGTATTGCGACCCGCCGTCGTCGCTGGCGCGCAAGGCGGCGCTGACCACGATCGACATCATCTGCGACGCGATCCTGAAATGGCTGGCGCCGGTGCTGTCCTTCACCACCGACGAAGCCTGGGGCCTGTATCGGCCGGGCGCGGAGCCCAGCGTGCATCTGACGCTGTTCCCGCTCGACCTCGGCGCCTATCGCGACGACGAACTGGCGAAGAAGTGGGAGACGATCCGCAGCGTCCGCCGCGTCGTCACCGGCGCGCTGGAACTGGAACGCGCCGCCAAGCGGATCGGCTCGTCGCTGGAAGCCTCGCCGGTGATCTATCTCGCCGACCGGCCGCTGCTGGCGACGGTGTTCGACGCCGACCTCGCCGAGATCTGCATCACCTCGAACTACGAGATCCGCGAAGGCGACGCCCCGGAGGGCGCGTTCCGGCTCGACAACGTCACCGGCGTCGCGGTGGTGGTCGAGCGGGCGCAGGGCATCAAATGCGCACGATCGTGGAAGATCCTGTCCTCCGTCGGCAGCGATCCCGACTATCCCGACGTCTCCCCGCGCGACGCCAAGGCGCTGCGCGAGTGGAAGGCGCTGGGCGCTCCGGTCTAAAGCTCTCGTCGTCCCCGCGCAGGCGGGGACCCATAACCCCTGACGCCTGCCTTCGAGCCCAAGCCGATGACCGACGCCTCGTCTGAACTGGACCGACACGGCGTAGGGGTCCCCGCCTGCGCGGGGACGACGCCACGTCACGGGGCGGGCGCCGCATCATGACCTCGCCCGTCCGCCTCGGCATCCTCGCCGCCGTGGTCGCGCTGGTGCTCGACCAGGCGACCAAGCTGTGGCTGCTCTACGGCTTCGATCTCGGCCGCAAGGGCCTGGTCAGCGTCACGCCGTTCTTCGATCTGGTGCTCGCCTGGAACACCGGCATCTCCTATGGGTGGTTTTCGGGCCAGGGGCCGACCGGGCAGGCGATCATGCTGGCCTTCAAGGCGGTGGCGATCGTGGCGCTGGCGATCTGGATGGCGAAATCGACCACCCGGCTTGCGACCATCGGTCTCGGCCTGATCATCGGCGGCGCGATCGGCAATGCGATCGATCGCCTGGCCTACGGCGCGGTGGTCGATTTCGCCCTGTTTCACGCCGAGATCGCCGGAAAAACCTATAGCTGGTACGTGTTTAACCTTGCCGATACGGCGATCGTTGTCGGCGTGGCGGCGCTGCTGTATGACTCCTTCTTCGGGGCAACCGCCGCAAAAGCGCCCTGATCCCGGCCGATACGGGCAGCGCGGCGAAGGCCGGCCGGCGTTCGTTCTGCAGCCGGCGGCCAATCCACAGATGTGAACAGGATCAACGCCATGCGCCAGATCGCAACCACCTTCTGGATGCTGCAGAAGTCGCCCGCTGCGATGCTGCGTGTCACCCGACTGACGGCCGTCGCGCTCGGCATCGGCCTGGTGATGGCCGGCGGCATGGCGCGCGCCCAGGACGGCGACAACGACGACCTGACCTTCGAAGAGAAGATCATCAAGGGGCTGATGGGCGGTATCGGCGCCACCAATATGGAAAATTCCGGCATCAACTATCGCGAGCGCTCGCCGCTGGTGGTGCCGCGCCAGCTCGATCTGCCGCCGCCGGAAGTCGTCGCCAAGGACGTCAACGCGCCGCCGAACTGGCCGAAGGATCCGGACGTGCAGGCCCGCAAGGAGGCCCGTTCCGCCGCCCGCCAGAGCAAGCCGACGCCGGTCGAATCGTCCCGCCCGCTGATGCCGTCGGAGCTGAATTCGGTTCGCACCGCCGCCAGCAAGGGCACCAACAACGATCCGGTGACGCCCGGCACCCAGCAGAACAATCCGATCCTGAGCCCGTCCCAGCTCGGCTTCACCGGCAGCTTCAGCAGCCTGTTCGGCGGCAACAAGATGGAAACCGCGCCGTTCACCGGCGAGCCTACCCGCGAGACGCTGACGCAGCCGCCGGTCGGCTATCAGACCCCGTCGCCGAATTTCGCCTATGGCACCGGCCCGAAGGAAGCGCTCGGCAACAAGCGCATCGACGTGATGTCGGGCAAAGAAGTCAGCAATTGAGCCGGGGCCGTCTGGCTCCCTTTCTCCTTCCGGCTGCCGTGCCGGGTTGCTTCGATCTTCCGCCGCGCCGCGCCGCGCCCTCGAACGGCGGGCGGCTGCGGCTTGCCGCCGGCCCGATCCGATCTCTCCTACCGGGATGATTGCTTCGACATGAATATATCCGTTTTCCGCCCGCGCGCCGCGTTCGCCGTTCTCGCGACGGCGCTGCTGTTCGCAGCCCCGGCCGCCGCTGAGACCGCCCCCGCCAATCCGCCCGCCACCTTCACGCTTCCCAACGGCCTGAACGTCGTGGTGATCCCGGATCACCGCACCCCGGTGGTGACGCAGATGATCTGGTACAAGGTCGGCTCCGCCGACGAGACGCCGGGCAAATCCGGGCTGGCGCATTTTCTCGAACATCTGATGTTCAAGGGCACCGCCAAGCACCCGGTCGGCGAATTTTCGCAGACGGTGCTGAAAGTCGGCGGCAACGAGAACGCCTTCACCTCGTTCGACTACACCGGCTACTATCAGCGCGTGCCGCGCGATCAGCTCGAGCGGATGATGGCGTTCGAAGCCGACCGCATGACCGGCCTGGTGCTGAAGGACGAGAACGTGCTGCCCGAGCGCGACGTCGTGCTCGAGGAATACAACATGCGGGTCGCCAACAACCCCGATGCGCGGCTCACCGAGCAGATCATGGCGGCGCTGTATCTCAATCATCCCTATGGCCGCCCGGTGATCGGCTGGCTGCAGGAGATCCAGAAGCTCGACCGCGAGGACGCGCTGGCGTTCTATCGCCGCTTCTACGCGCCCAACAACGCCACGCTGGTGATCGCCGGCGACGTCGATGCCGCAGCCATCCGGCCGGCGATCGAGCGGATCTACGGCGCGGTGCCGGCGCAGCCGGCGATTCCGGCGCAGCGGGTGCGGCCGCAGGAGCCGGCGCCCGCCGGCCCGCGCACCGTGACGCTGGCCGATCCGCGGGTCGAGCAGCCGAGCGTGCGGCGCTATTATCTGGTGCCCTCGGCCAAAACCGCCGCCCAGGGCGAAAGTCCGGCGCTCGAAGTGCTGGCGCAACTGATCGGCGGCGGCAGCAACTCCTATCTGTACCGAGCGCTGGTGATCGACCGCCAGCTCGCGATCAATGTCGGCGCCAACTATCAAGGCACCGCGCTCGACGACACCCACTTCATCGTCGCGGCGACGCCGAAGCCGGGCGTCGAATTCTCCGAGATCGAGAAGGCGATCGACAATGTGATCGCCGAGATCGTGCGCCATCCGGTTCGGTCCGAAGACCTCGAACGGGTCAAGACCCAACTGATCGCGCAGTCGATCTACGCGCAGGACAATCAGACGACGCTGGCGCGCTGGTACGGCACCGCGGTGACCTCCGGCCTCACCGTTCAGGACATCCAGACCTGGCCGCAGCGCATCCGCGCCGTCACCTCGGATCAGGTCCGCGCCGTCGCGCAGCAATTCCTCGACAGGAACCGATCCGTCACCGGCTATCTGGTCAAGGGCACGCTGCCGAAGCCCGAGGAGAAGCGCTCGTGATCATGGCCTTCCGCTCGATCAAACGTCTGGCGCTCGCGGGCGCCGTCACCGTCGCCGCTGCACTGCTGCCGGCGGCGCCGGGCTTCGCCGCGGCGAAGATCCAGAACCTGGTCACGCCCGGCGGCATCCATGCCTGGTTCGTGCAGGACGCCACCGTGCCGCTGATCTCGATGGAGTATTCCTTCGGCGGCGGCGCCAGCCAGGATCCGGCCGACAAGCCCGGCGTCGGCCACATGGTGGCGAATCTGCTCGACGAAGGTTCGGGCGACATGGACTCGGCGACGTTCCACGAGCGGCTCGACCGCCGCGCCATCGAGCTGTCCTACGCCGTCACCCGCGACACTTTCCGCGGCTCGTTGCGGATGCTCACGGAAAACCGCGACGAGGCGTTCGGTCTGCTGCACACCTCGCTGACCGCGCCGCGGTTCGAGGCCAAGGACGTCGAGCGCATCCGCGCGCAACTGATCTCGACGCTGCGCCGCCAATCGCTCGACCCGAACACCATGGCGACCCGCAAGTTTCTCGAAGTCGCGTTCGGCAATCATCCCTATGGCCGGCCTTCGACCGGCACGCTGGAGAGCCTGCCGAAGGTCACCATCGACGACATGAAGGCCTATACCGGCCGCGTGCTGGCGAAGGACACGCTGAAGATCGCCGTGGTCGGCGACGTCGATGCCGCGACGCTGGCGAAGCTGCTCGACGACACCTTCGGCAGCCTGCCGGCCAAGGCGCAGCTCACACCGGTGGCCGACATCGTCGCCTCCAAGCCGCCG
The DNA here is from genome assembly GCF_034479375.1 of Rhodopseudomonas palustris. Lineage (NCBI taxonomy): Bacteria > Pseudomonadati > Pseudomonadota > Alphaproteobacteria > Hyphomicrobiales > Nitrobacteraceae > Rhodopseudomonas > Rhodopseudomonas palustris. Next base: position 3,191,086 of record NZ_CP140155.1, on the reverse strand, counting down.
CAGCGCAGCTTCGTGCCGCTCGACGTGCCGCAGACCGTGGTGATGTTCGGCGGCCCCGGCCTCAAGCGTCACGATCCGGATTTCATGGCCGGCTATGTGGTCAACCACATCCTCGGCGGCGGCTCGCTGTCGTCGCGGCTGTATCGCGAGGTTCGCGAGAAGCGCGGTCTGGCTTATTCGATCTACGTCTCGATGCTGTGGATGCAGCACTCGGCGCTGTTCACCGGCGCCACCGGCACCCGCGCCGACCGTGCGACGCAGTCGATCGAGGCGATCGACGCCGAGATCAAGCGGATCGCCGACGAAGGCCCGACCCAGCAGGAACTCGACGAGGCGAAGTCGTATCTCAAGGGCTCGCAGATGCTGTCGCTCGACACCTCGGCGAAGCTCGCCCAGGCGCTGCTGCAATATCAGAACGACGGCCTGCCGATCGACTACATCGCCAAGCGCAACGCCATCGTCGACGCGGTGACGCTCGACGACGCCAAACGCGCCGCCAAGCGGCTGTGGTCCGACGGCCTGCTGACCGTGGTCGTCGGCCGCACCCCGCAGGCGGCCGCCGATCCGAACGCCGTCAAACCCGCCGGCACCCCGCCGCCGCCGCGCGCGAATTAGGCACAGCGTCATCCTGAGGAGCGCGCCGATTGGCGCGCGTCTCGAAGGATGTGCTACAGAGCCGGTCATCCTTCGAGGCTCGCTGCGCTCGCACCTCAGGATGACGGTTTCCCCTGTGGCAGAGCGGTGCCCCATGCTGCGGATCAGCCGCAATCTTGCGATCGACGACGACGACATCGAGATCAGCTTCGTGCGCGCCTCGGGGCCGGGCGGTCAGAACGTCAACAAGCTGTCGACCGCAGCCCAGCTCCGCTTCGATACCTCGAAGATCGCGCTGCCGGAAGACGCCGCGCTGCGGCTGATCGGGCTCGCCGGCCAGCGCATGACCAAGGAGGGCGTGATCGTCATCCACGCCCAGCGCTTCCGCACCCAGGAGCGCAACAAGGCGGATGCGATCGACCGCCTGCTCGACCTGCTGCGCGAAGCCATGGTGCGCCCGGTCCCGCGCCGCGCGACGCGCCCGACGCTCGGCTCCAAGAAGCGCCGCCTCGAAGGCAAGAAGCGACGTGGCGACGTCAAAGCCGGCCGCAGCGGTCGGTTTGATGATTGAGCCCCACGGACAAGGCAATCGCATTTGGACGATTGGGGTGCCGCAGGGATCACCCTCCCCTGGAGGGGGAGGGTCGCTCGCGCAGCGAGCGGGGCGGGGTGGCGAAGAGTTCATCCGCCGTGCTCGCGGCTCACCCCACCCCGGCGTGTAGCGCGCTTCGCGCGCCACACGCCGACCCTCCCCCTCGAGGGGAGGGTGAAGAGAGCTCTGAATCGCGGCCGCATCGCCATCACCATCAAGGTCGCTTAAACTTCTCGTCCAACTCAGAGTCGCCCCATGCCCGTTCGCCAGCTCCCCGAAACCATCGTCAACCGCATCGCCGCCGGCGAGGTGGTGGAGCGGCCGGCGAGTGTGGTGAAGGAGCTGGTCGAGAACGCGATCGACGCCGGCGCGAGCCGCATCGACATCTTCTCGGACGGCGGCGGCCGGCGGAAGATCGTGATCGCCGACGACGGCGCCGGCATGACGCAGGCCGATCTCGCGCTCGCGGTCGATCGCCACGCCACCTCCAAGCTCGACGACGAGGACCTGTTGCAGATCCGCACGCTCGGCTTTCGCGGCGAGGCGCTGCCGTCGATCGGCGCGGTGGCGCGGCTGTCGATCACCACGCGGCATGCGCGGGAGCCGCACGCCTGGGCGCTCAGCGTCGAGGGCGGCGACAAGTCAGACGTCGCGCCGGCGGCGCTGTCGCACGGCACCCGCGTCGAGGTCGCCGATCTGTTCTTCGCCACGCCGGCGCGGCTGAAGTTTCTCAAGACCGACCGCACCGAGGCCGAAGCGATCCGCGAAGTCGTGCGGCGGCTCGCAATGGCGCGGCCGGACATCGCCTTCACGCTGGCCGGTGAGGAGCGCGCGCCCGTCACCTGGGCGGCGGCGCTGCCAGGCGCGCCCGGGCGGCTGACGCGACTCGGCGATATTCTTGGCGCGGATTTCCGCGCCAACGCCATCGAGGTCCGCTCGGAGCGCGAGGGCGTCGCGGTCGAGGGCTTCGCGGCGTCGCCGGCGCTGACGCGTGCCAACGCGCTCGGGCAATATCTGTTCGTCAACGGCCGCCCGGTACGAGACAAGCTGATCCTCGGCGCGGTGCGGGCGGCGTATTCCGACTATCTGCCGCGCGACCGCCATCCGGTGGTGGCGCTGTTCGTCACGCTGGATTCGCGCGAGGTCGACGCCAATGTGCATCCGGCGAAAACCGAAGTGCGCTTCCGCAACGCCGGCCTGGTTCGCGCGCTGATCGTCCACGCGCTGAAAGACGGGCTCGCGCGCGAGGGCCGCCGCACCGCCGCCAACAGCGCCAGCAGCGTGATCTCGACGTTCCGGCCGGGGGCGGCGCCGCCGGCGAACTGGGACTGGCGTAGTTCGCCGTCCTATCCGGTCGGCGGCGGCGCTGGCTTCGCAGCGCCGTCCTTCGCCGAGCGCACGCAGGCGACGTTCGATGTCGGCGCGCCGAGCGCCGACATTCGTCCGCACGAGATCGCGCCCGATCTGCTCGATCGGCCGCTCGGCGCGGCGCGGACGCAGATCCACGAGACCTATATCGTGTCGCAGACCCGCGACGGCTTGATCGTGGTGGATCAGCACGCCGCGCATGAACGCATCGTCTACGAGCGGCTGAAGGCGTCGCTCGATGCCAACGGCGTGCAGCGCCAGATCCTGCTGATCCCCGACATCGTCGAGATGGACGAGGCGACGGTCGAGCGATTAGTTGGGCGCGCCGACGAACTGGCGCAATTCGGCCTCGTGGTCGAGAGTTTCGGCCCCGGCGCGGTGGCGGTGCGCGAGACGCCGTCGCTGCTCGGCAAGACCGACGCGGCGTCGCTGCTGCGCGATCTCGCCGAGCACATGGCCGAGTGGGACGAAGCGCTGCCGCTGGAGCGCCGCCTGATGCACGTCGCCGCCACCATGGCCTGCCACGGCTCGGTGCGGGCCGGGCGCGTGCTCAAACCCGAAGAGATGAACGCGCTGCTGCGCGAGATGGAATCGACGCCGAATTCCGGCCAATGCAACCACGGCCGCCCGACCTATGTCGAGCTGACGCTGACCGACATCGAGAAGCTGTTCGGGCGGAGGTAGTTCGCGGCTACGTGTAGCGTATTGCCTGCGCCCCAAGCACAGCACGCCCCCTCTCCCGCTTGCGGGAGAGGGTTGGGGTGAGGGCGCCCCGGGCAGTGAGTCCGCGCTTCGCGGAGAGGAGTGCCCTCACCCGGATCGCTGCGCGATCCGACCTCTCCCGCAAGCGGGAGAGGTTACGCCGCGGCCAGATCCCGAGGTTGTTACCAAAGAGATTCCGGGTTCGCACGCAGCTTCGCTGCGCGCGCCCCGGAATGAATCGTCGTTAGTAAGCGGCTTACGCCACGTCCCGGATCCAGCCATGCGTATCGGCGGCACGGCCGTACTGGATGTCGACGAGCTGCTTGCGCAGGCCCATTGCGACTTCGCCGGCGGCGCCGCCGCTGATGGTGAAGTCGCCGCTGGCCGAGCGCACAGTGCCGATCGGCGAGATCACCGCCGCGGTGCCGCAGGCGAACGCCTCTTTCAGCCTGCCGCTGGCCGCATCGGCGCGCCACTGCTCGATCGTGTAGGCTTCCTCGCGCACGGTCCGGCCGGCCTGCCGCGCCAGCGCGATGATCGAATCGCGGGTGATGCCGGGCAGGATGGTGCCGAGCGGCGGCGTCGACAGCGAGCCGTCGTCGAACACGAAGAACACGTTCATGCCGCCGAGCTCCTCGATATAGCGACGCTCGATCGCGTCGAGGAACACCACCTGATCGCAGCCGTGCTCGATCGCCTCGGCCTGGGCGCGCAGCGAGGCCGCGTAGTTGCCGCCGCATTTGACGCCGCCGGTGCCACCGATCGCGGCGCGCGTGTAGTTCTCCGACACCCAGATCGACACCGGCGCAGGCCCGCCCTTGAAGTACGAGCCGACCGGCGAGGCGATCACCGCGAAGATGTATTCCGCCGACGGCTTGACGCCGAGGAAGACTTCGCTCGCGATCATGAACGGGCGCAGATACAGGCTGCCGTCGCCGCCCGGGATCCAGGCGCGGTCGATCCGGACCAGTTGCTCGATCGCCTCGATGAACACCGGCTCGGGCAGCTTCGCCATCGCCATGCGGTCGGCGGAATCGCGGAAGCGCCGCGCATTGGCGTCGGGGCGGAACAGGTTCACGCCGCCGTCGGCGCGCTTGTAGGCTTTCAGCCCCTCGAAGATCTCCTGCGCGTAGTGCAGCACGGCGGTCGCCGGATCGAGCGGGAAGTTGGCGCGGGATTCGACGCGCGCACCATGCCAGCCCTTGGCCTGATCGTAGCGGACGATCGCCATGTGATCGGTGAAGACCCGGCCGAAGCCCGGGTCGGCGAGCTTCGCGGTCCGGTCCGTCTCCGACACCGGATGCGCCGACGGCTGGATGTCGAAATTCAGCCAGACCGAGCCGTCGACCTTGTTGTCGAACGAGAGTCCCATGGACGTGATCTCCTGGATCGGCGCGCCTGCCGGTGGCCGTGGTTGCGCGAGCCCGGCTGATGCCGGCCGCTGGGTGGTTCGGTCCCGGCCCAGGCCGGGAGACATGTTTTGGCGGATCCTGCGAACTCCGCTATGTTTCGGCCAAGCCGTCCGACATTCGCATGCATGCCGTTTCGCCGCATCCGGTTATCGGACCACGCGGGGAAGGGTCGCAAGCGGAATAGTCGAATATTTCGTCTTGGTCGGCCGTTTTGTAACATAAGACCCAGATATGTCAACATGGCTGACATAAATTTCAACGACGACCTGCACGGCGACAGCGCGGCGATCGCGATGCCGAGCCGGCCAGCGGAGGCGTCCGTCGCGGCGCCGCGCTGGGACATCATCGAGCTGCTGTTCTTCGCCTATCGCGACTTCGTCGGCGATGCCGACCACGCGCTGGAGGCGTTCGGGTTCGGCCGCGCGCATCACCGGGTGGTGCATTTCGTCTGCCGCTATCCGGGGCTGACGGTCGCCGATCTGCTCGACGTGCTGCGCATCACCAAGCAGTCGCTCGGGCGGGTGCTGAAGCAACTGCTCGACGAGGGCTACATCGTGCAGAAGGCCGGCGACAGCGACCGCCGCCAGCGCCTTCTTTTCGCCACCGCAAAGGGCGAGGCGCTGGTGGTGAAACTCGCCGGCCTGCAGACCGACCGCATCGATCGCGCGCTGCGCGGTCTCGGCCCGGGCGAAGCGGAGGCCGTGCGCAAATTCCTGCGCGCCATGATCGATTGCGATGATCCGGACAAGGTGCTCCAGACCATTCTGCAGTCCGACGGCGCCATCGCGAAGGATGTCACGTGATTCAGCTCGCAACCCTGGCGAAGAAGCCGGTCCGCCCCGCCGACGATGCGCCGCATCTTCTGCTGGTCGACGACGACCGCCGCATCCGCGATCTGTTGTCGCGCTTCCTCGCCAGCGAAGGCTATCGCGTCACCACCGCCTCGAGCGTGCGCGACGCGCGCGCCAAGCTCGCCGGGCTGAATTTCGATCTGTTGATCCTCGACGTGATGATGCCGGGCGAGACCGGCTTCGATCTGGCGCGCTCGATCCGCGTCGATTCCGACGTGCCGATCGTGATGCTGACGGCGCGCCACGAGGCCGAAGCGCGGATCGAGGGACTGCAGCTCGGCGCCGACGACTACGTCGCCAAGCCGTTCGAGCCGCGCGAATTGCTGCTGCGGATCTGCAATATCCTCAAGCGCACCTCGCCGGCGCCGGCGAGCAAGGCGGAGACCATCGCGTTCGGACCCTATGTGTTCCACATCGAGCGCGGCGAATTGCGCCAGGGCGACGAGATCGTGCATCTCACCGACCGCGAGCGCGACATGCTGCGCGTGCTGGCCGCGGCGCCGGGCGAGACCGTGCCGCGCGGCGAACTGACCGGCGGCGGCGGCAACGCCAACGAGCGCGCCGTCGACGTGCAGATCAACCGCCTGCGCCGCAAGATCGAGCGCGACCCGGCCAACCCGCTGTTCCTGCAAGCCGTCCGCGGCATCGGCTATCGGCTGGTCGCAGCGCCGTAGTGTTGACCGGCTGATAATTTGATCGGCGATATATGAGCAAAGCCTCTCCCCACGCACGACGCAACCTCTCCCCGCCATGCGCGGGGAGAGGTCGACCGGCGAAGCGTAGCGTAGCCGGTCGGGTGAGGGGCGGGGCACGGCCTATGTCAGCAGCGTCGGCATCCGCGGGTCGGCCGCAGCCCCTCACCCCGACCCTCTCCCCGCAAGAGCGGGGCGAGGGAGCGCGCTGTGCCTGGGGCGAGGTCATCGTTCTTGCAAACAGCCTTTCCGGCAAACCCGACAGGCTTGCTACCAAATCGAAGCGGGCCGTCTCATGAGCACGCTCGATACCGGCCTCACGCTGATCCGCTCCGCCTCGCGGCGGGTGTCGGCGGCCAATGGCTGGATGGGGCAGCGCTTCAACGACTTCATGCCGAAGGGGCTGTATGCCCGCGCGCTGCTGATCATGATCGTACCGATGGTGCTGCTGCAATCGGTGATCGCCTTCGTGTTCATGGAGCGGCACTGGAACACGGTGACGCAGCGGCTGTCGGCGGCGGTGGTGCAGGACATCGCGGCGCTGATCGACGTCTACAAGAGCTTCCCGCAGGACAAGGACAACGCCGCGCTGCGCCGGATCGCGCAGAACCGGCTCGGACTGGTGGTCGACTTCCTCGGCCCCGGCGAGATGCCGCCGCCGGGCAACAAGCCGTTCTTCTCGCTGCTGGATCAGTCGATCAGCAAGCAGATCAGCAAGCAGATCGCGCGGCCGTTCTGGATCGACACCGTCGGCCGCTCCAATCTGGTCGAAATCCGCATCCAGCTCGACGACGCGGTGATGCGGGTCTTCGCGCTGCGCAGCGCCGCCTATGCGTCGAATTCGGAGATCTTCCTGCTGTGGATGGTCGGCACCTCGACGGTGCTGCTGGTCGTCGCGGTGCTGTTCCTGCGCAACCAGATCCGGCCGATCCTGCGGCTGGCCGACGCCGCGGAGAGCTTCGGCAAGGGCCGCGACGCGCCGAACTTCAAGCCGCGCGGCGCCCGCGAGGTGCGGCGCGCAGCCCACGCCTTCATCGAAATGAAGAGCCGCGTCGAGCGCTCGATCGAGCAGCGCACCGCGATGCTGGCGGGTGTGTCTCACGATCTGCGCACCATCCTGACCCGGTTCAAGCTCGAGCTCGAACTGATCGGCGACGCGCCGGAAACCGAGGGGATGCGCAAGGACGTCGACGAGATGGCGGCGATGCTGGAAGCGTATCTGGCGTTTGCGCGCGGCGACAGCGGCGAGCGGGCGCAGCCGACCGACATGGCGGCAGCGCTGGAGGAACTGCGCAGCGACGCCGAGCGCCACGGCCACATCGCCACCGTGTCGTTTTCCGGCCAACCGGTGGTGACGGTGAAGCCGGCGGCGTTCAAGCGCTGCCTCGCCAATCTGGTGTCGAATGCGGCGCGTCACGCCGACGCCATCGCCATCGCCGGCCAGCGCGATCATCGCTATCTGACGGTGACGATCGACGACGACGGCCCCGGCATTCCGATGGCGATGCGCGAGGAAGTGTTCAAGCCGTTCCTGCGCCTCGACGACGCCCGCAATCAGGACGAAGGCGGCACCGGCCTCGGCCTCGCCATCGCCCGCGACATCGCCCGCTCGCACGGCGGCGACATCACGCTCGGCGACAGCCCGATGGGCGGATTGCGCGCGACGGTGCGGGTGCCGGTGTAGCTGTCGATTTGTGTCCCGGACGCGGTGCAGCGCGGAGCGTTGCCACACGTACCAACGTCACCACCCGCGAAAGCGGCTGGCCCAGTATTCCAGAGCGCCGATTACTTGAACTGAGCGCTCTGGAATACGGGGTCGCCCGGTCGAGCCGGGCGATGACGGTGGTTGGGACACTGATACCAACACTTGTCATTGCCGGGCTTGACCCGGCAATCCATCCTCTTCGCGAAATGCCACTGCATCGAGGAACGCGCGCTTGCGCGCGCGACGGATGCGCGGGTCAAGCCCGCGCATGACGCCTGTACGCGTCGCTTACTTCGCCAGTTCCTGTGACCGCTTCGCCGCCGCGGCGACGGCGCGGGTCAGCAGCGGGCGGAAGCCGTCGTCGGCCATCAGCACGTCGAGTGCCGCAGCCGTGGTGCCGTTGGGGGAGGTGACGTTCTTGCGCAGCGTCGCGGCGTCGAGCTCCGAGCGATGCAGCAATTCGCCGGAGCCGGCGACAGTGGCGCGGGCGAGGGTCGTTGCGAGCGCCTCAGGAAGACCCGCCGCAACGCCGGCGCGGGCCAGTTCTTCGGCGAGCAGAAACACATAGGCCGGGCCGGAGCCCGAGACGGCGGTGACGGCGTCGATCAGGCTCTCGTCGTCGACCCATTCGACCGCGCCGGTGGCGCGCAGCAGCGCATCCGCGGTGGCGCGCTGGACGTCGGTGACGTCGCTGGCCGCGACCGCCACGGTGATGCCGCGGCCGATCGCCGCCGGCGTGTTCGGCATCGCGCGGACGACGTGGCCACCGATCTGCGCGGCGAGCGCGGCGATCGGGATGCCGGCCATCACCGACACCACCAGCGTCGACGGACCGGCGTAGCTGCGCAGTGCGGAGGCAGCGGCCGCAAAAGTCTGCGGTTTGACCGCCACCACCATCGTCGACACCGCGCCGACGTCGGAGGCCGAGGCATTGATGCGGACGCCGCGGCCGGTCAGCGCGCGGATCTCGTCGGAAGGCTGCGGGTCGATCACCACCACCTCGCCGCCGTCGAGTCCCTGCGCCAGCCAGCCGGTGAGCAGCGCGCCGCCCATCTTGCCGGCGCCGGCGAGCACGAGATTGCCGCCGAGCTGAGCGAGCGGCCGCGGGGCTGGTTTGGTCGTCATTGATCTCTCCAACGAAGCCTGGTCGGTTACGCTTCGCCTTCGGTGTCGAACATCGCGGCCGACATCGCTTCGGACGCGGTCTTACCGGCCCATACCGTGAACTGGATGGCCGGATAGTAGCGCTCGCAGGCGCTGATCGAACTGATCAGCATGGTCTCGCACTGCGCGCTGGTCGCCGACAGCCCGCCCGGCAGCACCAGCGCCTGGCGGAACATGATCGTGCCGGTATGCGTCCACAGATCGAAGTGACCGACCCAGAGCTGCTCGTTGATCGCCGCGATCAGCCGCTGGGTCTCGTTGCGGCGTGCGGACGGCACCTTCATGTCGAAGGCGCAGGCCAGATGCAGCGCCTCGATCTCGCTCATCCAGGTGAAGGACAGCGTGTAGTCGGTCCACTGCCCCTTCGCCGCGATGGTGATTTCGTCTTCGCCGGATCGTTCGAACACCAGATCGTTCGACGCGGCGATGTCTTCGACCGCCTCGAGCGGGTTGTTTCTGGAATCGAAGACGCCTTCGAGGATGGCCATGCCGTCTCGACCTTCACTTTGGATGTGCCTGATACGCATGTGGCAGGCCGATACGCGCCTGTGCCCGGTGGATCGCTGCAAACGCGTGATCCGGACGAACCGAGGTTGCAGAAATGAAATGATGTGATTTGCCGAATCCGTGCAATCCCGAGGCTGGCCCATCCACAGCCAAACCGCGGCCCGTCCACAGTTCGATCGTCGGTGTGAAGAACAAAACGGAATCGGATTCGCGTCGTCCGAGTCCGGCGGTTGGATTTCACCTGTCGCGAGTCCGGCGGCGCGCCGCCGACCTTTGATTCGGTGCCGCGCGCTGGTAGCCTGAGGCTCGTTCCAGAGCAGCAGGCGAGTGACCCCGATGACCGACACCGTGACCGATCCCACCGACGCGCCGCCGTCTGCGCCCGCGGCAGCGTATCCGCGGTTCGCGCGGCCGCAGCGCGTCGCCTTCGTGCAGTCGTCCTGGCATCACGACGTCGTGGCGGAATGCTGGGAGGCGTTCGCGCGCGAGATCGTCGAGCGTGGCGTCGACGCGTCGCAGGTCGATCTGTTCGAGGTGCCGGGCTCGTTCGAAATTCCGCTGCACGTGCAGACGCTGGCCAAGACGCGGCGCTACACCGCGATCGTCGCGGCCGGTCTCGTCGTCGACGGCGGCCTCACCGGCTTCGTCGCCGAAACGGTGATCAAGGCGCTGATGGATGTCCAGCTCCGCACCGAGGTGCCGGTGTTCTCGGCGGTGGCGACGCCGCAAGCGTTCGAGAGCGGCGACGCGCAGGTCGCCTTCTTCAAGCAGCACTTCGCCGCCAAGGGCGCCGAAGTCGCCCACGCCTGCGCCGACACGCTGCTCAGCCTCGAACGTCTGCGCGGGCAGGTGGCGGCGGGGATCGTGTGAGGAATTGTGCCGGTGCCGTTGGGCAGCGCGCATGAGTATTAGAGCCGTTCTGCTTCCGATGGAATCAGCACTGGCCTTCAGGGATACTCGCCGCAGGCACAACCTCATGGTGAGGAGGCGCGCAGCGCCGTCTCGAACCATGGCCGCCGGCCATCATGCGTCGCCCCATCCTTCGAGACGCCCGGCTTCGCCGGTCTCCTCAGGATGAGGAGTCAGTGCATCTGGCAAGGGTCATATCGCTTCAATCCCTCTCCACCGTCATTCCGGGGCGCGAGCGCAGCTCGCGAACCCGGAATCCCGAGGGTGCCCTGAACGTCTGGATTCCGGGTTCACGCGCTGCGCGCGTGCCCCGGAATGACGGCGTGGGGGTGAGTTATCAGTCGAACAGGCTCGACACCGACTCTTCGGAGGCGGTGCGGCCGATCGCTTCGGCGATCAGCGAGGCGATCGACAGGGTGCGGATGTTGGCGCTGTTGCAGACCGCTTCGGTCGGCTGGATCGAGTCGGTGATCACCAGCTCTTTCAGCTTCGAGGAATTGATGCGGGCGCAGGCGCCGCCGGACAGCACGCCGTGGGTGATGTAGGCGTAGACCTCCTTGGCGCCGTTGGCGAGCAGCGCGTCGGCGGCGTTCACCAGCGTGCCGCCGGAATCGACGATGTCGTCGATCAGGACGCAGGTATAGCCCTCGACCTCGCCGATCACGTTCATCACTTCGGATTCGCCGGCGCGTTCGCGGCGCTTGTCGATGATCGCCAGCGGCGCATTGATGCGCTTGGCGAGGCCGCGGGCGCGCACCACGCCGCCGACGTCGGGCGACACCACCGCGACTTTCGACAGGTCGAAGCGCTCCTTGATGTCGCGCACCATCACCGGCGAAGCGAACAGGTTGTCGGTGGGGATGTCGAAGAAGCCCTGGATCTGGCCGGCATGCAGATCGAGCGTCATCACCCGATCCGTCCCCGCATGGGTGATCAGATTGGCGACCAGCTTGGCCGAGATCGGCGTGCGTCCCCCGGCCTTGCGGTCCTGGCGGGCGTAGCCGAAATACGGGATCACCGCGGTGATGCGGCGCGCCGAGGCACGGCGCAGCGCGTCGGTGATGATCAGCAGTTCCATCAGGTGGTCGTTGGTCGGGAACGACGTCGACTGGATGATGTAGACATCCGAGCCGCGGACGTTCTCCTGGATCTCGACGAACACCTCGTTGTCGGCGAAGCGGCGAACGCTGGCCTTCGTCAGCGACATGTTCAGCCACGAGGCGATGTCGCGCGCCAGCGCCGGATTGGAATTGCCGGCGACCAGCTTGACGGAGCCGTTTTTCCACGACATCGACGCGTTTCCCCTCGCCGCGGTGGATACAACGTTCAGCATATCGGTTGACTCATCAAAACGGACGCTTTTGCGAGCGAGGTGATATCAGCCGGTGACGTGCGATGGCAACCCGTCGCAGGCGGTTTTCCGATGCGGATTCGACATAGGTAGCGGTCAGCGGGCGGCGAAACTCAGGGAGCTCGCCGGCGGCGCGTCGCTCGCCGGGCCGCCGGTGTCGGCGCTGGCGATCGCCGGGCCGCGCGAGGCCGGTGCGCTCGGCGCCGGTCCGGGCGTCGCGGGTTCGGCCGGTAAGGTCCCGTTCACCAAACCGCTCAGCCCGGTGAAGCCGGCCTGGGCGATCCGGCGCAGCACAGTGTCGTCGGCCTGGCCCCAGGCGTCGCGCCCGGAGCGGCCGGTCGCTTCCTCGCCGGACAGCCGCAGCGTGCGCTGCTGGTTGCGGTCGTAGACGTCCCAGACCCAGGCGATGTTGGTGCGGTTGCCACGCACCTGCGCGGAGAGATAGCTGCGCACGCGGTAGGCGGCGGAGCCTTCGCGCGACACGATCGGGATGTTGCGCAGCTTGGATTCGCTGTCGAGCACCGACACCATGCGGTCGAACACCGGCGGCGGCGGGCCGTCGATCGATTCGAACGCCACGGTGGATCCGCCGCCGGCCGAAGCCATCGGGCCGGAGCCGCCGCCTTCGGTGACGCAGCCGCTCAATCCAGCCATCAGCCCCAGCAGCAGGACGGCGCGCGCGGGGCGCGTAGCGGGCTGGCGGAGCGGGCGAACGATCATTGCGGGTTCCGTCGAAAGGCGCGGCGCTACGGCCGCCGGACGGAGGAAGCGATATCGTTAAAATCCGTTAAGGTCTAGGGCAGCGCGGTCGCGGGTGTTGCCGAGGTGAGCAGCGCGTCACCGGCGTCCGTCGGAATTGATGAAAGATTTCAGTGAATTGGCACCGTCGCCAATTACCCCGCAGCGGTCATTCCGGGGCGCGCGCAGCGCGAACCCGGAATCTGACGCTAGCGATGACGGATGCCACGCGCTTGCACGGCGAGATTCCGGGTTCGCTCGCAAGAGCGAGCGCCCCGGAATGACGGACAGGGAGTGTGTGCCGCGCGAGGCGCAAGCCTCAGCCTTCCAGCACGATGGCGTGGATCTGGCGGCCATAGTCCGGCTCGGCGCGGTGCACCGAGCGGCGGTAGCTGAAGAAGTTCTCGTCCGGATAGGTGTCGATGCCGGTGTCGTCGACCGCCGCCACGCCGGCATTCTCCAGCCGCATCCGGATGAAGCCGCCGAGGTCGAACATCGCATGGCCCGGCCGCGCCGCCGGGATGAAGAACCGGGCGTAATCGGCGTCGGCTTCGGCGAAGCGCGCGACGAATTCGGCGCCGACTTCATAGCTCGGCTGCCGGATCAAGGGGCCGATCGCCGCGATGATCCGGCCGCGCGCGGCGCCGAGGCCTTCCATCGCGTCGAGGGTTGCTTCCAGCACGCCGGTCAGCGCGCCCTTCCATCCGGCATGAGCGGCGCCGATCACCCGCGCGGTCGGGTCGGCGAACAGCACCGGTCCGCAATCCGCGGCGGTGACGCCGAGCGCCAGGCCCGGCACGGCGGTGACCATCGCATCTGCCTTCGGGCGCGCGGCACTGTCCCACGGCGTCTGCGCCACCGCGACGTCGGGCGAATGCACCTGATGGACGGTGAGGAACCGCTCCGGCGGCACCCCCATCGTCTGCGCCATCCGCCGCCGGTTCTCGGCGACATGCGCCGGATCGTCGTTCGAGCCGATGCCGCCATTGAGGCCGGCATAGATGCCCTGCGACACGCCGCCGGCGCGGCTGAAGAAGGCGTGGCGCAGGCCGGGCACGGCGGCGAGCCGCTGCGAGGCGATCGTCATGCCTTCTGTCCCTCGGCGGCGCGTTCGAGGTCGTCGCTCAGCGCCACCAGCGAGCTGATGGCCGGGTCGGACACGCCGATCACCTTGAACATCGAGCCCATCCCGCCGCGGCCTTCGCCGGTCAGCCGCTTCAGCGCGCCGGCGATGTCCTCGGACACCTGCGCGCTCGCCTTGGCCATCAGCGACAGCGCCCGGGTCTCGATCCCCAGCCGCTTGAGGAATTCGCCCTGCGTCACCGGGCCGTGCACGCGCGCGCCGATGTCCTCGGCGGCGCGGCCCAGCGCCTGGAAATCGACATGGGCGGTGAGGTCGGCGCGTCCGGGATTCTGCAGCGGATCGGCGAAGGAGTGGCGGGCGATCGCCTGGAAGGTGTCGCCGACGTCGCTGCGGACATGGCCGTAATCGATGATCAGCGCCGCACCGCTTTGGTCGCGCAGCCGCGCGGCGATCGCCATGATCTCGCTGTCCGGCCGCCATTCGAACACCGCGCCGGCCGGCGCCATCCGCACCAGCGGCGGCAGCAGCACGTCGAAGCGCGGGATCGGATCCTCGGCGATGCCGAACACCAGCTCGCCGCTGGCGCTGATCTCGACCACGCGCTCGTGCCAGCCGCCGTCGCGCTTCACCGCCTGATGGATCGGCAGCACGTCGAAATATTCGTTGGCGAGCACCACCGCGGGGCCTTCCGGCACCTCGTCGAAACGCTCGTGCCAGTGCACGTTGCGGATCCCGGCCAGCGTCGCCTGCTGCTTTTCGCGCAGCACCGGGTTGATCTCGACCAGGTGCACGCTGAGCGACTGATACAGCGGCGGCAGCACGCGCAGCGCCCGCAGCGCATCGGCGATCATCGTGCCGCGGCCGGGGCCGATCTCGACCAGCCGCAGCACGCCCGGCTCACCCACCGCCTTCCACACCGAAGCGGTCCACAGTCCGATCAGTTCGCCGAACATCTGGCTGATCTCGGGCGAGGTGGTGAAATCGCCCTCGCGGCCGAGCGGATCGCGCGACACGTAGTAGCCGTAGTCGGGATGGGCGAGGCAGATCTCCATGTAGCGCCACACCGGCATCGGGCCGGTCGACCTGATCAGCCGCTTGATCTCGGCAAGCAGCGGCGAGTCGTCGCTCACTTGGTCGCCTCGCCGGGTTTTGCGCCGGCGGGCTGCGGCGGCGCGCCGGCGCGGCGGCGCGCCGCCAGCATCACGACGATTCCGGCGATCACCATCGGCACCGACAGCAGCATGCCCATGGTCGTGCCGCCCCACAGGAAGCCGAGCTGCGGATCGGGCTCGCGGAAGAACTCGCCGATGATGCGGCCGAGCCCGTAGAAGGTGAGGAATGCGCCGATGATCAGGCCCGGCCGCTTCAATGCGCCGGCGCGGATCATCAGCGCCAGGATCAGGAACAGCGCCAGCCCCTCGAGACCGGCCTCATAGAGCTGGCTCGGATGGCGCGGCAGCGGCCCGGCATTCGGGAACACCATCGCCCACGGCACGGTGGAATCCGCCGGCCGGCCCCACAATTCGCCGTTGATGAAATTGGCGATGCGGCCGAGGAACAGCCCGATCGGCCCGACCGCGCAGGTGATGTCGCCGAGCGAGGCAATCGACACGTTGCGCTTCCAGCCGAACAGCATCACCGCGACCACGCAGCCCATGAAGCCGCCGTGGAACGACATTCCGCCCTTCCACAGCACGAAGATTTCGGCCGGGTTCGCGATGAAGAAGTCGAGATTGTAGAACAGCACGTAGCCGGTGCGGCCGCCCAGAATGATGCCGATCGTCACCCACAGGATGAAATCGTCGAACTGAACGGGCGTGATCGGCGCCGGCCCGCCCCACAGCCGCTCCCGCTGCAGCAGCATCCGGGCATACAGCCAGCCGAGCAGGATGCCGGCGATATAGGCCAGCGCATACCAGCGGATCTCGAACGGGCCGACGGCGAGCGCCACCGGATCGAACACGGGGAAGGCGATGGCGAAAAATGGCATTGTCGGTTCGCTTAACCCTGAAGCCTGCGCCGATACAACGCCAAAAGTCGTTCCCAATGCCGTTCGGCCGCGTCGCGATTGTAGACCGGCCGCTGCGGAAAGGCGAAGGCGTGCTGCGTGCCGGGATAGATTTCGACCTCGGCGTCGATGCCGTCGGCGGCGAGCGAGTCGCGCAGCGCGGCGACCATCTCCGGCGGCGCCCAGCGGTCGGTCTCGGCGCAGGCGAAATACAGTTCGCCGTCGGCCTTGCGCGCGGTGCGGTGCGGGCTGTCCGGCGCGTCGGTCATCAGATGGGTGCCGTAGATCGACGCCGCGGCCTTGACCCGGTCGGGGAAATGCGTGGCGGCGCTGATGGCGTAACGCCCGCTCATGCAATAGCCGACCGCGCCGGCCGGGCCCTTGCTGGCGGCGGGCTGCATCGCCGCGAAGTCGAGCAGCGCCTTGGCGTCCTGCATCACCATCGCGATGGTCAGCGAGCCCATCAATTCGTACATCCGCTTGCGTTCGGGCGCCTCGTCGTCGGCGGGGATCGGGCCGAGCTCGAATACGCCGGAGCGGTAATACAGGCTCGGCAGCATCACATAATAGCCGCAGGTCCCGAGCCGCCGCGCCATTTCGCGCAGTTCCTCGCGGATGCCCGGCGCATCCATGAAGAACATCACCACGGGATGCGGACCGTTGCGTTCGGGATGGGTGATGAAGGTGCTGACGCGGCCGTCGAGGGTCGGGATGTCGATCTGATGCTCGATCATGCGGACGATCGGTCCTCTCGAATGGGGCCTTGCGATGCCGCCGGGAACATCGCAAGGAATGCCGACGCTGACAAGGCGGCGGAGACGCCGCGCAGGCGCCTTGAAGTGCGCCGCCGCCATCGCCATTGTTTCGTCCAGGCTGGTTTCGACCGGCACGCGTTTCGACTGCAACCTCGCGCCAAGCGACCCGGAGTTCTCGACATGACCCAGACCAACAACCGGATTTTCGACGAGATCGGTCGTCTGATGAACGACGCCGCCGGCGCGGCGCAGGGCGTCAAGCGCGAGGTCGATTCGGTGGTGCGCAGCCAGGCCGAAAAGATCCTGCGCGACCTCGACATCGTCAAGCGCGAGGAATTCGAGGCGGTCAAGGACATGGCCCGGCTCGCCCGCGAGGAGAACGAAGCCCTCAAGGCGCGGATCGCGGCGCTCGAAGCCAAACTCGGCGGCGGCTCCGAGCCCCCGACCGCGATGGCGTGAGCATCAGCCCCTCATGGTGAGGAGGCCGCGAAGCGGCCGTCTCGAACCATGAGGCGGCACGGACTGTCCTCGCAGCCATCCTTCGAGACGCCCGGCTGCGCCGGGCTCCTCAGGATGAGGCAGTGCAGGGGAATCGCGAGGGTATGGCCCCCGATTTCCTTGTCATTTGCGCCCTTTGCGGCTAGAAACCCGGCACGACCGCGGCCCCCGCACCCCTGGAGGCTTGCCGCGGCGTTCGCATGGGCCGCGTTGCGGCCTTTAACTTTTTACAGATCAAGGACTTAAACGATGGCGACCGTCATGGAATTCAAGGCGACCGCACGTCCGAAGAGCGGCAAGGGGGCCGCCCGGGCAGAGCGTCGCGCCGGCCGAGTGCCCGGAGTGATCTACGGAGACAACAAGCCCCCGCTGCCGATCTCGGTCGAGGACAAGGACCTGCGCCTGCGGATTCAGGCCGGCCGCTTCCTCACCACGATCTTCGACGTCGTTCTCGACGGCCAGAAGCACCGTGTGATCCCGCGCGACTATCACCTCGACCCGGTCAAGGATTTCCCGGTCCATGTCGACTTCCTGCGGCTCGGCGAAGGCGCGACCATCCGCATCAGCGTGCCGCTGCATCTGAAGGGCCTCGAAACCGCGCCCGGCGTGAAGCGCGGCGGCACCTTCAACATCGTCACCCACACCGTGGACCTCGAGGCTCCGGCCGACGCGATCCCGCAGTTCATCGAGGCCGACGTCTCGACGCTCGACATCGGCGTGTCGCTGCATCTGTCGGACATCGCGCTGCCCAAGGGCGTCAAGTCGGTGTCGCGCGAAGACGTCACGCTGGTCACCATCGTGCCGCCGTCGGGCTTCAACGAAGAAGCGGCGGCGCCCGGTGCTGCGCCTGCGGCTGCTGCCGCGGCTCCTGCCGCCAAGGCTGGCGCGGCCAAGGCTCCGGCGGCTGCGGCTCCCGCCGCCAAGGCCGGCGCGGCCAAGGCTCCGGCGGCTCCGGCCAAGAAGAAGTAATCCGCGGGACGCCGCGGCATGCGCTTGTTTGTCGGGCTGGGCAATCCCGGGACGAAGTACCGGGACAACCGGCACAACATCGGGTTCATGGTCATCGACGAGATCGCACGGCGTCATGGCTTCTCGCCATGGCGCCGTCGCTTTCAGGGCGAGACCGCCGACGGCACGCTGGACGGCGAGCGGATCACGCTGTTGAAGCCGCTCACCTACATGAACGAGTCCGGCCGCGCCGTGCAGGAAGCGACGAGCTTCTACAAGATCGGGCACGGCGAGGTCGCGGTGTTCCACGACGAGATCGAACTGCCGCCGGCGAAAGTGCGGGTCAAGGTCGGCGGCGGCATCGCCGGGCACAACGGCCTGCGCTCGATCTCGGCGCATATCGGCAACGATTATCTGCGGGTGCGGCTGGGCGTCGGCCATCCCGGGGTGAAGGACATGGTCCACGGCCACGTGCTCGGCGATTTCGCCAAGAGCGAGCGGCCCTGGGTCGAGGCGCTGTGCGAGATCGCCGCCGACAATGCCGGCCTGATCGCCAAGGGCAAAGACGCCACCTTCGCCAACAAGGTGCATCTGGCGATGCAGGCCAGGGGATTTTTGGATAACGAGAAGGGCGCGGTCGGCAACAAACAGTAATGCCGTCATCGCCGGGCTCGACCCGGCGATCCATCTTCTTCGCAAGGAGATGGATACGCGGGTCAAGCCCGCGTATGACGTCACGTTTCGATGCCGCGCTGTGCGCTTCAATAGTCAGGGCTGATCATGGGCTTCAAATGCGGGATCGTCGGACTGCCGAATGTCGGCAAGTCGACGCTGTTCAATGCGCTGACCGAGACCGCGGCGGCGCAGGCGGCCAACTATCCGTTCTGCACCATCGAGCCGAATGTCGGCGAGGTGGCGGTGCCGGATCCGCGGCTCGACAAGCTCGCCGAAGTCGGCAAGTCGCAGCAGATCATTCCGACGCGGCTGACCTTCGTCGACATCGCCGGTCTCGTGAAGGGCGCCTCCAAGGGTGAGGGCCTCGGCAACCAGTTCCTCGCCACCATCCGCGAGGTCGACGCCATCGCCCATGTGGTGCGCTGCTTCGAGGACGGTGACATCACCCATGTCGAGGGTCGGGTCGCGCCGATCGCCGACATCGACACCATCGAGACCGAGCTGATGCTCGCCGATCTCGACAGCCTCGAGAAGCGCGTCGACAACCTCACCAAGAAGGCCAAAGGCGGCGACAAGGATTCCAAGGAACAGCTCGAACTGGTCCAGCGTGCACTGCTGCTACTGCGCGAGGGCAGGCCGGCGCGCTTCCTCGAGCGCAAGCCGGAGGAAGAGCGCGCGTTCCGCATGCTCGGGCTGCTGACCTCGAAGCCGGTGCTGTACGTCTGCAACGTCGAGGAGGGCTCCGCCGCCGAGGGCAACGCGTTCTCGCAAGCCGTGATGGCGCGCGCCAAGGAAGAAGGCGCGGTCGCGGTGGTGATCTCCGCCAAGATCGAATCCGAGATCGCGACGCTGTCGCGCGTCGAGCGCGTCGATTTCCTCGATACGCTCGGGCTGCACGAGGCCGGGCTCGACCGGCTGATCCGCGCCGGCTACGAGCTGCTGCACCTGATCACCTATTTCACCGTCGGCCCGAAGGAAGCCCGCGCCTGGACCATCACCAAGGGCACCAAGGCGCCGCAGGCCGCCGCCGTGATCCACACCGATTTCGAGAAGGGCTTCATCCGCGCCGAAACCATCGCCTATGACGACTATGTCGGGCTCGGCGGCGAAGCCGGCGCCCGCGACGGCGGCAAGCTGCGGCTCGAAGGCAAGGAATACGTCGTCGCCGATGGCGACGTGATGCATTTCCGATTCAATACGTGAGGTCGGCACGCGCTTCTGAGTTCGTCATTCCGGGGGTGCTCACGAAGTGAGCGAACCCGGAATCTCTCTCAGATCATCTCGGGATTCCGGGTTCGCGCTACGCGCGCCCCGGAATGACCCCGAGAGGGCTCACCTGAATCCCTGCTGATCGCGGATCGCGCCGAGATGTTCGTTGATGCGGAACACGATCAGGATGAACTCGGCGACGATGCGGGTGAAGACGATGCCGACCAGGATCGAGGCGAGGCTCGCCAGCACCAGGATGAAACCGCCGAACGGCGACACCGCCATCGCCGCGAGACCGGAGAACACGCCCGAAATTCCGAACAGCACCGTCAGCGCGATCACCAGCCAATAGAACGGCTTGATGATGGTCGGCGTGATGAAACGGTCCCATTGGAACAGGTCGCGAAAATTGAACATCTATGATCTCCCCAGCAGCCCCCGGATCGTGGCTTGTGATTGCCGCCAATAACGGCCACAATCGGGCCTCCCGCCAGCAAATGCCATGACCCTCCTCAGCTTCGAAGATTTCCCCCCCGGCCATTTCGGCCGCTTCGGTCCTCGCCGCGTCACGCGCGAGGAGATCGTCGCGTTCGCCGCCGAATTCGATCCGCAGCCGATGCATCTCGACGAGCGCGCTGCCTCAGCGTCGATGCTGAAGGGGCTGTCCGCCTCCGGCTGGCATCTGTGCTCGATCATGATGCGGATGATGTTCGACGGCTACATTAAGAACACCGCCTCGCTCGGCTCGCCCGGCGTCAACGAGATGCGCTGGATGGCGCCGCTGCGTCCCGGCGATGATCTCACCGTCGAGGTCGATGTGGTCGCGGCGCGGGTGTCGAACAGCCGGCCGGATACGGGCATCGTCACCTTCAAGTGCCACGTCCGCAACGGCAAGGGCCAGATGCTGTGCGAGATGGTGTCGCCGATCATGATCCGGCGCCGCGAAGCGGCCGCCGCGACCGAAGCCAACTAGCGAGAAAAGCCGAGACCAGCCGATGCGTTTTCTCGAAGACATGCGGGTCGGCCAGCGCCGCGAAATCGGCGCTTACACTTTCACGGCCGAAAACATCGTCGCTTTCGCCGAGCAATTCGATCCGCAGCCGTTTCATCTCGACGAGGAGGCCGGCCGCAATTCGCTGTTCGGCGGCCTCGCCGCGTCCGGCTGGCACATCGCCTCGGCCTGCATGCGGCTGCTGGTGCTGGAGCGCCAGCAGGAGGCGGCCGCGGAGGCCGCGCGCGGCGAGCCGGTCGCGGTGTGGGGCCCGTCGCCGGGCTTTCGCGATCTGCGCTGGATCAAGCCGGTGCTCGCCGGCGACACCATCACCTACGCGAATGTGGTCGAATCGGTGCGGCCGTCTGATTCGCGCCCGGAGTGGGGAATCATCCAGGCCCGCAACACCGGCACCAATCAGCGCGGCGAACTGGTGTTCTCGTTTCTCGCGACGGCCTTCGTGCCGCGGCGTGCGGCGGCCGAGTGAGGCGCGCGCGCAACAGCCGTCGGCATTTTAACCTAATGCGAGGTTTTTCGGGGAGACGGGCCCGGAACGGCCACGTTATTAAGACGTTGTGAACCCTGCAGGGGCATTGCTCGACACACCGGCAGGGCAAGGGGACGAGAATACGATGGCGGACCAGGTAGGACTCAAGTGGGTGGGCTTCATCTTCGCCACCATCACTCTGGCGGTGATCGTCACCACCGGCATGGTAGTGAAGGGCTATGCGGACGGCGCCTATTCGTTCGACGCGCCGACCGTCACGACCTCGAGCCGCTGAGCCGGCAGGTCGCCTGAGCGCGCTCCGCGCCGCTCGTTAACACCTCCTTAACCAGCTCCTATCCCAAACGAAAAATGCAGCCACCTCGCGATGGCTGCATTCGATTCGGCGTGTCGTGTTTCAGCGCTGGCGCAGCAGGCTCAGCCGTTGCGCAGGTTCTCGGCCGAGCGCTTCCACTGCGAAACGTTGTCGGCGATCATACGGGTCGACTTCATCGCCTGCTGGCTGAGCTGGGCGTAGCCCGAGATCTCGCGCTGGACGCGCTGGCCTTCGGCATGCAGCAGGTCGCGCAGCGCTTCCAGTTCGCCGATCAGGTTCTCGATCTCGGCGAGCGAGGTGCCGGCGACGCGCTGGATCAGCGAATTGACGTTGGAGACGGTGGCCTCCGCGCTGGCGTCGAGCGACGGCGTGGGCGACGACGCGGTCGTGGACGCCGGCGTCTCGGTGCCGCTCAGCGTGCCCGGCGACGGCCGGCGCAGATAGGCGATGTCGTTGCGGACGAAGTCGCGGATACCGGCTTCGACTTCGGAGACCGCAGCGAGATTCTCGTCGGTCTCGGGCGTGTCGAGTTTCTCGGATGGAATGGCATTCATCGGCTGTTCCCTTGGTGAGCGTCGAGCAGCGCGGTGTGTCCCCCGCACGCCATTTGCGCAGCTATCAGTGCAGCGCATTTTGACCGCATCGCGGCCAATCTGCGGCGGCCACCCGGTGTTTCCACGAATTCGCTAACCAAGTCCTAACAGCCGCCGCCGGAGCGTGCGCTCAGGCGATCCGCGGCAGGTCGATCGGATGGCCGATCGCCTGTTCGACCAGGTCGAACGTGTCGATCAGGATCCGCATGCTGACCAGCTTGCCGCCCCTGAACTGCGCGAATTGCGCCATCCGCAGGCTGATCGGCTTGTTGGTATCGAGCGCGGTCAGCGAGTAGCGGACCATCGACGCCGAGGTGTCGACGCCGAGCATGATCGCCTCGCGATCGTAGCGATGGATGCGGATGTTGTCGGCGATCTGCCGGCAGACCTCGATCACCGCGGCCTTGCCGTGGCGCGCGCCGAAGAACGGAAACATGTCGATCGGGCCATAGATCGCCCAATCGACGTCCTCGTCGATGATATTCGCCAGGTCATCAAGACGGCGTTCGTTGAGCGCGCGATGCAAAGCGCGCGAGAAACGCCAGAGGCTGTGCTCTGTCATGAAGCTGTCCGGGTCATGAAAACTGGAGTTACGCTGAGCCAGCGGCGCCAAGGCGACATCGATGTCGCCACGCCCTTTGCTGTGCCAATACGAACGAATTAGAACCATTTGATGAAAATTGCAACTACTTTTTGTGCGGTGCACAAAAAGTAGCAGGATGATATTTCAGCCCGAAACATCGGCAGAAACAGGCGCTGTGGGCTCGCGGCCATCTTGTTTGTGTACAAATGACTCGGGTTCTGCTCCGGGGCGCGGTTCCGTCGCCTCGTCGCAACCCCGACCCGCGGAAACCGGCCCGGTGGGCGGGGTCCGCTCACCAAGAGTTGACTGCCGGTCGCCGTCCGGGCTCGCGCAGAGGCGCTGGGCGCGCTGGCGTCGCGGCCGACCGAATCCGCGCGCGCCGGCACAGCAGGCGGGTCGCCGCAGGCCGTGCGCGCTGGTCGTGTCGAACTACTCAGGCCTTCGCTTTGCCCGCCTTGCGCTTCGCCGGCGTCTTGCCGGGCTTCGGCCTGGCGGCCTTCGCGGCGCCGGCCGCGGCCGCGGCCTTCTTCGCCGCCGCCTTGCTATCCGCTGCCGCCGCCGCCGCGGTCTCGGCCGCCTTGCGCATCGCGCGCGCGTAGGAGTCCGCTGCATTATCGGCCGCGACCTGCAGCCGCTTCGCCGCGGCGAGGCCTTGCTCCATCGCCGCCTTGGCGAGCTCCTTGGCGCGCGCCTTGCCGGCGGCGTCCTTGGCCCTGGCGGCGAGGCCGAGATAGTGATCGCGCCGCGCCTTCACCGCGCCGGTGAGCGTCTTGTTCTGCTGCTTCGCAAGCTGCCGGATGATGCCATCCAGATCGGCGTCGGCCATTCCTGTAGTCCCCCAGATCAACGAACATTCGTTGCGGCGGAATATGCGGGGCCGCGCGGCGAATGGCAATTCGCCGCGCAGGGCGCATCGGCGCGCGGCGGGCTTGACTTCGTGATCCGCTCGGACAATCTCGCCGCCAATAAATCTCAAGAACCCTGGGAGAACAAGAAAATGGCCGACGCCTACATCATCGACGCAGTCCGCACCCCCCGCGGGATCGGCAAGGTCGGCAAGGGCAAACTCGCGGAGATGCATCCGCAACATCTCGCCGCCGCCGTGCTGAAGGCGATCGCCGAACGCAACAAGCTCGACACCGCCGAAGTCGACGACATCATCTGGTCGACCTCGACCCAGCGCGGCAAGCAGGGCGGCGACCTCGGCCGCATGGCGGCGCTCGACGCCGGCTACGACATCAAGGCCTCCGGCACCACGCTCGACCGCTTCTGCGGCGGCGGCATCACCGCGGTGAACTTCGCAGCGGCGCAGATCATGAGCGGCATGGAAGACGTGGTGATCGCCGGCGGCACCGAAATGATGTCGCTGACCGCCTCGATGGCCGCCGAGGACATGGCGGCCGGCAAGCCGCCGCTCGGCATGGGCTCGGGCAATGTCCGCCTCGCCAAGCTGCATCCGCAGTCGCATCAGGGCATCTGCGGCGACGCCATCGCCAGCATGGAAGGCATCAGCCGCGAGGCGCTCGACGCGCTGGGGCTGGAAAGCCAGCGCCGCGCCGCGATCGCCATCAAGGAAGGCCGCTTCGACAAGAGCATCATCCCGGTCAAGGACGACGACGGCAACGTCGTGCTGGCCAAGGACGAATATCCGCGCCCGGAGACGACCGCCGAAGGCCTCGCCGCGCTGAAGCCGGCCTTCACCGCGATCGCCGACTATCCGCTCGACGACAAGGGCACGACCTATCGCAAGCTGATCAACCAGAAGTACCCGGACGTCGAGATCAAGCACGTCCACCACGCCGGCAATTCCTCGGGCGTGGTCGACGGCGCCGCCGCGGTGCTGCTGACCTCGAAGGCCTATGCCGACAAGCACGGGCTGAAGCCGCGTGCGAAGATCGTGGCGATGGCCAATATCGGCGACGACCCGACGCTGATGCTGAACGCCCCGGTGCCGGCGGCGAAGAAGGTGCTGGCGAAGGCCGGGCTCACCAAGGACGACATCGATCTGTGGGAGATCAACGAAGCCTTCGCCGTGGTCACCGAGAAGTTCATCCGCGACCTCGATCTCGATCGTGACAAGGTCAACGTCAACGGCGGCGCGATCGCGCTCGGCCACCCGATCGGCGCCACCGGCGCGATCCTGATCGGCACCGTGCTCGACGAACTCGAACGCCGCGGCCTGAAGCGCGGCCTGGTCACGATGTGCGCGGCGGGCGGCATGGCCCCCGCGATCATCATCGAGCGGGTGTGAGCTGAGGGGACGACGTCGCACGGCGCGGCGGCATTGCGTGGTCCGCGCGGCGTTGACGAACTGAACTGACTGAAAAGGGCGGCGCCGCACGCGCCGCCCTTTTGTTTGCCCCGAATTGTTTGCTCCGAACTTCGCCACGTCGTCATGGCCGGGCTCGACCCGGCCATCCACGTCCTTCTTGCCATCCACGTCTTTCTCGCGTCCTCGTGGATGCCCGGCACAAGGCCGGGCATGACGGGGAGACGCAAGGAAAACTCGCGGGTTTCACTGCGTTCGACCCATCCCACAACTCGCGATCGTCCCTATATGGCGATCATGCCCCCGAAATCCGCTCCCACCATCCTCCGCCCCAAACGCCCGCCGCCGGTGCTGATCTGCGGCAAGTGCCTGTCCCGCATCAAGGACGGCAAGAAGCTCAAGCAGGCGCTGAAGGCCGAGCTGAAGAGCCACGCCGCCGCGCGCGGCGGCAAGCGCGCCAGGCTGGTCACCACCGGCTGCCTCGGCATCTGCCCCAAACGCGCCGTGGTCACCGCCAGCGCGGCGACGCTGGCGCGAGGGGAGTATGTGCTGGTGGAGGACGCAGAGGGGGCAGGGGAGGCGGTGGGCATTGTTCAACCGGCATGATTCCCGACACTTTAGACCGGGATGATTGTCGACAGGTCTTTGTCCGCGTGTTGCGGCGCGTAGCGCAGCCCCTCTCGGGGCGGAGCGAAGCGACGGAACACGCGGAGGCGATCGATCAGGCCGATGTCGTAATGGCAGAACCGCACGATCTGGTCGCCGTTGTCGAGTTCGGCGATGCCGATCGGTTCTCCGATCAGCGCCTCGCTGATGAAGATGCGCTCGCCGTGCCACATGATCTCGCCGGAGCTGCGGACCCGCCGCACCTCGTGGTCGGCGTCGTACCAGGGGTCCGCGATCCGGTCCGGCATCTGCCGCGTCGAGACGGTGTAGAGTTCGGCCGGCGGTCGCTGGCCGAGCGCCTCGTGCGGGCGCTCCCGATTGTAGTGATCGCGGAAGGCATCGAAGCGGGACTGCTGCTGGGTCGCCGTGGCCGCCGGCGGGCGCGAGGTCTGTGCCTTCAGGGTCCGATGCATCCGCTCGTGACGGCCGTTCTCCTGCGGCGAGGCTGGATGCACGAAATGCGGCTCGATCCCGAGCTTGAGCCACCAGGCCGACAGCCGGGTCAGCCCGCAGGCGCCGGTCGAACCGAACGGCGAGCCGTTGTCGCAGCGGATCGCCCGCGGCAGGCCATGGCGGCGGAAGGCATCGAGAAACAACGGCATCGTGGCGTCGATGGTTTGCGGCGTGATGGCGATGTCGAACAGATAGCGGCTGAAACCGTCGGTCAGCGTCAAGGGATCGATCCGGGTGCCGTCGCGGGTCCGAAACCAGCCCTTGAAGTCGGCCGCCCATTCGTCGTTCGGCGCGCTCACCGCTGCAAACGGTCGTTGCTGAGCCAGCGCCGGCCGCCGCCGCCTGACCGGCGCGATCAGCCCGGCCTGCTTCAACAATCCGCCGATCGTCGAGGCCGAAGGCCACGCGTTCTCCGGATGCTTGCGCCGCAGGATCGCCAGAAGCTTGCGCGGACCCATGTGCGGAAACCGGCGCCGCAGATCGACGATCGTCGCAACCAGTGCGGCATCGGTCCGCTGCGGGCAATGATGCGGAGCATGCGAGCGGTCCACGAACCAGTCCTCGGCCCCGCTGTCCCGACGCCGCCGCCACTCGTAGAACGTGTCTCGACTGACCCCGTAGCGCCGGCACAGATCCGACACGCTCCAATGGCCGCTCGCATGCTCCGACAGCATCCGCACCCGCTGTTCCATCCGACAGGTCTCCACAAAAGGCATCGGCGGTCCTCCCTCCGATGCAGTGTGAACTGTCGACAATCACCCCGGTCTGAACTGTCAGGAATCTATCCGGTCCGTACCCATATTGCTCACCGCCGATTGATCCTGTCTGCCTCCGCTTGGACGGACATCCAGCCCTCTATTCGATCTACAACTTCACCAACACGGTGAACGATTTCAGTACCTCAGTCGAAAGCTGGAGCGCTCCGAGCGCTGCGCTCGGGTCCTTGGCGACCAACTTCGTGAGCATGCCGTTGGTGAAACTTGCCGTCGTCGAATTGCTGACGAACGCTCGCCTGTTGAAGTAAAGCACCCCTTGATGCGGCCCTGGAGCCACGACAGTCTCCACAGTCTCAGCCGGCAGGGTCTTTGCGCGTGGACGCGTGAGGCTCGCGGAGATCTTCAGTTCACGGCCTGTCGCTGTCCGGAAGCACACCGCGTTGGTCGGACAAATGCGCGGTTGATCTTGGTAATAGAGGGCTGTCGCGGGGTAAGCTGCCGCCGGCAGGGACACTTGGGTCGGGATGGCACCCTTCTTGCCGATATTCACATCGGTGATCGAGATGCTCAGTTCGCAAGTTTCGCTCGACTTTTCCTTTTCCGGTCTGCTGTCGCCCACTGCCGGGGTCGCCTTCAGTGTGAGTGGTTTAGTGGGTTTGTGATGGTCCCCGGCGCTCCCATACGTCAGATCGAACGTTGCCTGAACGGCAGCTTTGGGGCAGTTCGGTGGTGGTGGAAGCGGCGGAGTCTCCTTCGACCCAAGGGGGGCCTCGAGGAACGTACTGAACTGGCCCTTCTGAACTTCTCTTTGCAAAGTGCTGAACTGTTGTGCGACTTCAGCCACAGCCTTGACGATCTCTTTTGTTTGGTCGGTCGTCGTAGTGGATACCGATTTGAGTAGTCCGTTCGGATCGATTTCGATTGTGACTTCGTCGTTGGACATATCGCTGTGCCGGTACAGCACGCTTTCCCGATGTTTAAGGTCAGGAAGGATTTTAGGGGTCGAGGATAGGGTTATCGTTTCCGACTGAGGATCGTAGCTGGCCGTTGCCGTCAACTCGCCCCTAGGCAGGAAATAGGCCATGTAGGCGCCGTCGAACGCCTCATCCAGCGGCGCGGAGTTCGATCCCTCAACGACTTGACCGCCGACACAGCCAGCGCAAGCGCCCGAAAAAACAGCCGTAAAGGCAAATGATTTCAAGTTGATACTCATCTATGCCCCACTAATTGATTGTTAAAATACAATTAGTGAAGCATAGAGTCAGACGGGTGCATAGTCCTCGCTTGACAAGCTACCTCTTCTTCCACCCGCCCCGATGCCCCGGCGCCCCGCCGCTCGAGCGCGGGGCGGGGCCGAATTCCGGCCCCGACTCGCGGCTGTTGGTCGGCTGGAAGATCCTGCTCTCGGTGCCCGGGCCCATCTCGTCGAGCGTCGGTTTGCGCGGCTTGCTCCGCTGCACTTTCTTGACTTCGTGCCAGCCGGCGATGCCCATTTCGTCGAGGTCGGGTTTGTGCACCTTGCTGCGCGGGGTGTTGTTGCCGCCGCGTTCGGTCGAGAGTTTCGGCAGGTTGGCGGAGGCGCCGAACTGTTTGTCGCCCTTGTAGCTCCCCGCCTTGGCGGCGACGCCGCGCTGCTTCACCGTCGGGTCGTCGCTCACCGCCAGTTCGGTCGCGCGCAGGCGTTTGACTTCGTCGCGCAGTCGCGCGGCTTCCTCGAAGTTGAGGTCGGCGGCGGCCTCGCGCATCCTGGTTTCGAGGTCGGCCAGCACCGCCCCGAAATTGTGCCCGATCACCGCGGCGTCGTCGGTGAAGCCCGAGCCCTTGCCGTCGCCGATCTCGACCAGCACGTGGTCGCGCTCGTACACCGAGCCGAGAATATCTCCGATCGACTTCTTGATGCTCTCCGGGGTGATGCCGTGCGCGGTGTTGTATTCGATCTGCTTCTCGCGGCGGCGACCGGTCTCGTCCATCGCGCGCTGCATCGAGCCGGTGACGTGGTCGGCATAGAGGATCACCTTGCCGTCGACGTTGCGCGCGGCGCGGCCGATGGTCTGGATCAGCGAGGTCTCGCTGCGCAGGAAGCCCTCCTTGTCGGCGTCGAGGATCGCCACCAGCGCGCATTCCGGAATGTCGAGGCCTTCGCGCAGCAGATTGATGCCGACCAGCGCGTCGAACGCGCCGAGCCGCAGGTCGCGGATGATCTCGATCCGCTCGATGGTGTCGATGTCCGAATGCATGTAGCGCACGCGGATTCCCTGCTCGTGCAGGAACTCGGTGAGGTCTTCGGCCATCCGCTTGGTCAGCACGGTGATCAGGCTGCGATAGCCGGCATTGGCGGTGGCGCGGACTTCGCCGACGAGGTCGTCGACCTGGGTGCGCGCCGGGCGGATGTCCACCGGCGGATCGATCAGCCCGGTCGGGCGGATGACTTGTTCGACGAACACGCCGCCCGATTCGTTCAGCTCCCACGCCGCCGGCGTCGCCGACACGGCCACGCTCTGCGGCCGCATCATGTCCCATTCCTCGAACCGCAGCGGCCGGTTGTCCATGCAGGACGGCAAGCGGAAGCCGTATTCGGCCAGCGTCGCCTTGCGCCGGAAGTCGCCTTTGAACATGCCGCCGATCTGCGGCACGGTGACGTGGCTCTCGTCGGCGAACACCAGCGCGTTGTCGGGCACGTATTCGAACAGCGTCGGCGGCGGCTCGCCGGGGCGGCGGCCGGTGAGATAGCGCGAGTAGTTCTCGATGCCGGCGCAGCTTCCGGTCGCTTCCATCATCTCGATGTCGAACGAGGTGCGCTGCTCCAGCCGCTGCGCTTCCAAGAGGCGGCCCTGCGCGTGCAACTGGTCGAGCCGCCATTTCAACTCGCTCTTGATCGACTTGATCGCCTGGATCAGCGTCGGCCGCGGCGTCACATAGTGCGAATTGGCGTAGATCTTGACGAATTCCAGCTCGTCCTGCTTGTGGCCGGTGAGCGGGTCGAATTCCTCGATAGCTTCGACCTCGTCGCCGAACATCTTCACCCGCCAGGCGCGATCCTCGTAGTGCGCCGGGAAGATGTCGATGACGTCGCCGCGCACGCGAAACGTGCCGCGGGTGAAGTCGGCTTGCGTGCGCTTGTATTGCAGCGCCACCAGATCGGCGATCAGCGCGCGCTGGTCGATCCGCTCGCCCTTCTTCAGCGCGAAGGTCATCGCCGTGTAGGTCTCGACCGAGCCGATACCGTAGATGCACGACACCGAGGCGACGATGATGACGTCGTCGCGCTCCAGCAGCGCGCGCGTCGCCGAATGCCGCATCCGGTCGATCTGCTCGTTGATCGAGGAGTCCTTCTCGATATAGGTGTCGGTGCGCGGGACGTAGGCTTCCGGCTGGTAGTAGTCGTAATACGAGACGAAATACTCGACGGCGTTGTCGGGGAAGAAGCTCTTGAACTCGCCGTAGAGCTGCGCCGCCAGCGTCTTGTTCGGCGCCAGGATGATCGCGGGGCGCTGCGTCGCCTCGATCACCTTGGCCATGGTGTAGGTCTTGCCCGAGCCGGTGACGCCGAGCAGCACCTGGGTGCGATCGTTGCGGGCGATGCCTTCGACCAGTTCCTTGATGGCGGTCGGCTGGTCGCCCTTCGGCTCGTAGTCCGACTTGATGACGAAGCGCACGCCGCCTTCGGATTTCTCCGGCCGCGGCGGCCGGTGCGGCACCCACAGCTTGACGTTGCCGTCGTCGCCCTTGAATTCCGGACGCCCCTCGCGGATCAGCGCCTCCAGCGCCTCGGCGGTGGCCTGCACCCCGAGCGCCTCCATCTTGTTGCGCGGCGGCCGCGCCATCGCGGCCGCGTCGTCCTCCTCGGTCGGCAGCCCGAGCTGCCGCGCCAGTTCCGGATCCAGCGTCGGGATGGTGGCGGCGGTGCCGTAGGTCGCTTGCGGGGCTTCAGCGAAGCCTTGACCAAACCCTTGCCCGTTGCCCCCCACTCCTGACCCCTCCTCGCGAGGGGGAGGGGAGGATTGCGGCGAGGCCGTGCTCTCTTCTCCCTCCCCCCTTGCGGGGGAGGGGCGGGGTGGGGGGGAAGCCGCGGGTGCGGCGCTGTTGATCTGCGATGCGCTCCCCTTCGCCGTCGACGCCCGGCCGCGATGCACCGCGGCTTCGCCGCCGGTGCGGCGGTCGCGTGAATTGTCCGGCGGCTGCTGCAGCCCGGTGCCCGAGCCCATCCCGGCGTCGCCGCGATTGATCGCCGGGTTGAGCAGCTCCGCCAACGCCGGCCCGATCGGCTTGACGTCGGGGCGATGCGCCTTGGATTTCGGGGCTTTGGACGACGATCTGGCTTTCGCCGCGCCAGGCTTGTTCGGGGAATCGGGGGATTTGGCCATGGGCCGAATATGGGACCGACGGCGGCGGGTGAAAAGGGCGGGAGGTGACGCGCAGCCGTGTATTCGCGGGACGCAATGCAAGGCTGCAGCCTCTCATGCGGCGCCGATGGTTCCCGCCCATTGACATCACGCGGCGTTCCGTCAAAGTCCATGCAACCGCATCAACTTTGCCAGCGTCAGCCACAGGAAACGCCCGATGATCGACCTGTACTACTGGACCACGCCGAACGGCCACAAGATCACGATGTTCCTGGAGGAGGCGGGGCTCGATTACAAGATCGTGCCGGTGAACATCGGCAAGGGCGATCAGTTCCAGCCGGACTTCCTGGCGATCGCGCCGAACAACCGGATGCCGGCGATCGTCGATCATGCGCCTGCCGGCGGCGGCAAGCCGCTGTCGGTGTTCGAATCCGGCGCGATCCTGCTGTATCTCGCCGACAAGACCGGGCGCTTCCTGCCGAAGGACCTGTACGCGCGCAACGACGCGCTGCAATGGCTGTTCTGGCAGATGGGCGGGCTCGGCCCGATGGCCGGGCAGAACCATCATTTCAACGTCTACGCGCCCGAGAAAATCCCCTACGCCATCAATCGCTACGTCAACGAGACCAACCGGCTCTACGGTGTGCTCAACAAGCGCCTCGCCGACCGCGACTTTCTCGCCGGGGAGTATTCGATCGCCGATATGGCGAGCTATCCGTGGATCGTGCCGTACAAGAACCAGAGCCAGAACATCGACGATTTCCCGCATCTGAAACGCTGGCTCGAGGCGATCGCCGCGCGCCCGGCGACCGTGCGTGCCTACGCCAAGGCCAAGGAGGTCAACCCCGATTTCGGCCAGCCGACGATCCGCACCGAGGAAGAAAAGAAGCTGCTGTTCGGCCAGACCGCGGCGGTGGTGAAGTAATTGGTGTCGTCATTCCGGGGCGCGCGCAGCGCGAACCCGGAATCCCGAAGTTCAGATCACCGCGAGATTCCGGGTTCGCCGCTGCGCGGCGCCCCGGAATGACGGCCGTCGTATCACCAATCCCGTCATGCGCGGGCTTGACCCGCGCATCCATCCTCTTGAAGAGATGGATCGCCGGATCAGGTCCGGCGATGACGACGCGAAGTGGGGCGAGCGCCCACGACCATCAGCGAGACCCGAGGACACGCATCATGACCCTCAAACTCTTCGAACTGGTCGGCGCCGATGCGACGCGGCCGTTCTCGCCGTATTGCTGGCGGATCCGGATGGCGCTGGCGCACAAGGGGCTCGCCGCCGAGACCATCCCGTGGCGCTTCACCGAGACATCGGCGATCGCGCCGTACAGTTCCGAGAAGGTGCCGGTGCTGCTCGACGGCGACAAATCCGTCTGCGACTCCTGGGCGATCGCGAATTATCTCGAAGATACCTACCCCGACCGGCCATCGCTGTTCGGTGGCGACGGCGGCCGCGCGATGGCGCGGATGCTGAACGCCTGGGGCGATCCGGCGATCGTCGGCGGCATCTTTCCGCTGATCATCGCCGACATCGTCCAGCGGCTCGGTCCGGACGACGCCGCGTATTTCCGCAAGAGCCGCGAGGCGCGCTTCGGCAAGACGCTGGAGGAGATCGCGAGCACGCGCGACAGCGCGGTCGAAGGCTTCCGCAAGTCGCTCGACCCGCTGCGGCTGACGCTGAAGACGCAGCCCTTCATCGGCGGCGCTGCGCCCAACTACGCGGATTACATCGTGTTCGGTGGCTTCCAGTGGGCCCGCGCCGTCAGCGATTTCGCGCTGCTGAAGCCCGACGACCCGGTCCACGCCTGGCGCGACAGATTGCTCGACGCGTTCGGCGGCCTGGCGCGAAACTCGGGCGGCTATCCGGTGTGAGCGCCGCCGTCGTCGTCAGAGACGGCGGCGAGTTCCCGCCCTACGCCGCGCTCTTCTTCGCCCGCATCAGGTCCGAGAACCGGCGGAACAGATAGTGCGAGTCGCGCGGGCCGGGTGAGGCTTCGGGGTGGTACTGCACCGAGAACACCGGCCGGTCGGCCAGCGCGATGCCGCAGTTCGAATCGTCGAACAGCGACACATGCGTCTGCTGGACGTTGGCCGGCAGCGTCGTCTTGTCGACCGCGAAGCCGTGGTTCATCGAGGTGATCTCGACCTTGCCGGTGGTGAGATCCTTGACCGGATGATTGGCGCCGTGGTGGCCCTGATGCATCTTCACGGTCTTGCCGCCGAGCGCGAGGCCGAGCATCTGGTGCCCGAGACAAATGCCGAAGGTCGGCACGCCGGAATTGATCACCTGCTGGATCACCGGCACCGCATATTTGCCGGTCGCCGCCGGATCGCCCGGGCCGTTCGACAGGAACACGCCGTCCGGCTTCAGCGCCAGGATGTCGTCGGCCGACGTGGTCGCCGGCACCACCGTGACCTTGCAGCCTTCGCCGGCGAGCAGCCGCAGGATGTTGCGCTTGACGCCGTAGTCGATCGCGACGACGTGGAACTCCGGCTTGTCCTGCCGGCCGAAGCCCTCGCCCCAGGCCCACGGCGTCTCGTCCCAGTCGAAGCGCTGGCCGGAGGTCACCATCGGCACCAGGTCCATGCCCTCGAGGCCGGGCCATTCGCGGGATTCTTCCTTCAGCGCATGCAGGTCGAATTTGCCGTCCGGCGCATGGGCGATCACCGCGTTCGGCATGCCCTTGTCGCGGATCAGCGCGGTCAGCGCGCGGGTGTCGATGCCCGACAGGCCGATGATGCCGCGCGCCTTCAGCCAGGCGTCGAGATGCCGCGACGAGCGATAGTTCGACGGGTCGGTGATGGCGTCGCGCAGGATCACGCCGCGCGCACCCGGCGTCGCCGCCATGTTCACCGTCTCGATATCCTCGTCGTTGGTGCCGACATTGCCGATATGCGGGAAGGTGAAGGTGATGAGCTGCCCGGCATAGGACGGATCGGTGAGGATCTCCTCATAGCCGGTCATCGCGGTGTTGAAGCAGACCTCGCCGACGGCGTGGCCCTCCGCGCCGAGGCCGAAGCCTTCGAACACGGTGCCATCGGCGAGCACGAGCAGCGCGGTCGGTTTATGGTCCGGCCAGGCGGGATTGGATGCTGAATTGGTCATGAGCGCATTACATAGTCTCGACGGTTGCGTCCGTCAAAGCGCCGAACCGGGCAATTCGTTCGGTTTTCGACGATATTTGACAGGGGATTTTCGCTGTCTAGTTTCGTGACGGGCCGCGCGGGACGGATTCGTGCGCCGGGGGAGGTTTCATGGACACTTCGTTGCCGATCGTGCTGATTCCGGGGCTGGGCGGCTCGCCGCGGATCTACGCCCCGGTGCTGCCGGCGTTGTGGGCGTTCGGCCCGGTGACGGTCGCCAACCATATCCGCGACGACAATATGCCGGCGATCGCCCGCCGGATCCTGGCCGAGGCGCCGCCGCGCTTCGCGCTGGCCGGGCATTCGATGGGCGGCTACATCGCCTTCGAGATCATGCGGCAGGCGCCGGAGCGGGTGGCGCGGCTCGCCTTGATTAACACCCAGGCGCGGCCGGACAGCGACGAGGCCAAAGAGCGCCGCACCCGGCAGATCGCGCAGGCCGAATCCGGCCAGCTTCATGCGGTGCTCGACGTGCTGTATCCGGGCTTCGTGCATCCGGCGCGCCGCGAGGATCACGCCTTGCAGCGCATCGTCCACGAGATGGGCGACGATGTCGGCGCCGCCGGCTTCGTCCGCCAGCAGCGGGCGATCATCGCCCGCGCCGATTCGCGCCCCACCCTGGGGACGATCCGCTGCCCGACTCTGGTGATCTCCGGCGACTCCGACGCCACCATTCCCAACAGCCTGTCGCAGGAGATGGCGGACGGCATTGAAGGCGCCCGACTTGTGATCATCCCGGATTGCGGTCACCTGCCGCAGATCGAGCAGCCGGCCGACACGGCCGCCGCGCTGGTGGACTGGCTGAGGAACTAGTGTTGTTTCAGGGCCGGAGACGGCCTACATCAGGCGCGACCGACCGTCCCCTCGTCATTGCGAGGAGCGCAGCGACGAAGCAATCCAGAGCCCCGGATGCGGAGCCCTGGATTGCTTCGCTTCGCTCGCAATGACGGTGAAGTCGAGGACGACATCTCAAGGAGCCCGACATGCTGCGCGACGATATCAACAACGCCGTCAAGGACGCGATGCGCGCCAAGGACGAGCGCAAGCTCTCGACGCTGCGGATGATGAATTCGACCATCAAGAACGCCGACATCGAGGCGCGCGGGCAGGGCAAGCCGCCGCTGTCCGACGGCGATCTGCTCGGCGTGTTCCAGAAGATGATCAAGCAGCGCCAGGAATCGGTCGAGCTCTACGACAAGGGCGGCCGCGCCGAGCTGGCCGATCAGGAGCGCGCCGAGATCGCGGTGATCCAGGCCTATCTGCCGCAGCAGATGTCCGAGGACGACGTCAAGGCCGCGATCGCCGCAACCATCACCGAAACCGGCGCCGCCGGCATCAAGGACATGGGCAAGGTGATCGCCGCCCTGAAGGCGAAATACGCCGGCCAGATGGATTTCGGCAAGGCCGGCGGTTTGGTCAAGGCGGCGCTGACGGGTTAGCGCACGCGATCAAGCCCGCGCGGTTGCGCCTGCCCCAACCGCCGTCATTCCGGGGCGCGGGCGCCAGCTCGCGAACCCGGAATCCAGAAGTTGCTTGACGAGGCGGCCCCGACAAACAGCTCGAGAGTCCGGGTTCGCCGCTCCGCGGCGCCCCGGCATGACGACGAGCGCGGGTGAAGGTGAACTCGTCGCGGTGACGTGAGGCGCGACCGCCGCACCGCAATTGCGAACCGCCGCCGCCGAAGTAATCGCTGCATCGCACCTCGATCATGCTGCGATGCGACGAAGACGCCACGCGGATGCGTGCGCGCAGGCGTGATCAGTTCCATGTACGATCGTGATTGACGGCGAACGCGACTGCGCGCCTAATCGACGCAACTAACAACAAGCGAACATCGCAACAATTGACCAGGGAGGAGCGACCATGTCGATCTCCGGTAAGGTTGATCCCGTCGTGCGGAGCGTCAGCTTCGCCGACATCGCGGATGCGTTCGGCCAGGGCCTGCGCGATTTCCAGGCCGCGCCGTTGTACGGCCTCGCCTTCGGCGCGTTCTACGCCGCCGGCGGCGTGCTGATCCTGCTGTGTCTCACCGCGCTGCACATGGTGTATCTGGCCTATCCGCTCGCCGCCGGCTTCGCGCTGATCGGGCCGTTCGTGGCGCTCGGCCTGTACGAAGTCAGTCGCCAGCGCGAGGCCGGCAAGCGGCCGTCGCCGATGCAGATCGTCGGGCTGATCCGCAGCCGCGGCGAGCTCGGCTGGATGGCGTTCGTCACGCTGTTCCTGTTCGTGATCTGGATGTACCAGGTCCGCCTGCTGATCGCGCTGTTCCTCGGCGTCAGCGCCTCGTTCGGCAGCCTGCAGGAATTCATCTCGGTGGTGCTGACGACCAATGAAGGGCTGGTGTTCCTCGCCGTCGGCAATTGCGTCGGCGCGGCGCTGGCGCTGGTGCTGTTCTCGCTGACCGTGGTGTCGTTTCCGCTGCTGCTCGACCGCGACGTCGATTTCGTCACCGCGATGCTGACCAGCGTCCGCGCTGTGGTGACGAGCCCGGGGCCGATGATCGCCTGGGCCGCGGCGATCGTGCTGCTGCTGGCGGTCTCGGCGCTGCCGTATTTCCTCGGCCTCGTCGTGACGCTGCCGATCCTCGGCCACACCACTTGGCATCTGTATCGCAAGATCGTCGCCCCGGTCGCCGCCGAGATGCCGGAGACGATGCCCGAGAGGGCAGCGGACAACGTGCTGACGTTGCCGCAGGCCGCGACGCGCAACTGACGCGGCGCGCAGCCTGTCTGCGCCGCGGCGCGCTCCGGGCGTGACGATCTCGGGTCGGCTCGCCTTGCGGCCGCGTCGCTGCTATCCTTCGCGCCGAAATCCGGTCGCGAATGGGAATGCCGATGTCGCTCGAACTGTATCTCACCTATGTCGGCGCCTGCATCGTGCTGGCGCTGCTGCCGGGGCCGGTGGTGACGCTGGTGATCGCCAACGGCCTGCGCCACGGCACCCGCGCCGCGTTGGCCAACATCGCCGGCGCGCAGCTCGGCCTCGGCCTCGTCATCGCCCTGGTGGCGGCCGGCCTCACCACGCTGATGGCGACGATGGGCTATTGGTTCGACTGGCTGCGCCTGCTCGGCGCCGCCTATCTGGTGTGGCTCGGCATCGGCCTGATCCGCAATCCGGTGCAGGGCGTGGCGACCGACGCGCCGCCCCCGCCGCCGCGCGGCGGTTTCTTCCTGCAGGGGCTGGTGGTGCTGCTGGCCAATCCGAAGGTGCTGGTGTTCTTCGGCGCGTTCATTCCGCAATTCGTCGATCTGCAGCGCGATCACGTCCCGCAGGTGGCGCTGCTCGGCGCGACCTTCATGGCGATCGTCGCGGTCACCGACGCGGTCTACGCGCTGCTGGCGGGGCGCGCGCGGACGATGTTCTCGGCGCGCCGCACCCGGCTGCTGTCGCGGATCTCGGGCGGCTTCATGATCGGCGGCGGCGTCTGGCTCGCGCTCAGCCGGGCGAAATAGGGCGACGTCATTCCGGGGCGCTCGCGACAGCGAGCGAACCCGGAATCTCGAGGTTGCCCGGGGATCGGATTCCGGGTTCGCCGCTGCGCGGCGCCCTGGAATGACGGGGAGAGCGGTAGTAGAACCGTAGGGTGGGTTAGCGCGCAGCGCGTAACCCACCGATCGCGCGTGCCGACAGAGAGACGATGGGTTACGGCGCAAGAGCGCCTAACCCATCCTACGGTCTCGGATGCGCGATTTGATTACTTGATCGCCTGCCGCGCCCGCAGCACCCCTTCGATCGCGGTGAGCACCCGCGCCAGCCGCTCGGCCCATTCGGCCTGGCCGGTCTCGTCGATGATCTGGTCCTGGCGGATTTCGATGCCGGAATTGATCAGGCCGCGCGCCTCGCCGTGCACCGGGATCGCGTAGTCGGTGCCGTCGCTGACCGCATAGGGCTGGTTGTCGCCGACCACGAGGCCGTCCTCGCGGCGCAGTTCGGCGAGCAGCAGCGGCGGCAGAACCTCGTCGTGCTGATACAGCGTGCCGATGTGCCAGGGCCGCGCCATGCCGTGATACACCGGCGTGAACGAATGCAGCGCCAGCAGGATGGTCGGCCGTCCGGCGGCGAGGCGTGCGTCGATCGTGGCCTCGATCCGCGCATGATACGGATCGAAGATCAGCCGCCGGCGCTCCTCGGCCTGCTCGCGCGTCAGCCCGTCATTGCCGGGAATCGTGGTGGTCTCGCTGACCAGCGGGATCGAGCTCTCGGCGCTCGGCGGGCGGTTGCAGTCGATCACCAGCCGCGAATAACGCTGCGCGATCAGATGCGCGCCGAGCGCATCGGACAACCGCTCGGCGACGCCGGCGATGCCGACGTCCCAGGCGATGTGGCGGGTGAGTTCGGCTTCGGGCAGGCCGAGATCGCCGAGCTGCGGCGGGATCTTGCGGCCGTAATGGTCGCAAACCAGCAGAAACGGCGACGCTCCCGCCGGATTTCGCTCGATGACCGGAACCTGTCCGTCCTCGAGGCGTAGGGAATCATTCGCGCCGCTCATGTCTGCAATGCCCATCAAATCAGCAGTTCGCCCCCAACAACGCTGGTATCGTTCCGGCACCGCAAAGTCGAGATCCAGATCATTGTCCATGCCGCTGCTGACCATCACTCACCGCACCGAATATCACTACGCCCATCCGGTCGCCTTCGGCGAACACCGGGTGATGCTGCGGCCGCGAGACAGCCATGACCTGCGGATGCTGCAGGGCGCGCTGGTGATCACGCCGCAGCCGGCGTCGCTGCGCTGGATTCACGACGTGTTCGGCAACAGCGTCGCAATCGCGACCTTCGACCGGCGCGCGACCACGCTGACCTTCGATTCCACCGCCACCGTCGAGCATCATCCCAGCGAGGAGTTCGCGCTGACGCCGGACGATCGCGCGTTCTTCTATCCGTTCCTGTACGAGGAGGAGGAGTTTCCCGACCTCGAGCCGTTCATCCGCCCGCAATACGGCGATCCGGATGGCGAATTGTCGGCCTGGGCACTCAGCTTTCTCGATGCCCAGGGCTCGACGCCGACCTTCAAGATTCTCAGCGGTCTCACCCACGGCATCCGCGGCGCGTTCAGCTATCGCAAGCGCCATGCCCACGGCACCCAGCATCCGCTCGACACGCTGCAGACCGGCTCCGGCACCTGTCGCGATTTCGCGCTCTTGATGATCGAGGCGCTGCGCCGGCTCGGCATCGCGGCGCGGTTCGTCTCCGGCTATCTGTTCGTGCATGGCGACCGCGCGCACGGCTATGTCGGCGGCGGCTCGACCCACGCCTGGGTGCAGGTGTATCTGCCCAGCGCCGGCTGGATCGAGTTCGATCCGACCAACGGCATCATCGGCAGTCGCGATCTGGTGCGGGTGGCGGTGGCGCGCGATCCGATTCAGGCGGTGCCGCTGCACGGCAGCTATTTCGGCGGCGCCGATGAGTTTCTGCGGATGGACGTCAGCATCAACGTCGTCTCGGCCGGCGAGGATACGGCCGCGCCGGTCAGCGCGGTGCCGGCTTAGAGCCGTTCTGCTCGAGGTGAAATCAGGCTTGATGATGCGCAGCTCGTGCCGCAAGTACATCCTCATGGTGAGAGGCGCGCAGCGCCGTCTCGAACCATGCGCCACCGGCACTGCGTTGCCCCATCCTTCGAGACGCCCGGCCTCGCCGGGCTCCTCAGGATGAGGACTCAGTGCCTCTGGAAAGGCCGGATTGCTTCGATCAATCGATGAGGCGCTCAGGCCGCGCGGACGTGTAGATCTTCATTCGGAGGCACGATGCTCGATCGGCTGTTCGTCTACGGCACGCTGATGCGCGGCTTCGACAATCCGATGGCGCGGTTGTTGTCCGCCGGCGCCGAATGTCTCGGCGCGGCGACGATGCCGGGCCGGCTGTACCGGATCCGGCACTATCCGGGCCTGGTCGCGGCCGCGGGTCCCGCCGACATCGTGGTCGGCGAAGTCTTCCGGATGCGACAGCCGCGCGAGCTGCTGGCGCGGCTCGACGACTACGAGAGTTGCACCGAGGACTATCCCGAACCGAGGGAGTACCGGCGCGAGATCGCACACGTCACCCTCCGGAGCGGCGCGGTGATCACGGCCTACGTCTACATCTACAATTGGGATGTCGCGGGACAGCCGCACATCGTCTCGGGACGCTTTCAGCCGGACAGTGCCGGCTGAAGCTGCGTCGGGCGAGTTAGCGGTTCATTGTTTGATTGAAGCGACACAGCCTTTCGAGATGCACTGAATCCTCATCCTGAGGAGCCCGGCAAAGCCGGGCGTCTCGAAGGATGGGGCGACGCATCGCTGGCGGTCATGGTTCGAGACGGCGCTACGCGCCTCCTCACCATGAGGTTTCGCCTGGGGTCAGCGTCCCAGCGCGCCAATTCTGATTCCAACAGAAACGGAACTGCTCTAGCGGTTCAGATGAAGTTCGATATGGGCGTTGCCGGCGAGCGGCAGCAGCGTCAGCCATTCCGGATTGCCGGGCTCGGTCAGGCAGAAGCTCGGGAAGTCGTAGGCGTCGACCGCCGCGGTCGCGATGTCGAGCGCGTGACCGCATTCGTCGCATTTCCAGGAGTGGATCGCATAGACGCCGTCGACGGTCTCCACGCCGAGCGACGTCATTTCCACATTGCAACAGTTACAATTCGCCATGGTTCTGGCTCCTTATTGGTCGACTGCGCCCGGTTCCGTTGCCGGAAACGGCGCAAGTGAGCCCTGGACCTTGGTGAATCGCTCTCCCCCGACTCCCCCGCGCATCGCGCGTGGGTGCGGCACTTCAATCCCGCTTATGCGGTGCAGCAATGAGGCAGATCAAACCTGCCGCAGTTGCGAATTGACCCTGATATAGCGACGAATTCTTATGCTGCAATGCGGAATATTGCGAGAATTTGACAACGTGTTAAGATCGCTCGTCTCCCGCATTGGTAGCATCGTCGCGAAGATTGAGCCTGAGGCCGGATGATGATTCACGCGGACTTTCAGATCGGCACTGAATTCCTCACTGAAGCCGGACGCTGGCGCTGCACCGACGTCGGCACGCGCACCATTGCCGCCATTCGCCTCGATCGCGATCACGATCCAAGTTGGTATGCCGGCCCCCCTTACGCGATCGCCGAGCACGTTTTCGACGAAGACGACATCTTGGCGTGCGCGTTGGCTTCGTCCGAGGGGCGCTGACCCAGGCAAGCGCGTGTGTCCCCCCGGCACCCTCTTCACCCTCCCCTGGAGGGGGAGGGTCGCTCGCGCCAGCGAGCGGGGTGGGGTGGCGAAGAGTTCGTCCGCCGTGCCCGCTTCTCACCCCACCCCGTCCCGCATCCCGCTCTGCGGGCTGCGTGCCGACCCTCCCCCTCCAGGGGAGGGTGATGTTCGCGGCGAGCGCGAATCGTCATGTGCGACCGCTCGGGTCGCTGACGGACAGGCGCGAGACCGGTCTGCGCCTGTGGAAAGCCGGTATAAGCCAATCGAACTTCGGCATTGCCGGCGCGAGCCCTATATCCCTAATCGGTTGGCGCCCCCGCGCCCGACCCAGAGCCTCCGTACCCCATGCGCTTTTCGCCGCAATTTCTCGACGAGTTGAAAGCCCGGCTGCTGGTGTCGGAGGTGGTCGGCCGTCGGGTCAAGCTGAAGAAGGCCGGGCGGGAGTGGAAGGGGCTGTCGCCCTTTCAACAAGAGAAGACGCCGTCGTTTTTCGTCAATGACGAGAAGCAGGCGTGGTTCGATTTCTCGTCCGGCAAGAACGGCTCGATCTTCGATTTCATCATGCAGACCGACGGGGTGGATTTCCCCGAAGCGGTCGAGCGGCTGGCCGCGATGGCGGGCCTCGCCTTGCCGGCCGCGACGCCCGACGCCGCGCGGCAGGAGCAGCGCCGCCGCTCGCTCTACGACGTCATGGAAATGGCGGCGGTGTACTTCTCCGAGAATCTCGCCTCGCGCGCCGGCGCTCGCGCCCGCGGCTATCTCGCCGATCGCGGCATCCTGCCCTCGACCCAGGTCAAATTCCGCATCGGCTACGCCTCGCCGGATCGCTTCGCGCTGAAGGAGCATCTCGGCGGTCACGGCGTTTCGGTCGAGAGCATGATCGAGGCCGGGCTGCTGTCGGCCGGCGACGACATCCCGGTGCCGTTCGACAAGTTTCGCGACCGGGTGATGTTTCCGATCACCGACATCCGCGGCCGGGTGATCGCCTTCGGCGGCCGTGCGCTGGAGAAGGACGTCGCGGCGAAGTACCTGAACTCGCCCGAAACCCCGCTGTTTCACAAGGGCGACAACCTCTACAACCTCGCCACCGCCCGCAAGGCGGCGCACGACGCGGCCGGCAAGGCGACGCCGACCGGCGCCGCGTCGGTGATCGTGGTCGAGGGCTATATCGACGTCATCGCCATGGTCACGGCGGGCTTCGCCGCCACCGTCGCGCCGCTCGGCACCGCGCTGACCGAGAACCAGCTTCAACTGCTGTGGAAGATGGCCGACGAGCCGATCCTGTGTTTCGACGGCGACCGCGCCGGCCAGAAGGCCGCCTATCGCGCCGCCGATCTGGCGCTACCGCATCTGAAGCCCGGCAAGAGCCTGCGCTTCGCGCTGCTGCCCGAGGGCCAGGACCCCGACGATCTCGCCCGCGCCGGCGGCAGGCTGGCGATCGAGGAGGTGATCGGCGTGGCCCGGCCGCTCGCCGATCTGTTGTGGTCGCGCGAATCCGAGGGCGGCAGCTTCGCCACGCCGGAGCGCCGCGCGGCGCTGGAGGCGCGGATCAACGAACTCGCCAACGGCATCCGCGACGAGGTGGTGCGGCGCTATTATCGGCAGGATTGGGCCGAGCGGCTGCGCGCCGCCTTCGCACCGCAGGGTGGCTTTGGCGGCGGCTTCGGGAGCGGCTTCCGGGCCGGCGGCGGCGCGCGCGGCGGCGCTGATTCGGGCCGCCGGTTTGCGCCGCGCGGGAGTT
This sequence comes from Rhodopseudomonas palustris, assembly GCF_034479375.1. NCBI lineage: Bacteria > Pseudomonadati > Pseudomonadota > Alphaproteobacteria > Hyphomicrobiales > Nitrobacteraceae > Rhodopseudomonas > Rhodopseudomonas palustris. Next base: position 3,147,832 of record NZ_CP140155.1, on the reverse strand, counting down.
TTCCACAGGGCGGCGGCCGTTATGCGCCGTTCGGCCGGCAGACCGGGCTCAGCTCGCCGCCGCAGGGGCGCGGGCCGTATCAGGTCTCCAGCCCCGATCTGGCGTCGAGCCCGATCATGCGCGGCCAGCGCAGCGCGCTGTCCCGCCGCGAGGCGCTGATCCTGCAATCGCTGCTCAACCACCCCTGGCTGCTGCACGACCACCTCGAAGAGGTCGCGGCGCTGGAATTCGCCCATCCGGAGGCGCACCGGCTGCGGGCGGCGATCATCGCCGCCTTCGCGGCCGACCACCATCAGGGCGACGATCCGGCGGGACAATCCGAAAAACTTCGCGCCGATCTCGCCAAGGCGGGTTTATCCGAGCAATTGCAACGCCTTGAACGCGCGATCACGACCCATGCGGTGTGGGGCGCGGGGCCTGATGCTGCGCCCGAGGACGTTCTTTCGACGTGGCAGCAACTCGTTGCCTTGCATCGACAATCGCACTCCTTACTTAGGGAATTGAAGGATGCCGAGCTGGCTTTGGGTGAAGACGGCAGCGAGGCCAACGTCGCCTGGTTGAGGGACGTCAAGGCGCGGCTCTCGGAAGTGGAAGGGACTGAGGCGCTGATCGAGGGATTCGGCCAGTCATCGGGCCGGTTTCATCGGAGCGTGTGACCGGGTTCGCGGCGGTTGGTACGGCGGGTGCCGTGAAAAGACTCGCCAAACCCGCGCCTAGGCTGCAAAAACAGGGTTAGTAAGGGCTTAACGGCATTCCGGTAGAACGCCTTCGGGCACCATTTTTGGGAAACCACCAAGCGGGATCGTGTCGGGTGGCGCAGGCGAGCGCCGCCCTTTGCGCGTCTCACCCGGCAAGGCAAGTTTAAGGCGAGTTTTTGGCGGCGCGGCGACGCGACCATCATGCGCGCGTTCAGGAGCAGTGAATGGCCAGCAAGGCGAAGACGGTTCAGTTGAAAGACAAGGAAAAGGACGACAAGGCCGACGCGCCGGAGAAGGACTCCGCCGACGCTCCCTCGCCGTTGCTCGACCTGTCGGACGCGGCCGTCAAGAAGATGATCAAGCAGGCCAAGAAGCGCGGCTTCGTGACCTTCGACCAGCTCAACGAAGTGCTGCCGTCCGACACCACCTCGCCGGAGCAGATCGAGGACATCATGTCGATGCTGTCCGATATGGGCATCAACGTGTCCGAGGCCGAGGAAAGCGACAGCGACGACGAGGACGCCAAGGACGAGGCCGAGGAAGAGCCCGATAACGACCTCGTCGAAGTCACCGCCAAGGCGGTCACCGAGACCAAGAAGTCCGAGCCCGGCGAGCGCACCGACGATCCGGTGCGCATGTATCTGCGCGAAATGGGCACCGTCGAGCTGTTGTCGCGCGAGGGCGAAATCGCCATCGCCAAGCGCATCGAGGCCGGCCGCGAGGCGATGATCGCCGGACTCTGCGAAAGCCCGCTGACCTTCCAGGCGATCATCATCTGGCGCGACGAGCTCAACGAAGGAAAGATCTTCCTCCGCGACATCATCGATCTGGAGGCGACCTACGCCGGCCCCGACGCCAAGGCCAATATGAACCCGGCGATGGCCGGCGAGGGCGGCGAGGAAACCACCGCCGAGGCCGAGGGCGAAGGCGATGCCGGAGCGCCCGCGCATGTCGCGCCGCCCGCCGCGCCGCCGTCGGCGACGCCGTTCCGTCCCGCGCAGCAGCGCGCCGCGCCCGCCGCGGCCCCGGCCGCCGGCGAGGGTGGTGGCGAAGGCGCCGCCGATGGCGACATGGACGACGACGAGTTCGAGAACCAGATGTCGCTCGCCGCCATCGAGGCCGAACTCAAGCCGAAGGTGGTCGAGACCTTCGACAAGATCGCCGACAACTACAAGAAGCTGCGCAAGCTGCAAGAGCAGGACATCGCCAACCAGCTCGAGAGCGCGTCCCAGGGGCCGTCGCTGTCGCCCTCGCAGGAGCGCAAATACAAGAAGCTCAAGGACGAAATCATCGTCGAGGTGAAGTCGCTGCGGCTCAATCAGGCGCGTATCGACTCACTCGTCGAGCAGCTCTACGACATCAACAAGAAGCTGGTGTCGTTCGAAGGCCGGCTGCTGCGCCTCGGCGACAGCCACGGCGTCGCGCGCGAGGACTTCCTGCGCAATTATCAGGGCTCCGAGCTCGATCCGCGCTGGCTCAACCGCGTCTCGAAACTCTCCGCCAAGGGCTGGAAGAACTTCGTCCATCACGAGAAGGACCGGATCCGCGAGCTGCGCCAGGAGATCCAGTCGATGGCGGCATTGACCGGGCTCGAGATCGGCGAATTCCGCAAGATCGTGCACAGCGTGCAGAAGGGCGAGCGCGAGGCGCGCCAGGCCAAGAAGGAAATGGTCGAGGCCAATCTGCGTCTCGTGATCTCGATCGCCAAGAAATACACCAATCGCGGCCTGCAGTTCCTCGATCTCATTCAGGAAGGCAATATCGGCCTGATGAAGGCGGTCGATAAATTCGAGTATCGCCGCGGCTACAAATTCTCCACCTATGCGACGTGGTGGATCCGGCAGGCGATCACCCGCTCGATCGCCGACCAGGCCCGCACCATTCGTATTCCGGTGCACATGATCGAGACGATCAACAAGATCGTGCGCACGAGCCGGCAGATGCTCAACGAGATCGGCCGCGAGCCGACCCCGGAAGAACTCGCCGAAAAGCTCGGCATGCCGCTGGAGAAGGTCCGCAAGGTCCTGAAGATTGCGAAAGAGCCGCTGTCGCTCGAAACCCCGGTGGGTGACGAAGAGGACAGCCATCTCGGCGACTTCATCGAGGACAAGAACGCGGTGCTGCCGATCGACGCCGCGATCCAGTCGAACCTGCGCGAGACCACCACGCGCGTGCTCGCCTCGCTGACCCCGCGCGAAGAACGCGTGCTGCGCATGCGCTTCGGCATCGGCATGAACACCGACCACACGCTGGAAGAAGTCGGCCAGCAGTTCTCGGTGACCCGCGAGCGCATCCGCCAGATCGAAGCCAAGGCGCTGCGCAAGCTGAAGCACCCGAGCCGCTCGCGGAAGCTGCGGAGCTTCCTGGACAACTGACGACAGTAGGGTGGGCAAAGGCGCGCTTGCGCCGTGCCCACCTTCCACCTGTGATGAAGCCGAGGCAGAGCCGATGGCATCAAAGCGGCACCTGATCGAGGTCGACGAGACCACCGCAACCCGTCTTCGCGAACGCGCCGACGCGCAGGGCGTCTCGGTCGCCGAATTGGTCGCGGGCCTGACGGCGCTGGCCGAGACCCCGGTCGAGATTTCTCCCGAAGACCTCGCCGAACTCGATCGGCAGGTGGCCGCCATCAAATCCGGCGAGGAAGCGACCTACCCGCAGGACGAGGTCGAACGCTGGCTCGCCACATGGGGCACGCCCGACTACAAGCCGTTTCCCAGAAGCCGATAGAAGTCCACCGTAAAGCTCGTCTGGTCGGACACTGCCGTCGCCGATCTCGAACGCTTCGCCGAATTTCTCCGCGACAACCATCCCGCCATCGCAAATCGCATCGCGGCCGAAATCGTCAAGCAGGCGCGGCTGATTGCCGACTATCCGCGGATCGGGCGTCCCGGCCCCGGCGGCTATCGCCAGCTCAATCTGCCGGTGCTCAACGCGGTCTATGTGCTCCGCTACACGTTCGATGCCGAAGCGGTCCTGATGTTGCGCGTCTTCCACAGCCGCGAGCAGCGCGACACGTAGGCCGTCCAAATACGAGGAGCCGTAGGGTGGGTTAGGCGAAGCCGTAACCCACCGTCACCAATCGCGGCGGATGACGCCTTCGGCTCATCCGCCTGACGGCCGCGCAACCCGTCGTCCCCGCGCAGGCGGGAACCCATAACCCTTGACCCGGCAGTCGAACGAACGGCGTCGACCTCATCGCCCCTGGCGAGCCGCTGCGGCGTATCGATCCCCGCCTGCGCGGGGATGACGAGTCGAGAGGCACCGGAAAGCCGCGGTCCCGTAGCCCGGATGAGCGAAGCGACATCCGGGACCACGCTTGCTGATGCAATCAGCCTTGGTGATTCGCAGATCTCACGACCCGTACCGCCTCATGGTGAGGAGGCGCGCAGCGCCGTCTCGAACCATGCGCCGCAGGCCCCCGTGGCCCCATCCTTCGAGACGCCCCGGCTCCGCCCTGCGGGCTTCGCCGGGCTCCTCAGGATGAGGAGGCCGTGCCAAATCCAGGGCCGTTGCTATCAGGCGGAGATCCGTAGGGTGGGTTAGGCGCAGCCGTAACCCACCACTCCGATCGCGGCGGATGACGCCTTCGGCTCATCCGCCCTACGCGCCAAAACCGAATCGACCCAATAGTACGAACAGGCGTCCGACAGTAGGCAGTTTGTAGCCCGGATGAAGCGGAGCGCAATCCGGGGCAAAGCGCAGACCCCGGATCTCGCTTCGCTCCATCCGGGCTGCGCTTGCTAGAGAGGTTTTCCAAGATAACGGGCCACGTCGCGAGCCATGGGGCCAACAGCCTTTACCGCGCGACGCAACTGGTCGGCCGAGACCCCAAACTTTTGCGTCCAGTATTTTACCTCGTAGTCTTCATGAACATTCACTCGTGCACGATCTGCGGGACCGCGAATTGTCTTATCGTCTCCCATTTCGATTCTCCTGATGTTGCTATTGCATTCGCCACTGACATAACCGCCAGGTTCGTATATGTTGACGGCCAGGCAAGAATAGCAATTTTGTGTAATATGTACACATAATTCTATTTCGTGTGTAATTAACGCAAGCGCAGGGTTGTGATGGCAGCGAGATCAGAACTGGTGGGAATCGCGGAAGTTGCTGAAATGGCTAAGGTTTCAAAGCAGGCGGTCTCCAATTGGCGGCTTCGGTACGACGATTTTCCAAAGCCACTGCAACAATTGCAAAGCGGACCAGTCTGGAATCGTGAGGCAGTTGAGGCTTGGGTGAAGGTTTTCAAGGGTGAAGAGACTCACATCCTGAGCTTCATCAACCTAAAAGGGGGCGTCGGAAAAACAACGACGGCCGTCGCGGTAGCTGAGATGCTTGCACAGGAAGAACGCAAGCATGTTTTGCTGATCGATCTTGATCCGCAAACCAATGCGACCGTCACGCTAATCTCGGAAGAGCAATGGGCTGAGATGGATAAAGATGGACGAACGGTAGCTCAGCTTTTTGAAGATCGGCTCAATCCGCATACCGCGTCAAAGTTTGATATTGAGAAGGCAATCGCTCATCGGGTGTCGCGAATAAATGACGGAATCGCACGGCTTGATCTTTTGCCATCGAGCATTCGATTGATTGAGATGCAGGATCGCATCCCAATGATCGCGATGGCTGGCAATTTTACCGCAAGCCCGCTGGATATCTTGCGAAACGCCCTTTTACCGATAATGGATCGATACGATTACATTATCATCGATTGTCCTCCTAGCCTTGGAACTGTTACCAAAAATGGCTTACGCATCTCAACCGGGTACATAATTCCGACTATTCCGGACATTGTTTCCACTTGGGGAATTTATCAGATCGTCGACAATGTGGCCCGCTTCGCGCGCGATATTGGTCGGCCCATACCCTCTCTTGGTATTGTTGCGACGAAGGTACAAAGCAACAATCTGCACCGCCGCGTGATTGCTGATCTGCAAGACGGCCGGTTAGGTCGATTCAGCGAAGGCAATGATGTGACCCAGCCAGCACTTTTTGCTAACACGATACCGCAAGCCGTAGATGTCGCCCGCGGTGCCGATGTTGATGCTGACATCCGAACTTTCAAAGGGAAGTATGGCGCAGCATATTCCGCACTTCATGGCCTTACACGAGAAATCAGACAGCTATGCGAAAAGAAAAAGAGTTGATGGTCTTGCTGCGAGGTCTCGTTGATCTGATTGCAGAGGAGGCCGAAAAAAATGCGGCTTTCTCGGACAGGCTAAACGGCCTTTTAGAAACCATCCCGGTCCGCGAAGAAGCAATCAAACCGAAGAAGGCTCGCGACAATTCGGCGAAGATTCCAGACATATATGCTGAGAATGCAGTTCGTAGCGCCGACGATTTTCTGCTTTGGCTACGTGAACTCCCTTTAGATACGCTTAGATCAGTCATCCGTTTAAATGATTTTGATCCGACTCGAAGAACAACCAAGTGGAAGGATCCTGAAAAGTTAGCTACGTTTATAGCAGACAATCTACGAGCTCGTAGCGCACGAGGTTCGGCCTTTATGACAAGAACCAATGGCTGAGCATTCTGTCGAGATCATTCATACAGTCTTGTTTCCCAGCGCAAAAGGCCATCTTCGTATCACAAGTGTTTATCAATCCTATCCCAGGTCGAGACATCCATCACAATTTTCGTTTGAAGAGAGGTCTGTTTGTGATCGCCGATGTTCTCGCGGGGGGGGCGTCCATCGCGGTCGCTTGCTGCTCTTGACAAAATTCCCACACCAGTATATATTCCTATCCATCCCGCTCCAATACCGAGGGGCGGCTCGCGATCGTCACTAGTCGCGGGGCGGGGTGCGGTGGACGCGGCAGCGTCGGGCGCGGAGGGAAGGCGGCAGGGGGCTTTGAGGCAGGAGGTCCGCAGGGCCTGGCCTCGGGGTCTATGGAGCCGCCGGACTTCAGGCGCATGACGACGACGCTGTGCGATGCGGGCCGGGGCGGAGATGCGCCCCATCTGCATCGCCTTTGCGCGCCGGCCCAAATCGTGTGGTCCCGACGCCCGTCGCTGGCGTCAAGGGATGGAGCGCCTGCACGCCGACCGGCCGCAGGAAACCAAGGTGAGGACGCTCGCGTCCGCGCCGCTCAGTCCCGACGGTGACGAACCCAAGCGTATTAAACGCCACCGGGGAGAGCACGAAGCAAGCCGGAAGCCTCACCGCGTGCGGAACGCCGGACGTGTCGGTGCTTTCGTGGTTTCTAACTCATGCGCTTTTTTGCTTTGCGCATGAGGCTGCGGACGCATCGCGCGTCCGGCGTTCCGCGCGCCCTCGTTTGTGGCGCGGCGAAGGGGCTGGCGGCCCATTCGCGCTAGAACCACCGGCGTCCCCGCGCCGTCCAAACAACAGGGGCGATGACGCATGTCTGATGATCCGCGCGGCGATCGATGAGCGAGCCGGTCGACACGATCATGCGCGGCTCGCGGCAGATGGCAGCTCTGCGCGCGCGCCGGTAAGCCATTAGAGAAGCCTTCAGATCTTGATTGTATGCCGGGTTCTTCGGCGGTCGCTCGGAACGACGGCCTGTTTCGGCGGAGATGACACCAAGCACGATGGGCGCCCTCTGGAATCAGATTGCCACCAGCCTCAAGACGCGGTTCCTGGTCGTGACCGTCTGCGTGTTCGGTCTGGTCGCCCTGCCGGCCTATGTCGCCTTCGAATTCCTCACCCGCAAGACCGTGGTCGCGCTCGGCACGCTGTTCGCCGAAAAGCAGGTGCTGTTCGATCGCTATCGCGGCCTCGAGGCGCTGATCCGCGAGGTCTCGCTGGCCGAGACGGTGGCGCGCTCGCCGGCGGTGCGCGCCTGGGCCCGCGACGAGGCCGATCCGGACAAGACCGCGCGCGGGCTGGCCGAGCTCGAGCACTACCGGCTGTCGTTCCACGACAAGAGCTATTTCTTCGTCGTCCACCAGTCCGGCAACTACTACTTCAACGACGCCGCCGGCAGCTATGACGGCAAGCAGCTCCGCTATCAGGTCAAGCGCGACAATTCGCGCGACGGCTGGTACTTCAAGACGATCGCGGCCGGCCAGGCCTGCCAGCTCAACGTCGACCGCGACGACAATCTCGCCGTCACCAAGGTCTGGATCAACTGCGTCATCGCCGACCAGGGCCGGATTCTCGGCGTGATCGGCACCGGCGTCGACCTCAGCGAATTCATCCGCGAGGTGGTGGCGCTGCCGCAGACCGGCATCACCAGCATGTTCGTCGATCGCGCCGGCGCCATCCAGGCGCATCGCGATCCGGGGATGGTCGATTTCCACAGCCTCACCAAGGACACCAAGACCAAGAAGACGATCTTCCAGCAGGTCGACAAGCCGGCCGACGCCGCCGAACTCGCCGCCATGATGCAGCGCGTCTCCGCCGGCCCCGCGGCGGTCGAATCGCGCTTCATGAACATCGGCGGGCGCGAGTTCCTGGTCGGGGTCGGCTATCTCGATCGGCTCGGCTGGTTCAACGTGACGCTGATGGACATCGACGCCATCATCGATCGCCGCCTGTTCACCCCGATCGCGCTGTTGCTGGTGTTCATGATGACCGCGGCGGTCGCGCTCGTCACCATCCTGTTCCGGCGCGTCGTGCTCGACCGGCTGGCGATCGTCGAGGCGGCGGCGCGACGGGTCGAAGACGGCAACTTCGACCATATCGTCGTCGATCGCGGCAGCGACGAGATCGGCCGGCTGTCGCGCACCCTGTCCGGTATGGCGCACGCGGTGCGCGACCACACCCGCATTCTCGAGGATCTGGTCGACGAGCGGACCGAGAAGCTGCGACGTCTCGCCAATATCGATCTCTTGACCGAGATCCCCAACCGGCGCGGCTTCACCCAGGTGTTCGAGCAGTGGCTGGCGAGGTCGCCTCTGGTGCCGCGGTCGGCCGGGCTGGTGCTGATCGATCTGGACGACTTCAAGGACGTCAACGACGCGTTCGGCCATCTGGCCGGCGATCGGCTGCTGTGCGAGACCGCGCGGCGATTGGCGCCGCTGCTGACCGAGAGAGATACTTGCGCCCGCTGGGGCGGCGACGAGTTCGTCGTGCTGGTCGAGGATTGCGACCAGGACGGCCTGCGGGCGCTGTGCGCGCGCATGGTCGCCGCGATGAACGCCACGCCGATCCGCTCCGACGATGGTCAGGACATCGCGCTGACGGTCAGCATCGGCGGCTGCCGGGTGGTTTCGGGCAGTTCGATCGACGCCGCTTTTGCGGAGGCCGATGCGGCGCTCTACGCCGCCAAGCGCGCCGGCCGCAACCGCTTCGTGCTGTTCGACACCGGTGCCGGGTCGGCGCTCGACGCGGTGGTGAAGGCGCGGGCCTGAGCGGCGGTCGCGCCTCAGCGCTTCTGCACGAACACCGTGCCGGCCGAGTAGCCGGCGCCGAACGAGCAGATCAGGCCGAGGTCGCCCTGGGCCATGTCGTCCTGGTGCTTGTGGAAGGCGATGATCGAGCCTGCCGACGAGGTGTTGGCGTAGTCGTCGAGGATGATGACGTTCTCCTCGCGGGTCGGATCGCGGCCCAGCACCTTGCGGCCGATGATCTCGTTCATGTTGATGTTGGCCTGGTGCAGCCACATCCGTTTCAGCGCGTGCGGGTCGATGCCGATCTCGGCGGCGTGGTCGATGATCATGTCGGAGACCATCGGCACCACTTCCTTGAACACCTTGCGGCCCTGCTGCACGAACAGCTTGTCGGCGAGGTCGCGGCCTTCCGGACAGGCGCGGTTGAGGAAGCCGGAATTGTTGCGGATGTTGTTGGAGAACTGCGTCTTCAGCCGGGTGCCGAGAATGGCCCAGCCGTCCTCCGCCTCGTCGGCGCGCTCGACGATCACCGCGGTGGCGACGTCGCCGAAGATGAAATGGCTGTCGCGGTCGCGGAAGTTGAGATGCCCCGAGCAGATCTCGGGATTGACCATCAGCACCGCGTCGGCCGACCCGGTGGCGATGAAATCCGCCGCGGTCTTGATGCCGAAGGTCGCCGACGAGCAGGCGACGTTGATGTCGAAGCCGAAGCCGCCGATGCCGAGTGCGTCCTGCACCTCGACGGCCATTGCCGGATACGCGCGCTGCATGTTGGAGCAGGCGCACAGCACCGCGCCGATCCGCGCGCGGGGCTTGCCCCAGCGTTCCAGCGCTTCGTCGGCCGCCTTCACGGCGATCTCGGCGAGCAGCGAGATCTGTTCGTTCGGCCGCTCCGGGATCACCGGGCGCATCAGCTCGGGATCGAGGATGCCGGCTTTCGCCACCACGTAGCGCGACTTGATGCCGGACGCTTTCTCGATGAATTCCGGCGACGACGGCAGCAGCGGCCCGATCTGCCCGGCGGCGATCGCGGCTGCGTTTGCTGCGTTGAAGTTCGCCACATAGGTGTTGAACGCCTCCACCAGTTCGGCATTCGAAATGCTCTCGGGCGGGGTGTAGAGGCCGGTCGCGGCAATGACGGCAGGGCGCACGGAAGGCTCCGGTCGGATTGGCTGAGTGAGGACCGCCGGCCGTTGGCGATCCGCCGCGCCCCGCTTCATCCGACGCCGATCGGCCGGCGTCTTCCTTGACGTCGGACAAACAGCGCGAGGCGGTCGCATCGTCCCTTGGTCGGGAGCGGGGCCGCCGCTGCGAGGCGCGTCGGCAGGCGGCCGGCGCGGGCGGATGGGGTATGAAACGACCGGCCGCGAAACACAAGCAGATTGCCCGCCAAACAGGCGCTAAAATGCGCTGCACTGCAGGGTGGGGCGCCGGCCACCGGTCACCCGCCGCCGAAGACTCGAGCTTCAGGATTTTGCCCATGCAAACCGGACATCTGCTCGCACCGCTGCCGCCCGCCGGTCCGGACGAAACGCTCGACACGCTCCTGGCGCGCGGCGGCGTCCGCATCGAGCGCATCGTCTCGTTCGGCCAGGCGAGTCCCGAGGGGTTTTGGTACGACCAGGCCGAAGACGAATTCGTCGTGCTGCTGGCGGGCTCGGCGACGCTGCGCTTCGGCGACGGACGCGAATTGCCGCTGACGCCCGGCGCCTGGGTCGACATCCCGGCGCATTGCCGCCACCGCGTCGACGCGACCGCGCAAGGCGAGGCGACGGTGTGGCTGACCGTGTTCTGGCCGCCGGCAGCGGTCGAGGCGGAAGCGGATCAAGCCGACGCGGCGACATGAGAGCTCTCGCGTTCGGGTCACGCCGCGCCTCTTGACAATAATCCTATTATGATTATAGTCCGCGTCGTCCTGTCCGTGAGGGGCGCTTCGCGAGGCGTCGTACAAGCGGGACAGATCGGCGGGCCGGGCAACCGGTCCGGAACGATGGTTCGGCGGAGCTGACGCTGGTCGGCAAAGCCGGATGGACGCGGCGTCCTGCGCGTCGTGCCTCGCAAGCACGCGTCCGGGAGGCAGAGGTCACCGTCCGCCGCTACTACGAGCGGCTGCCGCTTTCGTGGCTGGACGGGCGCAGCAAGGCCGGGGAGATCCCGCACCGCTGTGTTCCCGGAAGAACGGTCCCGACGCCCAAAATCGCCGCGGTGGGCGCGCCGACGAGGCGTTGCGCGAGGGATCGCAAGCCCTCGCGAACCTCACCACCTTCGCGCCACGCGGCGCGCCCCCACCCCTCGCTGTGAAGCGACGGGTGCAAACCTCGGACGCTTCGGCGCCGCGAGAACGAATGACCGTGGCTGTTTGATATCTGAACCTGTCGGCGCGTGCGGGTTCTCAACTTGCACTCCGTCATCCTGAGGCGCGAGCGCAGCGAGCCTCGAAGGATGAGCCGCAAGCTCGGCCCTCGTGTCCGCATCCTTCGAGGCTCGCCCTATCGGGCGAGCACCCGGGATCAAGTCCGGGGCAGGCTCTCAGGACGACGGCGCTGATGCGCCCGGAACGATCACACGCGCTGTCGATTAGCGGAGCAGGGCGGGGCGCAAGCAAAATCGGATACGGAGATTCCTCATGGCAGGCCAACTCGACGGCAAGCGCGTGCTCATTCTCGCCACCCACGGCTTCGAACAGTCGGAACTCGAAACCCCGCGCGATCGCCTCAAGGCGGCCGGCGCGCAGGTCGATATCGTGTCGCCGGAACAGGGCGAGATCAAGGGCTGGGACGGCAAGGATTGGGGCCGGCCGGTCAAGGTCGACAAGGCGCTCGGCTCCACGAAGGCCGACGATTACGACGCGATCGTGCTGCCCGGCGGCCAGATCAATCCGGATCTGCTGCGCGTCGAGGCCGATGCGCTGAAGCTGATCAAATCGTTCTTCGACGCCGGCAAGACGGTAGCGGCGATCTGCCACGCGCCGTGGCTGCTGATCGAAACCGGCATCGCCAAGGGCCGCAAGATGACGTCCTATCACTCGATCAAGCAGGACGTGATCAACGCCGGCGCCAAGTGGGAAGACTCCGCCGTCGTCACCGACAACGGCGTGATCACCTCGCGCAATCCCGGCGACCTCGAAGCGTTCTCGAGCAAGATCATCGAAGAAATCCGCGAAGGCCGGCATCAGCGCCGCGCGGCCTGATCGGTCCGCGATTTCATCCCTACGTCATGGCCGGGCTCGTCCCGGCCATCCACGTTTTGGTGGCGCCCGAAACCAAAATGCCCGCGACAGGCGCGGGCCTGACACTGTTGAGTTGCGACGAACTGCCGACGTGCGGGGCGTGGTTTGGGCCCGCGCATCGCCCTCAAAACCGCGGTTCGCTCCGCCGCCGCGCCGGCCGTATCGCGCGTTCGGCGCGCACCGGGATCGGCTGGGCGCCCGGGATCAGGTCGAACGGCCGGCGCTTGCCGCGATCGCCGCCGCGCAGGTCGGTTCCCATCGCCATGATCGCCGAGCCCATCGCGGCGCTGCCGAAAGTGATCACGAAGCCGAACATCAGCAGGCCGAGCGCGGTGCCGGGCGAACTGTCTGCGAAGATCAGTTCGCGCAGATGGCCCGGATTGACCCACAGCAAGCCGCCGAGCAGCAGCGCCGCGAGGCAGACGCCACCCGCCAGATTGATCGCCAGCAATCGGAACAGCGGTTGCCGCAGAAGCGTGCGGGGCATGTTGCGGTCCTCTCCTGACAGGCTGTCGGTTCGTCGTCGGCGGGCCCGTCGTTCATCCGCCGATCATCGACTCTCGATCAAGATGCTGCCGTCAATATGGCGCGCCGGAGTGCGCCTCGCAACCGCAGGCCAGAAATGCTAGATTCGCCGCATTGTCCTCGCAATACGCATCAATACGCATCGATCTCGGCGGCATCCTCGATCCGCCGCTCGCCTCAGCCCCTGCCGATTTGGAGAATGGTTTAAATGGCCCATTTGCGTCTTGCCCTTCTGATCTGCGCCACGGGTTGCGCGCTCCTCGCCGCTGCGCCCGCCCAGGCCGCGCGCTGTGGCGGCGATTTCGACACCTTCATCGCCAGCATCTCGGCCGAGGCGGCGCAGGCGGGGGTTTCACGCGAGGTGATTTCCCAGGCGCTCGGCGGCGTCACCCCGGACCCCGCGGTGCTGGCGTTCGATCGTCGCCAGCGCGGCACCTTCAACAAGACCTTCGAGCAGTACGTCGCGACCCGCGTCGGCGCCGGCCGGATCAAATCCGGGCGCGCCATGCTGCAGCGTCATGCGTCGCTGCTGTCGCGGATCGAGCGCCAGTTCGGCGTGCCGCCGCAGATCCTGGTGGCGATCTGGGGGCTCGAGAGCGACTTCGGCAAGGGCGACATCGGCAAGCTGCCGGTGTTCCGCGTGCTGGCGACGATGGCGCATGACTGCCGCCGCACCGAGCTGTTTCAGGGTGAATTGCTGGCGGCGCTGAAGATCGTGCAGCGCGGCGATCTCACGATGCGCGACATGGTCGGCGCCTATGCGGGCGAACTCGGCCAGACTCAGTTTCTGCCGTCGTCCTATATCAAATACGGCGTCGATTTCGACGGCAACGGCCACGTCGATCTGCGCCACAGCGTGCCGGACGTGCTGGCCTCGACCGCCAATCTGCTGAAGACCGCGGGCTGGCGCGCCGGCGGCTCCTACGAAGAAGGCACGCCGAATTTCGAGGCAATGCGCGAATGGAATCGCGCTCTGGTGTATCGCAAGACGATCGCGTATTTCGCCGATCAGTTGGTCGGGCAGTAACGCGGTTTCGCCCGCAGAAACGGCGTCAGATCGAGCCGCGCGACGGCGTCACGTCGTCGTGCCGGTGCCTGGTTTCACCACTCTCTTGATCTGGTCGAGCGAGAAGGTCTGGCCGCCGATCGACAGCATCGGCGGCGACTGGGTGAGGTCGACCGAGTCGATGGTGCCCTGGATCTGGGTCGAGACGGTGGCCTGCTGGCCGGCGGCGTCGGTCGCGACCACCGACAGCGTGTAGTCGCCCTCCGGCCATTGTGCGCCGTCATTGCCGCGGCCGTCCCAGGTGAAGCCCTGGTTCTTGCCGGCGTTGAGCGTGAATTTTCCGGAATACACCGTCTGCCCGGTCGAACTCTGGATCGACACCTGCGCGGTTACCGGCTTCTCGGTCGACAGCGACCAGCCGGCGGTCTTGCCGTCGTAGTGCGATTTGCTGCCGTCGACCACGGCGTTGGCGCCGATGAAGTTCATCGCCTGCGTGGTCTGCGCGGTGGACTGCAGCTTCAAGAGCGACGACAGCGATTCGTTGGTCTTGAGCTGCTGCTCGACGCCGGCGAACTGCACCAGCTGCTGGGTGAACTGGTTGGTGTCCAGCGGCTCCAGCGGGTTCTGGTTCTGCAACTGCGTCGTCAGCAGCGTCAGGAAGGTCTGGAAATTGTCGGCGATGCCGGTGGTCGAGCTCGACGTCGAGGTCGCGGTGTAGTTCGGGTTGGGGGCCGAATACGGCGTCGTCGCGGTGGTGGCTGCGGCTGACATGGTGATGACTCCTCAGATCCGGATATCGACGCCGCTGCTGGCGCCCAGCATGCGGCCGTAGCTGCGTCCGGCGGCGACCGCGGGCGGCAGCTCTTCCTCGCTGATCACCAGCCGTTGCGCGTGGCGACCGCCGTCCTGCTGTTGGCCCTGCTGCTGACCCGACGACGACGACGACTGGTCGCGCAGGCTGAACTGCAAGCCGCTGTCGCCGGTCTTCAGCCCGGCATTGTCGAGCGCGCGCTGCAACTGGTTCTGATCCTGCCGCAGCATCGCCAGCGTCTCGGGCTTCTCGACGGTGAGATGCGAGGTCACGTTGCCGCTGCGGTCGACCTCGATGCGGACGTCGATGCGGCCGAGTTCGGCGGGATCGAGCCGGATATCGAACCGGCTGGCGCCGCCGTTCGCCCTCGCCGCGATGGTGACCGCGAGATCCTGCATCGCCACCGGCGCGTTGGTCGCGAGCGCCGCGGTGAGCTGCGGCGACGCAGCGGTCTGCTGGGTCGCGGTCGAGGCCTGCAGCGGCTGCGTCGCCGGCACCTGGATTTGCGGCAGCGAACTGGAGTCGGTCAGCGACTGCGCCGACGCGTCGGCGGCGTGATGACGGGCCGCGGCCTTGGGTTGCGCATTCGCCTGCTCGACGGCGGCGGCAGTCGCCTCGGTGGTTTTCGCCTGCTCCCCCGGAGCCGTCTGCGGCTGCGCCGCGCCGGTCTGCTGCAGGCCCTGAACCGACGCGTCGACGGTCGCCGGCGTCGCCGCGGTCGTGGTGGTGGCGGCAGGATCGGATTGCGCCGTCGCTTTGGCGCCGGCCTTGCCGGCATTGGGCTGCGTCGCCAGCGCCGCGAGCTTGGGATCGAGCGCGACGACGCCGGTGGCGGTCGCCGTCTCGGTTGCGGTGGTCTCGGCCTGCTGGCCGGTCGCAGCGAGGTCGACGACTGCGGTCTTGGCCTTCAGCGCCGCGGCGGCTGCGAGGGCGAGCGGCCCGGCGGCCGTGGCCGTCGCGGCATCGCCGATCGCCTCCGCTGACGTTCCGGCCGCGTCGGTCGCCGGGGCGTCGACTGTGACTGCTGCGACGGCGACCGGTGCAACCACGGGCGCGGTAGTCGGCACGGCCTCGGCAGCGGTCTGGCTCTGGTCCGTGGCCGCGGTGTCGGTGCCGTCTTTGCTGTCGCCGGACTTGCTGTCATCGGCCGATTTGGCGTCTTTGCCCTTGCCGCTGTCTCCGGCCTTCGAGGTCCCGGCCGCGTCCGACCGCGTCGCGCCGTCGCGCGCCGGGGCCTCTTTGCTGCTGTCGGCATTCGACGTCCGCCGGCTGTCGTCGCTACGATCGCCGGCGCGGTTCTGGTCCGCCGCATCGTTGCGGCGATTGCTGGCCATGCGGTCGTCGGCCGCGCTCGAGGACGGGCGCGGGTCGAGCGCAGTCGCGGGCTGGCTGCTGGCAGTCTCCAGCGCAATGTTGCTGTCGACCAGCGACGAGAAACTGTCGGTCGGAGACGACCGGTCCTGGCGTGCGGTCGATCGCTGCGCGGGCGCCTGCGCGGTCGAGACGATATCCGAAGGGGCATTCAACACGGGGCGAGCTCTCACACTGATCTACGCCCATCTCAGCAAGGACCGGGCCAGCCGGGCCGGGGTGAAATTGTTTAGCCTATTCAGTAACCTAGCTTTCGCATTCGGGCAACGGGCGGGGCTCCTGCCGCGCCGTTTCTGCCCGTCTCGGCAAGAATTGCCCTAGCCTGTCCGCAAAACCGGGGCCGCCGCATTGCGCCTCCGAAAGTCGGCCTATATTAAAGACCGGCATTCACGACGGTTTGCGGAATCTGGCTTCACCGCTTCCCGGACAGGCGGAAGGAATGGTCGCGACGGCTCGCCCCGCGATCGCAGCGTATGACTGACACCATGCTCAACAGCCTGGATCTGGAAGGACGCCCGCAGGACACCCGCGTCGTGGTGGCGATGTCGGGCGGCGTCGATTCGTCGGCGACCGCCGCGCTGCTGAAGTCGCAGGGTTACGATGTCGTCGGCATCACGCTGCAGCTCTACGACCACGGCGCCGCCACCCATCGCAAGGGCGCCTGCTGCGCCGGCCAGGACATCCACGACGCCCGCGACGTCGCCGCGCGCATCGGCATTCCGCATTACGTGCTCGACTACGAGAGCCGCTTCCGCGAATCCGTGATCGACAGCTTCGCCGACAGCTACGCGCTCGGCGAAACCCCGGTGCCGTGCATCGAGTGCAACCGTTCGGTCAAGTTTCGCGACCTGCTGGCGACCGCGCGTGAACTCGGCGCCTCGGCGCTCGCCACCGGTCACTACGTCTCGTCGCGCCGTCTCGCCGACGGCTCGCGCGCGCTCGTCTGCGCCGCCGATCGCGATCGCGACCAGAGCTATTTCCTGTTCGCGACGACGCGCGACCAGCTCGACTTCCTGCGCTTCCCGCTCGGCGACATGACCAAGCCGCAGACCCGCGATCTCGCGCGCCAGTTCGGCCTGTCGGTCGCCGACAAGCACGACAGCCAGGACATCTGCTTCGTGCCGACCGGCCGCTACACCGATGTGGTCGAACGATTGAAGCCGAATGCGATGGAGCCCGGCGAGATCGTCGATCTCAACGGCCGCGTGCTCGGCAGCCACCCGGGCATCGTGCATTTCACCGTCGGTCAGCGCCGCGGTCTCGGCATCGCCTCGCGGGCGCCGCTGTATGTGTTGCGGCTCGACGCGGCGCGGCGGCGCGTGGTTGTGGGTCCGCGCGAGGCGCTGCGGATGGAGCGGATCGTGCTGCGCGACGTCAACTGGATCGGCGACGGCGCGCTCGATCAGGCGGTCGGCGACGGGCTGGAATTGTTCGTGCGGGTGCGCTCCACCCGCGCGCCGCAGCCGGCCTGGCTGCGCGCCGTCAATGGCGGCTACGAGGTCGAGCTGGTGGCAGGCGAGGAGGGCGTCTCGCCCGGCCAGGCCTGCGTGTTCTACGACGCGGCGGAAGGCCAGGCCCGCGTGCTCGGCGGCGGCTTCATCAAGAGCGCCGCGCCGCGATCGATCGCGGATCCGGCGCACGACGACGCGGCGTCGCCGGCGCTGGCTGCGATGCGCGGATAAGGATTTCGGGGCGGGGCATGGCAAACGATATCGACCGCGCAGGCGTCGCCAAGGCGTATGCGCGCTGGGCGCCGATTTACGACATGGTGTTCGGCAAAGTCTTCGACAGCGGCCGGCAATCGACCATCGCGGTGGCCGATGCGATCGGCGGGCGGGTGCTCGACGTCGGCGTCGGCACCGGGCTGTCGCTGTCGGACTACTCAAAAACGACGCGGCTGTGCGGCGTCGACATCTCCGAGCCGATGCTGCGCCGGGCGCACGAGCGCGTCCGCACCCTCAATCTCACCAATGTCGAGACGCTGGCGGTGATGGACGCCAAAAATCTGGCGTTCCCGGAGAACTTCTTCGACGCGGTCGTGGCGCAATACGTCATCACCGCGGTGCCGGACCCGGAAGCGACGCTCGACGATTTCATCCGCGTGCTGAAGCCCGGCGGCGAACTGATCCTGGTCAACCACATCGGCGCTGAAAGCGGCCCGCGCAAGCTTTTCGAACTGGCGTTCGCACCGCTCGCGCGCCGGCTAGGCTGGCGCCCGGAGTTTCCGTGGGCCCGGCTGGTGAACTGGGCGGCGCGGCATGGCGGCGTGGAACTCGCCGAACGCCGGCCGATGCCGCCGATGGGGCATTTCTCGCTGATCCGCTATCGCAAGCTCTAAACGCGGGCCGGAACTGCACGACGCCATGCACGTTGACGTGCATGATCAGGAAACTCGCGCTCGCATTCGGTTGTTTGTCGATGGTTGCGGCTCCTGCGCTGGCGCAGGCGCCGCCGAAATCGCCGCCGACCGCCGCCACTCCCTCTTCGAATGGATGCCCGCCCGGCGCGGCGAGGGTTCATCCGCCCGGCACCGCACCACCCGGCGCGACCACCGGTCAGACGCAGGAGCCGCTCGGCGACAAGCTCGCCCGCTCCGATGGCGTGCTCTGCCCACCCGCCGGTGTCGATCCGGAGATTCGTGCGCCCACGCCCGACACCGGCACGATGCGGGTGATCCCGCCCCCGGGCTCGCCCGGCGGCGACCAGAGCGTGCAGCCGAAATAGCGGATTTTCCGCCGACTTCAGCCATTGCCCTGCGATTGCTTGACAGGGCGGCGCACGACTTCTTATATGCCGCGCGTTCCCACGGCCGCGGTTTTCCGCAGGCCGATGCCGGACGCAGTGGCGGGGTAGCTCAGCTGGTTAGAGCACGGGAATCATAATCCTGGGGTCGGGGGTTCGAGTCCCTCTCCCGCTACCAAAACATTATCAATCACTTAGCATCATTTGCGCCGATCTCGCGGAACCCGCTCAGCGGCCCGTACAACACTTCGCACAACATTTTCGGTCTGGTCATGACTCGTCGCGCTTCAGCGGGCGACGGCCTCATGGGCGGTCTTTGCGCAGCGGCACCGGTGGATCAGGGTGGTGCCGGCGGACCATTCTGCTCTCGCCGATCCGCGCGAACATCAACGGCCCGTTGTGGTCGGCCGCCTGTGCTCATAACGCACCCTCTCTCCATATAGGATCTCCAAGTGTTCGGAGACCCAGAAGCGCGACCAGCATTCCAGAGTACCTGATGAAGAAGGTCAGGGATGGAGCGCTCTCTGCGGCCCGTGCCACCGTCGCCGTCGAGGCGTTCAAGCCGAAATCGATCGGACCTGCTCCGACGCGGCCCTGATCAACGTAGCTGATAGAAACGAAAGCCCGGCAGCCATGCCGGGCTTTTTCATGAAGGCCTTGCGTCGCCGACTCTATGTGCCGATCAGACGAGACCGCGCAGCGGGTTCTTCATCTGCTCGACCTGGTCTTCGACCAGCTTCATGCGCGATAGCGAACGACCCTGAACACGAAGAAGATCGTCCCGCCTTAGATTGCGGCCCAGATCGACCGGAGCTCTCAGCTTCCCTAGTCTACCCTCCTGCTACCGGTCTGATAAGGGATGTGGTGCTGCGGCAGCATCGCCGATGTCTGTTTTGGGCCATAAGCAGACGTCCTGCAATCATTTCGGGGGCTTATTAGCATCCCGGATGCGGTCGTGGGAAATCTATCAAAGCGTTTAAGTCCATTTTCTCGATCCACTGATACGCACTGCGATAGAGAATCGCACGGCATCGTCGACGATATGTCGAATTTTCGAACTTGTTGACTGGGCAAAGCCCTCAGTGCGATAGCGAAGGTCTCATGGGTGGATGATAGGGCTTCGAGGGGGGAAAAGCATAAGATCTAAAAGCTCCTCCGCCTGGGTAAGGTATCAGAAGCGCTTCTCCAGAATCGCCCAGTTCGAGCTCTCCGGCCAGCCGCACCAGAGAATGTCCAAGATCGATGATCTGCTCCAGCGCCGGCCGAAACAACTCCACCTGACGATCGTCGCGCGGCTTGCTCATCGCCCCTCCCGGAAGACGAACATGCCACCAAAGGAATCACAAACCGCCGAAAGGAGAAACCCAAAACGCGAGAAAATCGAGGTCAACCCGCTGCTTTCCTACAAAATCAAATACTTATCCCAATCGATCAGCCAGCAAAATCAAGGGCTTTCGAATTGTTCACGGGCGACTCCAGAATTGCACGTCGTAGACCCGTTGATAGGTAGGAAAGGTGCATGGTTGGAGAGGAGCTGCCAACGATGTCCTCGCCCTGGATGTCCCAACTGTCGGTGGGCTATTGACAGAAGACACTTTGGAAAACACCAACATCTTGGTTCGCGGGTCAACTCCCCGCATCGGCTTGGCGGGCCGATGGATAGAGAATCGAGCAACCTTCGCATACCGATTCTGCGGACTGGCGAGTATTCGTCGGGGCGATGCTGCGGGGGCTGCTGCGAAGTCAGTCGGTTGCGCCCGACGAGATCGCGGTCCTGGACACGATCTTCTCCAGCGATGGCGTGGTGGCCGGTCCGAAGGGATTTCTGAAGCAGGCCGTCGATGCCATTCATCGGGCGGGAGGTCTCTTCGTCGCCGACGAAGTGCAGCCTGGCTTCGGCCGAACAGGCGACTCGATGTGGGGCTTCGAGCGACATGGCGTGTCTCCGGACCTGGTCACGGTCGGCAAGCCGATGGGAAACGGCTATCCCATGGCGGGTGTCATCGTTCGTCCCGAACTGGTCGCCGACTTTGGAGAGAAGGCGCGCTACTTCAATACGTTTGGTGGCAACCCGATCGCCGCTGCGGCCGGCATGGCGGTCCTGAAAGTCATCGAGGAGGAGGGCCTCGTCGCACGAGCGCGCGACGTCGGCGCCTACATCCAGGATGGCATGCGTCAATTGGCGGAGAAGTATCCGGCTATCGGCGATGTCCGCGGTGCCGGCCTCTTCATCGGGGTGGAACTCGTTTCCGACATGGCAACGAAATCGCCCGACGCGGCCACGACGACGAAACTCGTCAATGGGCTTCGTGAGCGTCGTATTCTGATCAGCGCATCTCGGCCCGGCGCAAACGTGCTGAAGATCCGGCCTCCGCTCGTCTTCTCCCCCGAGAATGCCGATACTCTGTTCGAAGGCATGGAGGATGTCTTCAAGTCACTTTGAGCTATCGTGAAGCGCGAATAGCCATTGGCCAGGTTCAGGTAACCAGGGGAGCGTGTGACAGGCTGTGGCACGTCACCGGAGTTGGGTTGGTAGCTCCCGGTGGTGGTCCCGCAGTGGCTTGCGGGTCGAATTCTCACGGGTAGCTGTCGGCAGTCGCATCATTGCTGATACTTTGCAGCCTTGCTCGCGAAGAGACAGAAAGTTGCGGTGAGAAGCGACGGGTCCTCAAAGAACGTGTCGAATACTGAGCACCGGCGTGGCACCCTTTGTGCTTGTGCAGTCTGCATGAGCTTGCTTTTCTATCGGGCCAGATAGCGTCTCTCTACGTCGCAGGACGAGCATATAGCGGGAGTTGCAATGAGGGTATCTCTACGTCACTTTCGTGTCTTTATCGCAGTTGCGGAAAGTGGCCAGATCTCAAAGGCGGCGGCGGCCTTGTTCACGTCGCAACCCGCTGTCAGCGAGGCAATCAAGACGCTGGAGACGGATGTCGGCGTCAAGTTGTTCAATCGGACTCCGCGAGGTGTGTCGCTGACCTACGAGGGAGCGATCTTTCTCGAACACGCTCAAAACGTGTTGGCGACCGCAGTCGATGCGATGCTCGCACCGCAAAAGGTGCGGCGCGACCTGGACGGTGAACTGACGTTGGCCTGCACGCACACGGTGGCGGGCTATTTCATCACGCCCCTGCTGTCGCGCTTTGCCAGAATCTTCCCGGGAATCAAGGTGAAACTGGTCGAACTGGAGCGGCCCTGTATCGAGGATCGGTTGATGTCGGGCGAGCTTGAGGTCGCCGTCTGCCTGCTGTCTCCGCTTGAACATATCAGCGAAATCGAAACCGAGTTACTCGTGCGATCGAAGCGGCGGCTCTGGCTGCCGGCCAATCACGCGCTTCTAGACCGAAAGAACGTTGCGCTGCGGGATATCGAGCACGAATCTTATATCATGCTGACGATCGACGATGCCGACCGCACCACTCTCGGCTACTTCGAGAGGGCCGGCTTCGAGCCAAACGTGGTGTTCCGGACCTCGTCGATGGAGGCCATCCGTAACGTGGTCTCCGAGGGGCATGGCGTGACCGTTCTCTCCGACATGGTCTATCGCCCTTGGTCACTCGACGGCGTGCGGCTGGTCGCGGTCGATCTGATCGATCAAATTCCCAGCATGGACATCGGGTTGGCCTGGAACAGAGCCACAGGACTCGGGCGCGATGCGCAATTGTTCTGCGATGTCTGCCGATATGGGGCTGGGATCGTCGGGTCGGGGATGTTCGCCGAGTCACAATAGCCGCCGTATCGGTTTTCCCGAATTTCAGGATCGCACCTTCTGATTATTCATCCGGGTGGGGCTCCTGTACTTCTGTCTCATCAGGAGGACCGACGATGGGCCGGAAAACGACGATCGACCTGGGCTGCGACATGGGAGAAGCCTACGGCAACTGGCAG
This sequence comes from Rhodopseudomonas palustris, assembly GCF_034479375.1. Classification (NCBI taxonomy): domain Bacteria; kingdom Pseudomonadati; phylum Pseudomonadota; class Alphaproteobacteria; order Hyphomicrobiales; family Nitrobacteraceae; genus Rhodopseudomonas; species Rhodopseudomonas palustris. The sequence continues at coordinate 3,125,261 of NZ_CP140155.1, read as the reverse complement.
TTGGGTAGCACCGACGACGCCAAGCTGATGACCATGATCAGCTCGGCCCATATCGCGGCGGGGTTTCATGCCGGTGATCCCAACCTGATGGACCGATCCGTCGCCCTGGCGCTGTCGAACAAAGTCGCGATCGGTGTGCATCCCGGATTTCGGGATCTTCAAGGGTTCGGCCGTCGCCGCATCGTTCAAAGCACCGAAGAGATGGTGAACGACATCGTCTACCAGGTCGGCGCCCTGCGAGAGTTCGTGCATTTGCACGCCGGCACGGTGCAGCACGTCAAGCCGCACGGCGCGCTGTATATGGAGTTGGCGGCCAACGAGGTCGCCTCGAGGGCCTTCGTCAAGATGATGAGGCGTGTCGCACCGGACGCCTTCATCTACTGCATGGGCGCGTCCGAAACCTACAGAATCGCAAAGGAACTCGGACAGCCCGTCGTCCGCGAATTCTACGCGGACCGCGAGTACGATTCGACGGGCAAGATCGTCTTTACGCGCAAGCCGGACAACTACAATCCGAAGTCGGCGGCTGACCGGGTGGTGCGGGCGTGCGTCGAAGGCAAGGTCAAGCCTGTCGACGGTCCCGAAATCGAGGTCGGCTTCGAGTCGATCTGCGTTCATTCCGATACGCCGGGATCCGTCGATCTGCTCGTTGCGATTCGCGAGGCTCTCGGCGCCAATGGCGTTGAAATCCTGGCGCCCGGAGCGGCGAGAGCGCGCAACGCCGCGTAGTCGCATTATGCGAATGCCGGCTCCGCAACTACAAGGTCCTCGGTGGGGCGCCGCCCGAAGGCGCAGGTGACGTCAGACTCGGCTTACAGAAGCTTGTACCGAGCCAACACGTCGATACGCAGAATGATGATGTCGCCCAGCCGGCCGCACCGGCTCGGGCGACATTTCTGTTTGAATGCAATCTCGACCAAGCCGTCGATGCACTATCTTTTTGCTTTGTGCGTACAAAAATGCGGCAATGCACTCAATTATTCATCGTGGCTTCATAGCGACTATCACCGAAATGGTATTTGAAAATACGATTAGACCCGTGCCGCGATCCTCTCGTTTACTTGGCGTGCAAGATAACAGGGCGCTGAGAGGATCGAAGATGCCAGGCAATCCGTTGGTTGCACCGCAGCTTATTGCAAATGCGCGGATGCTCTATCTTGATTGGGTCCCCGAAGATCCGGCGGCCGCCAGAGCTCTCGTTCCGCAAGAGCTGACACCCGAGGGCCGCGGCTGCGTCTATATCAACCAGTACATCGTCGACGATCCCGCGCAGACATCCAACGGCGGATTGCCGGGAAGTTTCGGGGCTTACTCGCTGACTTATCTTGGCGTCGATCTCGACGGGCTCGATGCCCAGCCCGGAACGCCAGGGCGTTGGTGGACGCACTACTTCAACAGCTCGCCGAACATGATCGATTACGCGTTGCAGCGCGGCGTTCCTGCAACCTCCGGCGAGACCGTGTTCGAATGGAAGGGCGACGAACTGATCGCGACCACTCTGGTCGGCGGCAAGCCGCTGATCCGAACCAGCAGCACGGCACGGATCGGCGCCGGCGCGCCCGCCAACGGCCAGCTTCGCTACGTCACCCGCGTCGACGGTGTCCTGACCAGCGGTCGCTATCCTTTCGTGATGAAGGCCGCCGCCGAGTTCAAGTGCAACGCGATCGAATTTCTCGACACATCGCATCCGGTCTATGCGCTGCGTCCCAAGCAGCCTCTCGACGTGACGTTCGGCTTCTATTCGCCGGACATCACCTTCTGCTATCCGGGCGGCGAAGGCCCGATCGACGTCAAACCGCACGGCGTGTGAACAGACCCAATTCACGGAGGAGCGACCATGCTCGAACGTTCAGACTGGTATGACCTGGCCCGCGACACGAACTGGACCCCGAAATACGTCCCGGAGGAAGAGCTGTTTCCGGAAGACTATGCCGGCTCCAGGGGCATCCCGGAACACATCTGGGCGACCTATGACGAGCCCTACAAGGTCACCTATCGCGAATATGTCGGCATGCAGCGTGAGAAGGATTCGGGCGCCTACTCGGTGAAGGCCGCGCTGGAGCGCATGGATATGTACACCTCGGCGGATCCGGGCTGGATCGCCACGCTGAAGGAGCATTACGGCGCGGTGTCCGTGGTCGAATACAACGCCGCGCTTCAGAACGCTCGGCTGCTGCGCTTCGGCCGCGCCGGCGGCATGCGCAACATGGCGACCTTCGGCATGTTGGACGAAGTCCGTCACGGCCAGATCCAGCTGTACTTCGCCCATGAATATGTGGCGAAGGACCGGCAGTTCGACTGGGCGCATCGCTCGATGAACACCAACAATTGGGTCACGCTCGCGGCCCGGCGGTTCTTCGACGATCTGATGATGACGCGCAACGTCATAGATACCTCGCTGGCGATGAATTTCTCGTTCGAGACCGGTTTCACCAATCTGCAGTTCATCGGTCTTGCGTCGGACGCGACTCACGCGGGCGATTTCAAATTCGCCAAACTGATTCAGAGCATCCAGTCCGACGAAGCGCGTCACGCGCAGATCGGCACGCCGACGCTCAAGATCCTGATCGAGCAGGGCAAGAAGGCCGATGCTCAGCGCATGGTCGACATCTCGTTCTGGCGCTCGTCGCGCCTGTTCGCGATCCTGACCGGCATTCCGATGGACTATTACCTGCCGCTCGACAAGCGCGAGGGCTCGTTCAAGGAGTTCATGCAGGAATGGATCGTCACCCAGTTCACGCGGTCGCTCGAGGACCTCGGCCTGGAGAAGCCTTGGTACTGGGACATCTTCATGCGGGATCTCGACGAGCATCATCACGGCCAGCAGCTCGGCACCTGGTCGTGGCGGCCGACGCTGTGGTGGTCGCCGGCCGCCGGCGTCAGTCCGGACGAGCGCGACTGGCTCGAGGAGAAGTACCCCGGCTGGAACGACACCTTCGGCAAATGCTGGGACGTCATCACCGAGAATGCCAGGACCGGCCGTTTTGAGAAGACCGTGCCCGGCACGTTGCCGGTGATCTGCAACGTCTCGCAGAATCCGATCGTCGGCACGCCCGGCAAGACGCTCCAGGACCGTCAGCTCACCTATAATGGCCGCAAGTATCACTTCGGCTCGGAAGTCGATCAGTGGATCTTCGAGCAGGATCCGCAGCGCTACGCTCGCCACCAGTCGCTGGTCGACCGGTTCCTGTCGGGCAGCATCGAGCCCGCCAACCTCGAAGGCGTGCTCGCCTATATGGGCCTCGGCGTCATCAGCGACGGCGGCCAGGACGCGCACGACTTCAGCTGGGCCACGGCCAAGACGACCAAGACGGTCAAGGCTGCTTGAGCCAACACGTGTACACAGGAGGCCGATCGTGGCGTTGTTTCCTTTAGTCTGCAATTTCGAGGGTGATTTCGTGCTGAAATTGCTCCCCGTCGACACCGAACAAACCATGGCTGAGGTCGGCCAGGCGGCTGCGGTCAATGCGGTCGGTATTCACGTTGCCGACCAGCCGGGCAAGACGATCTACGCCCGCAAGGAAGGCGCCGACTCGCCGTTCCCGTTGGACATGAAACTGTCCGACAGCGGGCTCGAGCCGATGGACTGCGTGAAGTTCTATTTCGTTTGAGGGCGGGAGTAACCACAATGGCGACTGTGAAATCACGCAATCTGGTCGGTCCGGTCATTCAGGCCGGTGAGATGGCCGAGGCGATCGTCGAGGCCGCGCAGGACGACAATCCGGGCAAGGAAGTCCTGGTGAGTTCGCGTGCGTCCTACATTCGCATCGAACTCGAAGGAGAGTGCATTCTGCGGCGCGAGACGATCCAGTCCAAGCTGGGTCGCCCGTTCCAGATGAACGAGATTGAACTGAACATGCCGTCGTTCGCGGGGCAGGTCGAGACCAGCGACGATTCGATCCGCTTCTACTACGAGCACGCGCTCTAGCGTCCGACATCGACACCCGAACAGATCGAGAGGGATCACCATGCCCGAAGTAGCACAACTGCGCCCGCTCAAGACCTGGAGCCACCTCGCGGCCCAGCGCCGGCGGCCCAGCGAATACGAAATCGTCTCGACCAATCTGCTGTGGCACACCCGTGACGCCGATCATCCATGGGACGTCGACGGCTTCATGGGCGACTGGTACACCAAGAACCTGTTCGGCTCGCCCCTGAAGCACAAGGACTGGAACGCCTTCCGCGATCCGGACGAGACGGTATACCGCACCTACAACATCCAGCAGGACGGGCAGGAGTCTTACGTCGACGGCCTGCTCGAGCAATTCGCCCGCGACGAGCACGACGCTGCATTGCCGGCGGCCTGGGTGCCGGTGCTGGCGAAACTCTACACGCCGCTGCGCTACCCGCTGCACGCCATCCAGATGAACTGCGGCTACCTCGCCAGCATCTCCCCGGCCAGCACGATTTCGGGTGCAGCGATGTTCCAGGGCGGCGATGCGTTGCGCTGGCTGTCGCGCATCGCCTATCGGACGCGCGAACTCGCCAATGCTCATCCGGATGCCGGCTTCGCCCGCGACGAACGCAAGAACTGGGAAATCGCGCCGGAATGGCAGGGCTTCCGCGAACTCGCCGAGAAGATGCTGGCGACCTACGACTGGGGCCAGAACTTCTTCGTGATGAACACGATCTTCAAGCCGGCGCTCGAGGAAGCCGCCCTGAAGCAGCTAGCACTCGGCGCCCGGCGCAATCAGGACGCGCTGCTGCCGCTGCTGACGGAAGCGCAGCTCCGCGACAGCGCGCGCTCGCAGCGTTGGACCTCGGCGCTGATCGAAATGGCGATGCAGGAGCCGTCGAACAGCACCGTGCTGAACGACTGGGAGAAGCAGTGGGTGCCGCTCGCCGACAAGGCGATCAGCACCTATTGCGACGCCATCCCGGACAATCCGACCGCGAAGAAGACCGCGCTGGCCAATATGCGGCAGTATTGGGCAAGCGTCGGGCTGGCCGCCTAGTAGCGCAGAGGGAGCGGCCGTGTTTCCGATCGAGATCGCAGACGGCAGGGGCAGGTTCGACGTCGGGTCCGACGACGTACTGCTCCGCGCCGCTCTGCGGGCCGGGCTGGGCTTTCCCTACGAATGCAACGCCGGCGCCTGCGGCAGCTGCAAATTTCAGCTGATCTCGGGCGATCTCGTCGTGCCGACGGATCTCGCGCCGGCCGAAACGGAGCGGGATCGTGCCCGCGGGCGCTATCTCGCCTGCCGCGTCTCGGCGCGTAGCGCCTGCACCATCAAGATCCGCACCGACGCCACCTATGTGCCGTGCCACGCGCCGCGGCGCTTCGAGGCGCAGCTCGCCGAGAAGACCACGCTGACGTCCGACATGAGCGAGTTCGTTCTCGTGTCGGAGACGCCGGCCGCCTTTCTGGCCGGGCAATACGCGCTGCTTTCGCTCGCAGCCGATGGCCCGAAGCGCGTGTACTCGATGGCGAACGTGCCGAACGACCGCGGCGAATGGCGATTCATCGTCAAGCGCGTGCCGGGCGGCGCGTTCTCCGATCCGCTGTTTCGGCTGCCGATCGGAACGAACATCCACATCGACGGACCTTATGGCACCGCCTTCGCACGGCCGGAGATCGACCGCGACGTCGTGTGCATCGCGGGCGGGGCCGGATTTTCGCAGATGCTGTCGGTGGCGCGCGGTCTTGCCGGGTCCGGCCGGATGCAATCGCGAACCCTGCGGTTCTACTACGGCGGTCGCAGATCGATCGATGTGCCGAGCCTGCAGCAGATTTCGGATCTCGCGTCGCAGGTCGGCGACCTTCGCCAGACCGTCGTCGTGTCCGATCCGGACGATGAGCCCCGATGGAATGGCCCGAGCGGCTTCGTCCACGACGTCCTCGGTCGCGACTTCACGGATGGCTGGGCCGACCATGAGTACTATCTGTCCGGCCCGCCGCCGATGGTCGACGCCACGTTGCGCATGCTGGTGATGGAAAAGCAGATTCCGCACGAGCGCATCCACTTCGATCGTTTCTTCTGAACGGAACCAGAATGGCATTCGAACGCGTCTGTACCCTCGACGACCTCTGGCAAGGCGAAATGGCGAACTACACGGTGGGTGGGACCGAGATCCTTTTGGTGCACACCGACAAGGGGCAACTGGTCGCGACGCAAGCGATGTGTCCGCATCAGGAGGTGGAGCTGGTTGAAGGTGAGCTGAGCGGATGTCTTCTCACCTGCCGGGCGCATCTGTGGCGGTTCAACGTGGTGGAGGGAAAGGGTGTCAATCCGACTCACCCAGAACTCGCACTCTACCCAATCAAGGTCGAGAACGACGTCGTGTACGTCGATGTCGAAGGAGTCGAACCGAAATACGCACATTCCTGAGATCGACGGAACGCGCATCGAGGTGGCCGATCTCGTGCGCAGCATCGCGCGAGGCGGCCGGCGAGGGACGAGGCGGAGCATGGGAGATCGTGATGACAAGTCCGAGTGACGGCCGGTCGGCCATGAAAGCGTACCCGTCGGGTTTCCGGGCCGCGTCGCCGCCTGACGCATCGAAATTGCGTGAGCTGCTGGTTCGCGCGCCGGGCAAATCGCCCAAGGCCTCCCGATCCGCCTGTCAATGCCAGCTCGCGTCCGATCAAGGCGTGGCCGGCGGGGAAACGTGCGCGTTGCGAGCCGCGTGGATGTCGCGGTCAGCGAAGTACTCCGGGTAGTCGTGCCGTCATTTATTGTGTGAGCTGAGGATCTTCTGATGAGCATCAAGCAAGTACGAGCCCCGATGCCTGGAACTTTCTATCGGTCCTCGGGGCCCGATCAGCCCCCGTTCAAGGCGGATGGCGACACGGTGACGAGCGCCGACACGATCGGCCTGATCGAAGTAATGAAGACCTTTCACACGGTCGCAGCCGGCGTCGACGGCAAGGCGCTCCGTTTTCTCGTCGACAACGAAGATCCGGTGATGGCCGGTCAGGTGATCGCCGAGGTGGACGAATGACCATTCGTTCGCTGCTCATCGCCAATCGGGGTGAGATCGCGGTCCGCATCATCAAGGCCGCGAAGGCGCTCGGCATCCGCACCGTCCAGGTGCACAGCGCCGCCGATGCTGACATGCTCGCCGTAAAGCTGGCGGATGAGGCGATCGACATCGGCCCGCCGGCGGCCAAGAAGTCTTATCTCAGCATTCCGACGGTCATCAACGCGGCCAAGCGCGCCGGCGTCGATGCGATTCATCCGGGCTACGGCTTCCTCTCCGAGAACGGCGATTTTGCCGATGCGGTCGAAGCCGCGGGGATGATTTTCATCGGCCCGAAAGGCGACGCGATCCGGCTGCTCGGAGATAAAGTTGCGGCGCGCGAAGTCGCCAAGAAAGCCGGCGTGCCGACGGTGCCGGGCAGTGACGGCCGTGTAGACGGCATTGTAGCTGCGCGGAAGGTCGCCGAGACGACGGGCTTTCCGATCATGATCAAGGCGGCGGCCGGCGGCGGCGGTCGCGGCATCCGCATCGCCAACAATATGGCCGAGTTGGAGAGCCAATTTCCGATGGCGTCGGCCGAGGCGCTTGCCGCGTTCGGTGACGGCGGCTTGTATCTGGAGAAAGTCATTTCCCGCGCCCGCCATGTCGAGGTGCAGATCCTCGGCGATGGCGAGAACGTCGTGCATTGCTACGAGCGCGAATGCTCGCTGCAGCGTCGCCGCCAGAAAGTGTGGGAGGAAGCCCAGGCGTTCCTGCTGCCAGCCCGCGTGCGCGAGAAGCTCTGCGCCAGCGCCGTCGCGCTCGCGCGTGAAGTGAAATATCGCGGCGCCGGCACCGTCGAATATCTCTACGACGACGAGACGCAGGACTTCTACTTCATCGAGGTGAATACCCGTATCCAGGTCGAACACCCGGTCACCGAGATGATCACCGGCATCGATCTCGTGCAGGAAATGATCCGCGTCGCTGGCGGCGCCAGACTGTCGGTCACGCAGAACGATATCGTGCCGCGCGGCCATGCCATCGAGTGCCGCATCAATGCCGAGGACGCGACTCGCGACTTCATGCCCGCGCCGGGCCAGATCGGCCGGCTCAGCATCCCCGAAGGCGAAGGCATCCGTTTCGATACGATGCTGTACGCCGGCTATTCGATCCCGCCGTTCTACGACTCGCTGCTCGGCAAGCTGATCGTCTGGGCCGAAACCCGCGATGCATGTCTCGACCGATTAAAGGGGGCGCTGCAGCAGCTCGAGATCGGCGGCGTGCCGACGACGGTGCCGCTGCATCTGGCGCTCGCCGGCGACGACAGCGTACGCCGCGGCGCGTTTCATACGCGCTTTCTCGAAGCCTGGCTCGAGGCCGAATTCAGCCGACAACTCCAATCCAAGTCCGAGGTGGCGTGATGGGCATTCGCTATTCGTTCGGAGGCGACGAACATCTGTTCGTCGAGTGCAGCGAGGAGATGTCGCTCGACGCGTTTTTCAAGAGCCTGTCGATGACCAACGGCATCCGCGACAGCGAGATCAAGGGCATCACGGAAATCTGTCCGGCCAACGCCTCGTTTCAGGTCAAGTTCGATCCAGACATCATCAAGCCCGACGATCTGCTGCGCGAGGTGAAGTCGATCGAGGGCGCCGCCGCCAAATCCGAACCGGTGATCCGGACCCGCATCATCGAAATTCCGGTGCTCTACAACGATCCGTGGACGCACGAGACGCTCATGCGGTTCCGCGAGCGCCATCAGGATCCGACGAGTACCGATCTCGAATACGCCGCGCGGATCAATCACCACGCCACGGTCGACGATTTCATCGCAGCCCATGCGGGTTCGCCGTGGTTCGTCTCAATGGTCGGCTTCGTCGCCGGTCTGCCGTTCATGTATCAGATGGTCGACCGGCAGCGGCAGATCGAGGTGCCGAAATATCTGCGCCCGCGCACCGACACGCCGAAGCTCACCATCGGCCACGGCGGCTGCTTCGGCTGCATCTATTCGGTGCGCGGCGCCGGCGGCTATCAGATGTTCGGCGTCACGCCGATGCCGATCTTCGATCCGACCCAGACGACGAGCTATCTACGGGACTTCATGGTGTTCTTCCGGCCAGGAGACATCGTGAAGTTCAAACCGATCGACCGCCCGGCCTATGACCAGGCGGTCGAGGAGGTCGATAACGGCCAGTTCGCGCCGCCGATTCGCGACGTCAGCTTCGACCTGCGCGAATTCTCCAAGGACATTGACGGCTACAACGCCAAGCTGGAGGGCGTTCTCAATGGCCATTAAGGTCGTGCATCACGGACTCGCCACCACCGTTCAGGATCTCGGACGTCCCGGTTACTTTCATCTCGGCATTCCGGTCGGCGGCGCGATGGATCGCTACGCGATGCGCGCCGCCAATCTCCTGGTCGGCAACGACGAGGGCGCGGCTGGTCTTGAAGCCGTGTTCATGGGCCCGCAGCTCGAGTTCACGGCCGACGCATTGGTGGCCGTCACCGGGGCCGATATGCCGGTCAAGATCGACGGCGTCGACCAGCCCGGCTGGACGGCGCTCAAGGTCAAGGCCGGCCAGAAACTGTCGTTCGACTTCCTCAACTCCGGCGCGCGCATTTGCATCGCCGTCAGCGGCGGCATCGACGTTCCGGTGGCGCTCGGAAGCCGCTCGACCTATCCGATCGGCGCGCTCGGAGGCGACAAAGGCCGGCCGATCCAGGCGGGCGACGAACTGCCGGTCGGCGAGGGCAGCCTAGCGAGCGAGGGCCGCGGCGTCGATCCAGGCCTGCGGCGCGTACCCGGCAAACTCGCCGAACTCCGCGTCCTGCCGGGCCTGTATTGGCATCGACTGACGGAGGCCGCGAAGGAGACCTTCTTCGCCGACGAATGGAAGGTCGCCAACGAGGCGGACCGGATGGGCTATCGCTTCAAGGGCGGCCGCAAGCTCGACCTCGTCGAGCGCGAGCAGCCGTTCGGCGCGGGCTCCGATCCCTCGAACATCGTCGATAGCTGCTACCCGTACGGATCGATCCAGGTGCCCGGCGGAACGGAGCCGATCATCCTTCATCGCGACGCGGTGTCCGGTGGTGGTTACTTCATGGTCGGCACGGTGATCGCCGCCGACATGGACCTGATCGGCCAACTGCAGCCGCACACGCCCACCCGCTTCGTCAAAGTCGACATGGATCAGGCGCTCGCCGCCCGGGCCGACGAGGCCGTCCGCCTTGAACGCCTTCGTGCAACCTTGAAGTCATAACTGGGGGACGGAACATGACACTTCGCTCAACTCTACTGACCGCTTCGATCGTCGCGTTTATCGCTGGTGCGGCTCATGCTGAAGATTGGTTCCCCTACAAGGCGATGAAGACCGAGCCGCCGTTTGCCACAGACGGCAAACAGGAAGAGGTTTCGTACATGCCGCTGGCGAAGGCCAGCCAGCCTTGGAAGATCTGCGTGTCGTTTCCGCACATGAAGGACGCCTACTGGCTCGGCGTCGATTACGGCGTTGTCGACGAGGCCAAGCGGCTCGGCGTGTCGATGAATCTGCTCAACGCCGGCGGCTACACCGAGCTCAACACCCAGATTTCCCAGATCGAGGACTGCGTCGCCAACGGAGCCCAGGCCGTGGTGATCGGCGCGATCTCGTTCGATGGCCTGAACAATCTGGTGACCGAGATCAACAAGAAGGGCATCCCAGTCATCGACGTCGTCAACGGCATTTCGTCGCCGAACGTCACCGCCAAGTCGCTGGTGTCGTTCTACACGATGGGGCAATCGGCCGGCGAGTACCTGGCCAAGAAACACCCGGCCGGCAGTAAGGAAGTAAAGGTCGGCTGGTTCCCGGGCCCGGCGGGCGCCGGTTGGGTCGAAGCCGCCAACAGGGGCTTCCTCGACGCGGTCAAAGGCTCCGCGCTGAAAGTCCTCGACGCCAAATATGGTGACACCGGCAAGGAGGTGCAGCAGAAGCTGGTCGAGGACGTGCTGCAGGCTAATCCCGACATCGGCTATGTCGCGGGCACCGCTGTTACTGCAGAAGCTGCGCAGGGCGTCATTCGCGAGCGCGGCCTGCAGGGCAAGGTCGATCTGATGGCGTTCTATATGACGCCCGGCGTCTATGAAGGCATTAAGCGCGGCTTCATCGTCGCGGCGCCTGCGGACTCGATGGTTATTCAGGGGCGTATCGCGATCGATCAGGCCGTGCGTATCCTGGAGAAGAAAGACTACATCAAGCATGTCGGTCCGAAGATCTTCGTCGTGGACCAGCAGAACGTGAACAGCGTCCCCCGCACCAGCATCCTTCCGCCGGACGACTTCAAGCCGGTCTTCAAGGTGAACTAACTGGCCAGCCGGCTCGGCTTCGGTTGAACCGGCACCGATTGGTGATGATCGTGAGTGTCTCGGGCGAATCGCTTCTGGTCGAGATGTCGGGAATCTCCAAGGAGTTTCCCGGCGTCAAAGCCCTGTCCGCCGTCGATTTCCAGCTCAAACGTGGCGAAGTCCATGTGCTGTTCGGCGAAAACGGCGCAGGCAAATCGACGCTCATATCCATCCTGTCCGGTGTGTATCGCCCGACATCCGGCACCTTGCGCGTGGCCGGCGAGGCGGTGCACTTCCGATCGGTGCAGGACGCGCGCAAGGCCGGCATCGGCACCGTGTTTCAGGAGCTTTCGCTGGTGCCGACGCTCACCGTGTTCGAGAACGTGCACCTCGGAGAGGAACTGATGCGCGGGCCGCTGGTCGACCGCAAGGCGATGGAGCGCACCACACGCGAGCTGATCGACACGCTCGGCTTCGATATCGACGTCCGCCAGCCGGTGTCGCGGTTGTCACGCGCGCAGCAGCAGATGGTCGAGATCGCCAAGGCGCTCCACGCCAAGGCGCGCGTGCTGATCCTGGACGAGCCGACCGCCTCGCTGACGGAGCGCGAGACCGAGCGGCTTTTCGAATTCATCCGGCAAGCGCGGCAGCGCGGCGTCGGCATCATCTATATCTCGCACCGCATCCAGGAATTCGCCAAGATCGCAGATCGCATCACCGTGCTGCGCGACGGCAAGCTGATCGCCACCGTCGATCAGCCGTTCACGTCGGAAGACGCGCTCGTTACCCTGATGATGGGCCGCGCGATCGACAAGGTCTATCCGCATATTGGCCGCCAGCCGGATGGCGAGACCGTGCTGTCGCTCCGCGGCATTCGCGCCGTCGGCGTCAACGGGGTCGATATCGATGTGCGGGCCGGCGAAGTGCTCGGCGTCGCCGGCTTGGTCGGCTCGGGCAAATCGCGGGTGTGGCGGAGTATCCTCGGCCTGCAGCCGCTGGAGCGCGGAACCGTCGCCTTGTTCGGCGATGACGTCAGCGGCCTGCCGACGCGGGAACTGCTGCGCCGCGGCGTGTTTTATCTGTCGCCGGATCGCAAGTCCGAAGGCCTCGTGCTGTCGGCGTCGTCGCGCGACAATCTCCGCCTCGATCTGCTCGATCGCAGCGACCTTTCCGGGCCGCTTGGTCTGCGATCGCCGCGCCGCATGCGTGCTGCCGCGGATGCGATCGGCGCGCGCGTCGATCTCGCGCCGCGTTCGCTGCCGAAGATGGTGGCGGCGCTGTCCGGCGGCAATCAGCAGAAGGTGCTGTTCGGCAAGGGGCTCGCCCGGGACCGTCGCCTCTACATCTTCGACGAGCCGACCATCGGCGTCGACATGGGCACGCGCAGCCAGCTCTATCTGCTGATCCGCGATCTCGCCGAGGCCGGCAAAGCCGTGGTGATCATCTCGTCCGATCTGCCGGAGGTGATGCATCTGGCTCATCGGCTGCTGGTCTTTTCCAACGGCAGGATTTCGGCCGAACTCGAGGGAGACGACCTCGTCGAGGACGTCGTGCTTCGGCATTTCTTCACGGATTCGAGGGAGCCCATCGATGAGTGCGCCTGACGCAGTGGATAGCGCCTCCGCTGCGACGCCCGGCCTATCCGCGATCAACGCCGTGAAGACTCTGTTTCTCAAGGTCGGCGTGCTGCCGTTTTTCCTGGCTGCCGCGCTGATCGTGTTCTCGCTAGTCTCAGGCAATTTCCTGACCGTCAGTAATCTGACGAATGTGGCACGGCAGTCGGTCTATCTGATCCTGGTGTCGCTCGGGCAGATGGTGGTGCTGATCACCGGCGGCTTCGATCTTGCGGTCGGCACCACCATCGCGCTCACCTCGGTGGTCAGCGCCCTCGCCATGGTTGCGTTGGCGGCGATGATGCCCGGCCACGAGTGGGCTGTGATCATGCTCGGCAGCCTCGCCGGCATCGGTGCCGCGCTGGTGATCGGCTGCGTCAACGGCGTCGGCATAGCGCAGTTCAGCGTGTCTCCATTCATCATGACGCTCGGCGTGCAATCGGTCGGCGCCGGGCTGGCGCTGTATCTGACCGGAGGCGTGCCGGTGTCGCGCCTACCGCTCGACTTCGGTAACATTTTCGGCTTCGGGCGTATCGTCGGCGTGCCGGTCCCGGTCGTCGTCGCGCTGACAGCCATTGCGGCGACCTGGGTGATGATGAATCGGACCCGGCTCGGCACGCAGATCTGCGCGGTGGGCGGCAACATCAAAGCCGCGCATCTATCGGCGATCAACACCAAGAAGGTGTTGTTCCTGGCCTATGTGTTCAGTGCGGTGCTCGCCTCGCTCGCGGGTTTGTTGCTCACGGCGCGCGTTGAGTCTGGAGAAACCAATCTCGGCGGCTCGATGGCGCTGGAATCGATTGCAGCCTGTGTCATCGCCGGCGTGTCGCTGCGTGGCGGAATCGGTCGCGTCGAGAATGTCGTGCTCGGTGCGTTCTTCATCGCGCTCGTTCAGAACGGGATGAACATTGCCCAGATCGGCTCCTACCTGCAAATGGTTCTACTCGGTGGGCTGCTGATCCTAGCCGTGGTCATCGATCAATTGCGCTATCGCATGCTGATCGGCTCGACATGAGCGGGGCTCGCTTTAGCATTTGTGGTGACCGCAACCTCCGCCTTCGGGCCGGCCTGATCGAGCTCGCTATCCTATTTTGTGCGATCCTGTCGACTAACGCTCGTTAACAGAAATCCATGAACCTCTTGGAGCAGACATGCCTTTCATTCGTGTAGACTGGTTTCCCGGCCGGACCCTCGAACAGAAGCGCGAGCTTGCGGAGGTTCTGACCCGCGAATTCGCGCGGATCGCAAAATGCAAGCCGGAAACGATCAATTTCATCTTCACGGAAGTTTCGCGGGAGGATTGGGGCCGCAACGGCAAGCTGTTCTGCGACGCCTACGAATATGAGAATGATCAAAAGGCATGACGTGCGGTCACAGCTAAAGGCGTGTAACGCATCTCGTCGTATACTACACGGCCAGATACCCTGCGCTACCTGAGATCAGTCGTAGCGGCTGCTTGAGCGACCATACAGATAGAGTGCTCCAACTCGAAGGGACCATCTGTCCTTGCGACCAATGTTTAGCGCGGGGTAGTTTTGCTCTGGTGCCTTGCTGTGGAAAAGTTCTCATCCAACGCTTGCACTAGTCGGGTGCTCGGCTGTCGATGCGTTGTCCGGTGAACTGTTGCAAATTCATCATCGAGAGTTTTGAGATCACGATCAAGCACCCCAAGTTCCACCCGGGCCAGGGCGACCCGGGGTGGGGCTCCGCGGCTCAAGGAGGACAAGTATGAGCCGCATGGATTAGAGGCGGACTAGAACCGTGCAAAGTTCGAGTCTTTACTGCCGCAGATCTATTGCTGCAGGATGTCTGCTATGGGCCATCAGCGGTCATCACCACCAACGTAAGCCTCATCCGCGAAGGGCTATAAGTGACGCCCACCTTCCCTGGGCACTTGTGGGTCGAAGCCGCCAACGCAGCGTTGACAAGGAAACAAGCTCAGGTAGTTCGTCAGCGCGGCTTCTGCCCCAAAAACGGCAGCCTTGTCGATCCGCCTGATATGCAGTAAGTGCTTGTATCCGCGGCGTCCTTGGGGCCTAATCTGGCCCCCAGGATCAGGGGAATGGCGACGCTTGACACGGCAATCGCCGAGGGCGGGACTAAGGATGCGCATTTCTGGTCTGTGGTGGGCGAATTGCCGACATAGGCATCATAATCCTGGGGTCGGGGGTTCGAGTCCCTCTCCCGCTACCATCTTTCCCCACACTCCCCGGACCTTGTTCGGAAATGCTTGTTCCCCGAGCAACGTGTTCAACCGCCCGGCAATTTCGACCATCACCCCGCCTAGTCGTGTCGGGTCCCGGAAAACCGTAACTGTCTCCACAAGTTCTCTGATCGCTTCAGAAGCCTCAGAATCTCCCGAATTGACTCCTTGGGACAAGGCATCCCGCAGGGTGGCGAGCTGCCGTTCATAGCGCCAACACAGCCGGGTGCAGTGCCACCGGTTCACTCGTCGCCGCCTCGCCCCTTGGCTATCGCATCGACCAGCCGATCGATCTCGCGATTGAGTTCGCCAAGCCGTGTTTCGAGATGCGCCCGTTTGGCGTTCGCTTTGGCTGAAAGACGCTTCCGCTCTTCGTGATAGGTCCGCACGTATTCTGCGATCACATTTGGATGCCGCATCTCAGCTTCCAATCCGGCAAGCACGGCGCTTTCCACGGTTTTGAGATAGAACGTCTTTGCGTCCTGGCAGGTGCCACTCTCCGTGGCCGCGGAACAGCGAATTCGAACGCGCTGCGACTTATCCTTGCCGTTGGTGGACATTCCTGCGCCGCACGCGCCACAGCGGAGCAGACCCGACAGCATGTGACGAGGTCGCCGCTGCTGGTTGGGGTGCGTATGGCCACGCGCCTGTCGCGAGTTACTGCATCGTCGTTAAGCTCTGCCGTGCACGGCAGAGCCGATCACAACGCGTTTGCCTCAGCGTCCGATCGGAAGTGGCCGGCCGTCGATGATGGCTTCCATCGAAAAGTACGACGTGACGGTTTCCAACTCGGTCTTGTTGATGATGGTTTGATACACCTTGTCGTAATTGCTCATGTCGCGGGCGGCGATCTTCAGCATGTAATCGAAATCGCCGCTGATCCGATAGAACGCGACGATTTCGGAGATCGATTCGATCTGCGCGCGGAAACGCTTGAGCCATTCGGCGGAATGCCGCCGGGTTCGAACCATCACGAAGACAGTCATCGGCACACCGACGGCTTCCTGTGAGACGCGTGCGCCGTAACCGGTGATCGCGCCGCTCGCCTCGAGCGCCTTCAGGCGCCGCCAGAATGCATTCTGCGACAGACCGACTTCCTCCGCGAGCTCGCGTTGCGAACGCGAAGAGTCAGCTTGCATGGCGGCGAGAATACGAAGATCGATTTGATCGATTTTGTGGGTCATTATTGGGTCAAATACACCAGATTGAGTCTGCTAGATGGTAAAATAAGTGAACATTCTTGCCATTTCAATCACTAATCTCACCCCCATGATGGCCGCCGCAGCAAGCGACGCAGCGACCTCAGGGCGATGATCGAGGCGTACCTCGTCTCGCCGATGCAGACGTCAGGCGTTCGCGCCTGTCTCGCTGTTCCGAAGGCGCTTGGGGTGCGTGGACTGATGACGATTGTTCAAGTTGCGACGGCGCGAAATCTTCCCGCGGAGCCCAAGCGGGTCTTGGGTCTGTTCGGCGGTGAGATCGCCGAGCAGGAGTGGGTGAGAAACGCTGTCGACATTCTCGAAGCGGATGCCAGGCGCTCGGCCGACACGCATCTCTTCAAGCTGCGCTTTCCCGGCCTCGACGGCATCGACGTCTATTTCAAGGACGAGAGCACGCATCCGACCGGCAGCCTGAAGCATCGCATGGCGCGGTCGCTGATCATGTTCGGACTGTGCAATGGTTTGATCGGACCGGGGACCGCTCTGGTGGAGGCGTCATCGGGGTCGACGGCCGTATCGGAAGCATACTTCGCCGAACTGCTCGGCTTGCCTTTTATCGCCGTGGTGCCGCGTTCAACGTCGCGCCAGAAGGTCACGGCGATCGAACGGTTCGGCGGCCGATGCCACTTTGTCGACAGGTCGTCGGAGGTTTACGGCGCGGCCCAGATGATCGCCGCCGATCTCGGTGGTCTGTATCTCGACCAGTTCACCTATGCCGAGCGCGCGATCGACTGGCGCACTGGAAATATCGCCGAGAGCATCTTCAAGCAGATGGCCGGCGAGCGTCACCCGGTGCCCGAATGGATCGTGATGAGCACCGGCACGGGCGGCACTTCTGCGACGATCGGCCGCTACATTCGATTCAGCAGACATAAGACGCGGCTCTGCGGAGTCGACGTCGAGAACTCCTGCTTCTTCGAAGCCTATAAGGCGCGCAGCCGCACCGCCAATTGCGTCCGTGGCTCGCGCATCGAGGGCGTCGGACGTCCGCGCGTCGAGCCGTCCTTCGTGCCGTCCGTGATCGATCAGATGATGCGAGTCCCCGATGCCGCATCGATCGCTGCGACGCGGGTGCTGACGTCTCGACTGTCGCATCGGGTCGGCGGATCGACCGGCGCCAACTTCATCGGATTGTGCTGGTGCGCGGCCGCGATGTTGCGTGAGGGGCTTTCTGGATCGCTGGTGACTGTTCTCTGCGACGACGGCGAACGCTATTCGGACACGTACTACAACGACGACTGGTTGAAAGAGCAGGACATCGTCATTGCGCCCTATGTCGCGGCGATCGAGCGGTTTCTCGACTCCGGCGTGTTCGAGATGCCGGCTGATGGCGCGGGATTTGAATGTGCAAGCCGGCCGACCCCACGCGCGCGCGATGCGAGTAAAGACGGCGTGTGAATTTGACCTTGCTGTAATTGGCGAACCTCAGGAACCTCGAATGCCGATTGAGAACTGGACCGCGCGCTACCTGGACGAACTCAAGGAGTTTCGTCACGATCTGCATCGCAACCCCGAGCTGCTGTACGACGTGCATCGCACCGCCCAGCGGGTCGCAGCGCGGTTGCGCGAAGCCGGCGTCGACGAGGTGCACGAAGGCATCGGCGGAACGGGCGTCGTCGGAATCATTTACGGCCAATCGCGTAGTTCCGGCCGGATGATCGGGCTGCGCGCCGATATGGATGCTTTACCCATTCTCGAGGCAACTGGCGCGGAATGGGCCTCGCAAGTCCCCGGCAAGATGCACGCATGCGGCCACGACGGCCACACCACCATGCTGTTGGGTGCGGCGCTTGGCCTCGTCGAGAGCCGGGCCTTCGACGGCGGCGTCGCGCTGATCTTCCAGCCCGCCGAAGAAGGCGGTGCGGGCGCCAAGGCCATGCTCGATGACGGCCTGCTGCAGCGCTTTCCGATCCAGGAATTCTACGGGATGCACAACCGCCCGGGACTTCCCTTGGGGTCGTTTGCGACGGGCCCTGGGCCGCAAATGGGTTCGGTCGACGAAATCATCATCTCGATCGAAGGTCGCGGCGGCCACGCCGCTCAGCCGCATGCCACGGTCGATCCGGTGGTCGTTGCCGCGGCGTTGATTCAGGCGACTCAGGCGATCGTCGCGCGCAATCTCGATCCACTGCAATCCGCGGTTATTTCGATCACACAGATGACCGCCGGTGACGCGTTCAACGTCATTCCTCAAACGGTGACATTGCGCGGCACGGTTCGCACGCTGGACGAGCCGACCCGCGACATGGTCGAGAAGCGGCTGCGCGAACTCACCGAGAGTATTTCGACAGGATTCGGCGCTGTCGGTACGCTGTCTTATCTGCGGCACTACCCGGTGATGAGAAATTCCGAAGTCGGCGTCGACCGCGCGGTCGCGGCGGCCGGAGAAGTGGCCGGCGCCGCGCACGTCGACGCCGCAATGGCTCCGACGCTGGGCGGCGAGGACTTCGCGTTCATGCTGAACGAGCGGCCTGGCGCGATGATCATGATCGGTAACGGCGATAGCGCCCCGCTGCATCATCCGCGCTTCGATTTCAACGACGACGTCATCCCGTGGGGCTGTTCGTATTGGACCGCCTTGGTCCGCCAGCGCATGCCGTTGGTCTGAACGCGGTGCATCGAAGAACGGACATTCTGAAAAATGCAGCGCGCAGAGATCGTCCACCTCGGAACGCCGACAAATTTGGAGAACAGCTTCCGCGGATTTTTGCGATACCTCGGCGGCCTCCGTTCCTTGGGTAGGAACGAGTCGATGACAACCGAACAAGAATGACTGCCGCATCACCCAGCCAACAAAAAAAGGAAGTCGAATGACTGACGTAGAGGATGGTCATCCGCGCAGACTGCCCGCCGAGCTCGATCATGTCATCGTGCTCGTTCACGGTGAGCTCGATCAAGCAGCTGCGGCCTACCAGGCACTCGGCTTCTATCTGACACCGCGTGGTCACCATTCGCTGGGGTCGTCCAACAATCTCGCGATCTTCAACAATAACTATCTCGAGCTGCTTGGCTACGAGCCCGGAAAGAAACAGCAGCGCCCCGAACAGTGGCACGATCCAAAAGGACTGTCCGGCATCGTCTGGCGCTGCCCCGATCCGGCCCGCGCGCAACTCAATGCGTCGCACGCCGGCGTGACCGCCGAAACGCCGCTCGATTTCGTCAGGCCGGTCGAGACCGGTGCGGGAACGTTCGACGCAGCATTCACGGTGCTGCATTTGCCGAAGCTCGGTTTCGACTACGGGCGGACCTTCTTCTGTCACCATAAAACGCCCGAGCTGGTGTGGCGTCCGGAATGGCAGACGCATCCGAACGGCGTGCAGAACATCTCCGAGTTCGTTCTCTGCGGCGACGATCCGCGTTCTGCGCTCGGTCTGTTCGAGCGGATGTTCGGCCCGGGGCTGCTGAAGGAGATTCCTGGCGGTTACGGCTTCGACGCCGCCGAAGCGCGCGTAGTCGCACTGACGCGCGAGGCTGCAGCGCAGCGCTACGGAGCCGATGCGCCGCTTCCCGAACCGGGCAAGACGCAGATGATCGGGCTCGGCTTCAAGACCGCGTCGATCGCGCAAGCACAGGCGGCATTGCAGGCGGGCGGCGTGCCGTTCACCGCAACTGATGGCCGCTTGCGCGTCGGGCCGTCGTCCAGCTTCGGCGTGGTCATCGAGTTCTCTGAATAATCCAAGCCACCGCCTCCGGCGCGCTAGAGCGCCGCAACAGACAAAACCAAAAAGGAGAAATGAATGCGTGCAGTGCTGCTTCGTGACCACGGCGGTCTCGACCAGATGGCTCATGTCGAGGATTACGCCACTCCGGAGCCCGGCGAAGGCGACGTGCTGATCAAGGTCAAGGCGACGTCCTACAATTATCACGACATCTTCACGCGCCGCGGGATGCCCGGCATCCGCATTCCAATGCCTATCATCATGGGAATCGACATCGCCGGCGAAGTCGCTGCGCTCGGCGCGGGTGTCGAAGGCTGGAAGGTCGGCGACCGCGTGTTGATCGATCCGATCAACCGGGTCGAAGGCGGTTTGATGGGCGAAACGCGCAATGGCGGCCTTGCCGAATACTGCGTCACGCGTGCGCACCAGCTGATCGCGCTGCCCGACGATATCTCGTTCGAGCAGGCGTCGTGCCTGCCGGTGGCGTACGGCACCGCGCTGCGGATGATGACCACCATCGGCCATGTCTCGGCGGGCGAGAAGGTTCTGATCCTCGGCGCGTCCGGCGGCGTCGGCATCTGCTGCGTGCAACTCGCCAAGGCGGCGGGCGCCTATGTGATCGCCTGTGCTGGATCGGCGGAGAAGGGCGAGCGCCTTATGGAGATCGGCGCCGACGAGGTCATTCTCTACAACGAAGTCGACTTCATGCAGGAGTGCCGCGCCCGCCACGGCAAGCCGCGAGCCGGCAAGGCCTCGAAAGGGTCGGGGGTCGACATGGTTGTCAACTTCACAGGCGGCGACAGCTGGGTGCCTTCGCTGAAGTGCCTTCGGAAAGGTGGCCGGCTGGTGACTTGCGGCGCTACCGCGGGGTTCGATCCGACCGAGGACATCCGCTTCATCTGGACCTTCGAACTGCAGATTCTCGGTTCGAACGGCTGGGAGCGCGAGGACATTCTCAAGCTGTTCGAGCTCATCCGCGCCGGCAAGATGAAGGCCGTCATCGATCGCACGTTTCCGCTCGAGGGCGCGATCGAGGCGATGGGCATTCTCGAAGACCGCAAGGTGCTCGGCAAGCTCGTGGTGACCCCATGAGCACCGCCGCGGCGAAGACGCTCGGCGTTGCCGAGCTGCAGGTGATGGCCGACCGCGCGCCTTTCATTGCGTTCTGCCAGTTGAAGGTGACGGAGGCCGATATCGAGCAGCAGGTGCTGACGATGGAGGCGCCGTTCCGGCCCGAATTCGAGCGTGGGCCGGGCACCAAGCAATGGCATGGCGGACCGCTGGCCTCGATCATCGACACCGTCGGCGATTTTGCGATCGCGATGCTGGTCGGCGGAGGCATCCCGACGATCAATTTTCGGGTCGATTATCTGCGCCCCGCCGTCGACACCAAGCTCGTCGCCAAAGCGACGGTGCGCCGCGTCGGCCGCACGGTGGGCGTCGCCGACATCGATCTGTTCAACGACAAGGGTGTCCTGGTCGCGATCGGCCGCGGATCCTACGCGATCCCCGCGTCGGCCAGCTGATCTTCACACCATCCCCGCCGAGCGCTGATCGGCGGCCAACTGACAACGTCCAACAGTTCGGGATCGGAGATTCGAGATGACTAGCCACATCAACAGACGAGTGTTTCTGGGCACGTCCGCCCTTGCGGCGATCGCCGCCGGAACGTCGCTTGGGTTTCCATCTGCACTCGCGCAGGGGACGCCGAAGAAGGGCGGCGTGCTGATAGCGACCTGGGGTGGCTTCGAGCCGCAGGCCGTGTTCGTTCCCGGCGGCGGCGGCTCCAGCCCGCTGATCAGCTCGACCAAGATCCTGGAGCCGCTGCTGCGCCAGGACAGCCAGGCCGGCTTCCTTCCCGTGCTGGCCACCGAGGTCAAGCCTTCGGCCGATTTCAAGTCGTACGACATCGTCCTCCGCAAAGGCGTGACGTGGCACGACGGCAAGCCGTTCACCGCAGACGACGTGGTCTTCAGCATCGAAAAATACTGGCTGCAGACGATCGCCAAGGCGGCGCTGAAGAATTTATCCGGGGCCGAGGTGACCGAAGGCGGGGTGCGCGTGAGCTTCAAAGAGCCGACGCCGGAGTTCTTCTTCAAGTCGGTGCTGGCGACCTCGCTGGTCATTCCGAAGCACGTCTACGACGGCTCGGAGATCGTTACCAACCCGGCCAATAACGCGCCGATCGGAACCGGTCCGTTCAAGTTCAAGCAGTGGGTGCGCGGCAGCCATATCGAATATGCCGCCAACCACAAATATTGGGATGCGGGAAAGCCCTATCTCAACGGGCTGGTGATGCGCTACTGGCGCGACGCCGCATCGCGCACCGCGGCCTTGGAAGCCGACGAACTGCAGCTCGGCATCTTCAACCCGATCCCGACCCCGGACATCGACCGGCTGTCCAAGTCCGGTAAGTTCGTCGCATCGACCGACGGCTATCTCGGCGCCGCCTGGGCTTCGACCATCGAATTCAACAGCCGCCGCGATGTCGTCAAGGACCCGGCCGTGCGGCGCGCACTACTCACCGCCATCGACCGGGCGACCATCTCGGACGTTGTGTATTTCGGCCGCGCCAAGCCCGGCACGTCCTTCGTCAGCTCGACAAACCCGAAATTCTACAATCCGAACCTGCCGCGATACGAGTTCGACGCGAAGAAAGCCGCCAAGATGCTCGACGATGCCGGCTACCCGAAGAAGGGCAAGTCGCGCTTCAAGGTTCACTTGCTTGCGGCCGGCTGGTTCGAGGAGAACGGCAAGGTCGGCCAGTTCGTGAAGCAGAATCTGGAAGACATCGGCGTCGAAGTGACGCTCACCGTGCCCGACCGCGCGACTTCGCTGAAGCAGATCTACGGCGATTACGATTACGACATCGCGCTGTCGAACTACGCGGCGCGGGTCGAGCTGGTTCCCCAGCAGACCGACTACCTCAGCACGAGCGGGATTGTGAAGGGCGCGGCTTTCCGCAACGCCACCGGCTATTCCAATCCCGAAGTCGACGACATCGTCGCCAAGATGTCGGTGGAGTCCGACGAAGCCAAGCGGAAGGACTTGGCCTTCAAATTGCAAGAGATTGCAGCGCGAGATCTGCCGATCACCGTTCTGGTCGAACTGATCCCGACGACGATGATGTCGAAGAAGGTCAAGGGCGTCGGCAATCGCGCCGATATTTCGGCGGACAGCCTGTCGGACGCTTGGCTCGACGTCTAATCCCAGAGGAGATGAAGTGATGAAACGCTCGATCGTGCGACGACTGTTTCAGATCATCTCGCTGATCATCGGCGTCATCGTGATGAACTTTACGCTCATCCAGATGGCGCCGGGATCGCTGCTCGATATCATGACGTCCGAGCAGCAGGTCACCGACCCGGCGACGTTGCAGCATCTCAAGCAGCTGTACGGCCTCGATCAACCGGCGATCGTGCAGCTGCTGCGCTACACCTGGTCGGTGTTCAGCTTCGACCTCGGCTATTCGTATCGCCAGAACGCGCCGGTGTTCGACATCATCATTGCGCAGCTGCCCTCGACGCTACTGCTGATGCTGACGTCGCTCGGGGTGGCGGTGACACTCGGAATGATCGCCGGCGTCATCGCGTCGGTGAAGGTCAACACGGCCTGGGACGTGGTGATCTCGCTGGCCGCGGTGTTTTTCTTCGCCGCGCCGACGTTCTGGCTCGGGATCATGCTGATCATCTTCTTCGCCGTGCATCTCGATTGGCTGCCGGTCGGCGGCATGACGACAATCGGTGGGCAGTTCGGGCCGGCCGGCCATGTGCTCGACGTGATCCGCCACCTCATCCTGCCAGCGCTGTCGCTCGGCCTGTTCTACGCCGCGATCTACACCCGGGTGATGCGGGCCTCGATGCTCGAGGTGTTCTCGCTCGACTTCGTTCGAACCGCGCGCGCCAAGGGCCTCAGCAAGACCCGCGTGATCCTGGCCCACGTCTTCCGCAACGCGCTGCTGCCGGTCGTCACGCTGTTCGGCCTGCAGCTCGGGACCGTGCTCGGCGGCTCGGTGGTGATCGAGGCGGTGTTCTCCTGGCCGGGCATCGGCAGCCTGATGCTCGACAGCGTGATGAGCCGCAATTACCCAGTCGTGCTGGGCGTCTTCGTTCTGTCGGCGGTCGTCGTCGCCGTCGCCAATCTGCTGGTCGATCTTGCCTACTACCGGCTTGATCCGCGAATCCGGAGCCGATGAACATGAAAGATCGATCCGCTTTTGCCGAGTTCGCCGTGCGTTTCGCCCGCAACCGCGGCGCGCTGCTCGGAATCATCATCCTCGTCGTGGTGTTGGCGCTCGCTCTCGCCGCGCCCTGGCTGATCGAACAGAGTCCGCTGCGCATCGTTTCGCGGCCGGAGGTATGGCCGTTCACCAATCCGCGCTTCCCGCTCGGAACCGACTCGATTGGCCGCAACATTCTCGCGATGGTGGCCTACGGTGCTCGCACGACGCTGATGATCGGCATCGTCGCGGCCCTGACCGCGACCGTCATCGGCGTCGTCATCGGAGCCGCCGCGGCATGGTTCGGCGGCTGGATCGACGAGATCCTGACCCGGATCACCGAACTGTTTCAAACGGTCCCGAACATCCTGCTGATCATGACCGTCGTCGCGATCCTGGGACAGACCATCGACAACATCACGATGGCGATCGGCGTCACGATGTGGCCCGGCATCGCCCGGCTGACGCGGGCCGAATTCCTGACGCTGAAGAACCGCGAATTCGTGTTGGCGTGCCGTTCGATGGGCATGAGCAACATCAGGATCATGGCGGGCGAAATCCTGCCCAATGCGATCCCGCCGGTTATCGTGCTCGCCTCGGTGATCATCGGCAGCTCGATCCTGTTCGAGAGCGCGATCTCGTTTCTCGGTCTCGGCGATCCCAACGTCGCGAGCTGGGGCGCGCTGATCGGCGATGGCCGCACGCTGATCCGCCGCTCCTGGTACATCTGCGCGATCCCCGGCGTTGCGATCATGCTCACGGTGCTGGCGATGAACCTGATCGGCGATGGTCTGAACGACGCGCTCAATCCCAAGCTGAGGGACCGCTGAGATGGCGGCGCTGCTGGAAATTCGCGATCTCGAAGTCGATCTGTTCACGCGGCGCGGCGTGCTGCGTGCGATCGACCGCTTTTCCCTCACCGTCGAACACGGCGAGACGCTCGGTCTGGTCGGCGAGTCCGGCTGCGGCAAATCGATGACGTCGCTGGCGATCATGGGGCTGCTGCCGATGCCGCCCGCAAAAGTCACCGGCGGCGCCATCCTGCTGGAAGGCCGCGATCTCACCAGGTTGAGCGACACCAGGATGCAGGCGGTGCGGGGACGTGAGATCGGGATCATCTTCCAGGACCCGATGAGCTCGCTGAACCCGGTCTACACCGTCGGCTATCAGCTCGCCGAGGTGCTTCGCCGCCACTTCAAGCTGGATCGACGCGCCGCGGAAAAGCGGTCGCTGGAGCTGTTGGACCGGGTGCACATTCCGGACGCGAGGCGTCGCCTCGACGCCTATCCGCACGAATTGTCCGGCGGCATGAACCAGCGCGTCGTCATCGCCATGGCGATCGCGTGCGAGCCGAAGCTGCTGATCGCCGATGAACCGACCACGGCGCTCGACGTCACCATCCAGGCCCAGATCATCGAACTGCTCAAGGACATCCAGCGCGAATCCCGGATGGGGATGATCTTCATCACTCACGATCTCGGGGTGATCGCCGATGTCGCCGACCGCGTCACCGTGATGTATTCGGGCAAGAAGGCCGAGGAGGCGCCGGTCGACGCGCTGTTCGACGATCCGCGCCATCCCTACACGCGAGGTCTGATCGGCGCGACGCCGAAGCCGGGCGACGAACGTCGTCGCCGGCTCGTCGAGATTCCCGGAACCGTGCCGGGATTGTCCGATCGTCCGAAAGGCTGCGCCTTCGCCAACCGCTGTCCGCTGGTTTTCGAGCGTTGCCACGTCGAGCATCCGGCTTTGATCCATCAGGGGGCCGGCCACGAGGCCGCCTGTTTCCTGGCTACCGGAATGGAGGACTACCATGTCGCTTCTGTCGGTGCGTAGCCTCGTCGTCGACTATAAGACGTCGTCCGGCGTCGTCCACGCGGTGAACGACGTCAGCCTGGACATCGAGCCTGGAGAGACGGTGGGGCTCGTCGGCGAATCCGGCTGTGGCAAATCCACGCTCGGGAAGGCCATCATGCATCTGATCCCGTCCACCGACGGGCAGATCGTGCTGGATGGTCAGAACATAACCAGCCTGTCGCCGGCGGCGATGCGTCCGATCCGCGCGAAGATGCAGATGATCTTCCAGGATCCGCACAATTCGCTCAATCCGCGGCGCACGGTCGGCAATCTGATCGCGCAGCCGTTGCAGGTGGCGGGCTACGACAAGGCCGCGATCGCGGCGCGGGTCGCCGAACTGATGGGCCAGGTCGGTCTGCCGCCGGATGCGGCGTCGCGCTATCCGCACGAATTTTCCGGCGGCCAGCGGCAGCGCATCGGCATCGCCCGGGCGCTCGCGCTGAAGCCCAAGCTGGTGATCTGCGACGAGCCGGTGTCGGCGCTCGACGTTTCGATCCGGGCGCAGGTGATCAACCTGCTGCAGGATCTGTCGGACAAGCTCGGCGTGTCCTATTTGTTCATCTCGCACGACCTGACGATGGTGCAGCACATCGCCAATAAGCTGATCGTGATGTACCTCGGCCGGATCGTCGAGACGGGCTCCGCCGAGACGATCTGGAAGCACCCCGCGCATCCATACACCCAGGCGCTGCTCGCCGCGGCGCCGGTGGCCGACCCGCACGTCATGCGTAGCCGCAAGCGTTTCGTGCTGCAGGGCGATCTGCCCAGCCCGACCGATCTTCCGGAAGGTTGCGCGTTTTCGACGCGTTGTCCGTTCGCGACGGATCGCTGCCGGCAGGAGAGGCCGATCCTCCGGCCGCTCGGCGAAAATCGCAGGACGGCCTGTCACTACGATCTCGTCGATCAGATCGAGAGCGCGGCGAGCGCGTCTGTTTCATCGTTCAGTCGGAAAGCCGAAG
The DNA here is from genome assembly GCF_034479375.1 of Rhodopseudomonas palustris. Taxonomy (NCBI): domain Bacteria; kingdom Pseudomonadati; phylum Pseudomonadota; class Alphaproteobacteria; order Hyphomicrobiales; family Nitrobacteraceae; genus Rhodopseudomonas; species Rhodopseudomonas palustris. The sequence continues at coordinate 3,098,307 of NZ_CP140155.1, read as the reverse complement.
AGAAGTACAAGGTAGGAGCACGAGCATGAGCTTCCGATGGAAGAACCTCGGAGATTTGGTGGATCGCTCCCGCGATCTCGATCGTCCCGCGATCATCGATTTGCGGTCCCCGGAGCCGATGGTCTGGACCCATAGCGAGGTCGATCGGCTCGCAAATGGCGTGGCGTCCTATTTGACCGGGCTTGGCTTGGCGCGTGGAACGACGGTCGCCATCCTCTCGCTCAACCGTGCGGAGTACATTGCGGCGTATTTCGGCATCATGCGCGCCGGCTTCGTCGCGCTGCCGGTCAACACCAAGCAGCCGGCCGAAACGATCGATTTCGTGCTGCGCGACTCCGACACCAGGTTTGCCTTCGTCGATACAGCCTCGCGTCAGCTTCTGCCGGCGGGCTTCGCGTTCCTCGACTTCGACGATGCGGGACCCGAAGGTTATGCCGCGCGCATCGTGCCCGGCGAATTCGAAACGGTGGAGGCGCAGCCGGGCGAACTCGGACAGATCCTGTACACCTCCGGCTCCACCGGACGGCCGAAGGGCGTCGAGCTCAGCCACGACAGCCAACTCTGGGCGCTTGCCGCCAAGGGCGTCAGCGCCGACACCTGCGACGAGGTCTACATCATCGCCCAGCCGCTGTTCCACATGAACGGTCTGTTCGGCGCCAAGAGCATCTTCGCCAGCAATGCGAGCATGGTTCTGATGCCGGGCTTCGACAGCCGACGCTATCTGCAGGCCATGGCGGATCATGGCGTCACCGCGGTTACTGCGGTGCCGACAATGTTCGCGCGGCTGCTGCGCGAGCCCGACCTCTTGGCCGCCAACGATTATAGCCGGCTGAAGCGGCTGGCGCTGGCCTCTGCGCCGATCACCAGGGCCATGGCCGACAAGATTCAGGCGGCGTTTCCGCATGCCATGCTGACTCACGGCTACGGCACCACGGAGGCCGGCCCGTCCGTGTTCGGCCCTCATCCGGAGGGCAAGCCGCTGCCGCCGCTCACAATCGGCTATCCGATCGACCCGTCGATGGTGAAGCTGGTCGACGGCCCGAACGACAACGAGGGCGTGCTGCTGATGCGCAATCCGGCGCTGATGACGCGCTATCGCGGCATGCCGGACAAGACCGCCTCGGTGATGCGTGACGGCTGGTACTACAGCGGCGATGTCATGCGTCGCGACGAGGACGGCTTCTATTATTTCATCGGCCGGGCCGACGATATGTTCGTCTGCGGCGGCGAGAACATCTATCCCGGCGACGTCGAGAAGATGCTGGAGACGCATCCGGCAGTGCGCCAGGCCGCGGTCGTTCCTCTCGCCGACGAGGAGCGCGGACAGATGCCGGTGGCTTTCCTCGTGTTGGCCGACGGCCAAAGTGCCACGACCGAAGACATCAAGGCCTACGCGCTGCGCAACGGGCCGACCTATCAGCATCCGCGCCGCGTCAGCTTCGTGGCCGATCTGCCGTGGGCCGGCACCAACAAGATCGATCGCGCGGCGCTGATCCGCGAGGCCAAGGAACTGGAAGCCACCAATGGCTGGTCGGTTTCCTCCCACGCCGAAGCCGCCGCATGAGCGGGGCATTGGTTGGTAAGACGGCGCTGGTCACCGGCTCGAGCCGCGGCATCGGACGGGCGATCGCGATCGCTGCTGCGCGCGAAGGCGCGGTTGTCGGCGTGCACTATGCCGGCGGCGCCGATGCGGCCGGGGAGACTCTCGATGCGATCCGGGCCGGGGGCGGCGACGGCTTTCTGCTTCAGGCCGATCTGTCCGAGCGGGGCGGCCCCGACGCGCTGGCGGCGAAATTTCTCGACGAAGTCGAACAGCGCACCGGACAGCGCAGCTTCGACCTATTGGTCAACAATGCCGGTTATGGCGGGCGCTACCGGATCGACCAGGTCGACGACGAGATCTTTGATCGCATGATCGCAGTCAATTTCCGGGCGCCGTTCTTTCTGACCCGCGCGCTTCATCCAGCGATCAGAGACGGCGGTCGCATCGTCAACGTCTCGTCAATGGGAACCCGGGTGGCGTTTCCCGATATGAGCATTTACGCGCCGTCGAAGGCGGCATTGGAGACTCTAAGCGTGGTCCTGGCCAAGCAGCTGGGTCGCCGCGGCATCACCGTCAATGCTGTCTTGCCCGGCGCGACGGTGACGGACATGAACCCGCTCGACAAGGATCAGGCGCGTGCTGCCGCTGCTACCGAGACAATTACACTCCAGCGCCTCGGTCGACCGAACGACATTGCGGGAGTGGTGCTGATGCTGCTGTCGGATGCTGGTGGATGGATCACTGGCCAGCGAATCGACGCCTCGGGCGGGCAAAGGCTCTGATCTAGTATGGGGTAATCGCGGATTGGAGAAACTGCCGTACCGGCTTGTACCCATGTGCGACTGAGACTGCCCGTTGGATATTTGGGTGGCATTAGAAACATCGTAGTCACGGCCCTTGATCGTGAAAGTCATGACTACGTCGCTGCTCAAAAGACTTCGCGACAACGCTCCAATCGAGCATCACAGCATTGATCAATGCGTCAGTGGGGAGGACTGCGGCCATTCGTGAATCACTCATGCTCGTCGTTGGTGTCGTTCTCTCTACTGTTGGACAGTAGTGAACCGCCCCGGGTTTGCCGGAGGCTCCAACTCCTGAGAGGATGGAGCCATGACGAGCAAAACGACGAACAAGTTTTCACCCGAAGTTCGGGCCCGTGCGGTTCGGATGGTGCTGGACCATGCGAGCGAGCATCCGTCGCGCTGGGCGGCGGTGACGTCGATCGCGGCCAAGATCGGCTGCACGCCGCAGACGCTGCATGACTGGGTCAAGAAGGCGGAAGTCGACAGCGGGAAGCGGGCCTGTTTGAATCTCTTCGGGCGCCATTTACGGACAAAACTGCAAGCCTCCCGCCTGGCCTGTCCGCTGGCGATAGCGGTCTGCTCCAGGGGCGATTACGAGCCGTATCGCGCCGGTCTTGGTGGTGACCGCCAAGCTCTCCTGCAACAGCGCCTGCAGCAGCTCCTCGCCCATCCGATTGCGCCAGTGGGTCATCGAGGAACGGTACAGCGGCAGCCGGTGCGGAAGAAATCCTCGCCGCAATAATATTGGTAGTAAGGGTCTCCAGCCACGATTCGCACAACACCTCGTCGCTGACATTGTAGGAGTGCTTGAGGATCGCGAGTCCCGCCACTAGTCGCGTCGGCATCGGCGCGCCGCCCGGGATCGTCGTCGTAGACCGCGCCACATTAGTCTTCCAGAAATCGCCAGTCGATCGTCCGCGCGAGTTTCACCAGCGCGTGCTCCATGTCGATCGCCTGATCGAGCCGCGACCGAAACAGATCCTGCTCGCCGCTCTCCCGCCGCTGCATCGAAATCCTTCCGCCAGATCCCTTTAGCGAAGTAAATCACAACTTCAGATTCGAGGGAATCGCCAACCTGAAGTTGCAAGAAAATCGCTATTCAGACTGCGATTTCCCGGAAATAGAGCGGTTCATCTTACATGTTAGGCGCTTGGGAGTAATTCACGGCCGACCAGCTACCCATCATTTTTTCTCCCGATGATTGATTACGTTTTGGAACCCTCATAAGATTGGAACTCAGGAGCGCTAGCCGAGCGAAGGTGCCATGCGGCAGGCGAGGGGGACGTGGAATGATGCCTTTTGGTTAGGCTGGTCAACTTGACCGCCGTAAGCGGGCCTTTGCCCGCCTTATCTAAGCTGGCCGGTCTGCACCATCGACTGCGTGTATCGGCATCTCACCACGAGCTGCAATCTGCATAGGAACAGGCGCAAGCTGGTCCGCGGCTCAACTCCCGCCTTCCGATTTCGAAGCGGTGCTTTGGCATACGCCAAAGCAAATGCCTGATTGTTCACGACCCGCCCTTCGGCGGACGATCGTCCGCATGCACCAGGAGAACTGAAGTGAAAACCGCAGCCGCCGTGCTTGGAAGTCTGATTGCCGCCGTCATGATGTTGTCGTTCGCAGCGGTGCCGGCGTGGTCGCAATACGCGGAAAAAACCGTGCAGAAGATCGGTCCATTTACGATCGACAGTATCAACGAGAACGGCCGCTTCGATCGCTGCGCGGCAACTCTCAAGGGCAAGGTCGGCATGTTGCGGATCGCCCAGAATCTCGCCCAGAAATACAGCGTCAGCGTGCCGCCGACGCCGGGACTCAAAGGGCCGATCGCGATGACCATCAGTTTCGATTTCACGCGCAAGAAGAGCTATCCCGGCACTACCAACGGCATTCGCTCCTGGGCCGTGATCGACATGGCCGGATTTCAGTCGGTTCTGAAGATCAAGAACAACATCCTGATCTCCACCGGCCTGAAGAGCTTTGCATGGCCGATCGGAAACACCTCGATGGAGAGCGTGATGAACGGTCTCGACAGTTGCGTCGCTCGGGCTTCCGGTAATACCTGATCGTTTCGGCCGATCGCGCAATTCCATCAAAGCCCTGCTCGCCGCGGCGCACGCCACACCATCAGTGAAGCTATGAAAATCATGCTGTTTCGCAATCTCGTTGGGGTCGCCTTCGCTGCGGCGCTGCCGTTCGTTGCCGCGTCGGTGCCGGCGCAGGCCCAACAATACACGCTGGGATGGATCGAGGTCGGCGGTTCATACGCCAGCAAGCCGTATAAGAGCGATCAGCCGTTCTGCGTGCTCAGCAATCCCAAGACCTGCGCCTGCAACAACAGTTGTGGCAAGAAAGTGCCGCTCAACAACGAGGTGGCCTGGTTCAGGGACGGCTGTCAAAAGCCGCCGACAACGATTCGCTGCGTCGCAGTCGGCGACAATACCCAGAACCGAAAATTGATCAGCGGTCAGCAAGTCACCTGGTCGAGCGTGGGCGCATGGAAGGTTCAGATCCAGACCGACAAGACCGGCCAATTCAATTCCTGTTTTGCCGATCTGACCGCGGCGCCGAGTTGGAAATTACGGATTTCACAGAGCTACAAGGCCGGTCCGAACTACACCAAGGTGCTGACCGGCAAAGAAACCTACGTGTTCGACAAGAGCGGCGCGGCGCGCGCTGGCGGTGGCCAGCAGCCGGCCAGCTTCAGCATCGGCAATGGTCCGGTGCGCCAGGTGATGGCAACGATCGAACACGCCGGCGGCTCGCTGCGAACGCCATGGTCCGATGAATTTCTGAACGGCCCAGTCCTGCACTGGCAGGAGCGCGGCAAGAAGGTTGATTTCCAACTCGGAAACGTCCGCCGCGTGGTGCAAGATCTGGGAGCCTGCACGATGCAGAGCGGTGAGCACTGAGCCTGTCGGTCAGAGTTGGAGGAGCGATGCCGTCGTTGCGGCGAAGCACGCGCATCATAGCGCTCGTAGCGGCGTTGATCGGAGCGGCGCCGGGGGCGTTGCATGCCCAGAGCGCAATCGCGTGCCCGGAGCGGTTGCAGACACTTTCGGTGACGCTCGCGAAGCCTGAGCAGATCGCCGGCTTCACGCCGGTGATCGGCGGCGACACCTCGTCGCAAACCTGGCTGCAGGACGTCGCGGTGTTCGGCCGGACCGCCGGTCAGACCGTGCTCGTGCCGGGGACCCCCAAAGGAAAGAAACGTCTCGACTGGCGGTTCGACGGGCAGATCGAGGTCTGGATCGGTTGCGTGTACGAGGCCGGCGTCACGCTGCACCGGTCCGTCGGACGGCCGAAGAGCTGCACCGCGGCGATCCTGCGCAGCAAGGATCCGGGCGGCGGCAGTTGGGGCATGGATCTGGCGTCTTTCAAATGCAACTGACAGCATCGATGAAATGCACAAACGGTTTCGCGGCCACCTGCGGCAAGGCCGGCTACGCGCCGATCTCGTCCGGTCGTTACCAGCCGAAGGGAAGCGGGCCGGGCGAGGCTTACTTCATCTGCGCGGCCGACATCGAAGGCAAGCGCCCCGGCTACAATCTCGCGCCGAACTGGAATAACGCCTGAATGGTACCTTGGGGCGGCAAGGAAATCCGCGTTACCACCTACATGTGCGACTGCAAGTATTCACCGGCGGTCGCGGCCGCCAGACCTGACCAGCCAGGAGCCGACCATGGCCCGCATGATCATCTGTTGCACCTCAGTGCTTGCAATCGGCATCCTCGGCGGCGCTGTGCCCGCGCAAGCGCAGGACGGCGGCGCGACGATCGCCTGTCCGCCGACGATCGAGCTGACATATACCGCGATCAAACGGCTGCCGTTCGAGGGCAAGGAATACGATCTGAACGGTATGCAGCCGAGCTTCGGGCCCACTATCGTCCGGCTGATCGATCCAGATGTCACACCGCTGGCGGACAACAAGAACGAGATGATGAGCGGCATGGCCGACAACGGCGAAGAGGCGAAGGCCGGCGAACCGTTGGTTTACACATTGTGGGGCGAGGGCCAGCCGGCCCCGGAGTCGCCGTCGGCGATCACCTGCCGCTACGAAGGCGGCTATGCGCTGCAGAAAGCACTGCCGGCCACCACCCGCGCCTGCACGCTGCGCTATCAGAGGGGCAAGTCGCCGGTGACCGAACACACCACGCGCGAGCTCTACACCAGCGCGGTGTTTTCGTGCCGATGAAGCGCGTGTTACAGGCGTAGAGCTGCCAAGGAGGGCACCGAAATGAGAGCTATGACCGCAACGACGACGCTCGCGGCGTGCGCGGGCCTGTTCGCCCTTTCGGTGGCCGGTCCCGCCGTCGCGGCGCCACGTCCAGCCGATTGCACGCTGGTGGTGAACGGCAAGACCTATATCAGGGGGGGCTGCGACTTCGACGCCGACAAGGACGGCTCGTTCCGGATCAGCGGTGGCGATTACTTCGCCTATGTCAACGTCACCGGGAATAACCGGGCGGAAGCGAGCTGGAATGCGGATCCGGCATCGACCCACGCGCAAGCGCCGCTCGGCGAACTGACGCGCAAGGGCGCCTGCTGGGTCGGTCGCGGCGTCGAGATCTGTGCCCGCAATCTGTCGCCGGAGAAACTTGCCGCGGCGCAGGCTAGCCGTCCAGGCGGTGAGATGATCACTCCGGATCTGCCCGGCGCATCGTCGAGCTGTGTCGGCGCGCGCGACCAGCGCTGGGAGGCCGGCGTCGACCTGGTGCTGCGCAATTGCAAGCTGCCCGCCGACAAGGTTTTCATTCGCGCCGACGGCGCCTTGACGCTCGACCAGCATCCCGGCCTCTGCATCGACGCGCAGTCGGCGCCAAACGGAGGCGCCGCGAAACTGGTGCTCGAAGCTTGCGACCGCACGGCGGCGCGGTGGCAGTCGAAAGCCGCCTCCACCGATTCCGCGGCCATCCGCTCGGCCGAGGGGCTGTGCTGGAAGGTCGATGCGCCGAAGGACGAAAACGCGCCGTTTCCATTCGCGATGCTCGCTGCACCTTGCGACGCCGACCCGGCGCAAGACGCGAAGTTTATCTTCGCGAAGGAATGACACTGAAAGAAGGATGGCGGCAAACTCTCGGTCGATCCGTGTCTCTATCGCCAGCGCAACCTGATCGAACGCTTGTTCTGCGAGCTCGAATACTTCCGGCGAATTGCCACGTACTTCTACAAGCTCGCGAGAAACTTCCTCGCTGATGTCCTGATGGTCTCTACGAGACTTTGACACAGAGCTTATAAGTCCACGACTAGAGCATGATGACGTATCGACGAATCGTCATCATGCTCAAACTACTTGTTTGAGTATGATCGTTTCCGAAAGCCGGAATTCACTTTGCGTGATCATGTTCTAAAATTCAATCGACCCAAGGGGCTTGCCACGCCGATCGGCGCCGGGACCCCGCGCCGATCCACACCGTGTATGCCAATCACGGTGACGGTGGATTAGTTTCGACCGTGCCGTGTCATCTCGGATGGCGCGTCGCATCCGGGCTGCATACCATCGATGGCTTGGAGCGCTTGCTACTTGATGCCGAAATTCTGCATAGGCTGCGACGTCGTCTGTTGGAGGTCCAGCTGAAGTTGTTGCTGGTTGTTGGGCGACGGATGAGCGCCGATAGAATTGGAATTTTGCGACGGCGCCGAGAATTTAGTGCCCATGTGGATGATCGGCGGTTCTGGGACGACATTGCTCTGGGGCGTCCCGACGCCGCCCTGTTGTGGCGTGGATTTGAGTCCGGCGGCGATGCCGGAGACCGCCGGCACAAGGGAGAGCAGGGCAACGAAAGCGAGCAGGATGAGCTTGGCGGGCATCTGTTGGTCTTTCAATTGGAGACGGTCAGGAGTCCGGGTATGCGCCGAAACAAGCGATCGGGCGGTATCCGCCCGTCGTGTAGGTGATTATTCCGGCTCGACGAAGTTATCCGAGAAGATTCCAGTAATAGGCGTCCTCGCGGGGATCCGGCTTGTCTGGTGAGCAGTCCAAACCGTCGGGATTGATGTGCAGCCAGCAGTTCGCGCCTACATTCTGGATCTGATAGCCCTTGCCGTCTCGATTGAAGGTCTTCCAGATCATGGTCTTGTCCGATGGATCGTTGGGCTGCGCGTAGCAGCCCATCTTGCCGTCGAACCAGCTGAGCATGCACATCGCCGTGGGATTGCGGAATTTGACCGGTTTACCGTCCTCAAATGTGCCGACGATTGTGAAGTCTATTTTCTTGTTGGGGAATTTCTTGTTTGGCTGGCAATCGACTCCCGATCCACCTTTGGCCGTGACGTAGCACTGCGCATTGGCGTGCATTATCTGGGTGGTTGCATCGGCGAAAGCCAGCGGCGCGACGGTTGTAAGGCCCGCGAAGGCGCCGACGGCGAGAGCAATGCGAAGTTTCATCTGGTGGGTCCTCGTTTCGACGACAGTTTTCAGCGACTCCGAGCCTTCACGCAATCTTCTATCTTGACGAATATCTCGATCATGTCGGTTCGACTGATCGACCAAGCATAATGATGGCGACCAGCTCGACCACGATCGAACCTTTGGCGTTCATCAGGGCTTCGACGGCGCGGTTGTCGAGCACCGACTGGGCGCGCCGGCCGTTGGTCACCGCATTAAGTCCCTTGTTTTAGTCCCTGACGTACGCACCTTACGCAATTTTGTCGAGTCTCAGGTCGAGTCTCAGCAAGGCGTCCCGCGTGATACGAAAGTGAGATCGGCTCTGCAATCTCCCTTGCGGGCAAGCGTCGACGGCGTCGAATTTCGGGGCAGGCTCGAGTCGCGCGGCGCACTTGCCGGGCACGTCCCGGCAAGTGCGTTCAATACATATCGGCTTACTTGGCCTTGGTCCAGGTCGTGTTGTTGTCCCACTTGATGACCTTGCCGTCGAAGGTGGCCTTGATCGTATGGTCATCCGGGAAATTGACGGCCAGTTGGTTGCCGTCGCAGGTGCCGTAGGCGTTCGGGCGGGTGCCGTTGGCGACAACGACATTCACGGTCTTTCCGTCAGCGCCGACGACGATTGCGGTGTTGGTGCCGTAATATCCGCTCACGCCATTACAGCTTCCGGCCTTTGCGAGAGCCACGCCAGACGACAGGACGACGCCGAGTACGGTGCCGGCGACGATCGCAGCATTCCAAGAGAGCTTCATCGAGATTTCCTTTCGAGTTGTTGTGATGTTGTGTGCGGATATACGACGAACCCTTTCGACCAGCGGGGCCGAAAGAGAGTTGTCCGACGTCGATCCGACCGGGCAATCAGCAAGGGTGAACCGCGCCGCCCGATCAACCTAATTCGGGGGCGGGGGGACGGGAATGAGACGGTCGGCCAGTTTGGACTGTACGAAGATAGAGGGCCTCATCGGCGAGGCTGGCGACGGCTTCGCGGTAAGCGTCGGGAGCAGGCGACGGGCGTCGAGCGGCCCTCATCCCCCAGCCCCCAAGCGGGTCAATAATCGTCGGCCCCAACGATGTTCAGGCGGACCGCCAATCCCGCTGCTTCGGCTCGGTTCGAGGCTCCAAGCTTCACCAGAATTGCGCTGACGTGATAGCGCGCGGTCGGCAGCGAGATGCCGAGCCGCTCGGCGATCTCGGAATTGGTGAAGCCCTTGACGAGTAGCGCCAGCACCTTCTTCTGCTGGCTGCCGAGGGTGATCTCGCTTTCCGCTGCCGCCGTTCGCGCCCGGGGTGCGCCCTTCTGCAGCAGGGGGTCGAGGACGATGCGGCCCGCCAAGACGTCGCGGATCGCGGTCTCGAGTTCGTTCACGGTGCAGGTCTTGAGCAGCAGCCCGCTCGCCCCCGCGTCGATCATCTGGGACACCGTGGTCATATCCGCCTCGGTCGTGAGGCCGAGAACCCGGGTGCCGGGGTGATAGGTCTGGCAGATCGCGCGGGTGGCCGAAGTGCCTCCGATGCCCGCCATCTTCACGTCCATGATGACGATGTCTGGACGGTGCTTTGCGCACAAATAGAGGGCTTCCTCTCCGGATTCCGCCTCCGCGACGACGGACAATCCGGAAATGGTGCCGAGCACGTGGCGCAGGCCGGCCCTTACGACCGGATGATCGTCGGCGAGCAGCAGGCGGATCGAGGTCTCAGGCATCGTTTTGATTCCAGATGAGCGTAATCTGCGTCCCGTGGCCCGGCCTCGACGTCGTCTCGAGAACGGCGCCGATCTTTCTTGCCCGCTCCGCCATGATCTGCAGGCCCATGCTGCCTTCGCGAAGGTGAGCGGTGTCGAATCCGTTGCCGTCGTCCTCGATCGTCAGGATTGCCTGACCTTCGAGCGCCTCGTAGAACAGCCGCACGGTCGCGGAGGAGGCGTGTTTCATGACGTTGTTCAGTCCTTCCTGTGCGATCCGAAAGAAGGCGATCTGAACGTCTTCGTCCAGGCGAGCGTCGCTGCCTACCGTCAAGCTGATTCCGAGGGCGTGGCGTTCCTCGAACCGCGCGACGAGGCCGCGAAGGAGCGTCCCGAGGACAGGCTCGACGAGATCCGGCGACCGGACGCGGCTCAGGAGGTCGCGCATCTCATCGAGTGCCGACCGGTTCAACCGGGCGATGTCGGTCAGCAGGGCCTCGGCTTTAGTCCTGTCGCGCTTCCACTGCTCGGGCAGGGTTTCGGCGATCAGCACTGCAGAAAACAGGGTCTGGCTGACGGCGTCATGGAGGTCGCTCGAAATCCGGCTGCGCTCCTCGAGCCGGGCATTGCGGTCGGCCAGGATCGTGACCTCCGCGGTGCGTTCCGTGACACGGTCTTCCAGACCGTTCAGCAGGTCGTTCTGCTTCTCGGCCATCTCGTTGAAAGATCGGGTCAGATAGCCGATCTCGTCGGGGAAGTGGACCGGCAGGCGCTGGGAGAGCGTCCCCTCGCGAAACCGTCCGACGCCGGCGAGCAGCGTGTCGAGCGGACGCACGAGGTTGGTCCGGAACAAAGCTTGAAACACCAGCAACGTTGCCGGCGAGGTCACCAGGATCAGCCAGGCGAGAGGGGTGTAGATCCCGTTCAGATAGGCGAGGTAGTCCAACCTGAAGTTCTCGATCAGGCCAGTCCCTGGCGGTCCGTTCAAGGTTTGTCCCCGCTGGAAGTGTACGAGCCGCGTCTCGCCATTGGAGAATCCAGGGGTCACTCCCATGAGCATCGGCACCCGGTTGGGCACGAACAGATCGTTGAGCAGAATCCGCGGTAGCTCCTGATAGGAGAATTGGATCTCGCCCGATGGCCGCAAGATCATCTGGAAAGCATAGTGATCGCCCTTCTCCCCGGCGCGGGGCAAGCCGGACCACGTGACGACCACCTCCTCCGGCGAGGTGGACAGGTGAATTCCCTCCTCCGCGGACACGTTCGTCGCCGGCTCGGCGAGATCGACCGCTAGGGGAAAGATCGCCGGTTGCGCGCCGTTCCGGAACACCGTGTCGGGCCAGGTTGGGACGGATTCGAATCCCACCATGCCGTCCTCGCGGATGAAGGCCTGGCGGTGGACTTTCGAAAAGAACGGAAAGTCGAACGGCAACTCGATTCGGAAGGCTCCGGGCTGGCGGACCTGTGCCTCGACCGGGACGAACGCATAGTCGACGCGAGAAACGTTGTAGCCGCCCTCGGCCGTGGGGCGGAAGACGTGGGTCTGATATCTGAGGCTGGAAGTGTCGCCCTTGTAGGCGCCGGAAAAGTCGAAGCCGATGATCCAGGCGACGCTGGTGAAGCCTCCCAGAACGAGAGCGAGCGCGGTGCTGCTCAGTTTGATCGAGAACGACCCTTCGGTCACGAAGTAGTTCAAGTAGAGAAGGAGAAAACCGAGAAGCCCCGCGAGGTTCAGCAAGGCGGCGGCGATTTCCCGCGTCTCGACGCCGATCAGGTGATAGGCCTGCAACAGGGTGACGATCACCAGCAGCAAAGGCACGATGGCGAACAGCAGCACCGCGCGGGCGGCAGCGGCGGGATTGTTCGACCATTCGCGCTTCGGCGCGTCCGGCGGACGGCCCCGATCGCGATCCGTCGCGGCGCGAAGAGCCCGACGAAAAGCCAGTACGAACAGCCAACCCATCGCCGCGATGGCGGGCAGATCCATGAACGCCGGCCGGTACTCGACATGCCCGAGGCCGAGTTCTTGGTAGCGATAGATCGCGAAGCCGACCTCGACGGCGACGAAGACAATGGACAGAGCCGTCACGACGCGGCGCTCGACCCGCTCGCGCGCGAACGGTTCTGGGAAGTGATGAGCGAATTGGACGAAGAGCACGATCGCGATGGACGACAGGACGCTGATCGGTGGTTCGACCCAGGCTTGGAGGTCCGTGCGCAGTATCGCCCGGAGGAAACTCAAGACGCTGTAGCTGCCATAAAAGCCAAAGCTGCTCGCCAGCAGGATGGTCGAACGTGGCGTCTCGGCGTGCGAATCTCGCCTGAGCTGCGTCTTAACGAGCAGGGCCGCGATCACCAGCACCAGGACCAGCTGGGTCAGATAGGTCAGCGAAATCGGATTCCAGAAGAAGATCGTCATGGTCTGGAATCCGTCACGGAGCCGCCTTGCGCCTGGAGTGGTCGAGAGCCGAAGATCCGAGAGGGCGCTGTCTTCGGTCCGAACGGTCGGCTTGTTCTATGAAAAGAGCCGAAGCCGCGTCGTCCACATCGGTGGCGCACCTGTCCTTACCCGAAACTATATTCGAGATGAATGATCGCTGCCATGATTGGATTCGACGGTGCAAAGGGCCGACAGGAACGAAGGAGGCGGCTCGTCGGCGCTCGGACCGGAGGACTGAACGTTCGTATAGCGCCGAGGGTCGTCCGGCCAGTGGCGTCCGACGAGCGAAACGGATAGCGTGCTTCACGAGATTTGCAGCGCGGTCCCGAAGCGAGCTACTTTAATTGGCCCGCCGCTCGTCTGGATGACTCCAAACTGCAACGCCGCAACACATCCCAATTACTGAAGGAGGGTCTTTTTCCATGTTTTCCCGGTGCACCGTGGCGACCGTCGTCGCCGCTATCACCATGGTGGTCGGTCTGAATGCCGCCGCCCATGCCATGGGCCAGGATCCGGATCAGAACGTGATCCGCGTTATCAGTGCCACCTATGGTGCCTCGTGCCGTGTCGCTCCGGGCAATGCGACGCGCCAGGTCGCGGCCGCCTGCAATGGCCGGCGCTCCTGCAACTACAAGGTCTCCTACAAGGTGCTCGGCGATCCGGCCTATGGCTGCAAGAAAGACTTCAGCGTCGCGTATTCCTGCGGTCGCAAGGGGCAGTTCAAGCGCGGAGCGCGTGGCGAAGCGGGCAACGGCACGGTGGTCCCGCTCGTTTGCCGCTGAGGCGCGCCGCGCAAGGGGCGGATCGGTTGAAGCCATGAAGGCGTTCGACGACCATCACCGGAATTTCGCCAGAGGGGCGGCGGGAGACGTTGTGCCGTTTTGATGGGCAGCTTGAACAGGAATCAGCAAGAGGTCGTGTCGGCGCTTGTCGTCGGCAGCAAGCGAGTCCCATCCTCATTTGCCCTTATCTGACTCATGCTTCGGCCTCCACCCCGCGGGATGGGCGATCCAGCGGTGGATGTCGGATTCATGCCAGCCGGTTCCGTTGCTGCTGATTTTGAGCTGAGCCGGGAAGGTGCCCTCGGCGATCTTGCGGTAGATTGTGGACCGGGACAGGCCGGTGCGGGCAATTACGGTTTTCAGACGGATGATACGATCTGGTTCGGGCATGGAAATGCTGCCTTCTGCTGACTACTCCTGATCCAGACAGAGCCAGCAGTGACAGGCGGGCAAGAGGGTTTTTCGACTCGTCGGAGCGGGGCGTAAAGGCCCGGCGGGAGACGAGTGCGGAAGCCGGAGGTCATCTTACCCGTGGCCAAACTGGCCGAGATGAACGGTGAACTTGCCGCGGAGATTCAGGAACAATTGGATATCCTGTGGCAGACAGCCGGGTGGATTGACGGTTCACCGTCTTTCGCCTCTGAAGCTTGGGCCGGCTATAGCGACAAGCAGAACTACGATATCGACTAGAGGCGGAACTTGGCCCGCCGCACACCGATGCGGTATGCTTGGCGATCTGCTATCATCTACTCATGGCCGGGGGCCGTGGTATCGCTGGTGCGTGTTCGCGTCCGTAGGGGTAGGCTTCGATAACTGCCTAGGGATCCCCGAGGCCGAACGGTGGCGACCTCACTGCCGTCTATGCATCGACTTCGGGCTGCTTACGCGGTCGACCGCGATGGGAGATATCAGTGAGCGTGAAGTTGGGGTGGCGGTTCGTTGTTAGAAGCGCCTGCTGCGCGGGCGGAGGCCGGCGGAAAATGCGAGGCGCTTTTCCGGCCGGGCTCCGAGCGGCGGGCGTCGGGGTGCCGGTCAGTTCGCCAGCGAGACTTCCTTCAGGATCTTGACCTTCTTGTCGGCCACGCCTTCGATCAGCACGACCTTGCCGCCCTGGTTGTGGTCGTCGAAGGTAACTTTGGCCCCCATGACGTTGGTGAATTCGATCTTCTTGATCGCGTCGCGTATCGCCGTGGGGTCGGTCGATCCGGCATTCCTGATCGCCGTCAGCAGCAGGCGCATGGCGTCGTAGCCGGCCCAGGTCTGCAACACCGGCGTGGTCTTGTGGCGCTTCTCGATCTCCGCAGCGAAGGCCTTGTTGGCGGCCGTATCGACCAGATAGCTGTAGGTCCATGCGGTGATCGAACCCTCCATGCCGCCGGCCTGGATGATCTGCAGATTGTTGCCGCCGGGGTCGAAACGGCCGATGAACGGAATCCGCACGCCGAGTTGCATCGCATTGCGCAGGAAGTTGAGCTGATCGCCGGCGAGTTGGAAGATCGCGATCGCGTCCGGCTTGCTCTGCTGGATGCGCGTCAGCAGCGCGGTGAAGTCCGGATAGCTCTGCGGGTGGAAGTCGGTCGAGATCACCTCGAGTCCGTACTTCTTGGCGACCGTCGCGAAGGCCGCGGCGCCGCCGCGTCCGAAGTCGGTGTCCTCGCCCAATATGGCCACACGCTTGATCTTCGAGCTGCCGCTCAGATAGATGCCGAGCGCGTTCATCATGTCGTCGTCGGACGGGTTGATGCGGAACGTCCATTCGTTGCCGCCGACGCCGGATAGATCGGTGATCTTCGGGCTCGATGCGATGCCGTCCACCAGCGGAATCTTCGCCGCGGCGATCAGCGGCATGGTGGCGAGCGTCGCCGACGAACAATGTGCGCCGACGATGGCGACGACTTTGGCCTCGATCAGCTTGTTGGCGACGTTCACCGCTTCCGACGGATTGCAGCGGTTATCGTAGGCCAGCATCTCGATTTTCTTGCCGAGCACGCCGCCGGCCGCATTGGCCTCGTCGAGCGCCAGCTGGTAACCCCACCGCTGCCATATCGCGGGCGCGGCGGCCGGTCCGGTATCGGGGACGCTGGCGCCGATCACGATGTTCTGTGCATGGGCCGCCACCGGCGCAGCGAGCGCAAGCCCGATCGCCACCATCAATCTCTTCATCAGCATCGTCGTGCCTCTCTCGACTACGAAGTTCGGGTTACAGCAAAAGCAATGTTGGTTCCGCGTCGTGCTCACGTCGCGCCCCGGGCGGCGCTCACGAAGGCACGGACGTCGTCGGCCGAGGTCGCGAAGGACGTCACCAGCCGAACCAGAACGTCGTTGGTCCCTGGCGTCAGCATCCGCCCGAAGCCGCGGTCGCCCCATTCGTAGTAGCGCGCGCCGGCCTTCCTGAGCGCCGCATCGACCGGCCGGGGCAGTGCGGCAAAGAGCTGATTGCCGCGCGGCTCGAAAGCCTGCCGCACGCCCGGCACCCGGGTGAGGCCGTCCGACAATTCGGCGGCGCGCCGGTTGGCCAGCCGCGCGAGATCGAGCCAGTGTCCGCCGGCGAGATAGGCGGTCATCTGCGCGCCGAGCATCCGCCCCTTGGACAGGACGTGGCCGGCGCGCTTGCACTGATAGGCGAACGCCGCGGCCTTCGCCTCGTCGAAGAAGATCACGGCCTCGCAGGCCAAAGCGCCGTTCTTGGTCGCGCCGAAGGAGAGGACGTCGATGCCGGCCTTCCAGCTCATCTCGGCTGCCGTGCATCCGATCGCGACCAGTGCATTGGCGAAGCGCGCGCCGTCCATATGCACCGCCAAGCCGCGATCGTGGGCGATGGCGGCGAGTGCGGCGATCTCGCCGCAGTCGTAAAGCGTGCCGCATTCGGTCGCCTGCGACAGCGACAGCGAGGCCGGCTGCACCTGCCGCACCGTGCCCGCGGGGAATCCGCTGAGGATGTCGCGCAGGGCGGCCGGATCGATCTTGCCGTGCGCGCCGTCGACGCCGATCAGCTTGGCGCCTGCGGTGAACATTTCCGGCGCGCCGCATTCGTCATTGGCGATGTGGGCCTGATGATGACAGAACACCGCCCCCCAAGGCGGGGTGATCGCGCCGAGCGCGAGCGCGTTCGACGCCGTTCCGGTCGCGACGAAGTAAGCCGCGACCTCGCATTCGAAGACCTCGTTCAGCAGCGCGCGCGCGCGGTCGCTGTAGCAATCGTGGCCGTAGGCCGGCTCGGCGCCCTCATTGGCCGCGAGGAGAGCTTCGAGCACGCGCGGGCTCGCGCCGACGGCGTTGTCGCTGGCAAAATCCATCACGGCCGATACCGCATCACGTGTTCCGATTAAAAGAACGTCGTTCCGAACTTGATTAGAGAAGACGGGCGGCGACCTGTCAAGCGACGCACTGCCCATGAAACCAGCGAACGCTGCACAGATTGCGGGACGAGCCGACAAGCGGTGAGCAGACGCAGTGCTTTCGGCTTGGAATCCAGCTGCCCCGTCGCTATACATGAACGCTGTTACGTTTATCGGAATGGTCGGGATGGGTGCTGAAAGTCAGTCGGTTGCACGCGCGGTCGATATTCTGCAACTGCTGTCCGACAACGGTTCGCTCGGCGTGCGTGAGATCGCCCGGCGCATGGAGCTGTCGCCGACCATCGTGCATCGGCTGGTGAGCACGCTGGCCTCGACGGGCCTCGCGGAGCAGGCGCCGGACACCCAGAAGTACCGCATCGGCTATCGCGCGTTCCGGATCGGATCGTCGTTCCTGTCGCAGAACGATCTCGACCGCGCCAGCACGCCCGAACTGGTGGCGCTCGCCGAACAGCACCAGATCAGCAGCTTTCTCGGCGTGCTACGTGGCGGCGCGATGGTCTATCTCAAGGTCGTCAAGAGCAACGGCCCGATCGCGATCAACAATCAGCCCGGCTCGCTCGCCGCGATTCACTCCACCGCCTTCGGCAAGGTGATGCTCGCTGCGCTGCCCGACAAGGTGGCCGCCGAGGTGCTCGGCAAGGAGCCCTACAAGCGGCTGACGAAGAAGACCAAGGTGACGTTCCGCGCGCTGCTCGGTGAGTTGCGCGAGATCCGCGAGACCGGGATCGCGATTTCCGACGAGGAGAACCTGGTCAACGTCTATTCGGTCGGCGCCGCCGTGCGGGACGCTTCGGGCGAGGTGATCGCCTCGCTCAGCGGAGCGGTGCCGCGACAGGGGATGACCAAGCGCGAGATCGAACACGTCAACGCGCTGGTGAAGTCGGCGGCCGACAGCGTCTCGCGCAAGATGGGGGCGCCGTCGGCGCCGTCCGGCGGTCGCGGGCGCTGACGCGGCTATTTGAGCGCATCGAGGAGTTGCCGCAGGTCGGCGGGGGTGCCCATGCCGGACGCCACGATCTCGTCGACGCCGACATCCTCATACGCCGCGAACGCCGCACGGACCTGCTCCGGTGTGCCGCTGGCGCTGTGGCGCATCACCACATCGTCCGTCACCAGCGCGTTCACCGCGTCCCAGTCTTCGCGCGCGTACGCCGCGGCCAGCGCGGCCTGGTCGAGCGTCGTGCCCGCGAGTTCGAGATTGCGGGCATGGTGCTGGCCGCGCAGGATGAAACCGAGGGTGCGACGCAGGCGGTCGCGGGCGGTGGTCTCGTCGGCATCGGCCGAAACATAGACGAGCGCCGTCTTCTTGATGACCCGGCCGGCTTTCTCTTCGCCCTTGCGGACGAGATCGAGCGTCCAGCGGATGAAAGCCGGCGAGGTCGCCGCGCTGATCAGCACGCCATCGGCGGCGGCGCCGGCGAGTTCGAGCATTTGCGGGCCCGAGGCGGCCAGATAGATCGGGACGTCGCGCGCGCCGGTCGACAGCCGTCGACCCGAGACCTTGAAGCGCTCGCCGTTGAAATCGACCGTTTCGCCGCCGAGCAGCGCCCGCGCCAGCGCGATCGCCTCGCGCAGCGTGCCGAGCGGATGCTCGGCGACGAGTCCCGCGGCTTCGAGATCGCGCGGCGCGCCGACGCCGAAGCACAGTTTGACGCGGCCGGGGAAGTACTCGTCCAGCGTCGCCGCGGCCATGGTGGCGTAGAGCGGATGGACCGAATACGGGCTCATCGCCATCAGGGCGATGCTGATCCGGCTGGTGGCGCCGAGCGCGATCGCGGCCGAGGAGATCGGTTCGCGCTGGAACAAATGCGAGGCGAGCCAGGCCGTCGAGGCGCCACCGCGATCGCCCAGTTCGATCATCGCGCGAAATGCCTCGGTGGTCTCGCCGCCGTCGAAAGAGAGGCCGAGCGTGCTGGTCATGGGGCGCCTTTCCGGAAATGCGCGATGCGCGGTGTCACTCGATCCGCGGCATCACCTCTTCGGCGAAGAACTGCATCTGGTCCAGCAGTTCCTGGACGTCGTTCGCCGCGAAATACATGCCGAGCAGATGGGTGACGCCGGCGTCCTTCAGCTTCGCGATCTTCTCCAGGATCACGTCCGGCGTGCCGATCAGGTTGATGTCCTCCATCGCCAGCCCGGCTTCCTCCTTGAGCGTCGATTTCGACAGCGACAGGAGGTGCTTGTGCATCTGGCTCTGCTTGTAGCGGGCGACGGCGGTTTCCTGATTCCTGGCGCCGTGGACGATGAATTGCGGCGCGACGGAAATCTGCGCGGGATCGCGACCGTTCGCCACCACCATCTCCATCATGCGCGCGGCCATGCTCTTGAGCTTGGCGGCGGGCATGCCGGCCGGGATCCAGCCGTCCGCGGTCTCCGCGACGCGGCGGATGTGGTTCTCGTTGTTGCCGCCGAAATAGATCGGCAGCCGCGCCTGCTTCGGCTTCGGGAAGAATTCGACGTCCTTGTAGTTGTAGTATTTGCCCTCGAACGAGGCGACGCGGTCCTTGAACAGCAGTTGCAGCGCCTTGACGCCCTCCTCGACCATGTCGCCGCGATGGGCGCCGCCTTCGGGACGGAGTGCGTCGAACTCCTCCTTGTAGGCGCCGACGCCGACGCCGATTTCGAGCCGGCCGCCGCTGAAGTGATCGAGCGTCGCGATCTGCTTGGCGACGACCACGATGTCGCGGCGCATCGGCAGCACGAGGATGCCGGTGCCGAAGCGCAGCGTCGTGGTGTTCGCGGCGATGAACGCGTAGGTCATCAGCGGCTCCCAGAACCGCGGCGGCACCGGGAATTCCTCGCGCACATAATGCTGCGTGGTCATGTGGTCGTTGCCCCAGACCGAGTGATAGCCGAGCTTCTCGGCGTGCTGGGCGATCTTGATCAGTGTCTCCGGGGTGGAGAAGGGGATCGGATAGGTGAGGCCTTCCATTCCAGTGGGCAGGCCGGCGCTCAGGATCAGGCTCATCTTCGGTTTCCTCGGCGAATGTGGAATCGGTGTGGATCGGATCAGGCGCGATGGCCGCGGCGTGCGGCGGTCGCGGTTTCGTCGACGGAGTGGTCGCCGCGCAGCACGACGCCGTAGGCCGTCTCGGCGGCCTCGCGCGACACCATGCCGAGGTGCACGTCCGCGGCGACCGCTGCGGCATCCCGGGTGAAGGGATCGCCGAGGCCGCCGCCGCCCGGCATTTCGATCAGCACGGCTTCGCCGCGCGGAATGGTCTGCTGGCCCTTGCTCTTCAGCAGCCTGCCGGAGCCGAGCGAGATCTTGCCGGCCTTGCCGTCGGCGCCGCCATCGCGGCCGCGGGCGGGGAAATCGACGCGGTCGTAGTTGGCGGAGATCGCGAAGGCGGTGTCGTCGAGGCTGACGACTTCCATCACCTGGCCGAGGCCGCCGCGGAATTGGCCGGGGCCGCCGGAGTCGGTGCGATATTCCTTGCGCTTGACCAGCAGCGGCGACATCGCCTCGGTGACCTCCACCGGCACGTTGCGCACACCGCTCGGGAAGGCGGTGGCCGACAGGCCGTCCTTGCCCGGCCGCGCGCCGGTGCCGCCGGAATGGAACGACATCACGTTGAACACGCGGGCCCGCATCATCTCGGTGGAGTCGGCGTCGATCTGGCTGGAGCCGCCGAAGGCGAACAGGTTCCAAAGACACGAGGTGCCTTCCGCCGGGACGTTGCCGTGAAGCGCCTGGCCGAGGCAGCCGATCACCAGATCGGGCAGCATCTGACCGACGATATGGCGCGTGGCGACGGGAAGCGGCGGCTGCGCGTTGAGGATGCAATCCGTCGGCGCGCGCATCCGCAGCAGCGCCAGCGAGCCTTCGTTGTTCGGGATCTTCGGTGCGATGATGCATTTCACGCCGAAGCTCGCATAGGCCTCAGTGTAGCAGAACGGCACGTTGATGCCGAAGGACGAGGGCGGCGAGGTGCCGGCGAAGTCGACATCGATGCCGTCGTCGGAGATCGTCATCGTCGCGACCAGATCGAGCGGTCTGTCGTAGCCGTCGACCCGCATGCTGTTGCGGAACGTGCCTTTCGGCAGCGCGCGGATCGCCTCCAGCGTGGCGACGCGCGACCGCTCCAGAATGTGATCGCCGAGACGGTCGAGCGTCTCGATGCTGAATTCGTCCATCATCTTCAGGAGCTGCCGGCCGCCGACATCGTTGCAGCCGGCCAGCGAATAGAGGTCGCCGACGACCTGCACGGGCTCGCGGACATTGCCCTTGATGATCTCGAGCAGCGTCTCGTTGGTGCCGGCGGCGCTGGCGAAGCGCATGATCGGGATGAAGACGCCTTCCTCGAACACTTGGCGGGCGTCCGGGCCCATGCCGCGTCCGCCGATGTCGATGACGTGGCAGGTGCTGGCGAACAGCGCGACCAGCCGGTCGGCGCGGAAGACGGGCGTCACCACCGTGAAGTCGTGGAGATGGCCGGTGCCCTTCCACGGATCGTTGGTGATGAAGATATCGCCGGGCCGCATCGTCGTCGCCGGAAACTTGTCGAGGAAATGCACCACCGCGCGCGCCATCGAATTGACGTGGCCGGGCGTGCCGGTGACGGCCTGCGCGAGCATGTGACCGGCGGTGTTGAACACGCCGGCCGAGACGTCGCCGGCTTCGCGGGTCGAGGTGCTGAAGCCGATCCGGATCAGGGTCTGGGCCTGTTCTTCGACCACGGAGATCAGGCGATCCCACATGATCTGCTGATGGATCACGTTCATCGGATCGGCGTGAGGGGCGTGGACGTCCATGATCAGGTCCTCGTCATGACGATGCTGCCGAGCGCGTCGATGCGGGCGGTGTAGCGGTGGGTCACCATCGTCGTGGTTTCGTCCTCGACGATCAGCGCGGGGCCCGCGACGATCGCGCCCGGCACGAGGTCGCGGCGATTGTGGAGCGCGATGGATTCCGTCTTGCCGGTCTGCGGCGCCACCACATCGACATGCGCCGCCGGCTCGGCGGCCGTGCCGGACGGCATTGGCGGGCAGGGGAGGATCGGCGGACTGACGGTGGCGAGCCGCAGCGACCAGCCGAGAATCTCGACGTCGAGGTCGGGAATCCGGCGGCCGAATTGCTGTTCGTAATCGGCGAGGAACAGCCGCTCCAGCTCGGCAACCGAGGAGGCCGTGAAATCGCTCGCCGGGATGGTGACGGTGAGTTCGTGGCCCTGGCCGCGATAGCGCATGCTGGCGCTCCAGCCTTCCACGAGCTCGGCGGTCGGCGCGCCGAGGCGCACGACGTCTTCGGCCTCCTTGCGCATCTCGCTGCGCAGTGCGTTGAGCGGCGCCGGATCGAAGCCGTCATCGAGCCGCACATGGCGCGTGCGCACGACCTCATAGGCGATCGGCGCCAGCAGGAAGCCGAAGGCGGAGCCGACGCCGGCGCCGGCCGGGACGATCACCGTCGCAATGTCGAGCTTCTCGGCGAGGCGTGCGGCATGAATCGGCGCGGCACCGCCGAACGCGATCATGACGCGATTGGCGAGTTCGCGGCCACGCTCGACCGCATGGACGCGCGCCGCATTGGCCATGTTCTCCTCGACCACCTCGATGACACCGAGCGCCGCCGTCGCGGCATCGAGCGACAACGCGCGACCGACCGAGGCCTGCAGGGCGGCGGCCGATGCGTTGGTATCGAGCTGCATTTTGCCGCCGGCGAAGCGATCGGCCTGCAGACGCCCGAGCAGCAGATTGGCGTCGGTCACCGTGCCGTTCGCGCCGCCGCGGCCGTAGCAGGCCGGGCCCGGCTCGGATCCGGCGCTCGCCGGGCCGACCTGGACGCGTTGCATGGCATCGACCGATGCGATCGAGCCACCGCCGGCGCCGATCTCGACCATCTCGATCACCGGGATACGGATCGGAATGCCGCTGCCCTTCAGGAAGCGATATTGCCGCGCGACTTCGAAAGAGCGTTCGAAATGCGGCTCGCCATGATCGATCAGGCAGATCTTCGCGGTGGTGCCGCCCATGTCGAATGACACGATATGATCGTGCCGGCGTTCGTTGGCGATATGTGCGGCCAGAATGGCGCCGCCGGCCGGGCCGGATTCGACGAGGCGGATCGGGAAGCGCCGCGCGATCTCGACGGTGGTCAGGCCGCCGGCGGACGTAATGAGATAGATCGGACAGCGGAAGCCGCGGGCGCGCAACGCCTCCTCGAGCAGCTTCAGATAGCGGTCCATGACCGGCTGCACATAGGCGTTGGCGCAGGCCGTGGACCAGCGCTCGTATTCGCGCATCTCCGGGCAGACCTCGCTCGACATCGTGATGGCGAGGTCGGGCGCCAGCGCGGTGAGGATGTCGCGGCTGCGGATCTCGTGGGCCGGATTGGCGTAGGAGTGCAGATAGCCGAGCGCGACGCTGGTCACGCCTTCGGCGCGCAAAATTGGCACGAGACCGGCGAGGGCAGCCTCGTCGAGCGGTTCGACGACGCGGCCGTTGGCGTCGATGCGCTCCGGCACTTCGAGGCGCAGGTTGCGCGGCACCAGCGGCGGCGGCTTGTCCATGAAGATGTCGTACTGCTCGAAGCGATGCTCATAGGCCATCTCGATGGCATCGCGAAAGCCACGCGTCGCCAGCAGCGCCGTCTTCGCGCCCTTGCGCTCGATGATCGCGTTGGTGGCGAGCGTGGTGCCGTGAATGATCAGGCCGAGATCGGAAGGCGCGAGGCCGGCATCCTGCATGATCAGGCCGACGCCGGCGAGCACGCCCTGTTCGGGCGCGGTCGGCGTCGTCAGCACCTTGCGGCTGTAGCGCTGGTCGCCCACTTCGAGCGCGAAATCCGTAAACGTGCCGCCGATATCGACGGCCAGGCGGGTGGGCGTCATTCCTCGATCGTCTCCTTGATATTTCCACCCAGATAGGCCTCCCGGATGCGCGGATCGTCGCGCACCTCGCGGGCAGGGCCTTCGAGAAACTTGCGGCCGAGCTCCATCACGATCGCCGTGTCGGAGACCAGCAGCGCCCCATGGACGTTCTGCTCGACCACCAGCACGGTGACGCCGGCGGCTGCGATCTCCTTGGCGACGGCGAAGACCTCGGCCTGGGTCTTCGGCGACAGGCCGAGCGACGGCTCGTCGAGCAGCAGCAATTGCGGACCGGTGAGCAGCACCATCGCGGTCTCCAGCACCTGCTGCTCGCCGCCGGAAAGGTTGCCGGCCAACTCCGACCACTTTCGTTTCAGCATCGGAAATTGCTCGGTGACGCGCGCGATCGCCGCCTGATGCTTCCGGCCGGGCAGCGTGTAGCAGCCCATCTTCAGATTTTCGGCGACCGTCATCTGCGGAAAATTGCAGCGTCCCTGCGGCACGAAGCCGACGCCGCGCTTCAGCCGCTCCGCCGGGCCGAGCTGTTGGATCGGCTCGCCATCGAGCACGATCTGGCCGGCGAACCAGCGATTGGTGCCGTAGATCGCCCGCAGCAGCGTCGATTTGCCGGCGCCGTTGCCGCCGATCAGCGTGGTGATCGAGCCGGGCGCGAGGCGGGTGGAGAAATCGCGCACG
The DNA here is from genome assembly GCF_034479375.1 of Rhodopseudomonas palustris. NCBI lineage: Bacteria > Pseudomonadati > Pseudomonadota > Alphaproteobacteria > Hyphomicrobiales > Nitrobacteraceae > Rhodopseudomonas > Rhodopseudomonas palustris. The sequence goes on along the minus strand of NZ_CP140155.1, from coordinate 3,073,808 downwards.
ATCGGCACATCCGCATAGCCGGCGCTGAGATCGATGATCTCCAGTTTCGGGTAGGTGCTCATGATGCCTCGGCCTCCGCCGCGGCCGGCCGCGCGATGCCGAGATAGGCCTCCAGTACGCGCGGATCGTTGCGGATTTGCGCCGGCGTGCCTTCCGTCAGCTTGCGGCCCTGTTCGAGCACGATCACCTTGTGACAGAGGCTGTTGATGAACTCGACATTGTGCTCGACGATCAGGAAGGAGATGCCCGTGGCGTTGGCCTTGCGCAGGATGTCGGCGACTTCGTTGACGCGCGTCGGGTTGACGCCGGCGACCGGCTCGTCGAGCACGATCAGGCGCGGCTTCGCCATCATCGCCGCCGCGAAGGCGAGCAGCTTCTTCTGGCCGTAGGACAGCACCGTGGCCGGCGCATCGCTGAGCCGGGTCAGGCCGACCAGTTCGATCAGTCCGCGTGCGCGGTCCTCGGCGGCGTCGCGGACCCGGCGATAGCGCGGCGTCCGCGCCAGCGCATCGAACCAGTTCAGATCGCGGAAGGCTTCTCCTGCGACGAGCAGATTGTCGAGCAGGCTGTAGGAATCGTAGACGCGCACGTTCTGGAAGGTGCGGATCATGCCGGCCTTGGCGATCTCCGCCGGGCGCAGCCCGGTGATGTCGCGCTCGCCGAGCAGGACGCGGCCGGCATCGAGGGTCTGAAAGCCGCTGATGCAGTCGATGGTCGTGCTCTTGCCGGAGCCGTTGGGGCCAATCAGGCCGGTGATGCTGCCCGCTTCCACCTCGAACGAGGTACCCTGCACGGCGTGCACGCCGCTGAAGGCCTTGCTGACATCGGCGACGTTCAGGATCGCGCTCATCGCAGCGCCTTCCGCAAGGCCGCGATGCGCCGATCCTCGAGCCAGCCGGAGACGCCGCGCGGCATGAACATCATCACCGCGACCAGCACCACGCCATAGATCACCATGCGCAGCTCGTTGGAGAAGCGCAGCGCTTCCGGCAGCACCACCATCGCGGCGCCCGCCAGCACGACGGCCCAGAAACTGCCGGCGCCGCCGATGATGACGATGATCAGGAAGGTCTGCATGTAGTAGAAATCGAGGAAGCTCGGATCGATCACCTTCAGGTTGAACGCATAGATGCCGCCGGCCATGCCGGTGATGACCGAGGCGATCACGAAGGCGGCGAGCTTGTAGGGGCCGGGCGCGATGCCCTGGGATTCCACCAGCGGGGCGTTCTGCTTGACGGCCTTCAGGATCAGGCCGATGCGCGACGTCTTCAGGCTGTACAGGAAAGCCAGCGCGATCAGCGCGAAGACCAGCGCGATGTAGTAGAAGCGGGCGCTGGTATCGAAGGCGAATCCCATCAGGCTCGGCGGCGGCAGGCCGGGGATACCGAGCGGGCCGCGGGTGACGCCCACCCAGTCGCGTGCGATCAGGCCGGCGAGCAGCGCGAAGGTCAGGGTCACCACAACGAAGGCGTGTCGCGTGGTGCGCGTGATGACGATGCCGATGACGGTCGACAGCAGCAGGTTGACGACCCCGGCAAAGGCGATGCCGAACCAGAAGCTCTGCCCGAGATCGACGACGGCGATGGCTGCGCAATAGCCGCCGACGCCCCAGAAGCCGAGCTGCGCGAAGGAGAGCTGGCCTGCATAGCCGTAGACGAGGTTGAGCGACGCCGCGGCGGCGAGAAAGATCAGCCCCGAGATCGCGATGCCGACGATGTAGTTGGAACCGGTCATCAAAGGCAGCGCCGCCAGCAGGGCGATCGCGACGAGAACGGCGTAGGAAGTCCAGCGGGGCTCGGTCATCCGACGCGCATGCTCCCGCGCTTGAAAAGTCCGTCCGGACGGAGCAGCACCGCGACGATCATGATCACGAAGATCGCGCCCTCTTGCCAGACGATGCTGAAGAAGCCGCCGATCCAGCTCTCGATCATGCCGAGCGCGATGGCGACCACGACGGCGCCGGTCATGTTGCCGAGGCCGCCGATGACGACCAGCGCGAAAGCCTTGAAGATCATCGCCTGGCCCATCGCCGGGTGCAGCAACTGGATCGGCGCCAGTGCCGCGCCGGCGAGGCCGCACAATGCGGCGGCGAGCGCGACGGCGTTGCGGGCGACGTGGCGCGGCTTGATGCCGACCATCAGCGCGGCCTCGCGGTTCTGCGCGATGGCCCGCATGGCGCGGCCGAACTGGGTGAATTTCAGCAGACAATAGAGGCCCGTGAAGGCGGCGACCGACAGCGCGCCGGCGATCAGGCGGGTCAGCGTGATGCGGATCGAGCCGATCTCGACGCCGTCGAATCCGTAGGCGGTGTCCACCATCATCGGCGTCGCCGTGAACAGATACTGCATGCCGTAGAGCAGGATCATCGAAATGCCGAGCGTGGTCAGGATGCTACGCTCGAATTCCGCCTGGCCGATGTGGCGCAAGAAGAATTCGTAGAGCACGACGCCGACCAGCGACGTGGCGATCACGGCGACCAGCAGCGAGGGCCAATACGACAGGCCGAGCAGCGGCAGAGTCAGCGCCATGGCGTAGCCGCCCAGCATCAACAGCTCGCCATGGGCGAAGTTGATCACCTCGAGCACACCGAAGATCAGCGCGAGCCCCACCGCGATCAAAGCGTAGATCAGGCCGAGCATCAGGCCGTTCAAAAGTAGTTGCAGCAGATATGTCGCGCTGACTTCCATTGCATTCCGCGTCTGGATTTCGGTAAGTGTTTCGATAAAGAGAACACTGTTCCGCTCAATCTAGGGGAACGGGATCGGCGCGTCAATTTGACATTGAAAGCGCGCTGCTCATTCCCGCGGCAAGGCTTGCGCATTTGCAGGTCATTAGGCCTCTGCGGCGCGGATGTTGCGGGCAGTCGCGTCCGAGCCGCTTGACCCGCCGGAACGGCGCCGCCAACATCATTCGATCCACAACAGCGACGTGCGCAGTTTCGGAACGATCGCCGTGCGGCGACCGCTGTCCAGCAGGGCGAAATGTTCGGACGATCCCGGCTGGTCGGGCTGCGCGGATTGACTTGCGAGGCCGGGACTGTCAGATTTATCGAAACATCGTACCGATAAGCGGTACGCCGCCGCGGGTCCGCCCGATGATCGCGTCCCGATCGGACGACGATGTTCGAACCCAAGACGAACGCCGTGGTCGGCGGCACAATGAAATGAAGGTCGACGACATGGTGTGGGACACGCGGGACGCCGAAACACTGTTGCGGGCGTACCAGGCGATGCCGATGGCGGAACTGCTCGACGAGGCCGCGACGCTCGCCCGCGACGGTCACCGCCATGTGATCAGCTACTCGCGCAAGGTGTTCGTGCCGCTGACCCGCCTGTGCCGCGACAGCTGCGGTTACTGCACCTTCGCCAAGACGCCGCGCCAGGTCGAGGCGGCCTTCCTGTCGCCGGACGATGTGCTGGCGATCGTCCGGGCCGGGCAGGCGGCGGGCTGTCACGAGGCGTTGCTGACGCTCGGCGACAAGCCCGAACTGCGCTACGCCGCCGCGCGAGAATTTCTCGCGGCGCAGGGCGTCGCGACGACGGTCGACTACGTCGAGAAGATCTGCAAGCTGATCCTGGCCGAGACCGGCCTGCTGCCGCACGTCAATGCCGGCGTGATGAGCGAAGCGGAGACCGCGCGGCTGCGCAAGGTCAGCGTATCGCAGGGCATCATGCTGGAGAGCGTGTCCGAGCGGCTGTGCGGGCGCGGCGAAGCGCATTTCGGCTCGCCCGACAAATTGCCGGCGGTGCGGCTCGACGCGATCGCGGCCGCGGGGCGGCTGCGGGTGCCGTTCACCAGCGGCATACTGATCGGCATCGGTGAAACGCGGCTCGAGCGGGTGCAATCGCTGCTGGCGCTGCGGTCACTGCATCGGCGCTACGGGCATCTGCAGGAAATCATCGTGCAGAATTTCCGCGCCAAGGCCGATACGCGGTTCGCCGATCACCACGAGCCCCGGCTGGACGACCTGCTGTGGACCGCGGCGGTGGCGCGCCTGATCTTCGGGCCGAAGATGAACATCCAGGTGCCACCGAACCTCAGCTACGCGGATTATCCGCGGCTGCTGGACGCCGGCATCAACGACTGGGGTGGGATTTCGCCGGTCACCGCCGATCACGTCAATCCGGAAGCGCCGTGGCCGGAGATCGCGCGGCTGCAGCAGGCGACCGAAGCGGTTGGGCTGACGCTGCAGCCCCGGCTCGCGGTGTATCCCGCCTATGTTCGCCACGCCGCGAACTGGATCGATCCGGCGCTGCTGCCGAAGGTCCTGAAAGCAGTCGACGCCGACGGCTTCCCGCGCGACGATGGTTGGATGCCGGGCGGTCTGGCGCCGATCCCGCCGACCGGCGCCGCGCGCCGCAGCGACCCTTCACTGGAGGCACTCGTCGTCCGCGCGGCGGGCGGGACGCGGCTGTCGCAGCCCGAGGTACAGGCTCTGTTCGCTGCGCGCGGCGGCGACGTCGACATGATCTGCGAGGCGGCCGATGCGGTTCGCGCCAGCGCCAGCGGCGAGACCGTGCGCTACGTCGTCAATCGCAACATCAACTACACCAATGTCTGCAGCTACGCCTGCAAGTTCTGCGCATTCTCCAAGGGCAAGACCCACGACCATCTGCGCGGGCGGCCCTACGACCTGTCGCTCGAAGAGGTCGCCCGCCGCGCCCGCGAAGCGTGGGATCGCGGGGCGACGGAAGTCTGCATGCAGGGGGGCATCAATCCGCACTACACCGGCAAGACCTACGTCGATCTGCTGCGCACGGTGAAGAACGAAGTGCCGCAGATGCACGTCCACGCGTTCTCGCCGCTGGAGGTGAGCCAGGGTGCGGCCACGCTTCAGATGCCGGTGGCGGATTTCCTGGCGATGCTGCGCGACGAAGGACTCGGCTCGCTGCCCGGCACCGCCGCCGAAATCCTCGACGACAAGGTGCGGCAGATCATCTGCGCCGACAAGCTAGACACGCAGATCTGGCTCGACATCGTGCGCAGCGCGCATCGGGTCGGTCTGCGCACCACGGCGACGATCATGTTCGGCCACGTCGAAGGTTCCGACAGTTGGGCCGCGCATCTGTTGCGAATTCGCGATCTGCAGGAGGAGACCGGCGGCTTCACCGAATTCGTGCCGCTGCCGTTCATCCACATGGAGGCTCCGATGTCGCTGCGCGGCCAGGCGCGCAGCGGCCCGACCTGGCGCGAGGTTCGGCTGATGCATGCGGTGGCGCGGCTGGTCCTGCACCCGCTGATCACCAACATCCAGGCGTCCTGGGTCAAGCTGGGTGAGGATGGCGTCGCCAGCCTGCTCCGGTCCGGCGTCAACGATCTCGGCGGCACGCTGATGAACGAGAGCATCTCGCGCGCCGCCGGCACTCAGCATGGGCAGGAACTGGCGCCCGAAGCGATGGAAGCTCTGATCACGCGCGTCGGCCGGGCCCCCGCGCAGCGGACGACGCTGTATCGCCCGGTCGATGCCGAGCGCCGCGACGCCAGCTTCGCCGCGCCGGAGCTGCAGGATCTGGTGATGACGCCGTTCGTGCCGAAGCAGATGGCGCTGGCGCGATGACCCACGTTCTGATCCCCTGCAAACCGCTCGCGTTCGGCAAGTCGCGCCTGGCCAGCGCGCTCGATCCGGGCGGCCGGCGCCGGCTGTGTGAGCGCATGTTACGCCGGACGCTGGCGGCTGCCGTTGCGGCCGTCGGTGCCGAGCAGGTCAGGGTAGTGAGCGCGGACGCGCAGGTCCGCCGCGTCGCCGCGTCGTGCGGCGTGAGCGCGATCGACGACAGCGCCGACGGTCTCAACGGCGCGCTGACCGCAGCGCGGCGCCAGTTGCTGCGGGACGTCACGACGCTCGCGCGCCTGATGATCCTGCCGATCGATCTGCCCTATGTCGAGCCGGAGATCCTGCGCCGCGCCGCCGCCGCAGCCGCTGCGGTGGTGATCGGCCCGGATCGAAAATTCGATGGTACCAACCTGCTGTGCATCGACACGTGCTACGCGGCGTCGTTTCCGTTCCACTTCGGCCCGGGAAGCTATCGGCAACACGTCGATGCGGCGCGCGCGCTCGGAGCGACGCCGGCCATCATGGTCGATCAGCGTCTCGCCTTCGATCTCGACGCGCCGGACGATTATCGGGAGTGGGCGAGTCACGCGGCCGCCTGAAGCGGCAAAAGCCACCGCCCTTCACACCTTTATCCTGGTGGCGCACGCGCGACGCCGCTCGGCTTCGTCCGCGACGCCCTTGTTGCAGCGTGCTGTGTCCGACGCCGAGTGCCGATCGCGGCAATCCGTCGCCTAACTCATCACCATCCGGGGCCGGCACCGCAACTTGACGGCGCTGCGAAAAATCCCGTACTGTTCTCTCCATTGGAACGTCGTTCCGAAATACGGAACGCAGGAGGTATGGACATCTCAATGCTCGCCAACATCGAACGGCTCAACGCGGGAATGAAGCAGGCGTCGCTCGCCGCGCTCGTCGCAACGATGCCGGAAAACGTCACCTATGCGAGCGGCTTCTGGGCGATGAGCCAGTGGATCCGCCGCGGTCCGCAGGCCTATGCGCTGCTGCCGGCGCCGGGCGGTGGAGAGCCGGCGGTGATCGCCTCGACCGGCCTGATCGATCTCGCCGCCGACGCCGAAGTCTGGGTGCAGGATATTCGCCGCTTCGGCGGGTTCTCGGTCAACAAGGCGGAAGGCGTGGAGCTCGATGCGCAGGATCGGCGTATCGACGCATTGCTCGCGCAGGACGACTGTGGCGACGCCGTCAAGGCCCTGGTGAAGGTGATCCAGGATCGCGGTCTGCAGAACGCGCGGATCGGCGTCGACGAGATCGGCATCCTGCCGCAATATTGGGATCAGCTCGCCGAGGCGCTCCCCGGCGCCACGCTGGTGAGGGCCGCGGACATTTTCCGCTACGGGCGGGCGATCAAGACGCCGGAGGAGATTGCGCGTCTGCGCAAGTCGGCGCAGATCGCCGACATGTCGATCGATGCGGCGCTGGCGGTGGCAAAGGTCGGCGCCACCGAAAACGATCTGGCGCGGGCGTTTCACACCAAGACCATCGTCGAGGGTGGGCTCCCCGTGCTCGGCTGCATCGGCGTCGGTGCGCGCAGTGCGATGACCAATGTGCAGCCGACCGAGCGCGAGTTGGTCGCCGGCGACATCATCCGCTTCGACGTCGGCGGCCGCTACAAGCACTATCGCGCCGATATCGCCCGCAACGGCGTGCTCGGCGAACCGGACGCCAAGACGCGCAAGTATCATCGCGCGATCTGCGTCGGCCTCGATCGCGCGATCGAGATGATCAAGCCGGGCGTCAAGGCGGCCGATGTGTTCAACGCGGCGGTGGAGGCCGTGCGCCGCGAGGGCATCCCGCATTATCAGCGCAGCCATGTCGGTCACGGCATCGGCCTCGACGGCTATGACGCGCCGAACATCGCGCCCTCCAGCAAGGACGTGTTCGAGGAGGGCATGGTGATCTGCGTCGAGACGCCGTACTACGAGATCGGTTACGCCGGTCTGCAGGTCGAGGACACGCTGGTCGTCACCAAGGACGGCGTCGAGTCGTTCATGCTGTCGAACACCGCGCTGCGGGTGCTCTGATGGCGAAGGTCAAAGGGCTGCAGTGCCTGCGCTGCGGCGCCCTTTATCCCCCGGATCATTACGCCGAGGACTGCCCGGCCTGCCGGCCGGTGGTGCGGAGCAATCTCGTCGTCGTCTACGATGAGCCGCTCGCCTTGCGCAAGCCGGGCGCGGCCGGCGCCGGGCCGTCGAGCGGCCTGTGGCGCTACGGCGACGTGCTGCCGGTGAGCGAGGCCGACGCGGTGTCGCTCGGCGAGGGCGGTTCGCCGCTCCGCCCACTGCGCGCGGTCGGCGAGCAGCTCGGTCTCAAACAGCTTTACGGCAAGGACGAGAGCGGCAATCCGACCTGGTCGTTCAAGGACCGTCTCGCCTGCATCGCGGTGTCGGTCGCCAAGCAGATGGGCGCCAAGACCATCGTGTCGAGTTCATCCGGCAACGCCGGCGCGGCCGCCGCCGCTTATGCGGCGAAAGCCGGCATCCCCTGCGTGGTGTTCACGTTCGGGGGGGCCGCAGGTCCGATGGTGACGCAGATGCGCGCCTATGGGGCCAAGGTCGTCGCCGTGCCGCAGAAGGAAGACCGCTGGCGGTTCATGGAGCACGCCGTGCGGCAGTATGGCTGGTTTCCGACCTCGCCGTTCTTCGGCCCCGCGGTCGGCTCCAACCCCTACGGCATCGAAGGCTACAAGACGCTGGCCTACGAGACCGTCGAGCAGCTCGGCTGGCGGGCCCCGGATTGGTGCATTCTGCCGGTGTGCTACGGCGACGCGCTGATCGGGATGTGGCGCGGCTTTGGCGAGATGATGGCGGCGGGCTGGATCGATCGCATGCCCAAGATGGTCGCCGCGGAGGTCTACGGCTCGATTGGCAAGGCGCTGGACGACGATCTGGAGGCGCCGCCGGCGATTCCGAAGACGTTCGATACGGTGTCGGGTTCGATCGGCGCGGTGCAGGGGACGTTTCAGGCGCTCGACATCGTGCGAAAATCGGGCGGCCGTGCGGTAACGATCTCCAACGACGACACCATGCGATGGCAGCATCTGCTGGCGACGCGCGAGGCCCGCTATCTCGAGCCGGCGTCCGCCGGCGGACTGGTCGCGGTCGAGCGGCTCGTGAAATCGGGACTCATCAAGCCGGACGACGCCGTCGTCTCGCTGCTCACGGCGTCGGGTCTGAAGGACCCGGCGGTCACTGCCGCAACGCAGGGCGACACCATGGCGGTGCCGTCGGATCTGTCGGCGGCCTGGCAAATCCTGCAATCGGCGGGAATAGTTCCAAGCAACTGAGGCGAGATGGAGATGGACATGAAATCGAAAATCGTCGGAGCTGTCGGTCTGGTGTTGGCGGCGCTCCTGCCGCAAGCGGCGGCCGCGGACTATCCCGACAAGCCGATCACTCTGATCGTTCCGTGGGCCGCCGGAGGCAGCACCGACCAGACCGCGCGCGTGCTGGCCAAGGCGGCCGAAGCCTCGCTCGGCCAGACCATCGTGGTGATCAACCAGCCGGGCGCCTCGACCTCGATCGGCATGGCCGCCCTCGCCAAAGCCCAGCCGGACGGCTACACCATCGGCACGCTGTCGAGCACCAGCTATCTGGCCGCGTTGCAGGGCCGTCAGCTGCCCTTCGACCCGATCAACGCGTTTTCGTACATCAGCTACTATGGCGACAATCTGATCGGTATCGCCGTGAAGGCCGATGCGCGCTGGAAGACGATCGACGATCTGATCGCCGAGGGCAAGGCGAAGCCGGGAGCGATCAAGTACGGCACCGCCGGCGTCGGCACCACCCAGCATCTCACCAGCGAGGCGCTGCAGTTCGCCACCAAGGCGAAGTTCGTCCATGTGCCGCAGCAGGGCTCCGCGGCTTCGGTGCCGGCGCTGCTCGGCGGCCACGTCGACTTCATCATGGAGACGTCGGTCTGGGCGCCGTTCATCGAGAGCAAGGAAGTGCGGCTGCTCGCGGTCACCACGCCGCAGCGCTCGAAATCGTATCCGGACGTGCCGAGCCTGTCGGAGAAGGGGCTCAAATCGCTGCGCTCGGTGCAGGCGATCATCGGACCGGCCGGGATGCCGGAAGACGTGCGCATGAAGCTCGAAACCGCCTTCCGCAAGGCGATGAGCGACAAGACGTTCCAGGACACGATGGAGCGGCTCGGCATGGTGCCGCTCGACCTGCCGGGCGCCGAGGTCAAGAAGCTGGTCGAGGGCGAATACGCCTCGGCGCGCGAAATCCTGCAGGACATCGGCAAGGCGAAATGAGCCGCCCCACCGACATGGCACGGCTGACGACGCCGACCTACGTCGCGGTCCTGATGCTGCTGGCGCTGGCGCTGACCTTCGGGCTCGGCGCCTTCCGCCTCGGCTTCTGGGTCGACGACGCGCCGGGGCCGGGGGTGCTGCCGTTGGCGGTGTCGATCGCGCTGCTGGGGCTGCTGGTGCTCGTGGTGCGTGAGCGGCTGCCGGCCGACGAGAGCGGCTTCGCGCTCGCGCCGGGCTTGGCGATCCTGACGACGATCGTCTACGCGATCGTCGTTCCCTACACCGGCTTCGTGATCGCGACGCTCGTCCTGCTGACGATCTGGATCCGCGGATTCTATCGCCAGAGCATGCTGCGCGCCGTCGTCGCCAGCGGCGGTCTCACCGGCTGCGGGCTGGTGATCTTCCCGTTGTTGCTCAAGGTGCCCATGCAATTGGGGCCCGCCTGGTGATGTTCGAAGCCCTGGAAAAACTCGGCTACGGAATCTCGCTGTCGCTCGAGCCGTCGAACCTGCTGTACGCGGCGATCGGCTCGGTGCTCGGCACGCTGGTCGGGGTGCTGCCGGGGCTCGGCCCGGTGACGACGATCGCGGTGCTGCTGCCGCTCACCTATCACGCCGGCTCGCCGCTCGGCGCCATCATCATGCTGGCCTCGATCTATTACGGCGCGATGTATGGCGGCTCGACCACCTCGATCCTGCTCAAGGTTCCGGGCGAGGCCGCCTCGGTGATCACCTGCATCGACGGCTATCAGATGGCCAAGAAGGGCCGCGCCGGCCCGGCACTGGCGATCGCCGCGATCGGGTCGTTCATCGCCGGCACCGTCGCGGTGTGCGCGCTGGCGCTGGTCGGCCCGCTGTTCGCCAAATTCGCCGTCACCTTCGGGCCGCCCGAGTACTTTGCGCTGGCCCTGTTCGGGCTGTCGTTGAGCGCCACGCTGTCCGGCGGCTCGCCGGTCCGCGGCATCACCATGGTGCTGGTCGGGCTGCTGCTCGGTCTGGTCGGCATCGACACCATCACCGGCGTCGAGCGCTACACCTTCAACATCATGGCCATCACCGACGGCATCGATCTGGTGCCGATGCTGATGGGTCTGTTCGGCATTGCCGAGATCCTGCACAATCTCGAGGAGAAATCGCGCGGGTCGCTGCTGTCGACCAAGATCGGCCGGCTGTTTCCGAGCCGCCAGGATTGGCGCGAGTCCAGCGGACCGATCGCGCGCGGCTCGGTGATCGGGTTCTTCGTCGGGCTGATTCCCGGCGGCGGCGCGATCCTCGCCTCGCTGATGAGCTACACGCTGGAAAAGAAGCTGTCGAAGACCCCGGAGCAGTTCGGCCACGGCGCCATCGCCGGCGTCGCCGGTCCGGAATCCGCCAACAACTCGGCGGCCACGGCCTCGTTCATTCCGCTGCTCACGCTCGGCCTGCCGGGCAACGCGGTGACGGCGGTGCTGTTCGCCGGCCTGCTGATCCAGAACGTGCAACCCGGCCCATTGATGCTGGTGAAGAATCCCGACGTGTTCTGGGGTGTGATTGCGTCGATGTATGTCGGCAACATCATGCTGCTGGTGCTGAACCTGCCGCTGGTCGGGCTGTGGGTGCAGTTGCTCCGCGTGCCGTCCTGGCTGCTCAGCGCCACGATCCTGCTGATCGCGATCTTCGGCACCTACAGCCTGCGCAGCAATTTCGCCGACGTGACCACGCTGATGCTGTTCGGCGGCATCGGCTATCTGCTGCGCAAGGCCAGCCTCGACGCCGGTCCGCTGATCATGGCGTTCATCCTCGCCAACATCCTCGACACCGCGCTGCGGCAATCGATGCTGATGGGCGACGGCAGCCTGCTGATCGTTCTGCAGCGGCCGCTGTCGCTGACGATCCTGCTGGTCGCCGCGGTCATCCTGACGGCCCAGCTGTGGTCGCATTTCGGCCGCACGCGCCACCGCGCCGTGCCGTCGGAGGGCTGAGATGACCGCCGCGGCACGTCCCGATCGCGTCGACTTCCTCGACAAGGTGACCGGCCGCGCCGCGTTCATCTCCGATCTGGTCGTGCCCGGCATGGTTCACGGCAAGGTGCTGCGCAGCACGATGCCGCACGCGCGGATCACCGGCATCGCCATCGACGCCGCGCTTTCGATGCCGGGCGTGATCGGAGTCGTCACGGGCGCCGATTTCGACGGCATCGACGCGATCTGGGGCGTGTCGCTGAAGGACCGGCCGCTGATCGCGATCGATCGCGTGCGCTATGTCGGCGAGCCGGTGGCGGTGGTGGTGGCCGAATCCGAGGCCGCGGCCGAAGAGGCGCTCGATGCGGTCATGGTCGATTACGACCCGTTGCCTTACGTCACCGAGGCCGCCGATGCGCTGGCGCCGGATGCGCCGCTGGTGCACGACGCCGTCCAGCCGCTGAAGGACTTCTACTTCAAGGGCGAAGCCAAGCCGGTCGCCGGCACCAACATCTTCCAGAGCTACGCCTACGAGACCGGCGACGTCGCGGCGGCATTCGCGTCGGCGGATCGCGTGTTCGAAGACAGCTTCGACTTCCCGATGGTCTATCACTACGCGATGGAGCCGCATTGCGGCATCGCGTCGTTCGGCGACGACGGGCTGACGGTGTGGAGCTGCGGCCAGGCACCGACCGCGGTGCAGAAGGTGCTGTCGCGCGTCTTCGATCTGCCGATCGCCAAGGTGCGGATCATCACGCCGCTGATCGGCGGCGGCTTCGGCGGCAAGGCCTCGGTGAAGATCGATCCGCTGGTCGCGGCGGTGGCGTGGAAGATCGGCCGCCCGGTGCGGATCTGCTTCTCCGCATCGGAATCGATGCTGACCGCGCGGCGGCTGAGCGCGACGATCAACCTGAAGACGGCGGTCAGCGCCGACGGCATGCTGCAGGCAAAATCCGTCGAGGTGCTGATGAACGGCGGCGCCTATGCGGACACCGGGCCGGCCGTGGCGATCAAGGCGGCGATCCGCGCCATCGGCCCGTACAAGATCCCCAACCTGCAGCTTCGGAGCACGGCGGTCTACACCAACACGGTGCCGGGCGCGGCGTTTCGTTCGATCGGCGGTCCGCAGGGCGTATGGGCCACAGAGTCCCAGATGGACATCATCGCCGACGCGCTCGGCATCGATCCGGTCGAGCTGCGCTACCGCAACATGCTGAAACGCTGCGAGCATGTCCGCCCCGATCTGACGCCGATCGACGTCGATATGGCGGAAGCGATGGGGCTGGCGTCGCAGACGATGAGCCGGCTCGATGCGCAGGAGCCGCACGGCAGGATCGTCCACGGCACCGCGCTCGGCGTCGCCGATCCGGCGAACTCGCCGGTCGCGGGCGTGCTGCTGCGGCTCAAGATCGACGGGTCGATCGCCGTGATCTCGTCCAGCGTCGAGGTCGGGCAGGGCATCCGCGAAGTGCTGTGCCGCGTCGCCGCCGAGCAGCTCAACCAACCGATTTCCGCGGTCAGCGCATTGACGCCGGACAGCGCGATCGCGCCGTTCGACTGGGGCACCGGCGCCAGCCGCTCGTCGCTGATGATGGCGCTGGCGATCGAGGATGCCGCAGCCGACATCAAGGCGCAGATCGGCGACATCGCCGCATCGACGCTCGGGCTAGATCCGGCGAGCATCGCGCTGGTCGCGGGCGGCTTCACCTCGGCAGGCCGGCGCTACAGCTTCGCCGATCTGCTGCATCCTTATTTCGGCATCGACAGCGGCGAACTGATCGGCATCGGCCGGATCTCGCCGCGGTCACGCGGCGGCGCGCTGGCCAAGGCGCCGCTGTTCTGGGAAACGGCCGCCGGGCGCTGCGCCATCACGCTCGACGAGGACACCGGCGAGATCGCGGTGAAGCGCTATGTCAGCGTCGCCGATATCGGCCGCGCCATCAACCGCAGCGGCGCCGAGGGTCAGGACGAGGGCGCCGCGATCATGGGCCTCGGCCACGCGCTGTTCGAGGAACTGATCTATGCCGACGGTCAGCCGGTCAACGGCACCATGATCGACTATCACGTGCCGACCATCGACGACGTGCCCGAGCAGTTCGAAACCGTGCTGATCGAAAACGGCGGCGGGCCGGGCCCGGGCGGCATGCGCGGCATGGGGGAAGGCGCGATCCTGCCGATCGCACCGGCGATCGCCAACGCGCTGGCGGCCGGTTTCGGCGTGCGCGTCAAGCAGTTGCCGCTGACTCCGGAGCGCGTCTGGCGCGCGCTGAAAGACAAGAAGGAAGGTTGACGTGGAATTCCGGATGGAGGCCGATCTACCCTGCGCGCCGAGCCGGCTGTGGCCGATCATGCTCGACATCCGCGAGATGGCGGCCTGCATCCCGGGTATCGAAGCCATCGAGGAAAAAGAAAGATTGAAGGCCTATTCGGCGCTGATGAAGCAGAAGATCGGCCCGTTCAAGCTCGAGGTGCCGGCCGAGATCGTGGTCGAGGAGTTTCGTGAGCTGGAGTTCGTGATCGCGCAGGCCACCGGCAAAGACAAATACACCGGCACCACGCTGCGGGTCAGTTTCGATCTGCGGCTCGCCGCCGTGGAGGCTGAGATCACGCGGCTGGCGGTGCAGGCCGAATTGCAGATCGCCGGCCGGCTGGCGTCGCTCGGTCACGCCATGATCAAGAAGAAAGCGCAGGAGAACTTCGCCGCGTTCGAAGCCAATTTCCGCAAGCGGCTGGGCGAGATCTGACCATGCGGCTCGCCCCGTTCCAGTTGCATCGTCCGACCGAGCTGCAAACCGCGCTCGAGCTGCGCGCGCAGTTCGGCGACGACAGCGCGTACTATGCGGGCGGAACGGAACTGCTGCTGGCCCTGAAGGCGCGCGTGCTGCGCTACGAGCATTTGATCGATCTGAAACGGATCGGCGGCTTCGACCGAATCGCGGTCGAGAAGGACGAACTGGTGATCGGTCCGCTGGTGACGCATCTGCGGCTCGCCACCGATCCGCTGATCCGCGAGTGGCTGCCGGCCTACGCCAAACTCAGCGACAATGTCGGCAACATTCGGGTGCGCGCCTCGGGTACGCTGGCCGGCAATCTGTGTTTCTCGGAGCCGCACGCCGATCCACCGGCGCTGCTCTGCCTGCTCGGCGCAACGCTGACGTTGTCCGGGCCGGACGGCGAGCGCAGCGTGCCGATGGCCGAGTTCATCCTCGGTCCGTTCACCACCGCGCGCGCCGACGACGAGATTCTCACCGCGATCCGCGTCCCGCTGCCGACCGCCGGCGAGCAATTCTGCTATCGCAGCTTCGGTCATCTCGAATACCCTGCGGTCGGCGTCGCGGCGGCGTATCAGTCGCAGGCCGGCGCGCCGCGCTACCGCGTCTGGATCGGCTGCATCGGCGACAACCCGATTCATGCGGAGCCGGTCGAAGCGGCACTCGCGGGCGTA
The DNA here is from genome assembly GCF_034479375.1 of Rhodopseudomonas palustris. Lineage (NCBI taxonomy): Bacteria > Pseudomonadati > Pseudomonadota > Alphaproteobacteria > Hyphomicrobiales > Nitrobacteraceae > Rhodopseudomonas > Rhodopseudomonas palustris. The sequence goes on along the minus strand of NZ_CP140155.1, from coordinate 3,058,597 downwards.
CCGCCGCAGGCGCTGTCCGACGTCTTGCCGCAGGCGGCCGAAGCCATGGCGGCCGAACTGCCGGCATCCGACGACATCTACGGCAGCGCCGACTACAAGCGGCATCTCGCCGCCGTGTTCATCGGACGCGCGGTGCTGGAAAGCGCCGGCGTGGCAGGAGGGCGCTGACATGGCCGATCTCGCTTCGCTCGACATTTCCTTCACGCTCAACGGCGCGCCGCAGACGCGTTCGGTGGCGCCGTTCGCGCTGCTGATCGATTTCCTGCGCGATGATCTGGCGCTGAAGGGCACCAAGCGCTCCTGCGACGTGCAGGTGTGCGGCGCCTGCACCGTGCTGGTCGACGGTCTCCCGGTGAGTAGCTGCACGTCGCTCGCCGCCGACATCGACGGCAGATCGGTGGTGACGATCGAAGGGTTGGCGCAGCGCGGCGAACTCAGCCCGGTGCAGCAGGCGTTCGTCGACCACGCCGCGATGCAGTGCGGGTTCTGCACGCCGGGCATGGTGCTGGCGACCACGGCTTTGCTGGAGAGCCATCCGCATCCGACCGAGCAGGAGATCCGGCATTATCTGCGCGGCAACATCTGCCGCTGCACCGGCTACATCAAGATTCTCGAAGCGGTGAAAAGTCTTGTCTGAGCTCTCCATCTCCAGCGACGGCCGCGACGATCCGGCGGTGTTCGGCGACAAGGTCGCGGCCGGCGAGGCCGGCGGCGCCGACACGATCTGGATCGCCAACCATCTGTTTCTGCGCGATCCCGCGGTGCTGGGGGCGCTCACCTTGTCGGAGACCCGGCGGCTCAAGGTGGCGCTGATGGCGGTCAGTCCGCTGACTCAGCATCCCGTGCAGATCGCGATGGCGGCAACCACGCTTGCGGAGCGCTTCCCTGGCCGCGTCAAGCTGTGCCTCGGCGTCGGCGCGCCAGCCGACCTCGCGGCGATCGGCGTCGACGGCGCCAGGCCATTGCGGGCGATGCGCGAAGCGCTGCTGCTGGTTCGGGCGCTGCTGTCGGGCGAGACCGTCACCTTCCAGGGCGAGACCTTTCGAACCGACCGGCGGCGGCTCGCCGCCGCGGGCGCCGATATCCCGATCGTGCTGGCGGCCTCCGGTCCGCAGATGCTCGAACTCGCGGGTACGGAGGCGGACGGCGTCCTGATCAGTGCCGGTGCCTCTGTGCCATTCGTTGCGCAGACGCTGCAGAGCGTCGCGCGGGGCGCCAAGGGCCGCGAGATTCGCACATCGGGCCTCGTCTATGCCTCGGTCGACGACGACGAGCGCCACGCCAACGACCGGCTGCGGCGGATTCTCGCAATTCTGCTGCGCGGCGCGCATCACAAGACCAATCTCGGTCTGGCGGGTACCACGCTCGATCAGCAAGCGCTGAACGACGCGGTGCTGGCGGAGGACTGGAGCCGGGCCGAAGCGATGATCGGCGACGACATCGTCGCCCGCCATGCAGCTAGCGGCACGCCCGAGCAATTGCGCCGCCGGCTCGCCGAGTATCACGCCTCCGGGCTCGACGAGATCGTCATCGCCGGGGTGCGAGACGGCGCCCAGATCAAAGCCATCCTAGAATCGTCATGAGGAAACGCATGAAGTTCAGTGTCTGTCTGTCGACCGGTTTCGAGGGCGTGATGTATCCGATCCCGTTCGCGGGACCCGAGGATTTCATCGCCCAGGCGCAGCTCTGCGAACGGCTCGGGTACGACTCGGTGTGGGGCAACGATCACATCACCACGCAGAACTACGTGCGCGACCTGTTTCCCGGCAAGCCGCCGAACTTCTACGAACCGCTGATCGTGCTCGCCGCGATCGCCGGCGCCACCAAGACGATCAAGCTCGGCACCGCGCTCACCGTTCTGCCGATGCGTGATCCGGTGTATCTCGCCAAGCAGGCGATCTCGCTCGACCAGATGTCGAATGGGCGGTTCATCATGGCGGTGGGACTCGGCGCCTATCGGGAGGAGTTTCTCGCCTGGGGCGGCTCGCGCGCCGCCAAGGCGCGTCGTGGCGACATGATGGACGAGGGGCTGCTGGCGCTCGACATGCTGTTCAACGAGCCCAGCGCCAGCCACGAAGGTGCTTACTACTCGTTCAAGGACGTCGAGATGTTTCCGAAGAGCAAAGTGCAGCCGTTTCCGCTTTATATCGGCGGGCACAATCTCGAGGCGCTCCAACGCGCGGCACGCTACGGCCAGGGCTGGCTGCCGGGCTGGCGGCCGCTCACCGAGATGGAGCAGCGGATCAAGGATCTCAAGGCGCGGGCCGCCGAACTCGGCCGCGACCCGGCGTCAATCGAGATCGCCCCGCAGTTCTCCTGCACGATCGCCAAGACCATGGAAGAAGCGGAAAAGCGCTACATGGAAAGCGGGCTCGTCGCGCATCGGGTGTCGCTGGCCTACACCGGCCGCGACCTCAGCCATCAGGTGACCGCGAACCTGGTCGGCTCGCCCGATGTCATTCTCGAAAAGATCGAGAAGCTGCGGTCGATCGGCGTGCAGCATTGCAGCGCGCTGATGTTTCCGGCCGATACGGTCGAGGAGATGAACGAGCAGATCGAATGGTTCGGCACCGAAGTGATGGCCAAGGTGCCGGCGTGAACCCGCCGGCGGTAGGCGAGGCAGAGCAGCGGTTCGAGTCGATCGATCTCGCCGCGCTGACTCGTGCCGACCGCTACAAGATTCTGACCGGCGCGGTGATCCCGCGTCCGATCGCGTTCGTCACCTCGCTCGGGCCGGGCGGCATCGTCAATGCCGCGCCGTTCAGTCAGTTCGTGATACTCGCGGTCGATCCGGGCTTGCTCGGTTTTTCGGTCGGTCCGCGGCCGGGCGGCAGCGACGCCAAGGACACGCTCGTCAACGTGCAGCGTGCCGGAGAATTCGTGATCAACATGGTGCCCGAAGGATGGGAGCAGCGCGTCCAGCAGGCGAGCGAGGAGTATCCGCCCGACGTGAGCGAAGCCGATCTGCTCGGCTTCGCGACGCTGCCGTCGCGCCGGATCGCGACGCCGCGCCTGGCCGGCAGCAAGATTCAGTTCGAATGCACGCTCGACCAGGTGCTGCAATTCGGCGACGCGCCCAACCATCTGGTGGTCGGTCGCATCGTCGAGATGCATGTCGCCGAAGGGCTGACGCAGAACTGCAGGATCGATGCCCGGGCGTATGCCCCGGTCGCCCGGATCGGCGGCCGTAACTACGTGCGCCTCGGCGATATCGTCGAGGTGTGAAGGCCGGCAGCGCCTGCGCTGCCGGTGACAAGAACAGAGGATACCATGACTGCGAAAACTCATACGATCTGTGTCGTCGGCGGCACCGGCGCCGAGGGTGGCGGGTTGGCGATGCGCTGGGCCAAGCACGGCCACCGCGTGATCATCGCCTCGCGGGACGCCGCCAAGGCGAAGACGGCGGCCGCGGAACTCGGCGCGCGTCTCGGCGGCGCCGACGTCGAAGGAGCCGAGAGCAGCGCCGGCGTCGTCGATGCCGATATCGTCGTGCTGACGGTGCCGTATCAGGCGCAGATCGCGACGGTGCAGGGGCTGAAGGAGGCATTGCAGGGCAAGATTCTGGTCGACGTGACGGTGCCGCTGGTGCCGCCCAAGGTGTCCCGGGTGCAACTGCCCGAGACCGACTCCTGCGTGGTCGCGGTGCAGGCGCTGCTCGGCGACGGCGTGCGGGTGGTGTCGGCGTTCCAGAACGTCTCGGCGCACAAGCTGAAGGATCCGGATTACGCGATCGACTGCGATGTCCTGGTGGCCGGTGACGACAAGGAGGCGCGTGCCACGGTGATGCAGCTCGCGGTCGATGCCGGCCTGCGCGGGATCGACATCGGGCCGCTGGCGAATTCGGTGGTGTCCGAGAGCCTCACTTCGGCGCTGATCTGGATCAACAAATTCTATAAGATTCCCGACGCGGGAGTGCGGATCACCGGTCTCCCCTGAGGAGTGTCGTTTGTCGGTCCGACGTGCTTTGGAGATTTTCGCCCTGGAGGGCGTGCCGCTGGTCGAGCCCGGTGACGACCTGGCCGGTCTGATCCTGGCATCGCTGGCGGATTGCGGCCGGCACCTGCAGGATCACGACATCGTCGTGATCGCGCAGAAAGTGGTCTCGAAGGCCGAAGGCCGCGGCATTGATCTGTCCGGCGTCACGCCATCGGCCCGTGCGATCGAGATCGCGGAGGCGGCCCACAAGGATCCGCGGATCGTAGAATTGATCCTCGCGGAATCAAGTGAGGTGCTGCGCGTTCGGCCTGGCGTGATCATCGTCGAGCATCGGCTCGGCCTGGTGCTTGCCAATGCCGGCATCGACCGCTCCAATGTGGAGGGCGAAACCGCGCTGCTGCTGCCGCTCGATCCCGACGCGTCGGCGCAGCGGATCCGGGAGCGGCTGGTTGCCGAGATCGGTGCGGCGGTCGGCGTGATGATCATTGACAGCATCGGGCGCGCCTGGCGCAACGGCACGATCGGCACCACGATCGGCGCCAGCGGCATCGCCACGATGCGCGATCTGCGCGGCCAGCCGGACCTGTTCGGCCGCAAGCTCGAGACCACCGAGGTCGGCGCAGCCGACGAAGTCGCGGCGGCGGCGTCGCTGCTGATGGGGCAGGCGGCTGAGGCCACGCCGGTCGTCGTGGTGCGCGGGGTCGATCTCGCCGGCATCGGCACCGCGCGCGATCTGTTGCGGCCCAAACACATGGATATGTTTCGATGACCGCGCCTGTTGCAGACGATCACATCATAGCACTCGCCGGCGGCGTCGGGGGCGCCAAGCTGGCGGACGGCCTGGCGCATCTGCTCGGCGACCGGCTCACCGTTATCGTCAACACCGGCGACGATTTCGAGCACCTCGGCTTCCACATCAGCCCCGACCTCGACACGGTCACCTACACGCTGGGCGGCGTGGCCAACAGTCAGCAGGGCTGGGGCCTCGAAGGCGAGACGTGGGGCTTCATGGAGCAACTGGCGCGGCTCGGCGGGCCGGCCTGGTTCAAGCTCGGCGACCGCGATCTCGCGACCCATGCCTACCGCACCAACCGTCTGCGCGAAGGTGCGACGCTCACCGAGGTCACCGTCGAGCTTGGCGCCGCGCTCGGCGTCACCTCGCGCCTGCTGCCGATGTCGGACGATCCGGTGCGAACCGTGATCCACAGCGGCGGCCGCAGCATCGCGTTCCAGGAATATTTCGTGCGGTTGGCCTGCGGCGTGCCGGTCGATCGCATCGAGTTTGCCGGCGCCGCGGCGGCGCGGCTCAATCCGGCGATCGGCGCGCTGCCGCGGCCGGCGGCCGTGATCATCTGCCCGTCGAACCCTTATCTCAGCATTGATCCGATCCTGGCTGTGCCCGGCGCGAGGTCGTGGCTGAAGGGGCTCGGCGTACCGATCATCGTGGTGTCGCCGATCGTCGGCGGCGCCGCCATCAAGGGGCCTGCGGCCAAGATCATGCAGGAGCTGAAGGCGCCGGTGTCGGCGCTCGGCGTCGCCGCGCATTATCGCGGCCTCGCCGACGGCATCGTCATCGACAATTGCGATGAAGCTCTGGCGGCGGAGATTGCGGCGCTGGGCATGGCCGTCCGCGTGGAGTCGACCGTAATGCGCTCGAAGGCCGATCGGATCGAGCTCGCCGGCGCTTGCCTCGCTTTCGCCCGAGCGCTGCTCCAAACCCCCGCCTTCGATCACCCCCCGGCCTCGACTAAATAGGTTTTGAAATGACGCCGGCAACCGAGTATCCGCATCGTTCGTCGAGGCTGCGGGATCGGGCGGGCGCAGCAGCTAAATGTCGCTGGGATGGCCATCCAAATGGTTAGTGTGGGAAAGACGGCGACCGGAAGTCAGACCGTCGCGCGCGCTTTGGCGGTGCTGGAGTTGTTGGGGCGGGAGGGGGAGCTCGGCGTACGCGAACTGGGCCGCCAGCTCGGCGTGGCGCCGAGCATCGCGCAGCGCTTGATCAACACTTTGTCCGAAGCCGGCTTCGTCGAGAAGTCGCTCGGCAATTCGAAGTGGAAGATCGGCTACAAGGCGTTCCAGATCGGCTCTGCTTTTCTTGCCTCGACCGACCTCAACGCCGCCACTGCACCTGAACTGCACCTGCTTGCCGAGCAGCATCAGGTAAATAGCTTCCTTGGCGTGCTCCGCAGCCAGGATGTCGTGTATCTGGCGACGGTGCAGAGCGGCGGCCCGATCTCGATCACCAATGCGCCGGGGTCACGGACCTATCTTCATTCGACGGCGCTCGGCAAAGCTCTGCTGCTCGACAGCTCGGACGACGAAGTCCAGGCGCTGCTCGGCACCGGCCCGCTCAAACAGCTGACGAAGAAGACAAAGCGCTCGGTATCCGCAGTCCTCAAAGACCTCAAGGAAGGTCGTCGGCTGGGCTACGTCGTTTGCGACGAGGAAAACCTCGAAAATGTCTTCGCCGTCGGCGCCCCTATTCGCGACGCCAGCGGTGGTATCATCGCTGCCCTGAGCGGCGCCGTGCCACGGCAGCGATTGTCGGCTCGCGCCATCGAAGAGCTCTGCGAACTGGTCAAGGCATCGGCGACCCGAGCGTCACGGAGGCTCGGCTCACTCAAGTGAAGATCCACTCCGCAGAGCTATGGGTCAAGTCCACTGCGCCGTAGCCGGGGCACCGAAATAAGCCATGCCATGATTGTCAGGGTCTGGTGCTGCGCGAGCCCGAACGAGGCGGGGCGTGTCAGGTCGGCTTTTCCCCAGTAGGTGCCGCGCGTTCGTCCAACGGGAGCGCGTGCGTTATCAACCAGCACAGCAACAGCATGACCGCTGATCCGATCAGGCAGCCGGAGATGCCCGCGAGCTGATAGAGCACACCCGACAGAATGATGCCGAGCAGCCGTCCGACTGCGTTTGCTGCGTAGTAGAAGCCGACGTCCTCGGCGGCCTTCTCCGATCCCGCATAGGCCAGGATCAGATAGGAGTGCAGCGAGGAGTTCACCGCGAACGGCAGGCCGAACAGCGCCAAGCCGATCACGAGGAGCAGGTCGGGTCGCGCAACGCCGGCGAAGGCCATCGCCAGCGCCAGCACGATCGGGATCGCGGCCAGCACAGCGGCCCAGAGCCGGGCGGCAGGCACTTCGCGGCTCAGGCCGTCGTTGCTTCGCGTCACAAGGCTGGGCGCAATCGCCTGTATGCCGCCATAGGCGATCGTCCACGCGGCCAGAAAGCCGCCGACCTCTAGGAAGCGCCAGCCGTTGGCGTAGAGAAACACCGGCAGACCGACCACGAACCACACGTCCCGCGCACCGAACATGAAGACCCGCGCCGCCGCCAGCAGGTTCACGCCGCGTGATTTTCCGAACAATTCGCGCATCGTCTTCGACGATTTCGCCTTGCCGAGATGTCGCGGCAGTAAAGCGAGACCGGCGATGAAGATCACGCCGAGCAAGCCTGCCATCAGCCAAAGGGCCTGCCGGAATCCGACCCAATCGAGCAGCAGGCCGCCGAGAAAGAACCCGACGCCCTTCATCGTGTTCTTCGAACCGGTGAACCAGGCGACCCAGCGGAAGAGTTGCCCGCTGCCCTGCGCCGAGGTGGCCTTGATGGCGGATTTCGACGCGGTTTTGGTGAGATCCTTGGCGACGCCGGCGATGCCCTGCGCTGCGACCACCCAAGCCACCGATGCGGCGGCGGTCCAGCCGGGGTCGAGCGCTGACAACATCAACAGCCCGGCGATCTGCAGCGCTTGGCCGATAGCGAGCATGCGCGGAATGCCGAAGCGCGATGCAAAGTAGCCTCCCGCCAGATTGGCTACGATGCCGGCGGCTTCATACAGGAGAAACAGAAACGCCAGCGTAAACGGCGTATAGCCGAGCCGGAAGAAATGAAACAGGACGAGCATCCGGAGCGCGCCGTCAACCAGCGTGAAGCCCCAATAGGACGCCGTGACGATGACGTAATTGCGCAAAGCGTCAGACCCCGGCTTTGCGGACGATGTCGGCGAGATCCACCATTCGGCAGGCGTAGCCGACTTCGTTGTCGTACCAAGCGTACACCTTGAGCAGCGTTTGGTCGGTCACCATCGTGCTCAGCGCGTCGACGATCGAACTGCGCGAATCATTGGTGTAGTCTGCCGACACCAGCGGGCGGCTCTCGTAGCCGAGAATGCCGGCCAGCACGCTCTCCGACGCGGACTTGAAAAGCGAGTTGACCTCGTCGACGGAGGTCGGGCGGTTCAGTTCGAACACGCAGTCGGTCAGACTTGCGTTCAGCACCGGGACACGGACCGCGTGGCCGTTCAGCTTGCCCTTCAGCTCAGGATAGATCAGCGTGATCGCGGTGGCGCTGCCGGTGGTGGTCGGCTGCAGCGACAGCATCGACGAGCGGGCGCGCCGAAGATCCTTGTGCGGCGCATCGACAACGACGTTGGTGTTGGTCGCGTCGTGGATCGTGGTGATCTGACCGTGCCGAATTCCAATGGCCTCATGAATGACCTTCACCACGGGCGCCAGACAATTGGTCGTGCAGGAGGCCGCCGTCAGCAGGCGATGCCGCTGTGGATCGTAGAGCCGGTCATTGACTCCGACGACAACGTTGAGCGCGGCCTCGTCCTTGACGGGAGCGGCGACGATCACCCGCTTCACGCCCCGGTCGAAATAGACCAGTAGCTGATCCGGCGTCAGGAATTTGCCGGTGCATTCCAACACCACGTCGCAGCCGAGATCACCCCAGGCGACATCGCCGGGCGTGGCGTGCTCGCTGAAGCCAATCCGGCTCGCACCAATCGCGATCGTGTTTGCGGCGTCGACGCCGATGTTCTCGTGCCAGCGGCCATGCACGCTGTCGAACTCGAGCAGATGTGCCGTCGCGGCGATGCCGCCTTTCAGTTCATTGATATGAACTACCTCGAGGCGATTGTCGCCCCGCGGATCGTTGTCCGCTCGCCGGATGCCGCCGAGTGCTGCACGCAGCGCCAAGCGTCCGATCCGGCCCATTCCATTGATGCCTACCTTCATGGATGCCACCGTCACGGCGTAATGCGGTTGGTGTCGCCGATCTCGTCGAGGCGCGCTTTTACCGCCATCCGATCGAGTGACTCGAACGGCAGGCTCGTGAAGATTTCCAGCCGCCTGCGGATCATCGCGTAAAGTTCGTTCAGCAAGGTCGTCCGTTCAGTCTCCGATCCGGTAAATTGGGCTGGGTCCGGCAGGGGCCAGGCGGCGGTGACGTATTTCCCTCCAAAATCTGGGCAGATCTGACCGTTCGGCGCGTCGCACAGCGCGATGATGAAATCCATCCGCGGCGCATCGGGCCGTTTGAATTCGTCCCAGGATTTGGAGTGGAGCCGCGCCACGTCATGGCCTAGCGAGGCAAGGCGCTCGATGACTTGCGGTAGCGGCTGGCTCGCTGGCTCCGAGCCGGCGGAGTAGCCGCGAAATCGGCCGTTGCCGACCTTCTGCAACAGCGCCTCGGCCATGATCGAGCGCGCGGAATTATGCGTGCAGAGAAACAACACGTTGAAGGCGGGTGTCATGAAGTTCTCCAGCGGAGCGGTGGGTGCGGGGGAGGGGGTCTTGAAAACGTCTGCACAGATGTCGGGATGGCCGTCGCAGCAATCGCGCGCTAGGAAATCGAGGAGGCTTCGAAATCCTGGAAGCTCGGCTCGATAGTTCATCGAGCGGCCTTGCTTCTCGACGCCGATCAGACCGGCGCGCTGCAGGATGCCCAGATGTGTCGACATCGTGTTGTGCGGCACATTGCAGAGCCGGGCGATCTCGCCTGCGGGCAACGTCGTTGGATGAACTGAAAGCAACAGCCGAACCGCGGCGAGCCGGGTCGGCTGCGCCAGGGATGCAAAACCCTCAATGGCTTCCGTTTCGCGGTTCGCTTTACTCGACGCCAGCATCATTGGTCATCCAATTCGTCGATGCTTCTCGACGAATTGGATGACGTTAGTGTGACAGTAAGATGAAAATGCCTCGACCAGCGGCGGACCGGAGATACTTAAGCATCATTTGTCCAGATGAGCGGACACACTTGCCAGAGTCGATTGGTGGGTATCAGCCACGAAGGACACCGCGCCGGCGCGCGGATCAGCGCTGACCAGCGCAACCGCCGCGACGTCGAATTCGACATCCAGCATGAACGGTCCGGCAGACCGAACCGAGCTGACCGGCTGCTCACACGGCATGCACCCATCGGTGCACAGATCCAGCCAGCGATCGGCGAGGCAGCCTCGACCCGTTGTTTCGCCTGCTACCACATCGTCTGGCTGGCGCGCTCGGGCCAGGTCCGGTCGTAGTCCTCGCCGCCGACGCGATTGTCGGTCATCGAGGCGAGAATCTGCCCCGGGGTCGGCAGCGTGGCCGAATCGACGTGCTTGTCGGGATTCCACAAATCGGAGCGCAGGATCGCGCGGCCGCACTGGAAGTAGATCTCCTCGATCGTCATCACCATCACGGTGCGCGGGGCTTTGCCCTTGACGTAAAATGAACTCAGCAATTCCGCCTCCGCCGAGACGATCGCGCGCCCGTTGATCCGCAGCGCGCTGGTCGAGCCGGGGATCAGCAGCATCAGCGCCACGCGCGGATCGCGCACGACGTTGCGCAGCGAGTCGATCCGGTTGTTGCCGTGCCGATCGGGTAGCATCAGCGTCTTGTCGTCGTGAATATGGATGAAGCCGGGCAGGTCGCCGCGCGGCGAGCAATCCAGTCCCTCGGGGCCGACGGTCGCCAGTGCGGCGAACGGCGAGCGCTCGATCAGCGTCCGATAGGGCGGCGTGATCCGGTCCGCGACCTTCTCGGTCGAGGCGTCGCCCGGGACGCCGTAGAGTTGCTCGAGGTCGGCAATCGTGGTGATGGCGGATATCGTCATTGCGCAACTTCCTGTCCGGCCGGCGCCTCGTCGCGGATGATACGAAGAAGGTCGCGCGCATGGTCGTCGCGGCTTGCAACATTCATGATCGTGAAATCGGCGTCGTCGCCGGCGGTGACTATTCGACCGACGCGGTCCGCGATGACGCCGTCGCTGCCTCTCGCCCGCGCCGCAATCCGGCCGGCCAGAATTTCGGCGGGCGCGGTGACGAGCACGACGACGACGTTCTCATAGCTCTGCCGCGCCTGCGCGATCACCGTGCGCGAGACATTGGCGACCACGGTGTGGTCGGCGCGCAGTTCGTTGTCGATCGAGCGCAGCAGGCCGTAACTATGGCCGTGCGCCTGCCAATGCAGCGCGAATTCATCGGCGGCGACCATGGCCCGAAACGCCTCGGGTGTACTCTGCAGATTGTCTTCCGCAGGCGAAGGCTCGCGCGTGACCACGCGCCGCGTAAACACAATGTCGCGTTCGCCGAGGCAGGTCGCCTTGGCGATGCCGAGCAGCGTGTCCTTGCCGGCGCCGCTCGGGCCGACCACCAGCACCAGCCGTCCGGGTCCGATCCGGCTGTCCTGTGCGGTGATGGGCGCGAGCTCGGTCATGCCACCCGATGTCCTTCGCGCCAGACGCTGCGCACCGCCGGTACGTCGTGGGCGACGTGGACGCGGATCAGGTCGGCGCGCTTGCCGACCGCGATCTCGCCGCGATCCGGCAGGCCGACCGCTTCGGCCGGCGCCTTGGTGACGGTGCGCACGGCGGCTGCGAGATCGATCGCCGGCGCGCGCAGCGGCAGTTGCAGCGCCGCCATCAGAAGGCTCGACGGGATGTAGTCCGACGACAGGATATCCAACAGCCCCTCGCGCGCCAGATCGATCGCCGCGATGTTACCGGAATGCGAACCGCCGCGCACCACGTTCGGCGCGCCCATCAGAATGTCGATGCCGGCCTCGTGCAGGCCGCGTGCGGCCTCGAGCGTGGTCGGGAATTCGGCCACCGCGACCCGATCGCGAATCGCGTCGGTGACGTTCTCGTCGGTGGTGTCGTCGTGGCTCGCCAAAGGAATCTCGTGTTGTTGCGCGAGCGCGACGATCGCCCGCATATTGGCGTCGGCGTAGGTCTCCTTGCAATACAGCCGCCGCGCGAACATCACGTCGAGTTCGGCGTCGGTCATGCCGGCGCCCTTGCCGCGGTAGTAGTCGCGCAGCTTCTCTTCGTCGCGGAACTGCCGCTGGCCCGGCGTGTGGTCCATCAGCGACATCAGCCGCACGTCGGGGCGGCCGATCAACTCCTTCGCCTCGTCGACCACATTGGGCATCGGGATTTCGCAGCGCAGATGCAGGAAGTGCTCGGCGCGCAGCAGATTGGCGTCGCGCGCGTCGCTGATCGCTTGTGCGAGCACGCCGGCCTGGCCGTCAACGTCTTCGGCGCCTTCCTCGCGCCAGACCCGCAGCGAATCCAGAACCGTGGTAATGCCGCAGGTGGCGAGCTGGCCGTCATAGGACACCACGGCGGCCACCGGATTCCACTGCACTTTCGGTCGCGGCATGTAGTGGGCTTCGAGATGGTCGGTGTGCAGCTCGATCAGCCCGGGCATCACCAGATCGCCGCCCATGTCGTGGCTGCCGGAGGGAACGCCGCTGTCGCCGATCTCGGCGATGCGGCCGTTCTCGATCGCCAGCCAGCCGTGCTCGATCACCCGGTCGGCGAGCACGATGCGGGCGTTGCGCAGAACGAATTCGAAATTGGTCGTCATCACTCTCTCGTCTCTCTTCAGGCCGCTGCGGCGAAGCTCGCGACGTCGATCAGTCGATCGGCGATCCGGGCGCGCACCTCGTCGTCGTGGACAATAGCAATCATCGCGACGTCGTCGCGCTTCTTCTCGGCGATCAGGCTCATCACCACCTCGCGATTGGCGGCATCGAGCGAGGCGGTCGGCTCGTCGAGCAGCAGGATTGGGACATGCGCGATGAAGCCGCGGGCGATGTTGACGCGCTGCTGCTCGCCGCCGGAGAACGTCGCCGGCGGCAGCGGCCACAGCCGTTCGGCGATGTTCAGACGTTTCAGCAATTCGCCGGCGCGCGCGCGGGCCTCGTCCTTGCCGACGCCGCTCGCGACCAGCGGCTCGGCGACGACGTCGATCGCCGCCACCCGCGGCACCGCCCGCAGAAACTGGCTGACATAGCCGATCGTATCGCGCCGCAGCTCCAGCACCTGCCGCGGCTCGGCGGTGGCGAGATCGATCAGGGCGCCGCGATGCAGGATGTCGATGCGGCCGGCGTCGCAGCGATAATTGCCGAAGATCATCTTCAGGATCGACGACTTGCCGGCGCCCGAGGGCCCCGCCAGCACCACGCATTCGCCGGCGTCGACGTGGAACGACACGCCGCGCACCACGGGCAGCCGCACGCCGCCCTGCAGATGCATGACGAAGGTCTTCTCGGCATTGCTGAGTTGGATCATCGCGGACATTGGCGGGCTCATGGCGGCAGGATCGAGGCGACGAGGAGCTGGGTGTAGGGCTCGTGCGGGTCGTCGAGCACCTGGTCGGTGAGGCCGGTCTCGATCACGCGACCGCCCTGCATCACCATCACGCGATGCGACAGCAGCCGCGCCACCGCGAGATCGTGGGTGACGACGATGGCGGCAAGCCCGAGGTCCGTGACAAGGCCGCGCAGCAGATCGAGCAGCCGCGCCTGCACCGAGACGTCGAGGCCGCCGGTCGGCTCGTCCATGAACATCAGCCGCGGCTCGGTGACCAGATTGCGCGCGATCTGCAGCCGCTGCCGCATGCCGCCGGAGTAAGTCCGCGGCGCATCGTCGATGCGGTCGAGCCCGATCTCGACGCGCGACAGCCAGCTCGACGCGGTGTCGCGGATACGGCCGTAGTGATTCCAGCCGACCGCCATCAGCCGCTCGCCGACATTGGCGCCGGCCGACACCGCCATCCGCAGGCCCTGCGCCGGGTCCTGATGCACGTAGCCCCAATCTGAGCGGAACAGAAAGCGCCGCTCCGCTTCGCCGAGTGCGGCGAGATCGCGCAACACGCCGTCGCGCATCCGGTACGAGACGTGGCCTGCGCTCGGCGCGAGTTGCGCGGAGAGCATCTGCAGCAGCGTCGATTTGCCGGAGCCGCTCTCGCCGACGATCGCCAGCACTTCGCCCGGATACAGCTTGAACGAGATATCGCGGCAGGCCTGCAGCCGGCCGTAGGATTTCGCCAGACCTTCGGCGACCAGCAGCGGCTGATCCTGCGCAATCGGGGAGGTGCGATCAGGCATCGGCCCGCTCCTGATGCGGCGCGCTTTCGCTGCCGCGATGGCCCTGCGCCTGTCGGGTTTCGCAATAATCGGTGTCCGAACACACGAACATCCGGCCGCCGCGGTCGTCGGTGACGATCTCGTCGAGATAGGATTCTTCCGATCCGCACAGCGCGCACGGCGCGTCCTGGCGATAGCGCGTGAACGGATGGTCCTCGAAGTCGAGCGACACCACTTGCGTATAGGGCGGGATCGCATAGATCCGCTTCTCGCGGCCGGCGCCGAACAATTGCAGCGCCGGGCAATCGTCCATCTTCGGATTGTCGAATTTCGGCGTCGGCGACGGGTCCATCACGTAGCGACCATCGACCTTCACTGGATAGGCGTAGGACGTGGCGATGTGGCCGAATTTGGCGATGTCCTCATAGAGCTTGACGTGCATCAGCCCGTACTCGGCCAGCGCGTGCATCCGCCGCGTTTCGGTCTCGCGCGGCTCGAGATAGCGCAGCGGCTCCGGGATCGGCACCTGATACACCAGCACTTGGCCCTCGTGCAGCGGCGCTTCCGGAATCCGGTGCCGCGTCTGGATCACGCTGGCATCCGTCGTGCTGGTTGTCGTCGCCACGCCCGCGGTCTTGGCGAAGAACTTCCGGATCGAGATCGCATTGGTGGTGTCGTCGCTGCCCTGGTCGATCACCTTCAGCACGTCGTCGGGGCCGAGGATCGCCGCGGTGACCTGCACGCCGCCGGTGCCCCAGCCGTACGGCATCGGCATCTCGCGGCTGGCGAACGGCACCTGATAGCCGGGGATCGCGATCGCCTTCAGGATCGCGCGACGGATCATCCGCTTGGTCTGCTCGTCCAGATAGGCGAAGTTGTACTGGGGCGCGTTCATTCCGCAGCCTCCTGCAACGGCTCGGATCGTTCGGCGGCATCGACAAAGTTCTGCCGCAGCCGGCGGATCAGTCCGAGCTCGGACTGGAAGTCGACGTAATGCGGCAACTTCAGATGTTCGACGAAGCCGGTCGCCTGCACATTGTCCGAATGCGACAGCACGAATTCCTCGTCCTGCGCCGGCGCCAGCGCCTCTTCGCCGAGTTCCTTCGCGCGTAGTGCGCGATCGACCAGCGCCATCGCCATGGTCTTGCGCTCGCTCTGCCCGAAGGCGAGGCCGTAGCCGCGCGTGAAGCAGGGCGGCTCTGTGGCCGAGCCCTTGAACTGATTGACCATCTGGCATTCGGTCAGCGCGATGCTGCCGAGCGGCACCGCGAAGCCGGCATCTTCTGCCAAAAACTCGAGTTCGACCTCGCCGAAGCGGATTTCGCCGGCGAACGGATGCGTGCGGCCGTAGCCACGTTGCGTCGAGTAGCCCAGCGCGAGCAGGAAGCCCTCGTCGCCGCGCGCCAGATTTTGCAGTCGCAGATCGCGATCGGCCGGAAAGTTCAGCGGCTCGCGGGTGAGGTCGCCGACCGGCGCATCGGGGGCCGGCGCGGGCGAAGGTTCGATCAGTCCGTCGCGGCCGAGGATATCGGTGACGCGCGGCATCGCTTCGTTCGACACCACCGCATATGCCGGCAGGTCCGGCTCACCTCCGGCGGCGAGTTGCGGGTCGAGCAGCCGGTGCGTGTAGTCGAAGGTCGGTCCGAGAATCTGCCCGCCGGGAATATCCTTGAAGGTCGAGGACACCCGCCGCCGCACCGCCATCGCGCCGGTGTCGAGCGGTTCGGTGGCGCCGAACCGCGGCAGCGTGGCGCGGAATGCGCGCAGCAGGAAGATCGCCTCGATCAGATCGCCGCGGGCCTGCTTGATCGCCAGCGCTGCCAACTCGCGGTCGTACAGCGACCCCTCGACCATCACCCGGTCGACGCCGAGCGCGAGTTGCTCGGAAATCTGTGCCAGCGTCAGTTCGGGCACGGCGCGGTCGCCGCGGCGCTCGTGTGCCAGCAACCGGTGCGCATTATCGATGGCGCGCTCGCCACCCTTGACCGCGACATACATCAGTTGCCTCCCTTGGCGACGAGCCGCGTGGTGCGCGGGATCGCGACGATCGTGTCGCCGCCGACCAGAATCAGATCGGCGCCGCGCGGAAACAGTGCGTGGTTGGCTTCGTGCTGTGACACGAGGCTTTCCGGCAGCGGCGCGCGCAGCGCCGCCATCCCGCGGATGCCGGGGCCGCTCAGTTCGAACTCGGCGCCTTCCTCCAGACTCTCGAGCTGCAGGACCAGCGTGGTGGAGCGATCCGGATAATCGTTGCTGCCGAGCGCGAAGCGATCGAGAGCCGGCATCCGATGAGGCTCGGCGATCAGTGCGAACGCAGCGGCTTCGGGCGCTTCGACCAGCGGCGCGGACGTGTGAAACCTCAGCCATCGCGTCACGGCGGGCGTCTTCGCCGCGGCGTCGAGCCACAGCGGCGTATCGTGATCGAACAGCGTCAGCGCGATCGCCGCGGTCGCCGGCATCAGCGGCGCCGGAACGTCATGCAGTTCGGCATCGAGCCGCTGCAGCTTGCCCGGCCGCGCCATCGCCTGCATCACCGCGCGGAACGTCGCCTGCGCCGACGTGACCTTGTCGGCAAAGCCGGCGGACAATTCGACCGTCCCTGTCATCTCAGCCCTCGCCCCGCACCAGCGTGTAGAAATCGACCTTGGTCGCGGCGGTCTGTTCGGCCTGGCGATGCCGCGCCGCGGCCTGCTCAGCCCGTAGCGGCGCCAGCACCTTGGTCTCGATCGTCGCGGCGAAGTCGCGGCGCTGGATCAGCGCATCACACAGCGCGATCAGCCGCGCCTTGTCGCGGTCGCGGCCGAGCGTGTAGCCGAAGCCGCATTCGCCGCTGTCGAGCCGCACCGCCGCCCGCGTCACCGTGGCCTCGCCGAGATTGAACGCCGCGCCGTCGCCGCCGACCCGGCCGCGGACCATCACAAGGCCGTTCTCCGGCTCGCGCAGCGTCTCGTTCGCAGGCAGTTCCAACCCCGACAGCCGCGCCGCAATCTGCTCCGCCTCGGCATGAACCAGCACGGCCATCGCCGCCTGCCGGGTCTGGGGACCGGCTTCGAAGGATGTCGTCATCTTGACTCTAGCCCGCATCAAGTTGTCTGTGATAATAGACAACTTGATAAAGACGCGCCATGACTTTTTGATGACGACGTGACGAAATCGCGCGGCTGTGACGACGATCGAACGGATGTGGATAGATGACGACTCTAGAACCGGATTCGGGCGTCGCATTGTGGCGCAAGGTGGCCGACTCGATCGAGCGCAAGATCGCCGACGGCGGCTACGCGGCAGGTGAGAAGCTGCCCGGCGAGGTCGAGATCGCGCAGGCGCATCGGGTCAACCGCCACACCGTGCGGCGGGCGCTGGCGGCGCTCGCGGAGCGCGGGCTGGTGCGGGCGGAGCGCGGCAGCGGCACCTATGTCGAGACCTCGCGGATCGCCTATCCGTTGCGCTCGCGCACGCGATTTTCCGAAATCGTCGGCGCGGGCGGCCGCGAACCGCGCGGTCGGTTGCTGGCGGCGAGCCGCGAGGAGGCGACGCACGAACTCGCCCGCCAGCTCGACCTTGCGCCGGGCGCCCCGCTGATCCGCATCGAGGGGGTGCGGCTCGCCGACCGCGCGCCGATCTGCGTCGGGACCACGTGGTGTTCGGCCGACCGTTTCCCCGACGCCGGCGAATTGTATCGGCGGTTCGGCTCGATGACCAAGGTGCTGGCGCAATACGGCATCGGCGACTATCGCCGCGCCTCGACCCGGATCACCGCGGCAATCGCCGACGCTGGCGATGCGGCGCGGCTCGATCTCGGGATCGGTCGTCCGGTGCTGATCGTCGAGGCGCTGGACGTCGACGGCGAAGGTCGCCCGCTGCTTGCGATCCGCACCCGCTTCGCCGCGGAGCGCGTCGAGTTCGTGGTGGAGACGGAGTAGTAGGTTCCACTTTCATGCTGCCGTCATCGCCCGCGAAAGCGGGCGAACCAGTAATCCAGAGCGTCGGCGCATCATTTGCGACGCCGCGGAATACTGGATCCTCCTTCGCGGAGGATGACGATTGCGGATAGCTCCGCCCTTGCCGTCACGCGACCGCGCGGCGGCCGATGATCGCGAAGCGCAGCTTACCGGACAGCCAGTCGATCGCCGCCACCGCGATCATGATCAGCACGATCAGGAACGACACTTTCTGCCATTCCAGCACGCGAATCTGCTCGGCGAGCTGCAGGCCGATGCCGCCGGCGCCGACGATGCCGATGATGGTGGCCGAACGCGTGTTGGATTCGAAGTAATACAGCACCTGGCTCGCGAGGATCGGGATCACCTGCGGCAGCAGGCCGAAGCGGATGCTGTGGACGTGCGATCCGCCGGTCGCCTTGACGCCTTCGATCGATCGTTTGTCCGCCGCTTCGAAGGCTTCGGAGAACAATTTGCCGAATGTGCCGAAATCGCTGCACATCACCGCGAGAATGCCGGCGAACGGGCCGAGGCCGACGACGCCGACCCAGATCAGGGCCCAGATCAGCGTGTCGACGCCGCGCACCGCGTCGAGCCCGCGGCGGGTGACGAGCTGCAGCACGCGGCTGCCGACCACGTTGCGCGCGGCCAGGAACGACACCGGAAACGCCAGCAGCGCGCCGCCCAACGTGCCGAGGAAGGCGATCGCAATGGTCTCGCCCATTGCGTTCAGATAGATCTTCGCCTGTGCCCAGGATCCGGGATCCGGCGGCAACATCATGGCGGTGAACTTGATCAGGCGGATCGAGCCGCTGATCAGCCGGTCGAACGGAATCTCGAGCCTGATCAGCCCGAAGACGAACAGCGCCACGACGACGACGAGACCGCCGATCAGTCGGCCGCGCCGCCACCAGTCGATCCCGAACTGCTCCGGAAAGCGGCGGACGATGTCGGTCTGATCGTCGAAGCTCAGCGCCCTGCGCGTATCGGTCATCGGCTTTCCCGCCCGATCAGGCGATGACGGACCGCCTCGGTGCAATAGTCGATCGTCATCACCGTGACGATGATCAGCATCAGAATGGCGCTGACGTCGGTGTAGTAGAATTTGCGCACCGCCTCGATCAGGTCCTGCCCGATGCCGCCGGCGCCGACGAAGCCCATCACGGCAGCGCCGCGGACGTTGATCTCGAAGCGCAGCAACGCGTAGCTGACGAAATTCGACAGCACCTGCGGCACCACCGCAAAGCGCACCATTTCCATCCAGTTGCCGCCCGAGGCGACGACTCCGTCGATCGGCTCGTCGTCGATATTCTCGACGACTTCAGCGAACAATTTGCCGAGCGCCCCGGTGGTGTGGATCGCGATCGCCAGCACGCCCGGCAGCGGCCCGAGTCCGAAGGCCAGCACGAACACCAGCGCGAAGACGAGCTCCGGAACGGTGCGGCAGACCTCCAGAAATCGACGGGTCACGAACACCGTGGTGCGCGAGCGGACCAGATTGGCCGAGGCGAGGAAGCACAGCACGAAGCCGGCGATGGCGCCGATCAATGTGCCGACATAGGCGATCAGCAGCGTGTCGAGCAGCAGCCCGGTCCAGCGGTTCAGCCCCCACAGCCAGTCTGCGAGGTCGGTCCACAGTGTGCCGAACGAGAGTGTCGGCATGATCGAGATGAAATAGGACGGGAAGCGCCAGAAATTCTCAGCCAGTTTCAGCAGGTCGACTTCGCCCATCCACGCCGAGGCTGCGATCATCACGACGAGGACGGCCGCCCCCACCGCGGCGCGCCTGCGCTTGGCGGACACCGCTGCCTCATAGTGATCGATGAGGTGACGCAACTGAGCGTCGGGCAGTTCCGAAACAACCGCTGGCATCCACTATCCTGGCAAAAAGAGGGCGGCCGTGAAGGCCGCCCGTTTCAGTCGATCGTGTCGGCTCAGGATTTGCTCTTGCGCAGGGTGTCGACGAATTTCGTCAGATCGATGACCGGCTGATACGCCTTGTGATCGACCGCCTCATAAGGCTTGCCCTTGCCTTCGTAGATCTTGTTGAAGGTTTCCGGATCGTCGGTCGCCAGATCGAGGACGGCCTTGCGGATCGCCGCCTTCAGGTCCGCCGGCAGGTCGGTGAGATAGGCCATCGGCGAATTCACAATCTGGTCGGACTTCAGGATGACGCGGAAATCGGCCGCCTTGGCCATACCCTTGCGGTCCATCCGCAGCAGGTTGGATTCGGCTTCGGTGTTCCACCAGTTGAATGCGGCGTCGCAGGTGCCCTGCGCGACGCCGATCACGGCGTTCTCATGGCTGCCGGCGTAGATCACCTTGCCGAAGAACTTGTCCGGATCGATCGACAGCTTGTTCATCTCGAAGCGAGGGACGTTGTTGCCCGAGGTCGAATTCGGATCGACGAGGCAAAGGTTCTTGCCCTTCAGTTCCTGGATGCTCTTGTAGGGCGACTCCGCCTTCACGTAGAGGACCGAGTAGTACCCTTTGCTGCCGTCATTGTTCACTTCGATGGCGAAAGGCTCGACCTTGGCGCCGATCAGATAGGCGCGGGCATAGGATGCCGGACCGTACATCGCGATCTGGATGTTCCCGGAGCGCTGGCCTTCGATCACGGCGGCGTAGTCGTTGGCGATCCGCAGCGTCACTTTGGTGCCGAGCTTCTTCGACAGATATTCGGTCAACGGCGTCCAACGGGTGGTGGTGCCCGAGGCGTTCTCGTCCGGAACCTTGCCGAAGACGAGTTCGGGATATTTCGATTTCCAATCCTGAGCCGGGGCGGCCGAGGCGGTGAACGCCAGGGCGAGGGCGCCTGCAAGAACGGTACTGAACTTGATCATGGTGTGACGTGCCTTTCGGATGGGACGTGAACCGCACCCCCCGACCGGTCGTTCGAACGAGGGCGACGCGATGTCGAGGTGGCGGCAGCGGGCCGCCTGCTCATCAGCTGGCGACGGCCTGGGCGTAGGCGGGCAGGGCGGGCACGGTGGGAACGACCGGCGCTTGATGGTCTGCACCCATGACGTCGTTGGCTTCGAGATCGTAGAGCTCCCGTGCCACCCTGTCGGTGAGCTCGACCGGCGCGCCATCGAACACCACGCGACCGGACGCCATCCCGATCAGCCGATCGCAGTAGCTGCGCGCCAGATCGAGCGAATGCAGGTTGCAGATCACGGTGATGCCGAAGTGCTTGTTGATGCGCAGCAGCGCGTCCATCACGATCTTGGTGTTGCGGGGATCGAGCGACGCGATCGGCTCGTCGGACAGCACGATGTCCGGCTGCTGCACCAGCGCCCGGGCGATCGCGACCCGTTGCTGTTGGCCTCCGGACAATTGGTCGGCGCGCTGGGCCGCATAGGACGCCATGTCGAATTGGTCGAGCGCCGACATCGCCAGCGCCCGGTCCTTCTCCGGCCAGGCCTGCGCCAGCGAGCGCCAGGCGGGGATATGCGCCAAACGGCCCATCAGCACGTTGGTCAGCACGTCGAGCCGGCCGACGAGATTGAACTGCTGAAAGATCATGGCGGACCGCGCCCGCCACTGACGGAGTTCGCGGCCCTGCAGTGCGGTGACGTCGACGCCCTCGAACAGGATGCGGCCTTCGGAGGGTTCGGCGAGACGGTTCAGCATCCGCAACAAGGTCGATTTACCGGCGCCGGATCGGCCGATCACGCCGATGAAGCTGCCGCGCTCGATGGCGAAGGAAGCGTTGTCCACGGCGGCATGGTTGCCGAACCGGCAGGTGAGACCTTCAACTACCAGCATGCGCTGCTCCTGGAGCTTGATGAGCGTATCGGTAGCGCTGCTACTTTGCAGGCGTGTGACAGCGGGGCAGCTTTGCCGTCATGCACAGCATGCGCGTGTCATCCCGACGTCACGACGTCGTCACCAAGTCCGCCGAAGAACCTCAGCCTCGACAAACCGGATGCGGGGACTCAATGGTCGCAAAAACGCTCTCGGTCGAACCGACGGTCGATCCCTCGGCCCGGCTTCACGACGTGAAGCTCGGCGCCTATTGCGAGGTCGGCGCGCGTACGATCCTGCACGAAGTGGCGATGGACGATTATTCTTATGTCGTCAACGACTCGCAGATCACCTATTCGACCATCGGCAAATTCTGCTCGATCGCGGCGATGACCCGGATCAATCCCGGCAATCATCCGATGCATCGCGCGACGCAAGCACATTTCACCTATCGCGCCAGCACGTATTTCGAGGGTGAGAGCGACGATGCCGAGTTTTTTGCCTGGCGCCGGGCCCACCACGTCCATATCGGCCACGACGTCTGGATCGGCCATGGCGCGATCGTGCTGCCCGGCCGCAACATCGGAACCGGCGCGGTGGTCGCAGCCGGCGCGATCGTCACCCGCGACGTGCCGGCCTATACGATCGTCGCCGGCAATCCGGCGCGTCCGATCAAGCGGCGCTTTCCGGAATTCGTCGCCAATCGGCTGGCGGATCTGGCCTGGTGGGATTGGGAGCACGAGGCGTTGCGCCTGGCGCTGCCGGACTTTCGCAAGCTGCCGGTGGAGGAATTCCTCGACAAATACGAAGCCTCCGCGAAGATGCAGCGGGGAACGCGCCGCAAGAAAGTGACGACATGACCGACATCCTGATCGAAGGCGGCCGCACGCTGCTCGGCGACGAACTGACCGAAACCTCGCTCGAGGTCGTCGGCGGGACGATCGCCGCGGCCGGATCGGCCTCGCGCCCGGCCGCGATCCGGATCGATGCCGGCGGCCTTTTGGTGCTGCCCGGCATCGTCGATCTGCATGGCGACGCGTTCGAGCGGCAGATGATGCCGCGGCCGGGCGTCGATTTCCCGATCGACGTCGCGCTGGCGGACAGCGATCGGCAGGCGATCGCCAACGGCATCACCACGATGTTCCACGCCGTGACCTGGTCGTGGGAGCCGGGGCTGCGCAGCGCGGCCAATGCCCGGCGGATGCTCGACGCGATCGACGTCACCCGGCCTAGGCTCGCCGTCGATACCCGCATTCATCTGCGCCACGAGGCGTTCAATCTCGAGGCCGTCGACGAGATCGCCCAATGGATCGGCGATGGCCGGGTCGATCTGTTCGCCTTCAACGACCACATGGATTCGACGATCGCGGATCTGTCGCGCCCGCATCGGCGTGCCCGCATGGTCGAGCGCACCGGCCTGTCGGGCGAGGAATTCGACCGGCTGGTCGAGCGCGTCGCGTCGCGGACCGCCGAGGTGCCGGACGCGATCGCGCGGCTCGCGGCCTGCGCCCGTGAGGCCGGGTTGCCGATGTTGTCGCATGACGACGACACGCCGGCGATGCGCCAGGGCTTCCGCTCGCTCGGAGTCCGGATCGCCGAATTCCCGACCACCGAAGACACTGCGCGGGATGCCGCCGCGGCGGGAGACTTCATCGTGTTCGGCGCGCCGAACGTGGTGCGCGGCGGCAGCCACACCGGCTGGACCAAGGCGGCCGACATGATCGCCAAGGGGCTGTGCTCTGTGCTGGCATCGGATTACTACTATCCGGCGCCGCTGCTGGCGGCGTTCAGGCTGGTGCATGACGGCATATTGCCGCTGCCGCAGGCGTGGCGGCTGGTGTCGGAATCGCCGGCCCGCGCGGCGGGATTGACCGATCGCGGCGTGCTCGCAGCCGGCAAGCGCGCCGACATTCTGATCGTGGACGACCGGATCGCCCTGCGACCGCGGTTGGTCGCAGCGATCGCGGGCGGGCGCCTCGTCCATCTCGACGAGCCGGAGCGCTTCGTGATGTCGCACAAGGCCGGGCACGAGAGGGTTGTCGCAACCTGAGACGAGGCTATCCTGTCCGCGATGACGCAAGTTCCCCGCTACGCCATTTACTATCTGCCGCCGCCCGGCAGTGCGCTCGACCGGTTCGGGTCGACGCTGCTCGGCTATGATGTTTTCACCGGCGCAGAGCCACTGTTCCCGGAGGCGATGACGCGCGCCGTGCCGGACTGGGCCGCGGTCACCAGCGATCCGCGCAAATACGGCTTTCACGCCACGCTGAAGGCGCCGATTGCCTTGGCGTCGGGCCAGAGTGAGGCCGAGTTGCTGTGGGCCTGCGCCACCTTTGCGGAGACGCCGCGGGCGATCCCGACGATCACGCCGATGGTTCGATCGATCGGCAGCTTCATCGCATTGGTGCCTTCGGAGCCATCGGACGACCTTGCGCAGCTCGCGGCCGACTGCGTGCGCAGCTTCGATTCGTTCCGTGCGCCGCTGACGCCGGAGGATCGTGCGCGCAGGAAGCCGGCGCTGCTCTCGCTCCGGCAGGTGCAATATCTCGATCATTGGGGCTACCCCTATGTGATCGAGGAGTTTCGATTCCACATGACGTTGACCGGATCGGTGGACCTCGCCCGGCACGACGAACTGCTCGGCCTGCTGCGCGCGCAGTTCGATGCGCTGCGACTGGAGACGCTCGCGATCGACCGCATTGCGTTGTGCCGGCAGGACAGCCCAACCGAGCGGTTCCGCAGCATCGGCCAGTTTCAACTCCGGCCGATGCTGTGATGGCGTTGCGGCGTGAACGTCAGCTCACGCGACGCTCGCGGTTCTCCCAATAGGGCTGGCGCAATTCGCGCTTGAGAATCTTGCCGGCCCCGGACAGCGGCAGCGGCGTTTCGGTGATCTCGACGCTGCGCGGGCATTTGTAGCCGGCGATCAGCGCCTTGCAGTGCGCGATCAACTCGTCCGCGGTGACGGCGGCGCCGGCCTTGGTGACGACCACGGCGTGGACCTGCTCGCCCCAGGCCTCGTGCGGAATCCCGATCACCGCGCATTGCGCCACCGCCGGATGCTGCGCCACCGCGTTCTCGACCTCGACCGAGTAGACGTTTTCGCCGCCGGAGATGATCATGTCCTTGACGCGGTCGACGACGAAGACGAAGCCGTGCTCGTCCATGTAGCCGCCGTCGCCGGTGTGCATCCAGCCGCCCGCCAGCGCCCGCGCGGTCTCCTCCGGACGCTCCCAATAGCCCATCATCACGTTGTCGCCGCGCACGCAAATCTCGCCGACGGTGCCGGCAGGCACCGGCTGGTCGTCGGCGTCGACGATGCGGACCTCGCAGCCGAGCGTGGCGCGGCCGGCGGCGCGCTGCCGGCCCTTGGCCTTGCCGTCGCCGATATGCTCCTTCCAGTGCAGCAGCGTCGCGATCGGCGACAGCTCTGTCATGCCGTAGGCCTGGGTGAACTGCACGTGGGGCAGCGCCGCGCTGGCGCGCGCCAGCACCGCCTCGCTGATCGGGGAGGCGCCGTAGATGATGTTCTTCAGCGACGACAGGTCGTAATTCTTCAGCGCCGAATGATCGACGAACATCTGGATCATGGTCGGCACCAGCAGCACATCGGTGACGCGGTCGTTCTGCATCGCCGCCATCACGCCTTCCGGCGTGAACGACGGCACCATCACGTTGGCGCCGCCGGACAGCAGCAGCGAATACATCGCCGCGCCGTTGGCGAGGTGGAACATCGGCGCTGCGTGAAGATAGACGGACGTTCCCGGAAACAGCCCTTCGCCGAGCGCATTGAGCGCGTTGGCCATCAGATTGCCGTGGCTCAGCATCACGCCCTTGGAGCGGCCGGTGGTGCCGCCCGTATAGAAGATGCCGGCGAGGTCGTCGGCCTCGCGCATCGCGTCCGGGATAGGCGCGTTGGTCGCGATGACGTCCTCGTAGCTCTGCATGCCCGCGGGCACGTCGCCGTCATCGGCATAGACCATTGCCAGCCCGGGGATCGCTTGCGCCAGCGTCGTGCCTGTGGCCGCAAAGGCTTTGTCCACCACCAGCACCGCCGCGCGGCAATCGCGTAGCGCGTCTTCGTTCTCAAGCGCGCTCCAGCGGATGTTGAGCGGCACGATCACGCCGCCGCACCAGCCGGCGGCGAGATAAAGTTCGAGATAGCGGTCGGAATTCATCGACAGCACGGCGACGCGCTCGCCCTCGCCGACGCCGAGCGCACGCAGGCCGGCGGCGAGGCGGGCGACGCGATCGCCGACTTCGCGCCAATTCCGGCGGCGTCCATTGAATACGGTGGCGAGGCCGTCGGCGTTGATCTGCAGCGCGCGCCGCAGGCCATGAGTGATATTCATTGCAGTCCTCCTTGGGTTATTTCTTCTTTCGTGACGTCGGCGCCTTGTCGGCGCTCTTGCTTTTCGTCGCGGACCGCCTCGTTGCGGGCGCCTTGCGACCGGATGTGGCGGCGAGCCCTTCGGTGAGACGCTCCGCGAATTCGTCCGCGATCGCGTCCGGCGCCAGCGGCCCGCCGCGCTGATACCAATGGCCGATCCAGTTCAGCGAACCGGCGATCGCGAAGGCGGCGAGCTTCGGGTCGCACGGTTTGATCGAGCCGTCGGCGATGCCGTCCGCGATGTAGCGCCGGAACGTCCGGTCGATGCTGCGCTTGGCGTCGCGCACCGTCTTGGCATTGTGGGGTTTCAGATCCCGCGGATCGAACCGCACCAGGCTGGCGCCGAAATCGGTCGCCATGGTCCCGGCATAGGCGCGCACCAGTGCCCGCAGCTTGCCGAGGCCGTTCTGGCCGCTGCGATCGATCACGGCGATGAACTCGTCGACCTGCTCCTGCCCCAGCGCCCAGCACTCGAACAGGATCTCGTCCTTGCTGCGGAAGTAGTTGTACAGCGCCGGCTTGGTGATGTTCAGCCGCTCGGCCACCTCGTTCAGCGTGGCGCGGTGATAGCCTTGCTCGAGAAACAGTTGCACCGCCGTCCGCAGCACCGCCTCGCGCTTCTCGTCGCGGGCGCGGCGGCGGCTCTCGAACGGCATCCAGGGCGATTGGTCGTTGGCGGGGCGTCCGTCCATCATCATTTCCGCGAGGGCCGTCGATTGACTTGGCCGAGTGGTCGGTATATTACTCATGGGTAATAAAAAGTCCAATGGGTAAGTTAGGGAGAGAACAATGGCGTCACCCGTCTACGTCGCCGGTGTCGGCATGATTCCGTTTATGAAGCCGGGCGCCAGTGAGCCCTATCACTTGATGGGAGCCGAGGCGGCGCGGCGCGCGCTGAGCGACGCCGGCATCGGTTACGACGCCATTCAGCAGGCCTTCGTCGGCTACGTCTACGGCGATTCCACATGCGGCCAGCGCGCGCTGTATCAGGTCGGTATGACCGGCGTGCCGATCGTCAACGTCAACAATAATTGCTCCACGGGCTCCACCGCGCTGTTTCTCGCGCGGCAGGCGATCGCTTCCGGCGCGGCCGATTGTGTGCTGGCGCTCGGCTTCGAGCAGATGAAGCCCGGTGCGCTTGGGTCGGTGTTCGTCGATCGTCCCAGCGCGTTCGAAGATTTCGATGCCGCCGCCGATCGTCTGATCGACGCGCCCGGCATTCCGCTGGCGCTGCGCTATTTCGGCGGCGCCGGCCTCAGCCACATGCAGAAACACGGCACGCCGCTGTCGTCCTTCGCCAAGGTGCGCGCCAAGGCCAGCCGTCACGCCGCGAACAATCCGCTGGCGCTGTTCCGTAAAGAACTCACCGCCGACGACGTGCTGAACGACCAGGTGATTTGGCCGGGCGTGATGACGCGGCTGATGGCGTGCCCGCCGACCTGCGGTGGCGCCGCGGCGGTGCTGGTCTCGGAAAAATTCGCGTTGAAAAATGGACTGCGCAAAGACGTCAAGATCGTCGCGCAGGCGATGACTACGGATACGCCGTCGACGTTCGATGCCGGCGATATGATGCGCGTGGTCGGCTACGACATGGCCCGCGACGCCGCCCGCAAGGTCTACGAGGCGGCCTCGGTCGGTCCTGAGGATATCGATGTCGTCGAGCTGCACGATTGCTTCGCACATAACGAGCTGATCACCTACGAGGCGCTCGGCCTGTGTCCGGAAGGCGGCGCCGAGAAATTCATCGACGACGGCGACAACACCTATGGCGGCAAGTTCGTCACCAATCCGTCCGGCGGTCTGCTGTCGAAGGGGCACCCGCTCGGAGCGACGGGTCTCGCGCAGTGCTACGAACTCACGCGGCAACTCCGCGGCACCGCGGAGGCGACCCAGGTCGAGGGCGCGAAGCGCGCCTTGCAGCACAATCTCGGCCTCGGCGGCGCCTGTGTGGTGACGCTGTACGAACGCGCCTGAGGTCGTTCCGATGGTTGATCAATCTGCGGTCGGTCACCGGTTCACGCCGGTCACCGCTCATGTCGAGCCGGGACGTTTGCGTTATTTTCTCGATACGCTCGGCGACGGCAATCCGGTCTATCGCGACGCCGCGGCGGCGAAGGCCGACGGCTACGCCGGGGTTCCGGTGCCGCCGACCTATCTGTTCTGCCTCGAGATGCTCGACAACCAGAAGCCGTTCGAGTTTCTCACGGCGCTCGATATTGATCTCGGCCGCGTCCTGCACGGCGAGCAGAGTTTCGTCTATCACGCCCCGGTGGTGGTCGGCGACACGCTGACCTTCAGCCCACGCGTCGTCAGTGTGGTCGACAAGAAGGGCGGCGCGATGACGCTGATCGTCGTCGAAACCGCGGTCACCAATCAGGATGGCGTGCACGTCGCCGACACGGCGCGGACCATCGTCGTGCGCAACGGATCACCCTCATGACCCACACCAACAACTCGCCCGCGGTCGGCGACCGCGTCGTCCACAAGCAGTTTCTGCCGATCAGCCGGCATCGGCTGGCGCTGTATTGCGGCGCCTCCGGCGACCACAACCCGATCCATGTCGATATCGACTTCGCCAAGGCATCGGGATTCCCAGACGTGTTCAGCCACGGCATGTTGGTGATGGGCTATCTCGGCCAGGCGCTCAGCGATGCGTTTCCGCCTGATCGAATTCGAGCCTTCTCGACGCGCTTTGCGGCGATCACCCAGGTCGGCGCCGAATTGACCTGCGAGGGCACGGTCGCCGAGCTGTTCGAGGTCGGGGGCGAGCGTCGCGCCAGGCTGGCGCTCACCACCAAGGACCAGCACGGCGAGACCAAGCTCGCCGGCGAAGCCGTGGTCGCTCTCTGAATTTATTGCCGTCATGGCCGGGCTCGTCCCGGCCATCCACGTCTTGAGCGGTGAGGCTCAGAAGGCGTGGATGCCCGGGACGAGCCCGGGCATGACGAGCACTAACATACCCTGTCAAACAGGAAGTTGAAGGAAACACGGATGTCCAAACTGCAAGGCAAGGTGGCGCTGGTCACCGGATCGGGCCGCGGCATCGGCCGCGCCATCGCGCTGAAGCTCGCCAGCGAAGGCGCGCGCGTGGTCGTCAACGATCTCGACGATGCGCCGGGCGATGCGGTCGCCGCCGAAATCAAGGCGGCCGGCGGCGAGGCGATCGCGATCAACGGCAGCGTGTCCGAGCCGGGCTTTGCCGATCGCTTCGTCGGCGCCGCGGTCGAGCAGTTCGGCGGCCTCGACATCATCGTCAACAACGCCGGCTATACCTGGGACTCGACGATCCAGAAAATGACCGACGAGCAGTTCCAGGCGATGCTCGACGTGCATCTGGTGGCGCCGTTCCGCATCCTGCGCGCGGCCGCCGAACCGATCCGCATCTTCGCCAAGAAGGAGGCCGAGGCCGGCCGCGAGGTGTTCCGCAAGGTCGTCAACATCTCATCGATCGCCGGGCTCTACGGCAATGCCGGGCAGGCGAGCTATTCGTCCGCCAAGGCGTCGCTGGTCGGGCTGACGCGGACGTTGTGCAAGGAATGGGGCCGTTACAAGGTCAACGTCAATTGCGTGGCGTTCGGGCTGATCAACACCCGTCTGACCCAGCCGATCGAGGCGCAGCAGAAAACCATCGACGTCGCCGGTCGCGACATCAAGGTCGGGGTCCAGCCGCAGATGCTCGATGCCATGGCGCGGATGATCCCGCTCGGCCGCGGCGGCACGCCGGAAGAGGCGGCCGACGCGGTCTATCTGTTCTGCAGCCCGGAATCGAACTACATCAGTGGTCAGGTCGTCGTCTGCGGCGGCGGTCTCATCATTTAGCGAGGACACATGCAGTACCGATCGCCCTGGATGACCGAGGAACTGGACGCGTTTCGCGACCAGTTCCGCAAGTTTCTCGCCAAGGATCTCGCGCCGCACGCCGAACAATGGCGCAAACAGAAGATGGTGGATCGCTCCGCCTGGCTGAAGCTGGGCGAGATGGGCGCGCTGGTGCCGAGCGTGCCGGAGGCCTATGGCGGCCTCGGCGGCACTTTCGCCTACGACGCGGCGATCTACGAGGACATGGAATCGATCGTTCCGGACGCATTGTCCGGCGTCACCGTGTCGAGCGGCATCGTCGCGCACTACATCCTGAACTACGGCTCCGAGGAGCAGAAGCAGCGCTGGCTGCCGGCGATGGCGCGCGGTGAGCTGATCGGCGGCATCGCGATGACCGAGCCCGGCACCGGCTCCGACCTGCAGAGCGTGCGCACCACGGCGAAGCTCGAGGGCGATACTTACGTCATCAACGGCCAGAAGACCTTCATCACCAACGGCCAGAATGCCGATCTGATCATCGTCGTCGCCCGCACCGGCGGCCCGGGCGCCAAGGGGCTGTCGCTGATCGCGATGGAGACGAAAGACAATCCCGGCTTCAAGCGCGGCCGCAACCTCGACAAAATCGGCCTGCACGCCTCCGACACGTCCGAATTGTTCTTCGAGAACGCCATTGCGCCGAAGGAGAATGTGCTCGGCGGCGAGGAGGGCAAAGGCTTCGTTCAGTTGATGCAGCAATTGCCGCAGGAGCGGCTGATCATCGCGGTCGGTGCGGTGGCGGCGATGGAGCGCGCGGTCAAGCTGACCACCGACTACACCCGCGAGCGCAAGGCGTTCGGGCAGCCGATCCTCGAATTTCAGAACACCGCGTTCAAGCTAGCCGAGCGCAAGACCGAGGCGTTCATCGCCCGTGTGTTCGTCGATTTCTGCATCGAGCGGCTGATCGCAGGCGATCTCGACGCGGTGACGGCGTCGATGGCGAAGTGGTGGACCACGCAGAAGCAGGTCGAGACCGTCGACGAGTGTCTGCAGCTGCATGGCGGCTACGGCTACATGCAGGAATATCCGATCGGGCGGATGTTCGTGGATGCGCGGATTCAGAAGATCTACGGCGGCACGAACGAAGTGATGAAGCTGTTGATCGCGCGGTCGCTGTAGCGTCGGCGGCTCACACAGGCAAGGCAGTAGGCGAGGGGGACGATCATGGCGTGGGTATTGTCGGAGCAGCGCGGCGCGGTCGCCGTGCTGACGCTGAATAATCCCGAGCAGTACAACGCGATGCGTCGCGGCCTGCTCGGTGAACTGCACGCTGCGCTGAGTGCAGCGCTGGCCGATGCTTCGGTGCGCGCGATCGTGCTCACCGGAGCGGGCAGAGGCTTCTGCGCCGGCGCGCAGCTCGGCGGCGAGACGTTCGACGCGGGTGCCAACGTCGCGCCGTGGATGCGTGCCGAACTCAGTCCGTTGCTCGAGGCGATGCGCAACGCCGACAAGCCGATCGTCGTCGCCGTCAATGGCCCGGCGGCCGGCGCTGGTGTCGGTCTGGCGCTCGCCGGTGACATCGTGCTCGCGGCGCGGTCGGCGAAGTTCGTGCTCAGCTTCGTCAAGCTCGGCGCCGCGCTCGATGCGGGCACCTCGCTGTTCCTGCAGCGCTCGATCGGCGTGGCGCGGGCGCGGGCGCTGGCGCTGCTCGGCCGGCCGCTCGGCGCCGAGCAGGCCGCGGAGTGGGGTCTGATCTATCAGGTCGTCGAGGATTCCGAATTGATGACCGAGGCGATGGCGATCGCGCAGCAGCTCGCCAGCGGGCCGCCGATCAGCATCGGCCTGATCAAGCAGCAGGTCGAAAGGGCCTGGAGTGCGTCGCTCGCCGAAACGCTCGACGACGAGGCCGAGCGTCAGGGGCGAGCCTTCGTCACCTCCGATCTGCGCGAAGGCGCCGCCGCCTTCGTCGAAAAGCGCGCGGCGCGTTTCACCGGGCGATAGGCGCTCTCAAGCGTCCGCCGTCTCGCGCGAGAGAAATCGCTCGCGCAGCGTCGGCTTGTGCACCTTGCCGGTGGCGTTGCGTGGCAAAGCCTCGACGAAGATCACCCGCTGCGGACATTTGAAGCGCGCCAGCCGCTCGCGGCAATGGGTGTGCAACTTGCTCTCGGACAAGTCCCGCCCGCTCTTGACGGCGACGATGGCGACGCCGGTCTCGCCCCATTGCGGATCGGGCGCGCCGATCACGGCGGCCTCGGCGATCTCGGGCAGTTGATACAGCACGTCCTCGACTTCGGCCGGATAGACGTTCTCGCCGCCGGAGATGTACATGTCCTTGGTGCGGTCGACGATGTAGTAGAAGCCTTCGTCGTCGACGCGCGCGGCGTCGCCGGTGTGCAGCCAGCCATCGGTGAATGAGGTGCGGTTGGCTTCCGGCCGGTTCCAGTAGCCGGGCGTGATGTTCGGGCCCTTCACCCAGAGCTCGCCCATCTCGCCGGGCTGAACCGGTTCGCCGTCGGGGCCGACGATTTTCAGGTCCGCGTGCAGCACCGGCTTGCCGGCGGAGCCCGCCTTGCGCGCCGCGTCGTCGGAATCCAGGATCAGCACGGCAGGGCTGGTTTCGGTCATGCCGTAGCCCTGCACCAGAACGCAGCCGCGGTCCTGCCAGATCCTGAGCAGCGGCACCGGCATCGGCGCGCCGCCGACGCCGGCAAGCTGCAGGCGCGACAAATCGGTGTCGGCGAACGCAGGGTGTTGGCACATGAACTGATAGATCGACGGCACGCCGAAGAAATGCGTCAGCCCGATGCTCGCGTCGCCGATGATCTTCAGCGTCTCGCCGGGATCGAAGGCGCGCATCAGGATCACCGTGCCGCCGGCATGCAGCACCGGGTTGGTGTAGCAATTCAGCCCGCCGGTGTGGAACAGCGGCATCACGCAGAGAAATACGGTGCGCTGCGAGATGAAGGCCGGGATGCCGAGATTGACCGCGTTGATGAAGGTCATGCCATGCGTGATCATGGCGCCCTTCGGTTTGCCGGTCGTCCCCGAAGTGTACATGATGGTGGAGACGTCATCGAGCGTCACCGCTTCGGCCCGGTCGAGGCGCGGGGAGGCGGCGAGCGCGGCCTCATAGGGTTCGCCGAACTGCAGCAGATGGGCGATTGCGCATTGGCTTTGAAGCTCGCCGGCCATCGCGGCGAAATCAGTGTCGTGCGCCAGCACACGCGGCGCGGCGTCGCCGACGATGAAGGCGAGTTCGTGCACCGTCAGCCGCACATTCAGCGGCACGAAGATCGCACCGAGCCGGAAGCAGGCGAATTGCACCTCCAGCGTGTCGGTGGTGTTGGCGGCCAGCACCGCAACGCGGTCGCCACGGCCGACGCCGAGTGTCGCGAGATGCGCAGCCAGGCGATCGACCCGCTCGTCGAGCACGCGATAGGTCAATGTGCGCTGCGTGGTGAGGTCGATCAACGCAATTCGGTCGGGACGAGCTTCGGCGTGATGGGTGATCCAGTCGAAATAAGCAAAGCTCATCTTGTCCTCTCCCCGGGGCATCCGCCGGCTCTTCTGGCTGGCTGTTGTGAAGTGAAGTCGCGCCCCGGAGATAAGTCAATCTGGCATCGATTTGTGCAATGCAGCGCGCCGCATCGCTATTTTGGCGGGACGCAATTCCATCGGCGGCTCGGCGCAAGCCGCCCGGTCGTGGGCGGAAGTGACGACGAGCCGACGCGCACGCACAGGTTCCCGTTCGATGCTTCGATCCGTTGCGCGCCGTTGATGGTAAATGCGTAAGCTCGCTGCGACGGATGACTAAGCATCGTATTGTGGATAAATACGTAGTCGCTGGTGTTTGTATTGAAGAGGCGGATAGATTCGGCTCCTGAGTCGGAGTGTTGGTTGTGTCGGTGCATGTGGCGATCCTGAAGGTGCTGTCGAGCTATCCCGACGGCATTGCTGCACCTGATGCCTTGAATGCGGATTTGGCGATCCTGTCCGGCAGTCAGGATTGGACGCTGCGCATGCGGAAGCTCGCAGCTCGGCTGCCGGCGATCGATATCTTCAGTCAGAAACTGGTCGTTCGTGATTCGCGAGGCTGGCAGCTCACCGCCGCCGGTCGTGCCGTCCTCGATCTGCTGGAGGATCGCCGCGACCTCGATCATTGCGATGCAGGCGCCGCCGCACCGACCACGCCGAACCAGGCCGGGATCGACGAGATCGAGCCCGACGGAGTCGCGCAGCCGAAGCCACAGTTGACGCTGATCCAGGGTGGAAAGACCCGGCCACGCGATGATCGGATTCCGCCGGGGAGCGTCGCCGTGAAGGGCGCAGCGTCGCGGCCCTGAGCCGGCAAGCGCAAAACACCCGAGGCTGACTGGGTCAGGTCGGCGGTCTCACTCCTTGTCGATCGACAGTTTGGCGCCCAGTCGGTCGATCGCGGACGGCTCCGCGGGCGCGTTGCGGAATTCGCGGATGGCGTGCGCCAGTTCCTGATCCGACATCGGCTTTATCGGTCGTTGCAGGCGTCCTTTCGCGAGGGCATCTGCGATCAAATCGAGATGCTCGCTCGGACCGTCGAAGCACCGCCGAATGCGCGCCAGAAATTCCCTATAGGGCAATGTTCGTCCCCCCGAGTTGCGCCCGCAAGCGGCGCTGCGAGGTTCTTCCGAAATCAATTGAAGGCGGTGCGGCCGACATTTCGTCGGAAGGGCCGTCGACTCGGTGAAACCCGCTTACGGTCTGGGAGTTTAGTCGTGTCGGGAAAGCTTCGAAGTATCATTTGATGCGAAAATGCCGGAGGAGGTCTTGTGGAGAGAATCCATCGTATCCTGATCGACAAGCTGAAGGAGCATTCGCGGATCGGCCACGATGATATGATTGCAGTTCAGTCGCTCAGCTTCACGGTCCGCGAACTCAGCCGGAACGAGGACTTCATTCGCCAGGGCGACACGCCGAAGGTGTCGGCGCTCGTGGTCGAAGGCCTGGTCGGCCGCTATCATCTGCTGCCGAGCGGACGGCGGCAATATCTGTCGTTTCACATGGCGGGAGACATGCCGGATTCGCAGGCGCTGTTTCTCGACCGGATGGATCATGCCCTGTGCGCCATCGGCACTGCAATGGTCGCGTCGATTCCCCACAAGCAACTGACGCGCACCTTCGAGCAGCGGCCGCAGGTCGGTTTTGCCGTCTGGCGGGAAACACTGATCGACGCCGCCATTTTCCGCGAGGCGATCACCAACAACAGCGCCCGCGACATGACCGCGCGGATGGCGCATCTGTTCTGCGAGCTGTTCTACCGCGCCGAGGCGTCGCGCCTCACCCGAGACGGCATCATGAGTCTGCCGATCGGCCTGGCGCAGCTCGGCGAAACGCTGGGCATGGCGATTGCGACCGTCAACCGCACGCTGGCCGAGCTGCGCGCCGCGCGGACCGTCGAATTCCGCGGCGGCGAACTCGAGATGCTGGACTGGCCGCGGCTCGCCGAGATCGGCCAGTTCGATCCGAGCTATCTCCATCTCAGGAAGGCGCCCGCCGTCGCATTCGCCGAATGATCGCGCGGCAGCGCGCCGCGATGTGCGGCTATGACGCCTGCGGGGGCGCCCAATTCGGGAAAGGGTCTGGCAGCGCCCGCCAGGCCTCCGGGGTGAATTCTGTCGGGTCTCCGACCAGACAGGCGTCGAGCTGCCGGCGCAGAGCGGCTTCGTCCATCTCGCCGGTGCCGATGAACACGATTTCCTGCCGACGATCGCCCCACACCGGATCGAAATAGGGCCGCATCGCGTCGCGCCACGATTGATGGTCTGGCCATCGCGATTCCGGCACCGCCGACCACCACAGGCCGCGCTTCGAGGTCCGGACCATCGCGCCGGCCTGCGCCAGTTCGCCCACATGATGCGGCCTGGTGGCCAGCCAGAAGAAGCCCTTGGCGCGGATCACGCCCGGCCAGACGCTGTTGCAGAATCCCTGGAAACGCGCGGGGTGAAACGGTCGCCTTGCGCGATACACGAACGAACTGATGCCGTATTCGACGGTTTCCGGCACGTGATCCTTGAAGCCGTTCAGTTCCTTGAACCACAGCGGATGCTGATGCGCCCTGTCGAAATCGAACAGCCCGGTGTGCAGCACCGATTGCAGCGGGACGTCGCCGAAATCCGTCTCGATGATCAGCGCATCGGAATTCAACGAGCGGACGATCGCCCGCGCGGCCTCGCGGCGGGCGGGGGAGGTCGCCGAGACCTTGTTCAGCACGATCACGTCGGCGAACTCGATCTGGTCGACCAGCAGGTCCACAAGCGTCCGATCGTCTTCCTCGCCGGTCACCTGGCCGCGGTCGCGCAAGAATTCCTGGCTCGAATAATTCGCGAGCAGGCTCGCGGCGTCGACCACCGTCACCATGGTGTCGAGCCGGGCAATGTCGGACAGGCTGTCGCCCTCTTCGTCGCGGAACTCGAAGGTGGTGGCGATCGGCATCGGCTCGGCGATCCCGGTGGACTCGATCACCAGGGCGTCGAATCGGCCGCTTTCGGCGAGCTTGCGCACCTCGATCAGCAGATCTTCCCGCAGCGTGCAGCAGATGCAGCCATTGGTCATCTCGACCAGCGATTCTTCAGATCGCGTCAGCCCGCCGTCCTGCCGCACCAACTCGGCGTCGATGTTCACCTCGCTCATGTCGTTGACGATGACGGCGATGCGCCGGCCTTCGCGATTGGTCAGCATGCGATTGAGCAAAGTGGTCTTTCCGGCGCCGAGGAAGCCGGACAGCACCGTAACCGGAAGCAGGGATTGAGCCATGGCGAAGCACCTGATGGGGATAAGCGATTATGTAATGTTATAACATTACAAATCATCCGATCAAGCATGAAGGGTAGGCATCGGCCGTCGGCGGCATTGCCCCCTTCGGTCAGGTTTTGCTTAGCCGGACCGCTTCCGCTGCACTGCGAACACGCGCGCTTGCATGCGGCAACCCGCCAGCAACCATTGAGGGACTGGCAGTTCTCAAGTAAGGCTCATAGCTGACGACGATGTAACGGTCTGTCGCGTCGGGCGCTGAATGCGGTTTTCGGCAATGCGCGCCCGTCGATGGCGACGGACATTTCTCACGGATACAGTCATGCCTGCATATCGATCCCGAACGACCACTCACGGCCGCAACATGGCCGGCGCGCGCGGCCTGTGGCGCGCCACCGGCATGAAGGATTCCGATTTCGGCAAGCCGATCATCGCGGTCGTCAACTCGTTCACGCAGTTCGTGCCGGGGCACGTGCATCTGAAGGATCTCGGCCAGCTCGTCGCCCGCGAGATCGAGGCGGCCGGAGGCGTCGCCAAGGAGTTCAACACGATTGCGGTCGATGACGGCATCGCGATGGGCCATGACGGCATGCTGTACAGCCTGCCGTCGCGCGAACTGATCGCCGACAGCGTCGAATACATGGTCAACGCGCATTGCGCCGACGCGATGGTCTGCATCTCCAACTGCGACAAGATCACCCCCGGCATGCTGATGGCCGCGATGCGGCTCAACATCCCCGCGGTGTTCGTCTCCGGCGGGCCGATGGAAGCCGGCAAGGTCGTTCTGAAAGGCAAGACCCACGCCGTCGACCTGATCGACGCCATGGTCGCCGCCGCCGACAGCAGCATGAGCGACGAAGACGTGCAGACGATGGAACGCTCGGCGTGCCCGACCTGCGGCTCGTGTTCGGGCATGTTCACCGCCAATTCGATGAACTGCCTCGCCGAGGCGTTGGGTCTCGCGCTGCCCGGTAACGGCTCTGTGCTCGCCACCCATGCCGATCGCAGGCGGCTGTTCGTCGAGGCCGGTCACACCATCGTCGATCTGGCGCGGCGTTACTACGAGGGCGACGATGCCTCGGTGCTGCCGCGCAACGTCGCGAGCTTCGAGGCGTTCGAGAACGCGATGACGCTCGACATCGCGATGGGCGGCTCGACCAACACCGTGCTGCATCTGCTCGCCGCG
Organism: Rhodopseudomonas palustris; assembly: GCF_034479375.1. Taxonomy (NCBI): domain Bacteria; kingdom Pseudomonadati; phylum Pseudomonadota; class Alphaproteobacteria; order Hyphomicrobiales; family Nitrobacteraceae; genus Rhodopseudomonas; species Rhodopseudomonas palustris. The sequence goes on along the minus strand of NZ_CP140155.1, from coordinate 3,020,680 downwards.
GCGCGCGAGGCCGAACTCGACTTCTCGATGAAGGACATCGACCGGCTGTCGCGCAAGGTGCCGTGCCTGAGCAAGATCGCGCCTTCGGTGTCCGACGTTCACATGGAGGACGTGCATCGCGCCGGCGGCATCATGGCGATCCTCGGCGAACTCGATCGCGCCGGGCTGATCCACAATTCCTGCCCGACCGTGCATGCCGAGACGCTCGGCGCCGCGCTGGCGCGCTGGGACATCCGGCAGAGCAACAGCGAAGCGGTCCGCACGTTCTATCGGGCCGCGCCGGGCGGCGTGCCGACCCAGGTCGCGTTCAGCCAGGATCGGCGCTACGACGAGCTCGACCTCGACCGGCAGAACGGCGTGATCCGCGACGCCGAGCATGCGTTCAGCAAGGATGGCGGTCTCGCCGTGCTGTACGGCAACATCGCGCTCGACGGCTGCATCGTGAAGACCGCCGGCGTCGACGCCTCGATCCTGACGTTCTCGGGGCCGGCGAAAGTGTTCGAAAGCCAGGACGATGCGGTGTCGGCCATCCTCGGCAACAAGATCGTCGCCGGCGACGTCATCGTGATCCGCTACGAAGGGCCGCGTGGCGGGCCGGGCATGCAGGAGATGCTGTATCCGACCAGCTATCTGAAGTCGAAGGGCCTCGGCAAAGCCTGCGCGCTGATCACCGACGGCCGGTTCTCCGGCGGCACCTCGGGCCTGTCGATCGGTCACGTCTCGCCCGAGGCTGCGGAAGGCGGGCTGATCGGACTGGTGCGCAACGGCGACCGGATTTCGATCGACATTCCCAATCGCGGCATCACGCTTGATGTTCCCGCCGACGAGCTGGCGCGGCGCGGCGAAGAGGAAGAGGCGAAGGGCGACAAGGCGTGGCAGCCGAAGGACCGCAAGCGCAAGGTCTCGGCCGCGCTGCAGGCCTATGCCATGCTGACCACCAGCGCCGCCAACGGCGCGGTGCGCGACGTCAACCGCAGGCTCGGTAAGGGCAAGTAGTACGAGCTGGACCGGCGCCGCGGCGTCCGGCCCGTCGACGACGATGCAGGACGAGCGCCGCGATGGCGCTCGTTTCGTTTTGAGCCGCAAGTGGCACTGATGGCGTCGCGCCGGTCGTCCCGGGGAGTGATCGCTACCCGGATTTCCGCAGACCTGTCGGCTGGCGGCGGCTGATCTGATACGCCCGCAGGGCTTCGCCGAAGGCGAGGAAGATCTCGCGGTTGATCGGGTTGTGCTGCGGATCGTATTCCGCGTGCCATTGCACGCCGAGCGCGAAGCCCGGCGCCCCGTCGATGCAGATCGCCTCGATCGTGCCGTCCTCGGCTATCCCTTCGATCACGATGCGTCCGCCGGGCTCCAGGATGCCCTGGCCGTGCAGCGAATTGACACGGATCAGGTCGCGCCCGAGCAGCTTCGCGAACACGCCCTCCGGCTTGAGCTGGACGTCGTGACGATCGGCGAACACCACGGTGGCGTCGGGATGGATTTCCCCGGTCTCCAGCCGCGGCATGCGATGGTTGATGCGGCCGGGCAATTCGCGGATTTCCGGATGCAGCGAGCCGCCGAAGGCGACGTTCATCTCCTGCAGGCCGCGGCAGATGCCGAGCAGCGGAATGCCACGATCGACGCAGGTGCGCACCAGATTCAGCGCCAGCGCGTCGCGGGCTTCGTCATAAGGTTCGTGGCGCGGATGCGGTTCGGCGTTGAAATGCGTCGGATGCACGTTGGCGCGGCCGCCGGTGAGCAGGATGCCGTCGACGATCTCGAGCAGTTCCTCGATCTCGGTGATCTCGGAGCAGCCGGCGAACATCAGCGGCAGCGCATTGGCGACCTCGGACACCGCGCGCAGGTTGCGTTCACCGACGTGCTGGACGGCAAACCGATTGTCGACGAGATGGGCGTTGCCGATCACGCCGACCACCGCTCTGCGCGCCATTCGATTCCTCCTTGACATCCTCCCGGACCATACATCCAAAAGGACAAAAATCGAGTGCGAGTATCATCCCGATTTGACTGACAGCTCTGCGCTGGCGCAAGCTCGGACTTCTCGAACAAGCAGCCGAATGCCATGAATACAGTCTTGCAGCGAGGGCTTTCTCCACTCTGCGGCGCACCTCGCTTTGCGGGGCGTCCCGCGCGATGATCAGTGCTGGCGCCGTCGTGAACAGCCGTTCAGCCCGGATCGCCCGATGAGCGCCGACTCGCGGCTGGATGCCAGACCGGTCGCCCCGGCAGCCTCTTCGTCGGCTTCCCGTCGATGGCTGTTCCCGGCGGGCTTGCGCAACTTCGTCCGCAACCGCGAAATCGGTCTGGTGATCGTGGCGATGGTGATCGGGCTGCTGGCGGGATTGCTGGTCGCGGCGATCTCGATGCTGAGCGAACTCGCGCACGCCGTCCTGTTCGACATCCCGTTCGACAACAAGCTGAGCGCGAGCGGCGTGATTTCATGGCAGCGGACGCTGCTGGTGCCGATCGTCGGGGCGGTCATTCTGGCGCTGATCAGCATCTTCTATGCCGGCCGCTTCAAGGGGCAGCTCGCCGACGCGATCGAGGCCAACGCGTTGTACGGCGGCCGTGTGTCGATGCGCGGCAGCCTGCTGATCTCGATCCAGACGTTGCTGTCCAACGGCTTCGGCGGATCGGTCGGCCTCGAAGCCGGCTACACCCAGATCTGCGCGGCGTTCAGCTCGCATATCGGACAGCGGCTCGCGGCACGCCGCGCCGACATGCGGCTGCTGGTGGCGTGCGGCGCCGCCGGCGCGATCAGCGCCGCGTTCTCGGCGCCGCTGGCCGGCGCGTTCTTCGCCTTCGAGGTCGTGCTCGGCGCCTATACGTCGGCGGCCCTGGTGCCGGTGATCGCCAGCGCCGTGGCGGCGTGGCTGGTGACGCGGCATCTGGCGCATCAGCAGTTTCTGATGGTGCCGGGCGTGCCCTCGCCGGTGTCGGTCGAGATGATCGGCCAGGTCATGGCTGTCGGCATTCTGTGCGCGTTCTTCAGCATCGTGGTGATGCTGGCGGTGGCGTTCGCGGAGCGCGTGATGCAGCGGATCACCTGGCTGCGCGGCGGGCTGCGCCTGGTCGTCGGCGCGACCATGCTCGGCTGTCTCGGCCTGCTGACGCCGACCGTGCTGGGCTCCGGCCACGGCGCGATGCAGATCCTGCTGATCAGCAATCCGACCTGGCTGATGCTGGCGACCACGATCCTGCTGAAGACCGCCGCGTCGGCGATCTCGCTCGGCGCAGGCTTTCGCGGCGGCCTGTTCTTCGCCTCGCTGATGCTCGGGTCGATGATCGGCCAGCTCTACAGCACGGTGCTGAGCGGCCCGTTTCCCGAACTGGCGCTGCAGCCGGGAACGGCGGCGGTCGCCGGCATGGTCGCGCTCGGCACCGGCGTGATCGGCGCGCCGTTCAGCATGGTCTGTCTCGCGCTCGAACTCACCGGCGATTTCTCGATCACGGCGGGCGCCGTCGTCGCCGCGTCGATCAGTGCGATGATCGTGCGCGAATTGTTCGGCTACAGCTTCGCGACTTGGCGCTTTCATCTGCGCGGCGAAGCCATTCGCGGGCCGCAGGACGTCGGCTGGGTCCGGCAGATCAGCGCGGCGACGCTGATGCGGTCCGATTTCGAAACCGCGCAGGCCGGCCTGTCGATCGCCGAGGCGCAGACGCTGTTTCCGCCGGGGCGCATCAAGCAAATCGTGCTGAGGGAAACCGACGGCAGCTATGGCGGCATCGTGGAGGCGCCGGAACTGCACGGGCATGCCCATGCCGAGGATGAGACCCTCGCCACGCTTGCGCATCAGCGCGACGAATTCCTGCTCCCGGACGTCACCGTGCGCGACCTCGTGACCGCGTTCGACCGCAGCGAAGCCGACGTGCTGGTGGTGGTGAACAACGCCGAGGAGCGGGTGACGATCGGCCTCGTCAGCGAGGCGCATGTGCTGCGCACCTTCGCCACCGAGCTCGAGCGGCGCAATCAGGAAGTGTTCTTCCGCTGATCGGATCAGCTCAGGGGCGCAGGTCCATGTCGATCCGGATGAAATCGCCGCGATAGGTGACTTCCGCGAGATAGATCACGCCGTGATCGGCGGTGGTGAACACCCGGCGGACCTCGGCGACCGGCGAGTTCAGAGGCACTTTCAACAGCTTCGCCACTTCGATGTCGGCGGTGCCGATCGTCAGGGTCTGGCGGGCGGTGGCGATCTTGAGCTTGGGCATCTCCGTGATCACCTGGATCACGGTCTGCTTGCGGAATTTCGCCGGGGCGCGCTTGAAGATCTTCTCGTCCAGATAGATCAGGATCACGCAATAGGGTTGGCCATCGCGCGAATGCACCCGGCGCATGAAGACGTAGCGCTCCGCGGCCTTGCCGTCGCCGGGCTGCAGCGGAGCTTCCGTCAGGCTTTCGTTGATGTTGATGATCTGCGGAGATGTGTCGCGATAGACCTCGGCGAGTTCGGTGACCGAGGTCTCGACCTTGAGCCAGCGATCCTGCGTCACCGATCCGGTGATGAAGGTGCCGCGGCCCTGTTGCGCCTCGAGAATGCCGTCCCGCGCCAGCAGATCGACCGCCTGCCGGATCGTCACCCGCGACACGCCGAACTCTTCCGCCAACGCTTCATTCGCCGGCAGCCGCATCCCGCGTGACCAGATCTGGCGCGCGATCCGCTGCCGGAAGATGTCGGCGATCTGCGCGTATTTCGGCACGTGGCTGTCGATGTTCAGGTCCATGCCCCGAGCATGACGATCCGCATCCGGACTGGCGTTGATCTTCCTCATGACGCGATCAGGGCGGCGCCCTTTTCCCCGATCATCAAACTCGCGGCATTGGTATTGGCCGAGGTGATCAGCGGCATCACCGAGGCATCGACCACGCGCAGCCGCTCGACGCCGCGCACGCGCAGGCGCGGATCGACCACCGCGCCGTCGTCCGATCCCATCCGGCAGGTACCGCAGGCGTGGAACACCGTGCCGCCGGTGCTGCGCGCGAACTCCCACAATCCGGCGGCGTCATTGATGGCGGCGCCCGGCACCACGTCCAGATCCCAGCGCTCGCGGAAGGATTTCTGCCGATAGATGTCGCGGAGAATTTCGAGGCCGGCGACGATCGTCTTGCGATCGATGTCACGCTCGAAATAATTCGGCACGATGGTGGGCTGATCGAACGGATCGGTCGAGCGGATCGCCAGATGGCCACGCGATTCGGCGTGGCATTGCCACACCGAGGCGGTGAAGCCCGAGTAGCTGTGCAGCGGTTCGCCCGGCTTGTCGACCGACAGCGGCATCACGTTGAACTGCACGTCGGGCCGGCCCGCCTTTGCGTAGCGCGTGCAGGCTGCGCCGCCGACCTGTCCGGCGCCGGCGGTGAGCGGCCCGTTGCCCGCAAGCAACCATTGCAGGCCCATCCGGGCGAGACCAACCGGACTACGCACCTGATCGTTGAGCGAATGCTTCTGCTTCAGTCGGACGATCATCCGTGCCTGATAATGATCCTGCAGATTTTGCCCGACCTCGGGCGCATCCGCCACGACGTCGATGCCGAGGCCGCGCAGCAGCGGAGCCGGCCCGATGCCGGAGAGCTGCAGCAATTGCGGCGATTGCAGCGCGCCGGCGGACAGGATCACCTCGCGCTCGGCGCGGGCCTGCATGCGCCGGCCGTCTTCGATCCATTCGACGCCGCTCGCGGTGGTGCCGTCGAACAGCACCCGGCTTGCCTGCGCGCGGGTGATCACCGTCAAGTTCTTGCGGTGCCGGATCGGATGCAGGAAGGCCGAGGCGGAGCTGCTGCGCCAACGCTTGCCGATGCCGAGCTGATACGCGCCGACGCCGTAGGTCGTCTCGGCGTTGAAATCCGGATTGCGCGGCAGGCCGTAGTCGACGCCGGCCTGGACCCACGCCGCAGCCGCTTCGCTTCCGGTGCGCAGATCCGAGACTTCGAATTCGCCGAAGCCGCCGTGAAACTGACTGTCGCCGCCGCGATAGCGCTCGTAGCGCCGGAAATACGGCAGCAGGTCGCGATAGTTCCAGCCGGTAGCGCCGAGCCGCTCCCAATCGTCGAAGCCGTCGGCCTGACCGCGAATGAAGATCAGCCCGTTGATCGACGACGACCCGCCGAGCACCCGGCCGCGCGGCCAGACGATGGCGCGGCCGCCGGAGCCTTCGCCGGGCTCGGTGATGAACTTGCGCGAGAAGCGGTCGTCGTAGATCGAGCGATAATAGCCGACCGGCAGCTTCAGCCAGATGTTGCGATCCGACCCGCCGGCCTCGAGCAGCAGCACGCGGCAGGCCGGATCGGCCGACAGCCGATTGGCGACGATGCAGCCCGCGGAGCCGGCGCCGACGATGATGTAGTCGTAACCCTGCGCCCTCATGGCCGTATCCTTCATGCGGTGCGATAGCGTTCGATCGAGGCCAGATCCGGCGCCATGCCGAGCCCCGGGTCTTCGCCGAGCGAGACGCGGCCGTCGACGATCGCGGCGACCGGCCCGGAGAACTCTTCGCGCAGCGGATTGTCGTTGGCGTCGACCTCCAGCAGGCCGTCGCCGCCGATGCCGGCCAGCAGATGCGCCGAAGCGAGCAGGCCGATGCCGCCGCCGAGATAGTGCGGACAGAACCGCTTGCCGGCGGCGAGGATGTCGCGGGCGATCGGGCTGCACGCGGAGAGCCCGCCCCATTTCGCGATGTCGGGCTGGATCACGCCGAGCGTATCGTCGGCCAGGGCCTGTTGAAACGCATCGCGGCTCGCGAAGTTTTCACCGGCGGCGAGCGGCATTCCGGCGACGCGACGGAGCTTCTGCCACTCCGGCCAAGGGCAATCGGCGCGGATCGGTTCCTCCAGCCAGGCGAGGCCATGATCGCGCAGATCCGGCGCGATCTCGCACGCCTGCGGCGGCGTCCATGCCTGATTGGCGTCGGCGGCGAGCATGCCGTCGCCGATCAGCGCGCGCAGCGACGCGAGATTGGCGCGATCGGTCTTCGCGCCGAAGCCGATCTTCAGCTTCAGCGCGCGGTGGCCGCGGGCCAGCGCGGCCTCGGCCAGCCGGCGCGTGCCGGTCGGATTGAGGCCGCTGGCATAGACCTTGATCGTCGCGTTCGCGCCGCCGAGCAACCGCCACAGGGGGGTCTCATTGCGCCGGGCGAAAATATCCCACAGCGCGAGATCGATCCCGGCGATCGCCTGTGCGAACGGGCCCTGCTCGCCGGATTGCAGCGCCAGCACTGAGGTGCGCTGTGTCAACATCGCCCACAGCTCGGAGGGATGTTGCGCCTTGCCGCCGCCGAGCATCGGCGACAGGATCTCGTTGACGATGCGGGTGCGATGTTCCGCGCCGGTGGAGGGAAAATTCGACCACACCTCGCCGAAACCGACCACACCGTCCTCGTCCGTCGCCTTCACGAACACGGCAGGGCGATCGATCATACGGCCGAACGAGGTCACCACCGGCGCCTCGAGCGGATAGCGATAGCACCGCGCCTCGATGCTGCGGACGACAAAAGCCGACGCTGTCATGCGATCATCCGAACTCGGACCCGTTCGACCGGCCCGCCGTCGAGGTCCACTTGTATGGTCATCCTATTCATAGTATGACCTCGCCGCCGGATGATCAACACAGATTGACGCAGGGCTGGGATGGACCGCAACAAGGGCACACGCTTTCTGCTCGCATTGACTCCGTGGATCGGGGTCGTCGCCGTCTGGTACGCGGTGCGCTGGAGTGGTTTCGTCAATCCGGCACTGATCCCGGCGCCGCATCGCGTTGCCGCGAGGTTCGTCGAGCTGCTGTTGAACGAAGGGCTGCTCTGGGACGTTTTCGCCTCGACACGGCGCGTGTTGATCGGCGTTGTTCTCGGAATCTCCGCGGCGGTGCCGGTCGGATTCCTGCTCGGCTGGTATCGCAACGTCCGCACGCTCGCCAATCCAATGATCAATTTCTTCCGCGCGCTGCCCCCGATCGCGCTGATCCCGCTGGTGATCGTGTATTTCGGCGTCGACGAGATCGCCAAGATGGTGATCCTGTTCTACGCCTCGTTCTTCGCCGGGGTGATTGTGATGTACGAAGGGGTGTCGCAGATCACGCCGCTCTATATCCGGGTGGCGCAGACGCTCGGTGCCAGTGAGTGGGAAATCTTCCGTAAGGTCATCATCCCGCTGACCGTGCCGCACATCCTGACCGCGCTGCGGGTCGCGCTCGGCGTCGCCTGGGCGACGCTAGTGGCGTCCGAGCTGATCGCGGCGCAGCGCGGCTTGGGCGCGCTGATCCAGAACGCCTCGACCTATTTCCTGCTCGACGTGATCTATGTCGGCATCATCTGCATCGGCTGTATCGCGCTGATCATGGACACGATCCTGCGTCGATTCAGCGCGCGGCTTCTGGTCTGGCAGGAAAGGGCCTCGGCATGAGCGACCGGATGCCTCTCAAGACCCATCGTGCCCGTTTCGACAACGTCTCGTTGTCGTTCGACACGCCGAAGGGCAGATTGCAGGTCGTCGACAACGTTAGCTACGACATCGACGATGGCGATTTCGTCGCGGTGATCGGCCCATCCGGCTGCGGCAAGACCACCATGATGAGCATGTTGGCCGGGTTCATGAAACCGACCACCGGCAATGTGCTGTTCGACGGCGAGCCGGTGAAGGGACCAGGTCCGGAGCGCGGCGTGATCTTTCAGGAATACGGCGTGTTCCCCTGGCTCACCGTCCGCGAGAACATCGCCTTCGGACTCGGGCTCCAGGCCAATCGGGAATTGGCGGTGGAGCGCGATGCGATCTGCGACCATTATCTGTCGATGATGGGGCTAAGCGATTTCGCCGGCGCGTTTCCGAAACATCTGTCGGGCGGCATGCGGCAGCGGCTTGCGATCGCGCGCGCCTATGCGGTGAAACCGCAATTCCTGTTGATGGACGAGCCGTTCGGCGCGCTCGATGCGCAGACCCGTTCCAACATGCAGAACCTGCTGCTGCAGGTGCTGCACTCCGAGCAGAAAACCGTCATGCTGATCACCCATTCGGTCGAGGAGGCGATCTACATGGCGTCCAAGATCGTGGTGGTGACGGCGCGGCCAGCGCGGATCAAGCAGATCATCGAGGTGCCGTTCGCCTATCCGCGCGAGGAATCGATGCAGGAACGCCCCGAATTCGGCGAGTTGCGCAGCCATATCCGGGATCTGGTGATGAGCGAATACCGTGCGCAGCAGGCGCAGACCTCGAGGGCGTCGTTTTCGGAATAAACAAACAGAATAATCACAGGGAGGATCGATCATGGACCGCAGACAATTTCTGGCCTCGACCGCCGGCCTCGCGCTGAGCGGCCTCGCCGCCCCGGCGATCGCGCAAAGCAGGACCAAGGTGCGGGTCGGCTATCTTCACACCGTTGCGGTCGATGGCCAGATCTGGACCGGCATGGACCGCGGCTCGTTCGAGAAGCAGGGTCTCGATCTCGAATTACGGCAGTTCAACACCGGGCTCGAGATCTTTCAGGCGCTGATCGGCGGCAGCCTCGACGTGCTCGCAACCGGCGCATCGATCGCGAGCTTCCCGGCGCGCGGACAAGGCAAAGTCTTCCTGATGAACGACATCGAGGTGGCGACCGCGCAGCTGTGGGTGCGCCCCGACATGGGCGTCAAGACCTTCGCGGACCTGAAGGGCAAGCGGATCGCCACCACCACCGGCACCACCGCCCACGTTTTCCTCGACCGGGCGCTGCGCGCCAACAAGATCGATCCGAAGGAAGTCGAACTGCTCAACCAGTCGATGCCGTCCGCGGTGACCTCGTTCATCTCCGGCGCAGTGCCGGCGGTGGCGCTGTGGGTGCCGTTCAATATCACGGTGCGCGACAAGTTGCCGGGTGCCATCAAGCTCACCGACGCCTCGGCGTACTATCCGCAGGCCGCGATCATCGGCGGCTGGGTCGCCAGCAACACTTATTACGACGGCAACAAGGAGAGCCTGAGCAAGATCATCAAGGGCTGGGCCGACGCCAACGACTACATCATCGCCAACAGCGACGAGGCCATGCAGGCGCTGCAGAAAAAACACTACAGCCAGGTGCCGCTCGCCGACGTGATGGAGCAGTTCAAGGCGCAAAAAATGTTCTCGTCGCGCGATTGGATCAAGTACTACGCCGACGGCACCGTAGCGAAGTGGCTGCAGCAATCGACCGACTTCTTCATGGCCAATGCCAACGTCAAGGACTTCACGCCCGTGGACAAGTATTTCGACCCGAGCCTGTACCTGAAGGCGATCGGGTGAGGGGAAGCTGTCGCTGGCGAGGCGTCGCTGGTGAAATGAAGTTGCAGTGTGGCGGTGACGGCGAATAGTCGTCGCCGCCGGCAATTTTTGCTCATGATTTGCGGCGCGCCACGCACGATTTGGCGCTCACCCCGCCTTCGCCAGCTCCGCCATATAGGCGCGCCAGCCGCCGAAATGGGTTATGTCGCGGGCGCCGTCGAGCGCGGCGGGCTCGGCGAGGAAGCCCTTGACCTGTGCGCCGTCCGCCAGCGCGATCGTGCCGATCGACAAGGGTTGCGGGATCGCGGCGACGAAGCGCCCGAACGCCGCCGGCGACAGCGACCAGATTTCCAGCGCGATCGCAGCGCCTGCGCCTGCTGCCACGCGCAGCATGCCGGGCTTCGGCGGCACCGTGCCCTTCAGGGCATAGAGCTTGTAGTCCGGTGCGGTCGCGACGGCGCGGACCAGCCGGCCGTCGAGTGCGGTGAGTTCGCCGTTCAGTGCCATGCCGGACAGATGCGCACCGACCACGGCGATATGGATCGCGTCGGCCTGCGCGGGCGCGTCGAGCGCCGCGAGCGGCGGCTGCTTGGTGCCGGTCGCGCCCATCGGCAGCGCAGTGTGGGCGTGGAAGACACGGCCGAGACTGGCGAGATCGGCATCGCGGCCGCCCGGCGCCAGCAGCGTGACGCCGAACGGGATGCCGTCGGCGCGGATCGAAGCCGGGATCGCGAGGCCGCAGAGGTCGAGCAGGTTGACGAAATTGGTGTAGGTGCCGAGCCGGCTGTTCAGCGTGATCGGATCGGCCAGCACCTGCTCGACCGTGTAGGCGGTCGGCGCGGTCGGCAGCACCAGCGCGTCGATCGCCGCGAAGGTCGGACCGGCGAGCTTGCGCAGCGCCTGCAGGCGATACAGCGCCGCGAAAGTGTCGGCCGCGCTGATCGCCTTGCCGCCGAGCGTGATCTGCCGCGTCACCGGATGCACCGCGTCGGGCGTCGCGTCGATCAGCTCGCGGATCGCGAGGTAGCGCTCGGCGACCCACGGGCCGTCATAGAGCAGCCGCGCGGTCTCGTACAAAGGCGCGATGTCGATCTCGATCAGTTCGGCGCCGAGCTTCGTCCAGCGTCGCAGCGCGTCCGCATAGGCCTGCTCCGCGTGCCGATCGCCAAAGAACTGCAACTGATCGGGGCGCGGCACGCCGAGCCGCGGCTTGTCCGGCATCGCCGTCATCGCCGCGACCGGCCGATCGCGCGAATACGGATCGGCGGCGTCGGGGGCGCCCATCACGCGCAGCGCCATCATCGCGTCGTCGACGTTCAGCGCGAACACCGAGATGCAATCGAGCGTGCGGCACGCCGGCACGAGGCCGGTTGTCGAGATCAGGCCGAGGCTCGGCTTCAGCCCGACGATGTTGTTGAGCATCGCCGGGACACGGCCGGAGCCGGCGGTGTCGGTGCCGAGCGACAGCGGCACGAGCCCAGCGCCGACCGCGACCGCCGATCCCGAGCTGGAGCCGCCCGGCACCAGATCGGCGCGCATCGCATTGCGCGGAATGCCGTAGGGCGAGCGCACGCCGACCAGGCCGGTGGCGAACTGATCGAGATTGGTCTTGCCGATGACGATGGCGCCGGCGGCGCGCAGCTTCGCCACCGCGGTGGAATCCTGCGCCGGCTGATATGCGAAAGCCGGACAGGCCGCGGTGGTCGGCAGGCCGGCGACGTCGATATTGTCCTTGACGGCGACCGGCACGCCGTAGAGCGGCAGCGACGGATCCTTGGCGGCGAGCGCCACGGCTTCGGCGACAGCATCCGCCTCGTCGCGCAGCGTGATGAACAGGGCGGGATCGGCATGAGCGCGGATGCGCTGATAGCACCTTGCGATCGTCTGCGCGGGCGTCGAGGTGCCGGCGCGATGCGCGGCGAGAATGTCGGCGATGGTTTCAGTCACACGAGGCTCCAGTCACACCGAGACGGCGTAGATTTCGTATTCGTCGCGCACCAGCGCGATGTGGCCGCGCATCGCGGCCGCGGCGGCGTTGCGGTCGCCGCGCATGATCGCGACCACGACGCGGTCGTGCTCAGCCTGCGATTTCGCCAGGCGCCCGAGATTGCGGAACTGGGCGCGGCGGAACGGCTGCACCCGCACCCGCGTCGCCAGCGTGATTTCGGCGATGTAGTCGTTGTGCGCGCCGGCATAGATCGCGTTGTGGAAACGCTCGTTGACGTCGTGGAAACGCTCCGGATTGCCCTGGTGACTGAGCATCCGCAGTTCGTCGTGGATCGCCTCGAGGTCGCGGCGCTCCAGTGGCGTCATCCGCTCGGCGGCGTAGCCGGCGCACATCGCCTCGAGTTCGGCCATCGCCTCGAACATCCCGCTCAGCCGCTCGAACGACGGCTTCGCCACCACCGCGCCGTGATGCGGCCGCGATTCGACGAGGCCGCTGGTCACCAATTGCCGCAGCGCCTCGCGCACAGGCGTGCGCGACACCTTGAAGCGGTTGGCGATCTCGGTCTCATCGAGCGGCGCCCCGGGCGCCAGCGCGCCGCGCACGATCTCGTCGGCGAGTTGCCGGCGCAACTCCTCGGCGCGCGTGGTCTTGCCGATCACCGCCGCAGGCTGGCCCGGCGCGACCGCGCCGGCGCCCGGTTTGGGCGCGATGATGCGGCGCTCGGTCGGGAGGGAATCGAAGGTCATGAGCCCGGCCGCGGTTCGTCGATGGCGCTGACATGGGCGGCGACGATGCGCCAGCCTTCCGGGAAGCGCACCCAGGTCTGCATCTGGCGGCCGACCTTGCCGGGCGCGCTGTCGCGCGTGAACAGCGTCGAGGCGACCGCCATGTCGCGGCCGTAGGCGGTGATGACGGTGCGCGAGGTCTTGCGCATTAGCCCGACCGGCGAACGCGCCGCGCGAAAACCCTGAATCTCGTCGTAGCCGTAGAGATTCTCGCCGATGCCGTAGCGGATCGTGCGCGGGTGGTTGCGGAACAATTCGCCGAGCGTGGCGACGTCGTTGGTGATCAGTGCGGCTTCGTAGCGGGCGAAGGCTTCGCCGACTTCGGCGAGCACGTCGGGCAGATCGAGTTCCATGTCAAAAGTCCTATTCAGAAGATTTGCGGGCGCGGCGCGCGGGCGACGCCGGCGGTTTCGAGCGCGTGCGCGACGCGCAGCGCGAGGTCTTCGCGCCACGGCGCGGCGATGATCTGGACGCCGATCGGCATCGGCTGCAGCGGGATCGGCACGGCCACGACCGGGAGGCCGATGAACGAGATCGGCTGGGTGTGGATGCCGATATTGGCGCGCACCGGCAGCTCGACGCCGTCGAGCATGAAAGTCTGCTGCCCGAGTTGCGGCGCGACGCAGGGCGTCGCCGGCGCGATGATGATATCCACGTCCCTGAACAGCTCCAGCACGCGGGCGCGATACCAGCGGCGGAATTTCTGGGCGCGGTCGACCAGCGGCGCCGGGATCATCGCGCCGGCGATCAGCCGGTCGCGCACCGCCGGATCGAAATCGTTCGGCCGCTGCCGAAGCCGGTCGAGATGCAGCGACGCGCCCTCGACGGTGGTGATGACGAAGGCCGCGGCGCGGGCGCGCGCGGCTTCCGGCAGCTCCACCGTCTTGCCGATATCGAGGGCCTTCGCAACGCGATCGACGGCTTCACGGGCTTCGGGAAACAAATTGGCCGCGAAGTAACCGCCGGCCCGCGCGATGCGCAGGCCATCGAGTCCTTGCGCAAGCGTGGCGGATACCGGCTCGGGCGGTCGCGTCGTGCAGGCCGCGTCGCCGGCATCCGGCCCCTGCATCGCGTCATAGGCGAGCGCGAGATCTGCTGTGCTGCGCGCGAACGGGCCGAGGTGATCGAAACTCGCGACGAACGGAAACGAGCGGCTGCGCGGCAGCCGGCCGTAGGTCGGCTTCAGCCCGAAGATGCCGCAGAACGACGACGGCACCCGGATCGAGCCGTTGGTATCCGAGCCGAGCGCGAGCGGCACTTCGCCGCCGCCGACCGCGGCGCCGGAGCCGCCGGACGAGCCGCCGGTCATCCGCGTCGGATCGTGCGGATTGCGCGACGGGCCGTCGTGAAAATTCTCGCCGGTGAAGTCGTAGGCGTATTCGCCCATGTTGAGCGCACCGATCAGCACCGCGCCGGCGGCTTCCAGCCGCTCGATCAGGGTGGCGTCGCGTTTCGCCGGCGGATGATCGCGGTTGATCTTCGAGCCGGCGCGGGTCGTCAGGCCCTCGACATCGAACAGGTTCTTCACCGCGAACGGCACGCCCGCGAGCGGCCCGACCTTTTCGCCGCGGGCGAGCGCAGCGTCGATCGCGCGGGCGCGGCTCCTTGCGCGCTCGGCGACGATGTCGGTGAAGGCGTTGAGCACCGGCTCGGCCTCGGCGATCCGCGCCAGCGCCGCCTGGGTGGCGTCGAGCGCGGTCATCGTGCGGTTGGTGACGGCCGCTGCGATCTCCGAAGCGGTCATCCAGTCGGTGGACATATCGGACTTGTGATCAGGCACTGAAGATGCTCGCGGGCTCGGTTTCGTCGGGAAGCGGGAACTCATCGACCTGCCGCGCCAGCCTCAGCGAGACCTCGAGATTGGCACGCACGGCGGGTTTCCAGGCGGGATCGATGGCGAGCCCCAGCGCGGCGGCGACGGAGTCGATGTAGGTGTCGAGGGGATCGGTCAAGGCTTCACCTGTTACGAGCATCGTTTTCGGTTCGTCATTCCGGGGCGCTCGCGCAAGCGAGCGAACCCGGAATCTCGTGTCCATCATCTCGGGATTCCGGGTTCGCGCTTCGCGCGCCCCGGAATGACGTGGAAAGTCGATGGCGGTCAGACATCACGTCACCGGCAGCGGCGGATGCGGGATCGCGGTCAGGAGTTCGCGCGTATAAGCGTCCTTCGGGCTGCCCAGCACCTGTTCGGAGGTTCCCTGCTCGACGATCCGGCCCGCGCGCATCACGATGACACGATCGCACAAGAGGCGCACCACGTTGAGATCGTGCGACACGAACAGATAGCTCATTCCCATCGACTGCTTGAGGTCCTGCAGCAGGTTCAGCACCACCGCCTGCACCGAGACGTCGAGCGCCGCGGTGGGTTCGTCGAGGATGATCAGCTTCGGCTCCAGCGCGATGGCGCGGGCGATGCCGACGCGGGCCTTCTGGCCGCCGGAGAGCTGATGCGGAAAGCGGTCGAGCAGATCGAGCGGCAGGCCGACCTGCTCGGCCAGTTCCTCGCAGCGCGCGCGCAACGCGTCGCGGCCCTTGACGTCGCCGAGCTGCATGATCGGATCGGCGATCGCGCGCGCCGCGGTGAAGCGCGGGTTGAGGCTGTCGGTCGGATCCTGAAACACCATCTGGATCGCCTTGCGCTGCGGCAACCGCGCGAAACGTCCCGGCAGGATGGCGCCGATCTCCTCGCCGTCGAAGGTGATCCGGCCGGAGGTCTGGTCCAGCAGACGCATCACCATCATCGAGGTGGTCGACTTGCCGCAGCCGGATTCACCGACGAGGCCGACGCTCTCGCCATGGCCGACCTGGAAGCTGATGCCGTCGACCGCCCGAAACGCATCCGGCTCGACTGGGGGGCTGCGCGAAAACAGTTTGCCGAGCACGGCGGTCGCGCCCTGGCGCGGATATTCCTTGACGAGTTTGTCGACCACGAGGAGGGGAGCGGACGGCGATGTTGCCTCTGCAGGCGTGCCACTTGCCTCATCGTCACCCCCGGGCTTGACCCGGGGGTTCATCGCCTCGGGAGATGCTATTGACGAAGCGGGATGGATGGCCGGGTCAAGCCCGGCCATGACGGGTGTACTTGTGGTTGGCGCTGTGCCTTGCGCGCGCGCCGCGGTCTGATCATCCTCCGGCAGCAGCTCCCGCAAACTCACGCCCAGCCGCGGCGTCGCGCGCATCAGCTTCTGGGTGTAGGGATGCTGCGGGTTGGCGAAGATATCGGCGGCCAGCGCGGTCTCGACGACGCGGCCCTTCTCCATCACCACGACGCGGTCGCAATAGGCGGCGGCGAGGCCGAGATCGTGGGTGATCAGGATCGTCGACAGGCCACGACTACGCGTGAGTTCGACGATCAGGTCCATCACCGCCTTCTGCGTGGTGACGTCGAGGCCGGTGGTCGGCTCGTCGGCGATCAGCAATTGCGGATTGCAGGCCAGCGCCAGCGCGATCACCACGCGCTGGCACATCCCGCCGGAGAGCTGGAACGGATAGGCGTGGTAGCGCTCGCGCGGCCGGGCGATCTTCACCGCCTCGAGCGCGGCGATCGCCTTCTCGCCGCGATCCGACGAGGTCGATTGCACGTGCTGGCGCAGCACGTCCTCGATCTGGTCGCCGACCTTGCGGATCGGGTTCAGCGCCGCGCGCGGGTTCTGGAAGATCATCGAGATCTCGCGGCCGCGCAGGTCCCGCATCTGGTCTTCGGTCGCGGCCTTGATGTCGATGCCGCCGAACATCACCGAACCCTCGGCGATCCTGCCGGCGCGGTCGAGAATCCGCATCACCGCATAGGAGGTCACCGACTTGCCCGAGCCGCTTTCGCCGACGATCGCCAGCGTCTCGCCCTTGCCGACCGAAATATCGACATGCTGCACCGCCTTGACGATGCCGCGGCGCGTGGCGAATTCGACGGTGAGATCGTGGACGTCGAGGAGGGGTGGGGTGGTCATTGGAATCTCCACATTTTCCATCCGTCACCGCCGGGCTTGACCCGGCGGTCCATCGCTCTTGCTAAGAGTCCTTGCGAGACGGGATGGATGGCCGGGTCAAGCCCGGCCATGACGGCGGCGCGTGGGGCGGCCGGGATGGTCGACAAGCAACTCATCATCGCTCACGTCCTCCGCTGCGGGTCGAAGATGTCGCGCAGGCCGTCGCCGAGCAGGTTGAAGCAGAACACGGCGGTCATCAGCGCGAGGCCGGGGAACAGCGCGATCCACCATTCGCCGGAGACCATGAACGAGGCGCCTTCGGCGACCATGATGCCCCATTCGGCGGTCGGCGGGCGGACGCCGAGGCCGATGAAGGACAGGCCGGCGGCGTTGAGGATGGCGTAGCCCATCGTCAGCGACATCTGCACGATCATGATCGGCATGATGTTCGGCAGGATGTGCACCAGCAGGATGCGCATCTCGCTGTTGCCGGAGAGCCGCGCCGCCATCACGAAGCCGGCCTCGCGCCGCACATTGGCCTCGGCGCGGGCGACGCGGGCGTAGAGCGGGAAGTTGACGATCGCGGTGGCGATGATGATGTTCTGCACGGTGTTGCCGAGCGCCGCGACGATGCCCATCGCCAGCACGAACAGTGGAAACGCCATGATGGTGTCGGCGATGCGGCCGACGATACGGTCGGTCCAGCCGCCGAAGTAACCCGCCGCGATGCCGGCGAGGCCGCCCATCAGGAACACCAGCACGACCGAGGCGACCGCGATGAACAGATCGAGCCGGGTGGCGACGACGACGCGGCTGAAGATGTCGCGGCCGAGCTGGTCGGTGCCGAACCAGTTCGCCGCGGACGGCGGCTTCAGCGCCTGCGCGGTGTTGCTGGCCATCGGGTCGTAGGGCACGACATACGGGCCGAACAGTGCGGCGAACACGATCACCACCAGCAGGCCGAAGGCGAAGGCGGTCACGCGGTTGTCGCCGAGCACGTAGCGGGTGTGGGCGATCATCTCGACGAGGCCGGAGCGCCGCGCCGGTCGCGCGGCCTCTGCGGCCTTTGATGGCGTGGCGGTTTCGTCGATCGGGGGCGCGACGCTGCTCATGTCCACTATCCTTCCAGCCGCACGCGTGGATCGATCACGCCGTAGAGGATGTCGATCACCAGGTTCAGCAGCACGTACATGATCGCCATGGTGAGCACGAAGCCCTGCACCGGGGCGAAGTCCGACGAGATCAGCGCCTCGACCGCGTAGGAGCCGATGCCGGGCCAGGCGAACACCTTCTCGACCAGCACATTGGCGCCGAGCAGGAACGAGAACACCATGCTGAGCGTGGTGATCACCGGCAGCATCGCGTTGCGGAACGCGTAGGTCATCGTCACCTTGGTGGGCGACAGGCCCGAGGCGCGCGCGGTGCGGACGAAATCGGACGACAGGATCGCCAGCATCGAGGCCCGCGTCATGCGCGCGATCGGCGCCAGCGAGAAGATCGCCAGTGTCAGCGCCGGCAGCAGCAACTGGCTCAGCGCCGAGCGAAACGTCTCGAGATCGCGCGCGATCAGGCTGTCGATCAGATAGAAGCCGGTGACGGTCGGCGGCGCGGAATAGAAAACGTCGAGCCGGCCGAGCGGGGCGGGCGACCAGCCGAGCTTGAAGTAGAACACATAGACCAGCAGCAGGCCGGTGAAGAACACCGGCAGGGAGACGCCGGCCGTGGTGGTGACGCGGCAGATGTGATCGATCCAGGAGCCCGGCCGCGTCGCCGCCATGATGCCGAGCGGGATCGCGATCACGATTGCCAGCATCAGACCGAGCAGCGTCAGCTCTGCCGAGGCCGGCAGCCGGTTGCGGATTTCGGTTGCGACCGGCTGGCCGGTGGTCAGCGACTGGCCGAGATCGCCCTGGGCGAGCTCGGTGGTGTAGCGGACGAACTGCTCGGCCAGCGACTTGTCGAGCCCGAGATTCTTGCGGATCTGCTCGATCGCCTCTTTGCTGGCGGCGGGCCCGGCGAAGTACGCGGCGGGATCGCCGGGCAGGGCGCGGGTCAGCAGGAAGGTGACGATCACCACGCCGATCAGGCTGGGGATCGCGAACATCAGACGCTTGCCGATCAGGGTGAGCATTGGATCATACCCTTAGTAACATCGTGATTGCCGAGGGACCGACGGGGCCGAGCCTGCTCCCCTCCCCCTTGCGGGGAGGGGTCGGGGGTGGGGGTCCACAACGGGACGCCATCCTCGTGGCTGCCCCCACCCCGACCCTCCCCCGCAAGCGGGAGAGGGGGAAGAAAGGCGCGCAGCGTCATCACGCTCAGCCCTTCACCATCGTGCGGTAGTCGAGCCGGCGGTGGAACCAGTAGGCGAAGCCACTGATGTTCTTCTGCATCGCGACGTTGAGATAGGGCTGGTACAGCGGCACGCGCGGGATGTCCCTGAACGCCAGATCGACGAAGCCCTTGACGTCGCTGTCGTAGGTCGGCATGTCGCCGGCCGCGGCGGCGACGCGGGCGCCTTCGATCAGCTTGTCCATCTCGGGCGAGTTGTAGTTCATGGTGTTGAAGATCGAATTGCCGCTGCGGTAGCACCAGTAGAAGAAGTACTCCGGATAATCGAGCCAGCCCGAGAAGATGTTGACGTAGAGCGGCAGCACCTTCTTGTTCAGCTCGGTGCGCCAGTTGGCGCCGGGGATTTTATTGATCGTGCAGCGGATGCCGATCTGCGCGAGGCTTTCCTGGATCAGGATGCACATCGGCTCGTTGACGCCGGCGAATCCGAGGTCGAACGACAGTGTGGTGTCGAAACCGGCCGCGTGGCCCGCCTCCGCCATCAGCGCCTTGGCCTTGGCGATGTCGGTGTTGTACTTGGTCGGCTGCGGCCATTTCACTTCGGTGGCCTTGTCGGCGGCGGCGCCGAACATCGGGTTGGCGAGGCCGAACATCACCGCGTCGATGATCTTCTGATACGGCACCGCATAGGCCACCGCCTCGCGCACCTTCGGATTATCGAACGGCGGCCTGGAGACGTTCATGCCGAGATACTGGATGCCGTTCGAGATCGGCAGCGACACGACGTTGATCTTGCCGTCGCGCTTCATCTCGGCGAAGTCCTGGTTCGGCAACTCATAGGAGATGTCGGCGTCGCCGCGCTCCAGCAGCGCACGGCGGTTGCCGGCCTGCGGCACCATGCGCCAGATCACGCGCTTGATCTTCGGCAGCGGGCCGCCGACCCATTTGTCGTTGCGCTCCATGATCACTTCGGTGCCGGCGGTCCACTTCACCACGCGATAGGCGCCCGAGCCGGCGGTGTTCTGCTTGGTGTATTCGAGACCCCACGGGTCCTTCTCGCTAGCGTTCTTCTTCACCAGTTCGGAGTTGACGACGCAGGGCACGATCACCGCGAGGTCGGGGATCGTCAGCTTGTCCTTCTTGAGGAAGTCGACGCGCACGGTGTGGTCGTCGACCACCACGAACTGCTCGGGCTTGGTCAGGGAGCCGGCGCTCATCTGGAAGGTCGGGAAGCCGCCGACGCTGACGGCGCGGTCGAGCGACCACTTGACGTCCTTGGCGGTGACCGGGGTGCCGTCCTGGAAAGTCGCGTTCTTCTTCAGCTTGAACGTCGCCGACATGTCGCCGACGTTCATGTCCTCGGCGAGTTCGCCCTTGAACTTGTCCTTGTCGTAGTAGGGAACGCCGCCGGGGCCTTCCTTCATCTCGTGGGTGATCAGGCGGTCGTAGCAGTTCCACGACACCTCGTAGCCGGGCACGTTGGTGCCGATGCCGTGAATGTCGAGATTGTTCGGGCCGCTCTCGGACACCACCAGCAGGGATTCCGACCGCGCGTCCGCCTTGGCGGCGGACCAGATCGCGGGCGCCGGCACCATCGCGCCGGCGGCGAGGGCGGTGGCGGATTTGAGAAAATCGCGACGCTTCATAAAACACTCCAGGGCAAGAGGACTCGGGTCGGAACCTGGATCGCAAACTTCATGCCAGTACGGCGCAGGGCGCGCTGAACGTATTTAAGTTATTGAAAATGTGAAGATAATTACCTGTGAGCGGCCCGCCGGGAGCGTCGCAGGACAAGTGGAGTATTGCATACAAAGAGCCCTCAAATGCACATAATATGTGCAATCTTGCTAACTGAGCATCAAAGCAGCGGGCGACGCTCGGGAGGGCTTCGGTCGCATCAAGGCACGGAACTGTCGGCAGGAGCATCAACGCAAACGGCGGCAGGTTTGCCCTGCCGCCGTCCGGATGTCTCACGTCTAAACCAGCCGCGGACAAGTCCGCCGCTGGTTCGGCGGGTCAGTTCATTTTGGCGGTCTCGGTGCGGGGCGCCGAGGCGTAAATCACCTGATCACCGACCGGATTGGACTCGATCGCGACCGTCGGACGCACCAGCGGGCGATGGCTGCGGTAGACCTCGAACGCGTACCAAGCGGCGACGACGAGTGCGATCAGGCCGACCTGGCCCGCCGGCAGGATCAGCGACAGCGCGATCAGGGCCACGGCGATGGTGCCGGCCTTCACGACGCTCTCGCTGTCGGTGAACATCGCGTTGAATCGCTCCCAGTTTTCGCCCTTCCAGAACGGCGCGGTGAAGCGATCGAGACCGAACCGGGTCCAGGCGCCGCGGAAGCCGAGTCGGCGAGCCCACATCAGGTACAATGAGCCCGCGAATGCGAGCAGCGAAATCACGGCGCCGACGGGGCCGGCCGCATAGCCGATCACCACGATGAGAGCGGCGGTGAATGCAATGATCCAGTATTGCATCGGGTTACCCTATCACCCGCTTTGCGGGTGCCTTTCCAATTTGATTCGTTGGGCGGCATGAGCCATGCCGAGTATGTGCTGATTTCTGTGAATACACCGCAAAAATATTGACTGCTAATCGTTCGCGTGCCTGGCCCTTAAACTAAAGGTAACTGGATGGGGAAAATGCAGGGATCAGCACGCTGGGTGCGGCGACCTGTCGCGACGACACCGCATCGCGTCGCCGCTCTCACCTACCGCCCATCAATTTGCTGTGTCGGCTCGGCGCTCGCGGGCGCAACATGCTTTCGCATCGGCTTGCTCTCCGCCTCCGCAATCTTGGCGTCGCGCAGCCGCTTCGCCTCGCGGCTCGCCATGAACGGCATTCCGATCTTCCGCGCCTTCACCTGGACGGACGATCGCGCCCGCTTCAGCGCCGCCGCCGCCCGAACGGCGGACGCTCCGCTGGCAATCAATTCCTTCAGGCGCTCGACCTGCTCGTCATCCCAAGGCCTGCATGCATTGGTCTTCGTGGACATCGGCATCGACAATCTTCCCTTGCTTCCCTTGCTTCCCTTGCTGTGAAGCCCGCCGCGATGACACGCGCCAACCGTCCGATCGGGCCCGATCTCTCGCTTCCACGCCTCGGTCGAAACTGATCAGTTCGTACCGGGAACCAGGCACTCAGCGCGCGAGCCGCGCTGGCCTCCACTCTTCGCTGCATCCGGAAACAGGCAATCTTCCGGACGCCTCGAGCTTCGCCATTCAATTGCTGCGCGCAGCGAAAGTTCCACGGCCGCCCTGACGTTGCGGGGCGTTACCCGCGTCACGTCGATCCCGGCGCAGAGGAGTTTGTCGCAAACCTGTCATCTGCGGTCGTTAGGTGAAGCGCGTGCGTTGCGAAGGTAATTCAGCTTCGCGAGGCCTGGCTCATCGGGAGATATCATGACGATTGCTCGTTTCGCTGCGGCGCTGATCGCGCTGTCGCTGTTCGCCGTCGCCCGGCCCGCCCAGGCTGCGGACGTGATCTGCTACAACTGCCCGCCGCAATGGGCCGACTGGGCGTCGATGCTCAAGGCGATCAAGACGGATCTCGGCTACGACATTCCGTTCGACAACAAGAACTCCGGCCAGGCGCTGTCGCAATTGCTGGCCGAGAAGAGCAACCCGGTCGCCGATATCGGCTATTTCGGCGTCAATTTCGGCATGAAGGCCAAGGCGCAGGGCGTCACCCAGCCCTACAAGCCGCAGCACTGGAACGAGGTTCCGGCCGGGCTCAAGGACCCTGACGGCGAATGGACCGCAATCCATTCCGGCACGCTCGGCCTGTTCGTCAATGTCGAAGCGCTCGGCGGCAAGCCGGTGCCGGCTTGCTGGAAGGATCTGCTGAAGCCCGACTACAAGGGCATGGTCGGCTACCTCGATCCGCCCTCGGCGGCGGTCGGCTATGTCGGCGCGGTCGCGGTCAATCTCGCGCTCGGCGGCAGCGACGCCGACTTTTCGCCCGCGATCACGTTCTTCAAGGCGCTGCACGGCAACGACGCCATCGTGCCGAAGCAGACCTCTTATGCGCGCGTGGTGTCGGGCGAAATCCCGATCCTGTTCGACTACGATTTCAACGCCTACCGCGCCAAATACACCGAGAAGGGCAAGTTCGCCTTCGTCATTCCCTGCGAGGGGTCGGTGGTGTTTCCCTATGTGGTCAGCCTGACCAAGGGCGCGCCGAACGCCGAGAAGGCGAAGAAGGTGATGGACTATCTGTTGTCCGACAAGGGGCAGGCGATCTGGACGAATGCCTATCTGCGGCCGGCGCGGCCGATCGAACTGCCCGAGGCGGTGAAGTCGAAGTTCCTGCCGGACAGCGACTATGCCCGCGCGAAAAGCGTCGACTGGGCGAAGATGGAAGCGGCCCAGAAGGCGTTCACCGACCGCTATCTGGCCGAGGTGCGTTGAAGCCAGTCGCAATGAGACTCGTCATGCCCGGGCTTGTCCCGGGCATCCACGCCTTCCAGCCGGCGCCGCACCCAAGGCGTGGATGGCCGGGACAAGCCCGGCCATGACGAGTGTTTGAATCTGTCGAAGTACTCATGCCCATCTAATCACGCTGTAATGTCTCAACGCTCCTTCGCGCTCGCCTGCCTTGCTCCCCTCGTGGTGCTGACCGTCGCGTTCTTCGTGCTGCCGATGGCCCGGCTGGTGGTGGTCGGCGCCGAAGGACCGCAGGGTGTCGCCGGCTATCTGGCGATCGTGCTCGAGCCGCGCTACCGCGCCACGCTGATCAACACCGTTGTGCTGGCGAGCGCGACCACGGTGGCGACGCTGGTGATCGCCACCATCGCGGCGATCTTTCTGCAGCGGCATCGCTTCCCTGGCCGCGCCGTGCTGGTCGCCATGCTGACCTTTCCGCTGGCGTTTCCCGGCGTCGTGATCGGCTTCCTCATCATTCTGCTGGCCGGGCGACAGGGGCTGATCGGCGACGTCACGCGGCTGCTCGGCGGCGGCAAGGTGGTGTTCGCCTATTCGATCTGGGGACTGTTCCTCGGCTATCTGTATTTCTCGATCCCGCGCGTCATCCTCACCATCATGGCGGCGGTGCAGAAGCTCGATCCCGGCCTCGAGGAAGCTGCGCGCTCGCTCGGCGCCAGCCCGTGGGCGGTGCAGCGCGACGTCGTGCTGCCGGCGCTGGGGCCGGCTTTCGTCGCCTCCGGCGCGATCGCGTTTGCGACCGCGATGGGCGCCTTCGGCACCGCCTTCACGCTCGCCACCAATATCGACGTGCTGCCGATGCTGATCTACACCGAGTTCACGCTGGCGGCGAATTTCGCCACCGCCGCGTCGCTGTCGGTCGGCCTCGGGCTGATCTCGTGGGCGATGCTGGCGCTGGCGCGTTCGCTCAGCGGCGGCACCGTCGCGGCGACCGGTTAGGCCGATGCGCGACCGCCTGATCTTCACCGGACAATTGCTGTTCACGCTGCTGGTCGCCGCGTTCCTCGTGGTGCCGGCGCTGCTGTCGATCACGGCCGGCGTGACCGTGAACTACTTCCGGGGCATCTCGTCCGGCGTGACGCTGCAATGGGTGGTGCAGGTGTGGGAGCTCTATGCCGACACCATCTTGCTGTCGTTCGTGATCGCGTTCGCGACGCTGGCGGTGACGTTGCTGGTCGGCGTGCCGGCGGCCTACGCGCTGCATGTCCGCGGCGGCCGGCTGTCGCGCCTGATCGAGGAGATCATCACGCTGCCGCTGGCGATCCCGGGACTCGCCATCGCGCTGGCGCTGCTGCTGACCTACGGCGGCTTCGGCACGTTCCGCCGCTCCTGGCTGTTCATCCTCGCCGGCCACGTCGTGTTCACCATGCCGTTCATGGTGCGCTCGGTGATGGCGGTGTTCGCCACCATCGACATCCGCACGCTCGACGAGGGCGCGGCCTCGCTCGGCGCGTCGCCGTGGCGGCGGTTCGTCGATGTCATCGTGCCGAATGCGAGGCCGGGTATTCTCGCAGGATCATTGATGGTGGTGACGCTGTCGCTCGGCGAATTCAATCTGACCTGGATGCTGCACACGCCGCTGACCAAGACGCTGCCGGTCGGGCTCGCCGACGCCTACGCCTCGATGCGGCTCGAAGTGGCGTCGGCCTACACGCTGATCTTCTTCATCATGATCGTCCCGCTGCTGGTGGCGATGCAATTGCTGGCCGAGCGGGAGCCGAAATCATGAAAGCGGATGCCGGACACGGCGTGGCGGTGCGGATCGAGGCCTGCGGCAAGACCTTCGCCGACGGCACAAGGGCGCTGTCGCCCGCGACGCTCGACATCGCGCGCGGCGAGACGCTGGTGCTGCTCGGCCCAAGCGGCTGCGGCAAGACCACGATGCTGCGGATCATCGCCGGGCTCGAACAGGCCGATGCCGGCGGCCGTGTGTTGTTCGACGGCGCCGACATGACGCGGGTGCCGATCGAGCAGCGCAATGTCGGCATGGTGTTTCAATCCTACGCGTTGTTCCCGAACATGACGGTCGCCGACAATATCGGCTACGGGCTGAAGATCCGCGGCGTGGCGAAGCCGGAGCGCGCCGCCCGGGTCGCCGAACTGGTCGCGCTGACCAACATCACCGGGCTCGAGAACCGCCGGATCGATCAGCTCTCCGGCGGTCAGCGCCAGCGCGTCGCGCTGGCGCGCGCGGTGGCGATCCGTCCCGGCATCCTGCTGCTCGACGAACCTTTGACCGCGCTCGACGCTGCTCTTCGGGACCGTCTGCGCGGCGAGCTCAACCGGCTGCTGCGCTCGCTCGGCATCACCACGATCTACGTCACCCACGACCAGTCCGAAGCGATGGAACTCGGCGACCGCATCGTGGTGATGAGCAAAGGCGCGATCGCGCAGATCGGCGCGCCGCGCGAGATCTACTTCCGGCCCGTCAGCCGCTTTGTCGCGGAGTTCGTCGGCGCCGCCAACATTCTCGAGGCCGAGATCGCCGAGGGCCATTTGCGGCTGCCGGGCGGGCGTCTGGCGCTGGCCGATGCAGGCGCGCGGCCGCGGGTGGTGGCGATGATCCGGCCGGAGACGATCGCGATCGTTCCGCCGGACGCAGCGACACTGACCGGCCTCGTCGACAGCGTCAGCTTCGTCGGCGACCGCCAGCGCGTCGTGGTGTCGGGCGTGGCCGACAGACCGCTGTCGATCGATGCTTCGAACGCCGTAGCGATCCGCACCGGCGACCGGATCGGACTCGCGGTGGCGCCCGAGGCGATCCGGCTGCTGCCGGACGGCTCATAAGACACGACTGACAAGGAGACGACGATGGCGCAAAAGCCGATCCTGATCGCGCAGATTTCCGATCTGCATATCAAGGCGCCGGACAGCCTCGCTTACGGCAAGGTCGACACCGCGCGCGCGCTGGAACGCTGCGTCGCCACGCTGAACGCGCTGGCGCCGCGGCCCGACCTCGTGGTGATTTCCGGTGATCTCGCCGACACGCCGACCGAGGAGGAATATGCGCATCTGACGCGGTTGCTGGCGCCGCTGCAGATTCCGCTGGTCGCCATACCGGGCAATCACGATTCGCGCGATCTGATGCGCACGGCGTTCGCCCAGCCTTTGTTTCCGGCCGAGGGCGCGCTCAATCAGGTGCAGCCGGTCGGCGACGTCGACGTCGTGCTGCTGGATTCCAGCGTGCACGGCCAGCCGCACGGCGAACTCGACGACGATACGCTGCAATGGCTCGATGCCGTGCTGTCGTCGTCCGACCGGCGGCCGGCGCTGCTGTTCCTGCATCATCCGCCGTTCCGCACCGGGATCTGGCACATGGACCGCCAGAATCTGCGCAACGCCTCCGCCTTCGCGACGATCGTGGAGCGCTATCCGTGGGTCAAGCTGGTGGCCGCGGGTCACGTCCATCGGGCCACGCTGACGCAATTCGCCGGCGTGCCGGCCACGATCTGCCCCGCGCCGAACCACGCGGTTGCACTCGATCTCGGCGAACTGCTCGAACCATCGTTCCGGATCGAGCCGCCGGCGTTTCATCTGCACGCCTGGTTCGCCGACGACAGCTTCGGCGACCTCGTCACCCACCAGGTCCCGATCGGCGCTTACGACGGCCCGCATCCGTTCTTCGGATCCGACGGAAAGCTGTTGTGAGTTCCGCCGCAGACCGCGGAACTAACCGACGAGATAGCGAAGTTCGCGAGTCCATTAGTGATTCTCGGTCTCGCCCGGAACGATCGACCGCCAGAACCTTTGACTGACCTCTACATGAGGTCAAGAGAATGCCCGACTCGATGAGCACGAAGCTGATCGTCCTCGTCGTCGAAGACGAAGCACTACTGCGCATGAACGCGATCGACATGATCGAGGACGCCGGCTTCGAGGCTGTCGAGGCGAGCAATGCCGACGACGCGATCGCGATTCTCGAGAGCCGCCATGACATCCGCGTCGTGTTCACGGACATTCAGATTCCCGGATCGATGGATGGGCTGAAGCTGGCGCGCGCAATCAGCGGCCGTTGGCCGCCGATCAAGATCATCGCGACGTCGGGGCGGATCAACGTCTGCGCAACCGATCTGCCGGACGGCGGCCGGTTCCTGGCCAAGCCGTACACGTCGGGCCAGGTGACGACCCTTCTGGCCGAAATCACCGCCTGATCGGAATTCTGCCTGACGGAAGACTGCCCACCGTTACGCCGCCGATGGCCCCGAAAGCGCTGTTTCGCGCTGCAGCGAAAGTCGCGGTTTCCAAAATTTAATCTATCCCGTTCTAATCGATGGTCTTTCTGCGCTAGTCTGACGGCCCAAATAGAGTGTCTGACGTAACGGCCGCAACGGATCATCGATGAAGCGACCATTGACAGTGTTGCTGGGGCTGAGCGCGGTGGCTGCCGCTGCTTATTTCACGTTCAGCCATTGGGCGATCAGGCACGAGACGCTGAGCTTCTACGACGAAGCGCGGAAGCGGCCGATCGCCGTCTACCTCGCGGTGCGCCGCGACGCCGAGATGAAATCAGAGGCCGGCCTGTCGACGCTACCGGTCGCCATCGTCAGCCACGGCAACACCGTCAAGAACACCGAATACTCGTTCCTCGCCAACGTTCTCGCGGCGCGCGGCTATCTGGTCGCGAGTATCCAGCACGATCTGCCGACCGACGCGCCGCTGATGACGCATCAGGGCTCGCTCTATGTCGGCCGGCTGGCGGTCTACGAGCGCGGCGAGAAGAACATCTTCTTCGCCATCAACCAGCTCAAGAAGATCGTCCCGAGCGCCGACTACGATCATCTGACGCTGGTCGGCCACTCCAACGGCGGCGACATCTCGATGTTCTTCGCCCAGCAGCATCCGGAACTGGTGCGGCGGGTGGTGACGCTGGACAATCTGCGGGTGCCGTTCGTGACCTCCGGCTTCGCCAAGATATTGTCGTTCCGGTCCAAGGACCCGCACTTCAAGACCGATCCCGGCGTGCTGCCCGATCCGAACGTCGCCAAGCAGGCCGGCATCGAGATCATCGACACCGGCGCCCAGCACACCGAGCTGAGCGACCGCGGCCCCGACAGCGTCAAGGCGCGGATCCAGTCGACGCTCGACCAGTTCCTGTCGGAAGATGCCAACAGCAGGCTCGGTCCGGTGGATACCCGAAGGTTGAACAGCGACCCGCGGGCGATGGGGCCGTAGCGCCTCCGCGCATCGCCTGCCCAATTGCCGGAGCATCTGCAGCCGGTGCGGCCTTGACGGCCGCCGCGGGGCAGGCGAGGGATCGCGTCCTGATCCGGGCGTTTCTCGATCACGGCATGGAGTGCGATAATGGCTGCGAAGGTGAGCCCGCTGGCGGGCAAGACCGTCGATCCGAACAACCTCGTCAACGTGCCGCGCCTGGTGACGGCGTATTTCGCCGGCAAGCCTGATCCGAAAGTCGCATCCGAGCGCGTCGCGTTCGGCACCTCGGGGCATCGCGGCTCGTCGTTCAACAATGCCTTCAACGAGGAGCACATCCTGGCGGTGAGCCAGGCGGTGTGCGACCATCGTCGCGGCGCCGGCATCACCGGGCCGCTGTTCATTGGCATCGACACCCACGCGCTGGCCGAGCCGGCGCTGGTCAGCGCGCTGGAAGTGTTCGCCGCCAACGGCGTCGACGTTGTGATCGACCAGCACGGCGGCTACACGCCGACGCCGGTGATCTCCCACGCCATCCTGACGCATAATCGCGGCCGTGACAGCGGCCTCGCCGATGGCGTGGTGGTGACGCCGTCGCACAATCCGCCGGAGGACGGCGGCTTTAAATACAATCCGCCGAACGGCGGCCCGGCCGACACTGATGTGACCTCCGTCATCGAGAAGGCCGCTAACGCGCTGCTCGAAGCCGGCCTGAAGGGCGTCAAGCGCATTCCGTATGCCCGCGCCTGCAAGGCCGACAACGTGCATCGCCGCGACTACGTCACGCCCTATGTCGAGGATCTCCGCAACGTCGTCGACATGGAGGCGATCCGCGCCTCCGGGGTCAAGCTCGGCATCGATCCGCTCGGCGGCGCGGCGGTGCATTACTGGCACCCGATCATCGAGCGCTACGGGATCGACGCCAAGGTCGTCAGCGACGCGGTCGATCCGACCTTCCGCTTCATGACCGTGGACTGGGACGGCAAGGTGCGGATGGACTGCTCGTCGCCTTATGCGATGGCCCGGCTGATCGGGATGCGCGACGATTTCGACGTCGCCTTCGCCAACGACACCGATGCCGACCGCCACGGCGTCGTCACCCGCTCCAGCGGCCTGATGAATCCGAACCACTATCTCGCCGTCGCGATCTCCTATCTGTTCGCCAACCGGCCGGAATGGGGCGCGAATGCAGCGATCGGCAAGACCGCGGTGTCGAGCGCGATGATCGATCGCGTCGCCGCCAAGATCGGCCGCAAGGTCGTCGAGACCCCGGTCGGCTTCAAATGGTTCGTCGACGGGCTGATCGGCGGCGGCTTCGGCTTTGCCGGCGAGGAAAGCGCCGGCGCCTCGTTCCTGCGCCGCGACGGCAGCGTCTGGACCACCGACAAGGATGGCGTCATCCTCGGCCTGCTGGCGGCTGAAATCACCGCGAACAGCAAGGCCGATCCCGGCGCCATCTATCAGCAGCTCACCAGCGAACTCGGCGCGCCTTTCTACGCGCGCATCGACGCGCCGGCCTCGGCCGCGCAGAAGGCGCTGTTCAAGACGCTGACCGCCGACAAGCTCGGCATCAGGGAACTCGCCGGCGAGCCGGTCACCGCGACGCTGACCAACGCGCCCGGCAACAACCAGCCGATCGGCGGCGTCAAGGTGACGACCGCCAACGGCTGGTTCGCGGCGCGTCCGTCCGGCACCGAGGACGTCTACAAGATCTACGCCGAGAGCTTCGTCGGCGCCGAGCACCTGACGCGCATCCAGCAGGAGGCGCAGGCGGCGCTGAGCGCGATGTTCGCGGCGGGATGAGGTAGACCGCAAGGGGCGTCATCCTGAGAGCCCGTCCGGAAATGCGGTCGTGATCTCGGGCGCTTCCATTCAAACTCGTCATGCCCGGCCTTGTGCCGGGCATCCACGCCTTGCAGCGGCAGCCGCGGAAAAGACGTGGATGGCCGGGACGAGCCCGGCCACGACGGACTGCTTGGCAAAACGGACTTTCGCGAAGTGATCGAAGGTGCTGCCAGCGCAGATGACGCGAGCGCGCGCGGGTCGGGACCATGAACAGGCTGAGGAGATGAATTGACCGGCTGGACCGAGTTCGTCGCGGCGTTCGTCGTGTTCCTGCTCAGCCATGCCGTTCCGGCGCGGCCCGCGGTTCGTGCCAGGCTGGTGCAGGCACTCGGCGAAACCGGCTTCCTGATCGCCTACAGCATCGAGTCGCTGATCGTGCTGACCTGGCTGATCGTCGCCACCGGCCGCGCGCCGTTCGTCGAATTGTGGGCGTTCGAGCCGTGGCAGATGTGGATTCCCAATCTGGCGCTGCCGCTGGCCTGCCAGCTCGCGGCCTTCGGCATCGGCGCCGCCAATCCGCTGTCGTTCGGCGGCGATCCACGCAAACGCTTCGATCCGGAGCAGCCGGGCATCGTCGGCATCGTCCGGCATCCGCTGCTATGGGCGATCGGATTGTGGGCCGCCGCCCATGTGGTTCCGAACGGTGACCTCGCCCATGTCCTGCTGTTCGGCTTCTTCGCGCTGATCGCGCTCGCGGGCATGGCGATCATCGATCGTCGCAAGCGCCGGCGGATCGGTGCCGACGCCTGGAACGCGCTCGCGGCGCGCACCTCGTTCTGGCCGTTCGCCGCGCTGATTGCCGGGCGCTTCAAGCCGCGGTCATGGCGGATCAGCCTCGCGCGGGTCGCGATTGGCCTTGCCGCCTGGCTCGTATTGCTTCTGCTACATCCGCTGGTGATCGGCGTCTCGCCGCTGCCTTGAGGCGTTCCGACGGGAACCAGTCGCAAATCGTTCGCGAGTTTGCGTTGGCACAACTTCGTGCCGGCGGGGCGCTCCTACATCCATCGGACGCTGGCGGAGGACCGCAGCGCACACCCGGTGGACGCCATGAGCAGCACGACGATCGATCCTTCCGCACCCGGTCCGGCCAAGCGCAAGCCGGTGCCACGCTATCGCTCGCAAGGCGGCTGGACCTTGCTGTCCGCAGGCTTCCGGCCGTTCTTCCTGTTCGGCGCCGTGTTCGCCGCCGTCGCGGTGGCGTTGTGGCTGCCGGTGTATCACGGCGACCTGACGCTGCAGACGGCGTTCGCTCCCCGCGACTGGCACGTCCACGAGATGCTGTACGGCTATCTGCCCGCAGTGATCACCGGGTTCCTGCTCACCGCGATCCCGAACTGGACCGGCCGGCTACCGTTGCAGGGCAAACCGTTGCTGGTGCTGGTGCTGACCTGGCTCGCCGGGCGGCTGTGCGTGACGTTCTCGGCCGACACCGGCTGGCTGGTCGCGATGCTGGTCGATGCGAGCTTCATGGCGCTGGTCGCGCTCGCGGCGGCGCGCGAGATCGCCGCGGGGAAGAACTGGGGCAATCTCAACATCGTCGCTCTGCTGACGCTGCTGCTCGCCGGCAACATCGCCTTTCATCTCGAGGCGCACTTCAACGGCTCCGCCGATTACGGCATCCGCGCCGGCATCGGCGTGGTGATCCTGCTGATTTCGCTGATCGGCGGACGGATCACGCCGAGCTTCACCCGCAACTGGCTGGTGCGCGAGAATCCCGGTCGACTGCCGGTTCCGTTCAACAAGCTCGATATGGCGATCGTCGCCTTCAGCGCCGCGACGCTGGTGCTATGGATCGTGCTGCCGGTGAGTCCGGTGACCGGCACGGCGTTGGCGCTGGCCGGCGTGCTGCATCTGGTCCGGCTGGCGCGCTGGGCCGGCGACCGCACGCTGCGGGAACCGCTGCTGCTGGTATTGCATGTCGGCTATCTGTTCGTGCCGCTCGGCTTCCTGCTCACCGCCTGCGCGGCCTTCGGGCTCGCACCGCCCAGCGCCGGCATCCATGCCTGGATGGTCGGCGGCGCCGGCATCATGACGCTCGCGGTGATGACCCGCGCGTCGCTCGGCCATACCGGGCAGGAATTGCGGGCGTCGCTGCCGACCCAGGCGGTCTATCTCGCCGCCCTGTTGGCGGTGGCGGCGCGGGTCGGCGCGGCGCTGCTGCCGTCGTGGAGCGATCCGCTGCTGCATCTCTCGGTGCTGGGCTGGTCGGTCGCTTTCCTCGGCTTCGCGCTGAGCTACGGCCCGACGCTGCTTTCCCGCGGCAAGCCGCACTGACGGCGCCGCTCCGCTTCGACGACCGACCTCGCAGGAGAACCATGATGACCGATGCCGTATCCGCCACCGAACGCGTTCTCGACGTGCGCGAGATCCCGCCCCAGCAGCGCCACGAGATCATTCCGCGGCTGTTCTACAATCTGCAGCCGGGGCAGGGGATGCAGATCGTCGTCGACCACGACCCGCGGCCGCTGCGCTACTTCCTCGAATCCGTCCACGGCGACGACTGCCAGTGGAACTATCTGGAGCAGGGCCCGGAGGTGTGGCGCGTGGAACTGCGGCGGGCGGCGTAGTCGTTCTCGTCGCTCAAGTATTCGTCATGCCCGGCCTTGTGCCGGGCATCCACGCATCGAGCGTGGCAAGGGAGCAAGGACGTGGATGGCCGGGACGAGCCCGGCCATGACGAATGACTTCGAAATGCGGCGTGTGGTAATTCTATGGGTCCGCCAGCCAGCCCATGCTGAGCGCGAAGCGGACGACTTCGACGCGGTTGTGGAAGCCGAGCTTGGCCATGCCGCGGGCCTTGTAGGTCTCGACGCTCTTGGCGCCGATCTGCAGCTTGGCGGCGATCGTCTTGTTGCTGTGGCCGACGGCGGCGAGACGCAGCACCTCGATCTCGCGGGTCGACAGTTCGGACACCGCGCTGTGCTCGTTGCTGTCGTGCACATGCGGGGCGCTGCGGCCGATGGCGCGGCCGGCGATCGCCGGATCGAGATAGATGCCGCCGGTGCCGACCGCGTGGATGCCTCGGATCAGCTCCTCGGTGGCGGAGCGCTTCAGCACGTAGCCGGACACGCCGAGGTCGAGCAACTGGCGCAAGTAAGCGCCGTCCTCGTGCACGGTCAGCACCAGCACCCGGCATTCGGGGCAGGCGGCGAGAAACTTCCGCGCCACCTCGATGCCGTTCAGGCCCGGCATCGACAGATCGAGTACAGCGACGTCGGGCCGAAGCTCGGTCGCGCGGCGCAACGCGTTCGGGCCGTCGCTCGCCTCGCCGACGACTTCGATGGCGGGATCGCCGGCGACGAGGGCCTTCATGCCGCTGAGCACGACCGGATGATCGTCGGCGAGGAAGACGCGCAATCGGGAGGGGGCCTGCTGGTCCATCGGATGTGCTTCCATGCTTTACAACGGAACTCGTGCGTACAGAGCGGTGCCCTTGCCGGGCGCGGATTCGATTTCGAGCGAGCCGCGGACCAGCGTCAGCCGCTCGCGGATGCCGAGCAGGCCGAGCCGCTCCGGCGGGCGACCGGCGTCGGGATTGACGAAGCCGCGGCCGTCGTCCTCGACCACCATCGTCACCTGCTGGTCCGACAACCGCAGGATGACGCTGACGTGGCTCGCGGCGGCGTGGCGGACGATGTTGGTCAGCGCTTCCTGCAGCACGCGATAGAGCGTGGTCTCGATCGCCGGCGGCAGGCGGCGGTCGCCGAGCGTCATGTGCAGGTCGAACTGCACCTGCGCCTTCTCGCTCCAGGCGTCGAGCAGATGCTGGATCGCGGTCTGGATGCCGAGATCGTCGAGCGCGGTCGGCCGGATCTCCCACGCCAGCCGGTTGACCTGCTGGCCGATATGGGCGGTGAGACTCCTCATGCCGGCGACGCGGCTCTGTAGTTCGCCATTGTCGGGCGCGACCTGGCCGAGCTTTTCGAAGCCGAGCTGCAGCAGCGTCAGCGACTGGCCGAGCGTATCGTGCAGTTCGCGCGCGATCCGCAGCCGTTCGGCTTCCTGATCCTCGACCGTCCGCCGCAGCACCTGCGACAGGTCGGCCTCGACCGAGACGCGCCGTCGGGTCTCTTCCTGCAGGGTCTGCGCGACGTCGTGCGACCGGCGCAACCCGAGTTCGACCTGACGCATCAACTGTTCCTGCAGCAGCCGCGCCGATTTGCGTTCGCGGGCGATGCCGTCGATCCGCCGCAGCACCACCTCCAGCAGCGACAGCCGCAGCCGGTGCGCGGCCTCGATCTCGGACGCGCGCCACGGCTCGGCATGCAGCCGCACCGACTCCCGCCACGCGGCGAAGCTGCGGCGCGGCGTCAGGAATTCACCGCCAGGGCCGACGCCGACCGGCTTGTTCGGATTGCCGGCCCAGGTGACGGTGCGCACCACTTCGGGCCGGAACCACAGCACGTAGTCGCGCGGCGATTTCGACAGCGACAGCGCCATCAGGCCGCTGGCGCGGTCGGCGTAGGCTTTCGCCGGCGGATAGATCAGCGGCAGGCTGTCGGTGTGAAACACGCCGTCGTTCGAGTTCGCCGTCAGCCAGCCGATCAGCGCTTCGGTCTGGGCGGCGTCCGGCGTGTGGCCGAGGCCGGTGAACTGGCCGTCGATCCACAGCGCGACGCCGGTCCCCGGAATGAAGTCGAGCAGATTGGGATGAAACCGGATCAGCCCCTCGGCCAGATCCGATTCCTGGCTCATCCGCGTCACCAGCTCTTCGTGGATCCGGGTGCTGCGCAGCCGCGCCTCGAGCTGTTCGGCGGCGACCTTGGCCTCGAGCTGCGACGACGCCATCTCGGCGAACAGCTCGCACGCCTCGCGCATCCGGTACGGCAGAAAGCGCGGCGCGCCGTGATGGCAGGCGATCAGGCCCCACAACCGGCCGTGCTGGATGATCGACAGCGACATCGATGCCACCACGCCCATATGCGCCAGATACACCCGGTGCGCCGGCGACACGCTGCGGATCACGCTCTGGCTGAGGTCTAGCCGCAGGCCGGTGCGCGGATTGACGGCCGGCGTGATCGGCGCCGGCGCGTTGCGCGCGTCGGGAATCGCGCGGATCCAGTTGGTGAGATAGAGCGCGCGCGCCTGCTTCGGGATGTCGGATTCCGGATAGCGCAGTCCGAGGAAGCTCTCGACGCCGGGGACGCGGGATTCGGCCATCACCTCGCCGCTGCCGTCGGCGGTGAAGCGATAGATCATCACCCGCTCGAAGCCGGTGACGGCGCGGACCTCGGCGACGATCGCCTCGCAGAACGCCTGCACCGTTCCGGCGCGCTGCACATGGCGGATCATCGACTGCACCAGCGCCAGCGAATTGTCCGGCGCCGGCTCGCGACGCGGTTCGAACTCCAGCACCAGCAGGCCCGATGACTGATGCACCACGACATCGATCGGCGTGGCGTCCGGCGCATGCAGCGCGAAGGCGTGCAGCGGCCGCTCGATCCTGCGATCCGGGCCGAGCAGGGCGCGCAACCGTGCGATCTGGTCCGACGACAGGATCGCGCTGGCGTCGCGGCCGGGCAGCGATCCGGCCGGCGTCCCGAGCAGCGTCGCGGTGTCGCCGCCGGCGTGAACGATGCGCAGATCGTCCGGCGCCAGCGCCAGCAGGGCGCCGTGCGGCTGAATCGAGCCGGGCAGATGAATCGCTTCGCGCTCACATCCGGACTGGCCGAATGGGTCGAGATCTGCGACTATCAACTCGGCCGTGTTGTCAATGCCCGAGTTCATCACATTCACTCAATTCTCCGTGTCCGGGAGTCGGCGGACCGGTTTGAGGATGTCCGGTATGACACGGACACCCCTCAGTGTCATGTTAAATTGACAAATTTGTGTGTCAGGATCATCTTACAATCACTCGGATGTGATCGATAGGGTGAAAGCCCAAACGGCACCCGGGCCTGGACGAGCCCGCATCGCACGCGCCCCAAAGCCAGATCCTGGCGGCGACGGCGCGGAGGGATGATCCGACGGACAGGAAAGTTGCTGAGACCAAACGAACTCAGTTCGGCGTAGCAGCGAAACGACCTACGTGCAGGTTCAGCACGGAATGATCGAAAGTCTCTTAGGAGGTTTTACTATGGCAGACGATCCGAACAAGGTCTGGCCGACTGGCCTGACGATCGCGGAATCGGAAGAGCTCCACAAGCACGTCATCGACGGCACGCGCATTTTCGGCGCGATCGCGATCGTGGCGCACTTCCTGGCGTACGTTTACTCGCCCTGGCTGCACTAAGGAGTATCGAAAATGAATCAAGGTCGCATTTGGACTGTGGTCAAGCCGACCGTTGGCCTGCCGCTTCTGCTGGGCAGCGTCACCGTGATCGCCATCCTCGTTCACTACGCCGTGCTGTCGAACACCACCTGGTTCCCGAAGTACTGGAACGGTAAGACCGCGGCGATCGAGAGCTCGGTCACCATCGGCTGATTGCAGCTTCGTTGAAGCTGTTGTGGCTGGACCGGGATCCATGGGTCCCGGTCGCTTGCTTTGTACCCGGTCGAGGCGCGGTGGCGGTTTGATCTGCCGTGGCGGTTTGATCTGCCGCAGATCATCTCCGGCCGCAAAGTGGTGCTGTTCATTCGGTTATCGGTGACCGTCGTCGCCGGCCCCTTGCAAGCTGGATTTGCTGGACGATGAACGCAGTCAGCCAAAAAATGATGAGAGTCTGGGCCTCTATGGGGTCTCGCTTTCTGCCCTTCGCGGATGCGGCGACGCCGGATCTGCCGTTGTCGCGCTTGCTGCGGCTGTCGCTGTTTCAGGTGGCGGTCGGGATGTCGCTGGTGCTGCTGGTCGGCACCCTCAACCGGGTGATGATCGTCGAACTCAACGTGCCGGCCTCGATCGTCGGCGTGATGGTGTCGCTGCCTTTGCTGTTCGCGCCGTTCCGCGCGCTGATCGGCTTCAAATCCGACGTCCACAAATCCGTGCTCGGCTGGCGCCGCGTGCCTTTTCTCTACAAGGGCACGCTGGTGCAGTTCGGCGGCCTGGCGATCCTGCCGTTCGCGCTCTTGGTGCTGTCGGGCAGCGGCGATGCGGGCAACGCCCCGGTGTGGATCGGTCAGGTCGGCGCGGCGCTGGCGTTCCTGCTGATCGGCGCCGGCGTCCACACCACCCAGACCGTCGGCCTCGCGCTCGCCACCGACCTCGCCTCGCCGGAATCGCGGCCGAAGGTGGTCGGCCTGATGTACACCATGCTGATGTTCGGCATGATCGCCGCCGCGATCGTGTTCGGCATCCTGCTCTCCGATTTCTCGCCCGGTCGCCTGATTCAGGTGATCCAGGGCTCGGCCGTCGTCACCATCGTGCTCAACGGCATCGCCGTCTGGAAGCAGGAAGCGCGGCGCACCTCCGGCGCGACCCAGGCGACCGCGCATCCCGGCGCCCCCTCCGCGAGCTTCCGTGAATCCTGGGACGTCTTCATCCAGGGCAAGGACGCGATGCGCCGGCTGATCGCGGTCGGCTTCGGCACCATGGCGTTCAGCATGGCGGACGTGCTGCTCGAACCCTATGGCGGCCAGATCCTGTCGATGTCGGTCGGCGACACCACCAAGCTCACCGCCGCGCTGGCGATCGGCGGCCTGCTCGGCTTCGGTCTCGCCTCGCGCGTGCTGAGCCGCGGCGCCGATCCGTTCCGGATGGCGAGCTTCGGCTCGCTGGTCGGAATCCCGGCCTTCCTCGCGGTGATCTTCGCCGCCGAACTGCAGGGCGCCGCGTCGGTGCTGACATTCGGCTGCGGCACCGCGCTGATCGGGTTCGGCGCCGGGCTGTTCGGCCACGGCACGCTGACCGCGACGATGAACGCCGCGCCGAAGGATCAGGCCGGCCTCGCGCTCGGCGCCTGGGGCGCGGTGCAGGCCTCCGCCGCCGGCCTGGCGATCGCGCTGGGCGGCATCATTCGCGATCTCGTGACGGCGTTCGCTCCGCAGTTCGGTCCCGCCGCCGGTTACAATGCCGTCTACGGCCTCGAACTGCTGCTGCTGTTCGCGACGCTGGTGACGATGGTCCCGCTGATCAAGCGGCGGGACACTCTACTGATTCAGGGCCATCTGACCCGGTCCTGAGACCGAAACGGAGCTGACATGACGCAAATCATCACCCGGTTGTACGACTCCAGCAGCAAGCTCGCTGCGCTGGAAGCCGACCTGAAGAAGAACAACTACAAATATTCCGTCGTCACCGGTTATCAGTCTGGCAAGTCGAGTTCCGTCGACGACGTCGTCGCGGCGATGGGCCGGGCCTATGTGCCGCGCGCCGAGGCCCGGACCTATGCCGACTACGTCAAGAAGGGCGCCGTCGTGGTCGCGGTTCAGGCCGAATTCGGCTTCGCCGCCAAGGCGACCACGATTCTCGACAGCTACGGTCCGAACAAGATCAGCGTGCCATCGTCGGCCTCGGCCGCCATGGAGATGAGCGAAGCGACGCCGTTCTCCAACATGATTCACGCCAAGACTCTGCTCGACACCTCGGGCAAGTACAAATCCTATTCCGGCGACTGGCTGCTCGTCGACAGCGACAAGACGTTCTCCGGAACGCCGCTGGTGATCAGCAGCAAGGGCCCTTACCAGTCGTTCTCCGGAACGCCGTTGCTGCTCGACAGCAGCGGTCCCTACAAGTCCTTCTCCGGGACTCCTCTGTTGATGGATGGCAGCGGTCCGTACAAATCCTATTCGGGCGAGCCGCTGCTGATCAACAATCCGACCATCTTCTCCTCCTGGCTGGGCCTGCCAGTGCTCTCTAAGTAAAGGAATTTGACCATGAGCGAAGCATACAAAGGACACTCCGGCACTCCGCTGATTCTCGAGCAGAAGGGCGAGTACGAAAGCTATTCCGGCACGCCGCTGCTGCTGAAGCAGGAAGGCGAGTACAAGAGCTTCTCCGGCACGCCGCTGATCCTCGAGCAGAAGGGCGAGTACCAGAGCTTCTCCGGCACCCCGCTGCTGCTGAAGCAGGAGGGCGAATACCAGTCGTTCTCCGGCATGCCGCTGCTGCTGAAGCAGGAAGGCGAGTACAAGTCGTTCTCCGGCTATCCGCTGCTGCTCAACATCTGAGCCGGCCGCGGCCGATCGGCCACGAAGCGCCGCGGGCAGCAATGCCCGCGGCGTTTTGCGTTTCGGCGTCCCGGAGCATCGCCGCCCGGTCGGCGAGGCACGCCCGGCGGCGCGACGATTCCGGCGACACGACGATCGGCAGCGTCCGGTGTCGTTCACAACCGCCGCAGCGCGCGGCCAAGAAAATGCTGGGCAAAACGCGGCGCAGGCGTCAATCTGGTGTCAACGACAGAAAAAAAGTCGAGGAAACATGACCCAGCTTGCCGAAGCCGACGCGCCGCGCGTCGACCCCTCCGCCACGGCCCGATCCTGCCCCGAACATGTCGACGTGCTGATCGTCGGCGCCGGAATCTCCGGAATCGGCGGCGCCTATCATCTGACGACGCAATGCCCCGGCACCAGCTTCGCTGTGCTCGAGACGCAGGACAGCTTCGGCGGGACCTGGCTGACTCACCGCTATCCCGGCATCCGCTCCGACAGCGATCTCTACACCTTCGGCTATCGCTTCAAGCCGTGGACCGGAAAGCCGATCGCGACCGCGGCCGAAATCCGCGAATATCTCGGCGAGGTGATCGACGATAACGACCTCGACCGGCACATTCACTATCGCCACCGGATCGTATCGGCGGACTGGTCGAGCGCGGAAAAGCGCTGGACCATCGCGGCCGAGCGCACCGACACCGGCGAGGCGGTCCGCGTCACCGCGGATTTCCTCTGGATGTGCCAGGGCTATTATCGGCACAGCGAAGGTTACACCCCCGATTGGGAGGGCATGGCGGAGTTCAAGGGCCGCATCGTGCATCCGCAGACCTGGCCGGACGATCTCGATACGACCGGCAAGAAAGTGGTCGTGATCGGCTCGGGCGCGACCGCCGCGACGGTGGTGCCGGCGATCGCGGCGGGCTGCGAGCACGTCACCGTCTTGCAGCGCTCGCCGACCTATTTCATCCCCGGACGCAACAAGATCGAGATTGCCGACACGCTGCGCGAGCTCGGCATTTCGGAGGATTGGATCCACGAGATCGTCCGGCGCAAAATCCTGTTCGATCAGGCCACCTTCACCCGCCGCTCGATGACGGAGCCGGAGGCGGTGAAGCAGGAATTGCTGGCCGGCGTTCGCGCCCACCTCGGTCCGGACTACGATCTCGATCCGCATTTCATGCCGAGCTACCGGCCGTGGCGCCAGCGCATCGCCTTCGTGCCGGACGGCGATCTGTTCAAGGGCATTGCGTCGGGCAAGGCGTCGGTGGTCACCGACGAAATCGAGCGATTCACCGAGACGGGGATCGCGCTGAAGTCGGGGCAAAAACTCGATGCCGACATCGTCGTCACCGCCACCGGCTTCAATCTCAACGTGCTCGGCGACATCGCCTTCAGCATCGACGGCGAACCGCTCGACTTCGCCGAGACCGTCACCTATCGCGGCATGATGTTCACCGGCGTGCCCAACATGGTCTGGGTGTTCGGTTACTTCCGCGCGAGCTGGACGCTGCGCGCCGATTTGGTGGCGGATTTCGTCTGCCGGCTGCTCGGCCACATGCGCCGGAACGGTTATCGCAGTGTCGTGCCGGCGCTACGCCCGGAGGACGCCGCGATGGAGTTGCTGCCCTGGATGGACCCGGAGAATTTCAACCCGGGCTACCTGATGCGCGGCATGAATCTGCTGCCGAAACGCGGCGCAAAGCCGGAGTGGCAGCACAGCCAGGACTACTGGACGGAGAAGGACGAACTGCCGAAGATCGACCTCGGCGATGCTGCTTTCGTCTACGGAAGATAGCGGCCGGAATGCTCGCCGGCCCGAGGGTCGAATCGCTCCATCCAGGTAACTATTTGTTAACAAAAGCGAATGAACCGCCCGCCGAGACGCTCGGCGGCGGTATCCGCGGTCGGCTCACGACACCGTGACTCCCCAAAAAGACTGCGACGTCAGGCGGTTCCCTCGCATGTGACATTGCGCCGCCGCGCTGTCATGTTGTGCCGCACAAATTCACTCTTAATTTCTGTTCATCAGCCGTCATAGCCGGGGTCTGGCCGCGGCGAGATTTCACGTGCGTGGGCCGCCGGCTAGCGGATCGGAATTTTCAGAGGTCATTCGAATGCGGGGATCGATCAGTTTTGCCTTCACGGCGGTGGCGCTCGCCTGTCTCGCCCCGGCGTTGGCCGGCTGTGGGGAACCGAAAGTGGCCAATGCCACCATGCCGGAGAAGCCGGAAGTCGGCACGATCACCCTCAAGGCGCACGCGCGCGCGATCATTCGCGAATTGCCGGGGCGCATCGCGCCGATCCGCGTCGCCGACGTGCGACCCCGGGTTTCCGGCATCGTCGTGCATCGCCAGTTCCAGCAGGGCAGCGAGGTCAAGGCGGGCGATCCGCTCTACGTCATCGATCCGCGGCCGTTCGAAGTTGAATTGAAGGCGGCGGAGGCCGCGCTCGCCAAGGCTCATGCCGCGCGCGAGCAGGCGTTGCAGCAGGCCAATCGCGTGGCGATGCTGACCAAGGAACAGGCCGCCTCCAAGGCGCAGAACGAAGTCGCGGCGAGCAATTCGCGGCAGGCCGAGGCGGAGGTGTCCGCCCGCGAAGCCGAGGTCGCGCGCGCCAAGCTGAACCTCGAATACGCCACCATCCGCGCGCCGATCAGTGGCCGGATCGGCGCCGCGCTGGTCAGCGAGGGCGCGCTGGTGGTCCAGAACGACTCCAACAGCCTCGCCACCATTCAGCAGCTCGATCACGTCTATGCCGACTTCACCCAGCCGGTCGCCGAAATGGTCCGACTGCGCCGCGCGTTCGAATCCGGCGAACTCGATCAGATCGCCCCGGACGCCGCGCGCGCCCGACTGGTGCTCGACGACGGCACCGTCTATCCGCTGCCCGGCAAGCTGCTGTTCTCGGAGTCGAAGGTCGACGCCTATACGGGTCAGGTGACGCTGCGCGCCGAGTTCGAC
Source organism: Rhodopseudomonas palustris (assembly GCF_034479375.1). Taxonomy (NCBI): domain Bacteria; kingdom Pseudomonadati; phylum Pseudomonadota; class Alphaproteobacteria; order Hyphomicrobiales; family Nitrobacteraceae; genus Rhodopseudomonas; species Rhodopseudomonas palustris. Next base: position 2,978,072 of record NZ_CP140155.1, on the reverse strand, counting down.
AATCCGAACCGCGAATTGCTGCCCGGCATGTATGTCCGCGTGCGGATCGAGCAGGGCTTCGACGCCGACGCCATCTCGGTTCCGGAGCAGGCGGTTCAGCGCAACGGCGGCGGCGGCAGCGAGGTCTTCGTGGTCAAGGACGACAACCGCGTGGCTGTGCAGCCGGTCCGCGTCGGTTCGCAGCAGGACGGTCAGTGGCTGGTGCTCGAGGGGCTCAAGCCGGGCGCGCGCGTCGTGGTCGACGGCTTCCAGAAATTCGCGGCGGGCGACGCCGTCGCTCCGGTGAGCACCGAGGAGACCAAAGCGGCCACCGCAGCCCCTTCGACGACGGGCAGCACCAAGAAGGTGCAATAAGCACCGATGCCGGCATTTTTTATCGACAGGCCGATTTTCGCCTGGGTCGTCGCGCTGTTCATCTGCCTTCTCGGCGCGATCTCCATTCCGTTTCTGCCGATCGCGCAGTACCCGATCATCGCGCCGCCCTCGATCGCGATCGCCGCCCAATATCCCGGCGCCTCGCCTGAGAACCTGTACAACAGCGTCACCCGGCTGATCGAAGAAGAGCTCAACGGCGCCAACGGCATCCTGAATTTCGAATCGACCTCCGACTCGCTCGGTCAGGTCGAGATCATCGCCAATTTCGAGCCCGGCACCGACACCGAAATGGCGTCGGTCAACGTTCAGAACCGCATCAAGCGCATCGAGGCGCGGCTGCCGCGCGCGGTGTTGCAGCAGGGCATCCTGGTCGAGGAAGCCTCCAGCGCGGTGCTGCAGATCATCACGCTGAGTTCGACCGACGGCTCGCTCGACGAAGTCGGCCTCGGCGACTTCATGATCCGCAACGTGCTCGGCGAAATCCGCCGCATTCCCGGCGTCGGCCGCGCCACGCTGTATTCGACCGAACGCGCGCTGCGGATCTGGATCGATCCCGACAAGCTGGTCGGCTACAATCTCACTGCGGGCGAGGTCACCAAGGCGATCGAGGCGCAGAACGCCCAGGTCGCGTCCGGCGCCGTCGGCGCCGAGCCGAGCGCCAAGGGGCAGAAGACCTCGGTGCTGGTGCTGGTGAAGGGCCAGCTCTCGTCGGCCGACGAGTTCGGCGCGATCGTGCTGCGCGCCAATGCGGACGGCTCGACCGTCCGGCTGCGCGACGTCGCGCGGATCGAGATCGGCGGCTTCACCTATCAGTTCAACACCCGCCTCAACGGCAAGCCGGTGGCCGGCCTGTCGGTGCTGATGTCGCCGACCGGCAACGCGCTGGCGACGGCGAGCGCGGTCGAAGCCAAGATGAAGGAGCTGTCGCGCTTCTTCCCCGCCAACATCAAATACGAGATCCCCTACAACATCACGCCGGTGGTCGAAGCCTCGATCACCAAGGTCGTCTACACGCTGCTCGAGGCGGTGGTGCTGGTGTTCGTGGTGATGTTCCTGTTCCTGCAGAACATCCGCTACACCATCATTCCGACCATCGTGGTGCCGGTGGCGCTGCTCGGCACCTGCGCGTCGTTGCTGCTGTTCGGCTATTCCATCAACATGCTGACGATGTTCGGCATGGTGCTCGCCATCGGCATTCTGGTCGACGATGCGATCGTCGTCGTCGAAAACGTCGAACGCATCATGGCCGAGGAGGGGCTGCCGCCGAAGGAAGCCACCCGCAAGGCGATGACGCAGATCACCAGCGCCATCATCGGCATCACCGCCGTGCTGATCGCGGTGTTCGTGCCGATGGCGTTCTTCCCGGGTTCGGTCGGCATCATCTACCGGCAGTTCTCGGTGACGATGGTGTCGGCGATCGCGTTCTCGGCGCTGCTGGCGCTGTCGCTGACGCCGGCGCTGTGCGCCACGCTGCTGAAGCCCGTCGTCAAGGGCCACGCCCACGCCGAACGCGGCTTCTTCGGCCGCTTCAACCGCATTCTGGACGGCACCCGCGAGCGCTATTCGCGGATCGTGCGGTGGAATCTCGGGCGAACGGGCCGGCTGATGATTCTCTACGCCGTGCTCCTCGCCGTGCTCGGCTGGGGGCTGGCCCGGATGCCGGGCGGCTTCCTGCCGATCGACGACCAGGGCTTCATCACCGTCGACCTGCAGACGCCGTCGGATTCGTCCTACAACCGGACCTACGATGTGATCAAGAAGGTCGAGGACTATCTGCTGAAGCGCGACGGCGTCGACAACGTCACCTTCCTCACCGGCTTCAGCTTCCTCGGCCAGGGCATGAACGCCGCGCAGGCCTTCGTCACGCTGAAAGACTGGTCCGAGCGCGGCGCCGACGCTTCCGCCGCTGCGATCGTCAACGACGCCAACAAGACGCTCGGATCGGTGCGCGATGCGCGCATCGCGGCGCAGCAGCCGCCGCCGATCGACAACCTCGGCACGTCGTCGGGCTTCAGCTTCCGGCTGCAGGATCGCGGCCAGAAGGGATACGATGCGCTGGTCCAGGCCAGTCAGCAACTGGTCGCCGCCGCCAACGCCAGCCCGATTCTGCAGAACGTCTACGTCGAGGGCCTGCCGCCGGCGCCGGTGATCAATCTGGTGATCGACCGCGAGAAGGCCAGCGCCTTCGGCGTCACCTTCGAGGACATCAACAATACGGTCTCGACCAATCTCGGCTCGGCCTATGTCAACGACTTCCCGAACCGCGGCCGGATGCAGCGCGTCGTCGTGCAGGCCGACATTCCCGACCGGATGAAGGCCGACGACATCCTGACCTACAATGTCAAGAACAGCCGCGGTCAGCTCGTGCCGCTGTCGTCGTTCGCGACGATCGAGTGGTCGAAGGGCCCCACCCAGATCGTCGGCTTCAACTACTATCCCGCGATCCGCATGAGCGGGGAGGCGCGGGCCGGCTACACCACCGGCGATGCGATCGGCGAAATGGAGCGGCTCGCCGGACAGTTGCCGCGCGGCTTCGGCTACGACTGGACCGGCCAGTCGCTGCAGGAAAAGCTGTCGGGCTCGCAGGCGCCGTTCCTGCTGGCGCTTTCGGCGCTGGTGGTGTTCCTCGTGCTCGCCGCGCTGTACGAGAGCTGGACGATTCCGGTCGCGGTGCTGCTGACGGTTCCGCTCGGCATCGTCGGCTCCGTGCTGGCAGCGACCACGCGGGCGCTGCCGAACGACGTGTACTTCACGGTGGGCCTGATCACGATCATCGGGCTCGCGGCGAAGGACGGGATTCTGATCGTCGAGTTCGCCAAGGACCTGCGCAAGGAAGGCAAATCGTTACGCGACGCGACGATGGAGGCCTGTCATCTCCGGTTCCGGCCGATCCTGATGACCGGCCTCGCCTTCTGTAGCGGCGTGCTGCCGATGGTGATCGCCTCGGGCGCCGGCGCCAAGAGCCAGCAGGCACTCGGAACCGGCGTGATGGGCGGCATGATCGCGGTGGTGATCCTGGCGCTGCTGATGGTTCCGGTGTTCTTCGTCGTGGTGCAGCGGTTTTTCGCCGGCGATCGGTCCGACGATCCGGTCACGGCGCCCCACGAGGTGCCGATGCACCCGCAATTGCCGAAGGACACCGCGTAGTTGCCGTCGTCCGGCAATCCCGCCGGGCGGCAGGAACCTTTCTGAAAACCTCTCGTTGGTTGTCGACAGATCGTCACTACTACTCGTCGACACCCAACTCTGGAGGATTTCATGGACGGAGAGCAACCTATCAGCTGGCTGATGTTTTTCACCCTGGCGGCCGGCCTCGCGATCGTCGCATTCGCGTTTCTCAACTTCATCAAGTCGCGGTCCAATCGTGCCGTGGCCGCCGATACGCTCGAAGGCAACGGCCATGGCCGCGGTGCCGCACCGGATGGTGCACTGCCGGAACTGATCGGCGTCACCGTGTTTGCGCTGGTCGCGATGGGCCTGTTGGCGACCGGCGTGACCGCGCGCAACGACACCCAGACGGCGCAGGTGTCGCAGCCGGCGGCCACCGGCAGCGCGGCGGGTAACGCCACCGGCGCCGCCAGCGGCAACACCACCGGCATGGCGCAGCCGCAGGGAATCCAGAACGAGCCGAAGCGCTATCAGCCTGCCAATCCGGGCACCGATCCGCGCGTCGCGCCGACCGGATCCGACGCCGGCGTCGGCAGTTCGCCGGGCAATACCGGCACGCTGACCAAGTAACCGGCTGCACATATTGGCTGGACAGGAAATCGGGGGCCCAAAAAGCCCCCGATTTTTTTGTGAGCCGCTCCCCCTCTCAACACGTCATGGCCGGGCTTGTCCCGGCCATCCACGTATCTCGGAGCATCGTCGGCTCCAAACGTGGATGCCCGGGACAAGCCCGGGCATGACGAAGTGGGGTCGTTCAAATCAGACGATATGTCCGCGGCGAACTACGCCTTCGCCGCCTCATAGGCGGCGTTCTGCTGCTGCATCAGCTCGATCTTCTCGCGGATCTTGTTGCGCTGCGCGGTCAGCGTCGCGACGATCGCCGGCGCGGCCGCCGAGGCCTGCACCGCCTCGTCGTATTTGGCGAGGTTGCGCTTTTCACCGTCGATCAGGCCGGGCAGCACGCTGCCGTCCAACCCGTCGAACAGCGAGCGCACGCTCATGATGGTCTGGTGAACCACGCTCATGAACGACCCGCTGTCGTCGGCCTCCTCGCCGGCATTGATCAGCATCCCGCCGAGCTCTTCGGAATTGCCGTGATGCAGCGCGATCATGTCGCGGAACAGCGACGTCAATCCCTTGCCCTCGGCGTCTTCCAGCGCTTCCTGGTAGCCGTTGCGGGCGTCGATTTCGCTGGTATGCAGCGTCTTCAGGTGATCGAGAATGTCCTTGTCCAATTGAGCCTCCCTGCTCGGTTCAGGAGCACGCGACCGGCCGCAGGCGGGCCGCCTCCTGGCCCGCTAACTGGGAGCACGAAGACGAGTTCCCCGTCGGAACTGCTGGATCGGGAGGTTTGGCGCATGATCCCGAAAACGAAAAGCCGGATTTCGGAAAAGATCATGCTCAATCAAAAAGCTAGAGCTGCATGACGATTCGAAGATAACTCATCATGCTTTAGTTGCGCCGCTCGGACTCGTCGGGCTCGAGCCCATAGGGTTTGACCAGCGCCCAGACGTGCGCTGGTACCATGTTCTTGATCTTCTGTTTGTAGTTCCGCCGCAGATGCAGCACGGTCTCCACCGCCTTCATCTCCACCCGGGCGCGGCCGAACTCCAGCCCGCGCGGGCCGACCTTCGGCATCAGCCATCCCATGAACGGCCGCAGCCAGTTCGGCATCCCGCGCACCGGCAATCCGCCGGCGGCGAGTTCGGTGTTCTTGAGGAAGCCTTTCACCGGCGCGGTGCGGTTGCCTGCGCTGGTCGGCTCGCTGAGCTTCACTTCGTCGCCGAGCAGATTCAGCAGTTCTTCGCCGCGCTCGTTGCGCACCAGCAGCCATTGCTCGCCGCGCCCCGCCATGTAGCCGACCGTGATGTCGGCGAGCGTATTGGTGTAGTCGACGCAGGTGCGGCAGGTGATCGGGAAGAAATCCGGCTTCAGCTTCGAGATCGGCAGCAGCAGGAACGGGATCGCCTGCACCCGGCCGTCGGTGAAGCGCAGCTCGACGTGATAGTCGGCGCGGAACTCGAGATAGGTGATGGTGTCCGGCTGGTCCGACAACAGATCGAGAAATTCGTGGAAATTCTCGGTGGTGGTGTTGTCCGAGCACGGCGTGCCGATGACATACAGCCGCTCGAAGCCGAGTTTCTGCTCCAGCGAGCGCAGCGCATAGACTTGGCACGGAATCCCGATCACCGCGATCCGCTTGTAACCGGCGGCGCGCGCCGGCTCCAGCAGCGCCAGCGATGGCGCGTAGCCCATCCGCATGCCGCGGCATTGCGCCATGCCTTCGGGGCTGGTCACCAGGACCGGCATCGGCTTCCATTTGTCGGCCGGGTCCGGCGCCATCGTCAGCACCGCGTCGACCGCGCCGGTTTCGAGCAAACGTTCGCCGATCCTCGTGGTGATCCCGGTCCATTGCGCGTTTTCGCGCGGCTGCTTCATCGCCGCCTGCAGCATCCGTCCGTACGGACCGAAGAACGCCTCGTCCGGCTTCGACGGATCGCGGTTGCGGCCGTGGACCTGCCGCTCCATCGCCGGGTAGTTGGGCTTGATGAACTGGCAGGCCTGGCCGCATTGCTTCGGATCGCTCATTCGCGACACGCCGCAATCGGTGCACAGTTCGCGCGGTGCGGGTTCGTTCAGCGGCGGCGACCAGACCGGCGCGTGAGCTTCGAGATGATCTACCATCCGCGTGTTCCCGGGCCGCCCTTGAATGGGCCGACGATCGTCGAGGTGATCCAGCCGCCGTAGAAATCGCCCTGCTGAGGCTGAACGCGTTCGTCGCCGACGTAGCAGGCGTCGACCCGCGAGGCGTAGAAGGCGAGATGGCCGGCGATCGGCGCAAATGTCGGCGTCGGCGACGGATAGCTCCAGGCGGCGTTGTCGGAACGGCGGCCGCCGGCCTCGATCGACCAGTAGCCGGCCTCGCCTTTGAACTCGCACCAGGACGATCCCGGCGCCTTGCGCATCAGGTCCATCCGGATGTCGGCCTGCGGAATGTAGTAGACCGGCGGGTGACTGGTCTCGAGCACGCGAAATCCCGCGACGCTGTCGGCGATGGTCTCGGTGTCGAACACCACGCGCAGCCGCATGGGCACGGGTTCCAGTCGCGGCGGGCGCGGATAGTCCCACACCGATTCCTGGCCGCTCGCGGGGATCTCGCGCCTGGGTCCGAACATCGTGCGGTTTCTCTATTCGGCGGCGGCGACCGTCGCCATTCGCCATAAGTCAGGCTCCACCGATCAATAGAGCCAAAGCCGGGCGACGGATAGATCTGCATCAAAGGCGCGGCCGATCGCCACCAGCCCGATCCGCCGCAGCCGCGTGATGTTCAGCGGCGTTTCGATGCGATGCGGAACGAACTGCACGAACGGCAGGTGCACCACGGTCCATCGCGGCGGCGCGGCAAAGCCCTCGCGATAGGATTGCTGCGGCCGGACCATGTCGGTGGTGCGCAGATGGACGCCGTAACGTTCGCCGTTGCCCGACACCTCGATGCTGACGCCGGTGAAGCCGCCGGCGTCGTAAGCGCCGCCGTCGGGCGCCAGATCCATCGCGATCTGGATGAAGCCGCCATTGTTCTCGGTCGAGACCGCGCCGCGCATCCGCGCCGCCGGACGGCCGCCGACCTCGGTCGCCTGCAACGTGCCCTGCGAGACTCCGCCCATCACCGCGTCGGTGACCAGACGCCAGCGCCGCTCGCCGCCTGCGGGCCAGAGCTCGATCTGCATCAGCGGATCACCATCGGGAACGTCACCGCGATCGCCCAGGCGAACAGGATCGCATTGGCCAGCGCGCCGGGCAGGGGGTGGTTGGTCGCCTTGTAGGTCCAGTTGCTGATCAGGCCGAAGGCGATGAACAACAGCAGGATCACCGGCACGATGATGATCAGGAAGAACAGCTTCTGCAGATTGAGCGCGACCGCGGCGGCGAGCGAGGCGAGGAAGCAGAATTTCGCCAGCGCATAGGCGCCGCGTCTGGCGCCCGCGCCATGCGCCATCCATTCCGCGGTGAGAAAATACGGGATGGTGCCGCAGGCGACCGCGGCGATCAGATGCAGCCGCGGTTCGATCGGCATGAACGAGAACGCGTAGGTGTCGAGCGGCACGCCGAAGCCGATGATGTTGTAGGCGATCGCCGCCACCGACGCGATCGCCAGCGCCGCGATCGCCACCCGCGGATGGGCGGGATCGGGCAGCGACTCCAGTCGCTCCAGTCCGCGTTGGTGATGCGTGGAAGCATGGGCATGGGCATGCGCCTTGCGCCCGCGCCGGCGGATCAGCAGCAGGATCGCAGCGGTCAGCGCGCCGTACAGCAGGAAATGCAGCGTCAGATAGTCGCCGAGCAGGATGGTCAGGAAGTCGGTCGGCGCCTTCCACAGCAGCAGCGGCGTCAGCACCGCGGGGACGATCGCGGCAATCAGCAGCGGCTTCCAGGCCAGACTCGCGCCCATCGGCAGCGGCGCCGCCTGCGGCAGCAGCTTCGACAGCGGCCACGCCAGCGCGATCAGGCCGCCGAACAGCAGCGCCAGCCAGACCGGACGGCGATCGATCCAGCCGGAGCTTTGCCGGCCGAACGATTCGTTCATCCACTGCAGCGATTCACGCAGGCTGTCCTGGCTGTACAGCACGCCGATATGTTCGACGCCGGACGAGAACGCCACGCGCCGCGCGGTGCCGTCGCCGAAGCTGCCATAGGTGCGCCCGGCCGCCGCACCGCCGCCGGTGAGCTGATTGACGATGCGCAAGCCCTCGTCCTTCAGCATCTGCGGTTCCCAATCGCCGACGATCACCAGCAGATTGTGCGGCAGGGTCGGCGTCGATTTTCGGGTGAACACCGACACCGCGACGGTGGCGGAGATGTCCGGGTGCGCCACCGCGTAGGCGACCACGATGTCGGACGCCATCGAATGGCCGAGCACCGCGGCGCGGCCGTCGCTTTGCGGCAGCGCGCGGGCGTAGTCGGTCACCCGGGCGAGGTCGTCGACCAGCACGCCGGTGATCTTGGTCGGCTCGTCGACGTCGCCCACCATCGTCACCGGATTGCGGCCGTGGCCGGTGAAGTCGAACGTCACCGCGATATAGCCGTTGCGCGCCATGGTCTGGGCGAACGGCTGCATCAATTGCTGCGAGCCGGCGAAGCCGTGCGCGATCACCACCACCGGCGCCCGCGTGGCCGACGGCTCGCGGAACACCGTGACTGGGGTCTGGCCGACGGTGGCGTGGGTGACGATCAGATCGCCGGTGGCGCGGTGGAGCTGCCACAGCGCGGCGCCGATCGCGATCACCGCGACGATGGCGACAAGCAACCGCGCGGGGCCGAGCCTGCCGCCGGGCTTCATCGATCCTCACCGGCGATGTGCTTCATCCGGATTCTGCGCACCGTCCACCAGATCGTGAATGCGGCGATCGGCACGAAGGCCGCGGTGACGAGGCTCGGCTCCACCGTGATCTGGCCGGTGTCGTGCAGGCCCTTCACCACATAACCGAACAGTCCGACCACGTAGTAGGTGATCGCCGCGGTGGAGAGGCCCTCCACGGTCGCCTGCAGCCGCAATTGCAGCCGCGTGCGCGCGTTCATCGATTTCAGCAACTCCTGATTCTGCTGTTCGAGTTCGACATCGACGCGGGTGCGCAACAGATTGGCGGCGCGGGCGAGCTTCAGCGACAGGTCGGATTGCCGCGCCTCGGTGGTGGTGCAGGTCCGCATCGCGGGCTTCATCCGGCGCGCCAGGAACGACGACCAGGTCGGCAGCCCGCCGACCTTGCGTTCGCCGAGCGTCGCCAGCCGGCCCGTCATGATCTCCTCATAGGCGCGGCTGGCGCTGAACCGGCCCAGACTTGCGGCGGCGCCGGCTTCGACTTCGGCGGCGAGCTCGGTCAGTTCGTGCAGCAGCTTGTTGTTGATGGCGAGATCGCCCGCCTTGCGCATCTCGGCGGTGACTTCGGCGAGGCGGCGCTCGCCGTTGCTGATCGAGGGGCCGAGCCGCTGCGCTTCGGGCAGGCCGAGCAGCGCCAGCGTGCGATAGGTCTCGATTTCGAGCACGCGCTGCACCAGAGCGCCGGCACGCTCCGGCGCCATGCCGCGATCGACCACCAGCACCCGAACGAAGCCCGACGGACCGGGCTGAAAATCGGTCGCATAGACCGCCGCGCCGTCGGAGTTTTCCGCGACGGCGAGGCTGGCGCGGTCGAACAATCGTTCCGGCGAGGTGCGCGGCGGATCGTCCGGCAGGATGTGCAGGTCGACCGCCACGAACAGCGGTCCAGGCTGCGGGATCAGCCGCATCGGCGACGCCAGCGACGACGCCTCGGGGTGGAACGGCGTGGCCAGCGGATCGGCGGTGAATTCCCACGTATAGGTGGTGAATTCGGAATGCTGTTCCCAGCGCAGCATCGTCGTGCCGAACGAGGCGCGATGATGCTTCTCGCCGGCCGGCGGCGGCTGCAGCCCGCGCGATTCGCAGAAATTCGTCAGCGCGAGGCGATCGGCCTTGGCCCTGTCGCCCGACGTATCGAACGCGAAATGCAGCACGCGCGCCGGCACCGCGATCGCGGTGAATGGGCGCGCGTGAACCTCGCCGAGCACGACCGCCCGCAAAGGATGCGGCGAAAGTCTACAATCGCCGTCACCAATCAGAACTTCAGCCGTCATCGGTATTTTGACCTTGCTCAACATTGCGTCGATTGACTTGAGTAGCATTGCAGCGCGATGGACAGAAGCCGAAAGGTTTTGCCCGCGCTGGCCGGGTGGGGCCGTCGCTGGCTCCGGACTTGCTCGAAATCAACGACCTCGGCGCCCGGTCGGGGTCTGACGAGAATTCCGGTAGTCATCTGTTTGCAATCTGGCTCGGACTGGTATGGTTCGACCGTAAGTCGCCGCGGGCCCTTCGCGGTCGTCGAATGGAGCATGTGGTGAAAATTCCAGTCCGCATTGGGACGCGCAAGAGCGTGATGGCGCTTGCCCAGACCGAGGACATTGCCGCCCAGTTGCGCGCAGCCGCGGACGAACTCGATCCCGAGATCGTCAGGTTCGAGACCGTCGGCGACAGCGACCAGGTCAGCAAGCTGCTGCCGCATGGCGGCAAGGGCGGCGCCTTCGTCGCCGAGATCCGCGCGGCGATGCTGCGCGGCGAGCTGCATTGCGCGATGCACTCGCTGAAGGACATGCCCGCCAACGAGGAAACCCCCGGACTGATCGTCGCAGCCACGCTGGCGCGCGATCCGGCCAACGACTCGATGGTGCTGCGCAAGGGCCTGACGCTCGACGAGCTGAAGAAGTCGCGCGGCAAGGGCTACACCATCGGCACCAACGCGGTGCGGCGCGCGGCCTATGCCAAGCGGCTGTTCCCCGAGGTCGAGGTGATTCATTTCCGCGGCGCGGCCGACACCCGCATCCGCAAGCTCGACAATCGCGAGAAGCAGCGCATGCCCGACGGCGGCGAGGTCGGCCCGGCCGACGCGCTGATCATGGCCCGCTCGGGCCTCGAGCGCGTCGGCTTCGTCGACCGCATCGTCCACGACTTCACGCCGCAGGAGATGCTGCCGGCGGCGGGGCAGGGCATCGTCGCGGTCGAGTGCCCGGTCCACGAGTGGCAGACCCGCAAATATCTGGCGCTGATCGACGATCCCAAGGCGCGGCTGTTCTGCGACGCCGAGCGCGAGGTGCTGTGGGTGCTGAACGGCCACTGCAATTCGCCGATGGCGGCCTATTCCACCATCAACGGCTCGGAGATGACGCTGAGCGCCTCGGTGCTCGACGAGGCGGGTGGTTTGTTCATCGAGGCCTCGCGCACGGGGCCGGCCAATCGGCCCCGCGAGCTCGGTCGCACGGTCGGCCTTGATCTGCTGGACAAGGGCGCCGCCGCGATCATCGAAAAGACGCGGCCGGAGTGACCCATCCCATGGCGACCGTATTTCCGTTCTCAGCCATCGTCGGCCAGGAAGAGATGAAGCTCGCGCTGCTGATCGCGGCGATCGATCAGAAGGTCGGCGGCGTGCTGGCGTTCGGCGATCGCGGCGCCGGCAAGTCGACCGCGGTGCGCGCGCTCGCTGCCTTGCTGCCGAAGATGAAGACCGTGGTCGGCTGTCGCTACAATTGCGATCCCGATCTGCCGGCGCGGTTCTGCGAGGAGTGTCAGGAGAAGGCCAAGCACGGCAAGGTCAAGTCCGCGCAGGTGCCGGTGCCGGTGGTCGATCTGCCGCTCGGCGCCACCGAGGACCGCGTTGTCGGCGCGCTCGATCTCGAACGCGCGCTGGCCAAGGGCGAGAAGGCGTTCGAGCCCGGCCTGCTGGCGCGGGCGCATCGCGGCTTCCTGTACATCGACGAAGCCAACCTGCTCGAAGATCATCTGGTCGATCTGTTGCTCGACGTCGCCGCCTCCGGCGAGAACGTGGTCGAGCGCGAAGGCCTCTCGATCCGCCATCCGGCGCGCTTCGTGCTGGTCGGCACCGGCAACCCCGAAGAAGGCGAGTTGCGTCCGCAACTGCTCGATCGCTTCGGCATGTCGGTCGAGGTCAAGACGCCGGACACGCTGCCGGAGCGGATCGAGGTGGTGCGCCGCCGCGATGCGTTCGAGAACGATTCTGCCGCGTTCCTCGAGCACTGGTCGAAGGAAGAAGCCAAGCTGCGGCGCAAGATCACCCAGGCCAAGGACCGGCTGCCCGACGTCAGCGTCCCCGATGCGGCGCTGGAGCGTGCCGCCAGGCTGTGCATGACGCTCGGCACCGACGGCCTGCGCGGCGAACTGACGCTGATGCGCGCCGCCCGCGCCTTGGCTGCGCTGGAGCACGACAAGATCGTCACCGACGATCACCTCAAGCGGATCGCGCCGTCGGCGCTGCGGCATCGGCTGCGCCGCAATCCTCTGGACGACGCCGGATCGAGCGTTCGTGTCGATCGGGCGCTCGCTGAAATCTTCGGATGAGCATCTCGCTGTCATGGTCCGATGCGGTGACCGCGGCGCAGTTGTTCGCGGTGGACCCGGTCGGCACCGGCGGCGTGCTGCTGCGCTCGCGCGCCGGCCCGGTGCGCGACCGCTGGCTGGCGACGCTGCGCGCCGCGCTGCCGCCTGATCGGCCCTATCGGAACTTGCCGCTGCATATCGCCGACGGCCGCCTGCTCGGCGGTCTCGATCTGTCCGCCACGCTGCTCGCCGGCCGTCCGGTCGCCGAGCGCGGCCTGCTCGCCGAAGCCGATGGCGGCGTGCTGGTGGTGGCGATGGCCGAGCGGATGCAGTCCTCGACCAATGTGTATCTGACCGCCGCGATGGACGCGCAGGAGACCGCGGTCGAGCGCGACGGCCTGTCACTGCGGATGCCGGCGCGGTTCGGCGTGGTGGCGCTCGACGAAGGCCTCGAGGACGAGTTCTCGCCCGCCGGCCTGCGCGACCGGCTCGGCTTCCATCTGGATCTCGATCAATTCGCCTGGCGCGACACCGAGGACTTCCCGGTCCTGCTCGACGACATCGTGGCGGCGCGCGCGCGCCTGTCCACGATCAAGGTCGAGAGCGCGCAGATCGAAGCGATCTGCACCGCCGCTGCCGCGCTCGGCATCATCTCGCTGCGCGCGCCGCTGCTGGCGCTTCGTGCGGCGCGGGCGAGTGCGGCGCTGTTCGATCGTGTCATCATCGAGCAGGACGACATCACGCTGGCGGCGCGACTGGTGCTGGCGCCGCGCGCCACCGTGTTTCCGCAAGCCGATCAGCCCGACCAGGCCGAGCCGCCGCCGCCCGAGCCGCCGCCGGAAGACAATTCCGAAGACAACAACGATCAAGAACAGCAGACCCCGGACATCGACAAGGCGCTCGACGAGGTGATCCTCGCCGCGGTGAAAGCCGCGATGCCGCCCGGCGTGCTGGAAGCGCTGCGCGCCTCCGCGGGCCGCGCGCGCGCCCGCTCCGCCGGCAAGGCCGGCGAGTTGCAGAAGTCGAAGAAGCGCGGCCGGCCCACCGGAAGCGTGCGCGGCGAATTGCGCGACGGCTCCAAGCTCAACGTCATCGAGACGCTGCGCGCCGCAGCCCCCTGGCAGCCGCTGCGCCGGCGTCAGGCCGAAGGCCGCAGCGGCAGCGCGCCGCGCATTCTGGTCGAGAAGGACGATTTCCGGATCGCGCGCTTCAAGCAGCGCACCGAGACCATCACCATCTTCGTGGTCGACGCCTCCGGCTCCGCCGCGCTGCATCGGCTCGCCGAAGCCAAGGGCGCGGTCGAGTTGTTACTTGCCGATTGCTATGTGCGCCGCGATCAGGTGGCGATGATCGCGTTCCGCGGTTCGATCGCCGAGATCCTGCTGCCGCCGACGCGGTCGCTGGCGCGCGCCAAGCGCAGCCTCGCCGGCCTGCCGGGCGGCGGCGGCACGCCGCTCGCGGCCGGGCTCGACGCCGCCTTCATGCTGGCCGACTCGATCAAGCGCAAGGGCCAGACCCCGACGGTGATCGTACTCACCGACGGCCGCGCCAACATCGCGCGCGACGGCGCGCCGGGCCGGCCGCAGGCCGAGGAAGACGCCAAAGCCTCGGCCCGACAATTCCGCGTCGCTGCGATCAACTCGGTGGTGATCGACATGTCGCCGCGGCCGGGCCCGCAGGCCGAGGCCTTCGCCAAGGAAATGGACGCGCGCTATCTGCCGATGCCCTACGCCGACGCCAATGTGCTGGCGAAGGCGGTGACTGCGGCGACGCGCTAGAACGTCTCATCGATTGATCGACATGGCCCTTGCCAAATGCACTGACTCCTCATCCTGAGGAGCCCGGCGAAGCCGGGTGTCTCGAAGGATGGGGAGACGCAATGCCGGCGGCCATGGTTCGAGACGGCGCTGCGCGCCTCCTCACCATGAGGTTGTGCCTGTGGTGAGTGTCCCGGAACGCCAGTGCCGATTCCATCGGAGACAGAACTGCACTGGATGCGAGCTCGTTTCGAGTGAACGGCGCCGCTCAGGCGTCCAGCACGAAGGTGCCGCTGCCGTCCTCGTTCGAGGGCTTGGCGTCAGTCCATTGCTCGGACGGCTTCTCCGCAGCGAGTCGTTCGACGCGCGCTTCGGCCACGGAGTTCCGGGCCGGTGGCCGGGCGATCCGCCACTCCAGCTCGTTGCGGTTCTGCAGTTCACTGAACTTCACCGCGAAGCCATCGCTGCGGTGGCGGACGACGCGGCCGACGCAGCCGCCGACCGCCAGCGGCGTGCCGATCTCGGGCTGAACGTCGGCGGACACGGCGACGCCCGAAATCGACATGTCGATGACGAAGCAGGTGTGCATGCTGCCGTCGGCAAGGATCAGGCTGGAATGCGGGCAGGCGGGAACGATCCGGGCCTGCTCCCGCGCATCGACGATCGCCGGGTCGCTCAGCTTCTTCTCGAGCCAGCTCAACTGGTTCGACAGCCGCTCGCGCATCGCGCGGGTGACGGCGAGCTCGAGCAGGAACCCGCCCGGCACGGTGTCGCTGATATGGCCGTCGAGCTTGCCGAAATCGCTGAAATACGACGAGATCGAATCCCCGACGCGGCCGACGACCGGCACGTCGACGATCATCCGGAACGGCGATACCCGACTGGTCCGGCAGGCGAAGTTCCGCGGCTTGCCGTTCTGGTCGTACCAGTTCGCCAGCGAGTAATTGCCACCCACGGCGATGTTGACGGCGCGCTGCTTGAGAAAGGCCCGGACGGACACGGCTTGAACTCCTCCAGGTAGTTGCTGCCTCTACTAAGCTCCGTGGATTTACGAAGGCCAGTCATTTCGAGAATGGCTGCCGCCTTGGTTATCGAACGATTATTCGGCCGCGCGATTGTCGGAACGCTTTGTTGTCATGTTGAATCGGCTGCCGGAACTGCCTGCGGGACGGGCATTTTCTACATCCGGTGCGATCATTTTGATTGTGTTGCTACCAGCGGTGACGTCCGGCGGGAACTCGCAACGCGTCCCCGCCGAAAGGAGCTCGGTCGATCGGCACGAAAAAAGCCGGCGCTCGCGCACCGGCTTCGATCGTCGATGCGGAGGTCTCAGCCTTTGTAGGCGCGGACCCGCTTCACCATCTGCTCGACATGCGCGACCGGGGCCTCCGGGGTGATGCCGTGGCCGAGATTGAAGATGTGACGGCCGCCCGAGAAATTCTCCAGCACGTCGTCCACGCCCTGGTCGAGCGCCGAACCGCCGGCGATCAGCAGCAGCGGATCGAGGTTGCCCTGAACCGCGACCTTGCTCTGCACCTGCTCGCGAACCAGGTTCGGCTCGGCGGTCCAGTCGATGCTCACGGCGTCGACGCCGGTGCGTTCGATGAAGGCCGGCAGCAGCGCGCCGGCGCCGCGCGGGAAGCCGATGATCTTGGCGTCCGGCTTGACCTTGCGGACGCCCTCGACGATGCGGCGAGTCGGCGCGATGCACCACTTCTCGAATTCGCGCGGCGGCAGAATGCCGCCCCAGGTGTCGAAGATCTGCAGCACGTCGGCGCCGGCTTCGAGCTGCTTCAGCAGATACTGAATCGAGCTCTCGACGAGCACGTCGATGATCTTGGCGAAGGCGCCGGGGTGCTGATACGCCATCAGCCGGGCCGGATGCTGATCCGACGTGCCCTGGCCGGCGACCATATAGGTCGCGACCGTGAACGGCGCGCCGCAGAAGCCGATCAGCGTGGTTTCCGGGGCGAGCTCGCTGCGCACGATGCGAAGGGCTTCGAACACCGGTTCGAGCTTGGACATGTCGATCGCGCCGTTCAGCGTGCCGACCAGGTCCGGCGAATTCAACGGATCGAGACGCGGGCCCTCGCCGACCTCGAAGCGGACCGCGCGTCCGAGCGCGTAAGGCACCACCAGGATGTCGGAAAAGATGATCGCGGCGTCGAAGCCGAAGCGCCGGATCGGCTGCAACGTCACCTCGGCGGCGAGCTTGGCGTTGAAGCACAGGTCGAGGAAGCTCCCGGCTTCGGCGCGGGTCGCGCGGTATTCCGGCAGGTAACGGCCGGCCTGCCGCATCATCCACATCGGGGGAGAGGCCTGCCGATTGCCGGAAAGCACCTCAATGAACGGTTTCGTCACCAGTTTCTGTGTCAAGAGAGATACCCATTGTTATACGACAAGCGTTCTTGACGGTCTGATACACTGCGCACACCGTCTTGGCCACGTCGAGATGCGGCCGGAGCGGCCGCGAACAGGAATTTCGAGATGAACGCAACCGCACCCACCCCCGGATCGACCGCGACGCGCAACGAAAACCCGAACCTTCCAGCACCGGTCTCCGGAGAGCGCCACGACATCGACAGCTTGGCCGGTCGGCTGACCTATTGGACCGCGTCGCCGGCGACACCGACGTCGGAGCCGCCGATGCTTCTCGTCCACAGCATCAATGCGGCGGGATCGGCCTACGAGATGAAACCGATCTACGAGCACTACGCCAGGAGCCGCCCGGTCTACGCGATCGAGTTGCCGGGCTTTGGTCATTCCTCGCGCGCCAAGCGTCAATACACAATTCGGATGATGACGGATGCGATCCACGCCGCCGTCGCCGAGATTCAGAAGATCCACGGCGACGCGCCGTTCGACGCGGTCGCGTTGTCGCTCGGCTGTGAGTTTCTCGGGCGCGCCGCCGACGAGTCGCCGAAGCCGTTCCGCAGCGTGGCATTGGTGAGTCCGACCGGCTTCGATCGCCGGCAGGTGCGCTGGGTCAAGGGTTCGCGGGCGATTCCGTGGCTGCATGCATTCTTCGAAAACCCGCTCTGGAGCGAGACCGTGTTCGGCCTGCTGACGAAGAAATCGGTGATCGCCTGGTTCCTGCGCAAGACCTTCGGCTCGCCCAACATCGATCAGGGCCTGCTTGACTACGACTATCTGACGACGCATCAGCCCGGCGCCCAGCACGCGCCTTATTACTTCGTCTCGGGCTATCTGTTCAGCCAGGACATCCTGCGGATCTATCAGGATCTGAAGATGCCGGCGTGGCTGTCGCACGGCGTGCGCGGCGATTTCGTCGATTACGGCAACAAGAGCACCGTCGAAGGCCGGCCGAACTGGACCGTCACCGTATTCCAAACCGGCGCGATGCCGCATTTCGAAATGCCCGCCGAATTCCTGCGCACCTACGACGAATTCCTCGCCCGGGTCGCCAAGCAGCCGGCCTGAGGCGCGAGCGGTCATGCCACGGCCTGCCAACACGACAAGCCTCATCCTGAGGAGCGGCCCGCAGGGCCGCGTCTCGAAGGATGGAGCCCCACATCCTCATGGTTCGAGACGCCCGCGGAGCGGGCTCCTCACCATGAGGGGCCTGTAGCCGGGGTAGGCGATGAGCGAGCTCGTCTGGAGCCGGGACGGCGTCGACTGGCCGCACCGCGAGGCCAGCCGGTTCGTCGAGGCCGGCGGCTTCCGCTGGCACGTCCAACTGATGGGGCCGGCGGATGCGCCGGCGCTGCTGTTGATCCACGGCACCGGCGCGGCGTCGCATTCCTGGCGCGGTCTCGCGCCGCTGCTGGCGCAGCATTTTCGCGTGGTCGCGCCGGATCTGCCCGGCCACGGCTTCACCCAGTCGCCGCGCGCGCACCGGCTGTCGCTGCCGGGCATGGCCGGCGATCTCGCCACGCTCCTACGGGTGCTCGGGGTGTCGCCGCAGATCGTGGTCGGGCATTCCGCGGGGGCTGCGATCGCGGCGCGGATGTGCCTCGACGGCAGCATCGCCCCAAAGCTGCTGATCAGCCTCAACGGCGCGTTTCTGCCCTATGGCGGGCCGGCCGCGAACATCTTCTCGCCGCTGGCCAAGATGCTGGTGCTGAATCCGTTCGTCCCCGGCTTCTTCGCCTGGCAGGCCGGCAGCCGCGGCGCGGTCGAGCGGCTGATCGGCAATACCGGCTCGACCATCGATCCGGTCGGAATCAAGCTGTACGGCAAGCTGGTCGGAAATTCGGCCCATGTCGCCGCCGCGCTGCGGATGATGGCGAACTGGGAACTCGAGCCGCTGCTGAAGGCGCTGCCGAATCTGAAGCCGCAACTGGTGCTGGTCGCGGCCGATGGCGACCGCGCGATTCCGCCCTCGGTCGCCCGTAAGGTGCTGGAAATTCAGCCGAAAGCGGTGCTCGAACGGATTCCGGGGCTGGGCCATCTGGCCCATGAGGAGCGGCCGGATTTGATCGCGGCGCTGATCGAGCGATATTCGCACGAGGTGGGGCAAAATGTCGAATAGATCAAAGACAGCGGTGTAACGTTCGCATTACACATTTGGACTGGTTCGGCTGTCAATTTTTCGTTACAGTGGTCCCCATGCTCGATCCCGGTCTGAAACCCACTTCTCGTCTTCCACGCGATCAGGCACCGCACGCGGTGGTGATCGGCTCCGGCTTTGGCGGTCTTGCCGCCGCGGTGCGGCTCGGCGCCAAAGGGTACCGGGTAACCGTTCTCGAAAAACTCGATGCGCCCGGCGGCCGCGCTTACGTCCACAAGCAGGACGGCTTCACTTTCGACGCCGGCCCGACCATCGTCACCGCGCCGTATCTGTTCGAGGAGCTGTGGACGCTGTGCGGCAAGCGGATGTCCGACGACGTCACGCTGAAGCCGATGTCGCCGTTCTACCGCATCCGCTTCGACGACGGCACCTTCTTCGATTATTCCGACGACCGCGACGCGGTGCTGGACCAGATCGCGAAATTCTGTCCCGACGACGTCCCGGCCTACGACCGCTTCATGGCGGCGTCGCAGGCGATCTTCAAGGTCGGCTTCGAGCAGCTCGGCGATCAGGCGTTCAGCCGCTTCACCGACATGCTGAAGATCGCGCCGGACATGATCAAGCTGGAGAGCTATCGCAGCGTCTTCGGCCTGGTCGCCAAGCACTTCAAGGACCCGAAGCTTCGGCAAGTGTTCAGCTTCCATCCGCTGCTGATCGGCGGCAATCCGTTCATGTCGAGTTCGGTGTACTGCCTGATCACCTATCTAGAAAAGCAGTGGGGCGTGCACTCGGCGATGGGCGGCACCGGCGCGCTCGTCACCGGCCTGGTCAAGCTGATCGAAGGCCAGGGCAACGAGATCCGTTACAAGCAGGACGTCCGCCGCATCGTGGTCGACAACGGCGCCGCCCGCGGCGTCGAGCTCGCCGACGGCGAACTCATCAAGGCCGACATCGTTGTGTCGAACGCCGATTCGGCCTCGACCTATCGCTATCTGCTGGCGCCGGAGACCCGCAAGCGCTGGACCGACGCCAAGATCGAGCGCTCGCGCTACTCGATGGGCCTGTTCGTCTGGTACTTCGGCACCAAGCGGCGCTACGACGACGTCAAGCATCACACCATTCTGCTCGGGCCGCGCTACAAGGAACTGATCACCGACATCTTCTCGCGCAAGATCGTCGCCGATGATTTCAGCCTGTATCTGCATCGCCCGACCGCGACCGATCCGTCGCTGGCGCCGCCCGGCTGCGATACGTTCTACGTGCTGTCGCCGGTGCCCAACCTGCTCGGCGACATCGACTGGACCACCAAGGCCGAGAGCTATCGCGCCTCGATCGCCAAGATGCTCGGCGCCACCGTGTTGCCCGATCTCGAAAATCAGGTGGTGACCTCGAAGCTCACCACGCCGCTGGATTTCCGCGACCGGCTGTCGTCGTTCCGCGGCGCCGCGTTCGGGCTCGAGCCCGTGCTGTGGCAGAGCGCCTGGTTCAGGCCGCACAACCAGAGCGAAGACGTCAAGAACCTGTATCTGGTCGGCGCCGGAACGCATCCCGGCGCCGGTCTTCCCGGGGTGTTGTCCTCGGCGCGCGTGCTCGATTCCCTGGTCCCCGAGGCCGACAGTCTGGTGACGTCATGACCGTAAACTCCGATATGCTGGCCTGCCGCGTGATGATCAAGGAAGGCTCGCGCACCTTCCACGCGGCGTCCAAGGTGCTGCCGCGCCGGATCAGCGATCCGGCGATCGCGCTGTACGCGTTCTGTCGCGTCGCCGACGACGCCGTCGATCTCGGGCTCGATCGCAGCAATGCGGTCGAAGTGCTGAAGGACCGGCTCGATCGCGCCTGCCGCGGTCTGCCGCGGCCGTATCCGTCGGACCGCGCTTTCGCCGATGTGATCGCGCGCTTCTCGATTCCGCCGGCGATTCCCGAGGCGCTGATCGAAGGCCTCGAATGGGACTCGCAGGGCCGCCGCTTCGAGACGCTGTCGGATCTCTACGGCTATGCGGCGCGCGTCGCCGGCACCGTCGGCGTGATGATGACGCTGGTGATGGGCCAGCGCAGACCGGACATCGTCGCGCGCGCCTGCGATCTCGGCTGCGCCATGCAGCTCACCAATATCGCCCGCGACATCGGCGAGGACGCCCGCAACGGCCGCATCTACATGCCGCTGTCGTGGATGCGCGAAGCCGGGCTCGATCCCGAGACCTGGCTCAAGGACCCGAAATTCACGCCGGAGATCGCCGGCATCGTCAAGCGGCTGATCGACACCGCGGACACGTTGTACGATCGCGCCACGCTCGGCATCGCCAACCTGCCGCGCTCGTGCCGTCCCGGCATCTTCGCCGCGCGTGCGCTCTACGCCGAGATCGGCCGCGAGGTCGAGCGCTCCGGGCTGGATTCGGTGTCGTCCCGCGCCGTGGTGTCGACCGGGCGCAAGCTCGCGGTGCTGTCGCGGATGTTGGCGTTCCAGGAAACCGAATGGGCGCCGGCGAAGTATCTGGCGACGCGATTGGGCGACATGGAAGAGACCCGCTTCCTGATCGACGCCGTGATCGCCCACCCGGTCCGCGACGTGCCGCCGGTCCCGCGCGTCAAGCCGATCGAGCAGAAGGTCGCCTGGCTGGTCGACCTGTTCACCCGCCTCGAACGCCGCGACCAGATGCTGCAGCGCAGCCGGGTGTAGTTCGGTCAACTTGTACCAACCTTCGTCATGCCCGGGCTCGTCCCGGGCATCCACGAACGACGCTTGCGCCGTGCCCGGACCCGTGGATGGCCGGGACGAGCCCGGCCATGACGCCGAGTGTGGTGTGCGGCCTTGCTCCAATCAGCGTCGCCTCAACCGCCACCGATTTGCAAAAACTCTCGAAGCCGCCAAACTGGCGTGATACCGATGGCGTGGAAACGCGCAATGGATCACGGCCATGACGATCGACATTGACCTCGACACCACCACCCCGAACGCCGTCGAGGCCCGGCGCAGCCGCGCGCGCGCCTGGTTCGAGGGGCTGCGCGACCGGATCTGCACCGAGATCGAAACGCTGGAGCGCGAGGCGCCGGCCGAATTGTTTCCCGGCGAGCCTGCGACCTTCAGCTACAAGCCGTGGCAGCGCAAGACCGGCGCCGGCGGTGGCGTCGGCGGTTTCCTCTCGGGCGGCCGGCTGTTCGAAAAGATCGGCATCCACACCTCGTCGGCCAACGGCACGCTGACGCCGGAGATGGCGAAGAACCTGCCCGGCGACGGCGTCACGCGCGACTACGTCTCGACCAGTATCAGCCTGATCATGCATCCGCGCAGCCCGCTTGTGCCGACCGTGCACATGAACACGCGGTTTCTGTCGACGTCGCAGGGCTGGTTCGGCGGCGGCGCCGATCTGACGCCGATGCTGCCCGCGCAGCGCAGCCAGGACGCCGAGGACGCGGTGACCTTCCACGCCGCCATGAAGGCCGCCTGCGACGCGCACGATCCGACCTACTACGCCAAGTTCAAGCCGTGGGCGGACACCTACTTCTTCCTGCCGCATCGCGGCACGGCGCGCGGCGTCGGCGGCATCTTCTACGATCACCTCAACAGCGGCGATTTCGAGCGCGACTTCGCCTTCACCCGCGACGTCGGCTCCGCATTGCTCGACATCTATCCCAAGATCGTGCGCAAACGCATGGTCGAGCCGTGGACGGAGGAGGAGCGGGCGCAGCAGCTCGCCTGCCGCGGGCTCTATGTCGAGTTCAACCTGCTGTACGACAAGGGCACGATGTTCGGCCTGCAGACCGGCGGCAACACCGAGACCATCATGAGCTCGATGCCGCCGCTGGTGAGCTGGGCCTGACGGAGCGCCGCGGTCGCCGATCATGGGAGGCGGATGGTGGAGGACTATTACGGACTGATCGAACTGATCCTCGTGTTCGCCTGCCTCGCGGTCGGCTGGTTCGTGCTCGAACGCCAGGGCAAACGCCTCGACCGCGCCCGCGCCGAGCGCGAGAAGAAGGAGTCGCCATGACCAGCGACAGCGCCTTCAACTATTTCGAAATCCTGATGCTAGGGATGTTTGCCGCGAGCTGGCTGGTGCTGGAGTGGCAAGGCAAGCGGCTGGACAAGAAGCGGGAAGAGGAGAAGGCGCGGAGCGAAACCATTCCGGACAAGCACTGAATCCGTCATGGCCGGGCTCCGTCCCGGCCATCCACGAATAGCCTCACAACGAGTCGTAGAGATCGTCCAAATTCCGATGAGCCGCCAGGAGACGAAACCCAATCCATCTGGTGCGGACGCCGCTCGTGGATGGCCGGGACGAGCCCGGCCATGACGGGGTTGGGACCATGTCTGCCACGTTTAGTCGGCTAACATATTTGGAAGGACGCCCGCCGTCATGGCCGGGCTCCGTCCCGGCCATCCACGAACAGCCTCACAACGAGTCGTACAGATCGTCCCAATTCGGATTTGTCGCGAGGATCAGGCGAACCTTCCAGGTTCGGCTCCAATGCTTGATGTTGTGCTCGCGCTGGATCGCCGTTCGGATGTCGTCGTAGGCTTCGAAGTACACCAGCCGCTTCAAGCCGTAGCGCTTGGTGAAGCCTGCAACGGCGCCGCTGCGGTGTTCATGGACCCTGCGCACCAGATCGCTCGTCACCCCGACATAAAGGATGCCGTTGGGCCGGTTGGTCATGAAGTACACGTAACCGCATCCCATGCGGTGAGTATGTCGTTCGTGGTTGGCCGGGACAAGCCCGGCCATGACGGTGTTGCAATGCTCCGTCAATCTTGGCGGTCATGGCCGGGCTCCGTCCCGGCCATCCACGAAAACGCGCTCGCCCGCTACTTCCTCCGCGGCATCCGGAACGGCAGCATTGCCTGCACCACCGGCATCTTGAATCGGTCCAGCGACAGGCTTTCGTGCATCAGCGTCACCTTCTCGCCGAGCAGCGTGGTGGCGACCATCGAGCGGGCGTAGAAGGGCGAGTCTTCGAGCGTGCGTAGCACCCGGGCGTCGGTCTCGCTGCGGGCGCTGCGGCTGACCTGCCAGCCGGAGCGGGCGAGCGGCAGCAGCGGCGGCGGGGTGAAGCGTTCCATGTTGCCTTGCGCGTCGAAGGTGATCGCCAGATCGACGCGGCTGCCGTCGCGGCGCTCGGCTTCGTACAGGATCGCGGTCTTGTCGCGCAGCGCGCCGCGCGCCCATTCCCAGTGCCGGAAGCCGGTCTCGATCGGCGCGTCGCCGGCGTTGCAGTCGAGATAGGCCTCTCCCTGCCAGGACAGCTTCGGCTGCTCCAGCGTCACCTCGATCCGCGATCGCGGCGCGATCGGCCACCAGCGGTGGTTGCCGTCTTCGTTCAGCACGAAGAAATCCTTGGTCACCGCCGTCGGAATCACGCGGACGCGGCCCTTGATCCGGCCCGGGATCGGCGCGCGCACTTCGTTGATGTTGATGGTCAGCGCACGGCCGTCCCAGGCGAGGTCGCTCGGTCCGATCAGCAGCGAACGCAGATTGCGCGCGACGCGGCCGCGCGAGCGCTCGGTCATGGTCCAGCGCTTGCTGTCGCTGTGATACAGCGCGACGTTGAGCGCGCAATGGTTCAGCGGGTCGGCCGGCGCGCCGCGCCGCGCGAATGCGTAGTAGGGCGAGAACACGCTGCCGATGAAGGCGATGATAGTGAGGCCCTCGCTGCCGTCGTCGCTGATCGCGTCGACATACCACCAGGCATAGCCGTTGTTCGGAACCTCGAGGTTGAATCC
The DNA here is from genome assembly GCF_034479375.1 of Rhodopseudomonas palustris. Lineage (NCBI taxonomy): Bacteria > Pseudomonadati > Pseudomonadota > Alphaproteobacteria > Hyphomicrobiales > Nitrobacteraceae > Rhodopseudomonas > Rhodopseudomonas palustris. The sequence goes on along the minus strand of NZ_CP140155.1, from coordinate 2,953,680 downwards.
GGCGCGGCGTTCGTCGGTCTCGTTGGGCCAGGCAATCATCGATTCGTGTGCTTCGTACTTGCGCTGTGAGTGTCGCGCGTCGGTTCAGGTGGCGGCCGGCCGCAGCATCGGCTTCAAGCCCTGCAGCTCGGCCTCGAGATCGGCCACGAGGCTCGCCGCGGCGGCGCGGCCGGACAGGCCGGCCATCGGCACGCCGGGGCCGGGATGGGTGCTGCCGCCGGCCAGATACAGGCCGGGGATCTTCGTCCGCGCGCCGGGGCGCTCGAACGAGGCGGTCCAGCCGTGCGAGGCGCGGCCGTACAGCGCGCCGCCGGTCGCCGGAAACAGCCGGTTGAAGTCGGCTGGCGTCGTCACGGTGGTTTTGTCAGGCTGCTGCCGGATGCGCAAGCCGCAGCGCTCCAGCACGCCGAAGGTCCGTTCGGCGCAGCGCGCGATCTCGGCCGCGTCGAACGGCTTGCGGTCGCCGATCGGCGGCGCGTTGACCAGCACCAGCAGCTCTTCCTCGCCACCATCGCCGAGCCGCGCTTCGTCGTCGATACGGTCCTGGCCGCAGACATAGACGGTCGGCTCCTCGGGCACTTCGCCGCGCTCGAAAATATCCTTGAACTCGCGCGTATAGTCGCGCGAGAAGAACACCGAATGCCGGCTCAGCGGAAAGCCGTCGGTCTTCGCCACCATGCTCCAGGTCATCGCCGACAATGATCGCAGCTTCGGCGCCAGCGGCGGCACCGTGCGCTGTACCTTATCGCCGAACAATCCGCCGGGCAGGGCGCCGACATCGGCGTTGACGATCACCGATTGCGCCTCGATGCGTTCGCCGCTTGCGAGGATCACCCCGGCGGCGCGGCCGCCCGAGACCATGATCTCGCGGACTTCCTGATCGTAGCGGATGGTCGCGCCCAGCGACGCCGCGCAATCGGCGAGCGCGCGCGCCAGCGCATGCATCCCGCCCTCGATGATCCAGACGCCCTGCTGCTCGACATGCGCGACCAGCATCAGCGTCGCCGGCGCCTGAAACGGCGACGAGCCGCAATAGGTCGCATAGCGCCCGAACAATTGCCGCAGCCGCGGGTCCTTGAAGTAATCGCCGAGCGCGCTCCACATCGTGGTGAAAGGGCGGATCTTGCGCAGCTCCAGCAGCCCGCCGAGGCCGTTCGCGGTGGCGAGGCCGGGCAGGCTCGGCGCGGTGGCGCGCAGGAACGGCTTTTCCAGGATCTGATAGATCCGTCGGCTGTCGGCGCAAAACTGTCTGTAGCGCTTCGCCTCGGCGGGGCCGGCGAAGATGCCGATCGCGTCCGCCGATCGCGCCTCGTCGGCGAACAGATCGAGCCGCGTCTTCTCGTTCCAGGCGTGGCGTGCCAGGACCGACAGCGGCCGCAGCCGGATATGATCGGCGAAGTCGAGGCCTGCGCTCGCGAACAACTCCTCGAACACCCAGCGCATGGTGAACACCGTCGGGCCGCTGTCGATCCGCGCCGGGCCGATCCCGACCTCGCGGATTTTGCCGCCCGGCGCCGCGGCGCGCTCGAGCACCGTCACGTCCAGACCGCGCGCGGACAGAGCGAGGGCGGAGGTCAGTCCGGCCACCCCGGCGCCGATCACCACGACGCGATTCTTTGCGGTCTGATCTCTCAAGTCCGACTCCCGCTTCGCCTTAAGTGTCATTGCGCCATGTCATTGACACGTGTCCATAATAATTTACATTCGCGCATGACAAGTTAAATTGACACTTGCTGCGCTTAGAGCGGGAGTCGGCCATGGATGTCACCAATCGGATCGAGCGTGCCCTCACCGAGGCGCTCAGCCAGGCGGATCTGGCAGGATGCCCGCCCCGACTGGCGGCCGCAATGCGCAGCGCGGTGTTCCCGCGCGGTGCCCGGGTTCGGCCCCGACTTTGTCACAGCGTTGCCGCAGCCTGCGGCGACGACAATCCGGCCACCGAAGCCGCCGGTGCCGCCCTCGAATTGATGCATTGCGCCTCGCTGGTGCACGACGATCTGCCCTGTTTCGACGGCGCCGATATCCGCCGCGGCCGTCCCTCGGTGCACAAGGCGTTCGGCGAGCCGCTCGCGGTGCTGACCGGCGACGCGCTGATCGTGCTGGCGTTCCAGGCCATCGCCCGCGTCAATTGCGCGCCGGACCGCTTGCTGAAGCTCACCCAGGTGATCGGCAGCGCCGTCGGAGTGCCGCTCGGCATCGTCGCCGGGCAGGCGTGGGAATGCGAATCCGAAATCAATCTCGCCCATTATCACCGCTCCAAGACCGGTGCATTGTTCGTCGCCGCGACCGCGGCCGGTGCGGCCTCGGCCGGCGCCGATCCCGAGCCGTGGCGGATGGTCGGCGAGAAGATCGGCGAGGCCTATCAGGTCGCCGACGATCTGCGCGACGCCGCCGCCGATGAAGACGAGATCGGCAAGCCGGTCGGCCAGGACGTCGCCCATGATCGCCCGAGCGCGGTGCGCGAAATGGGCATCGATGGCGCGGTGTACCATCTGAAGTCGCTGGTGCGCGGCGCAGTCGAGGCGATGCCGCCGTGCTCCAACGGCAACGAGCTGCGCTCGCTGATCATGTCGGAAGCAACCCGGCTGGTGCCGGCGAAGCTCGCGCAATCCGCGGCGTGATCCGGCAAAGCCCCGGCTTGGCCTCGGCGGCCGGCCGGTGGTAGCAGGAACGATGAACTCCTTGAGCCTGCGTGACCGGCTGCTCGGCTGGCGCGATTCAGTGTTGTCGAACCCTCGGTTTCAGCGCTTCGCCGCGGTGTTTCCGCTGATGCGGCCTGTCGCGCGCCGCCGCGCTGCCGCTATGTTCGATTTGGTCGCCGGCTTCGTCTACTCCCAGATCCTGCTCGCCTGCGTGCAGTTGCGGCTGTTCGACCTGATCGCCGAACGGCCCGCCACCGTCGACGAATTGTCGGTGCGATGCGAACTGCCGCGCGAATCGATGCAGATGCTGCTCGATGCGGCGATCGCGCTGAAGCTGGTGCAGCCGCGCAGCGAAGGCCGCTATGGCCTCGGCCAGCTCGGCGCCGAGCTGTGCGGCAATCGCGGCGTGCTGGCGATGGTCGAGCATCACGCGATGCTGTATCGCGACCTCGCCGATCCGGTCGCGCTGCTGCGCGGCCCGCGCGGCGGCGGCGAACTCGCCGCCTACTGGGCCTATGTCCGCGGCGAGCGGCCGTCCGAGCTGAGCCCGGAGCAGGTCGCCTCCTACACCGGGCTGATGGCGGCGTCGCAGCCGATGATCGCGCGCGAAGTGCTGCACGTCTTCTCCTTCCGCACTCATCGCTGCCTGCTCGACGTCGGCGGCGGCGACGGTTCGTTCCTGTCGGCGGTCGCCGCGCAGACTCCCGAACTGCGCTGCATCCTGTTCGATCTCCCCGCCGTCGCCGCGAAGGCGGCCGAACGCTTCGCAGCCGACGGCCTGGCCGAGCGGGCGACCGCGATCGGCGGCAGCTTCCGCACCGACCCGCTGCCCGAAGGCGCCGATATCATCTCCCTCGTCCGGGTCATCCACGACCACGACGACGAGGTCGTCGCCGCGCTGTTGCGCGCAGTGCACTGCGCTCTGCCCGAGCGGGGAAAACTCCTGATCGCCGAGCCAATCGCCGGCCTCCCTGGCACCGAATCGATCTCGGACGCCTATTTCGCTTTTTATCTGAGGACGATGGGAACCGGTAAAGCCAGGACATTCGGGCGGCTGAAAGCGCTGCTAGAGCGCGCGGGATTCGAGGAAATCGAGCTTCATCCTGTGCCGATGCCGATGGTTGCCTCCGTAATTACCGCAATCAAGTCCTCCAAATGTGTTAATCTGGCTTGACACTGACGTCCGTCAGTTTAGCATGACACTCGGCGGCTAGTGCCTGTCGCCGAGATTTGGAGTGAGCGATGGACACCATCGCGGTCGTACTCAAGCAACCACAACACGTCGAACTCAGTCGCCTGGCCCTCACGGCCCCGACGGCAGATGACGTTGTCGTCGATGTTGCCTGGAGCGGTGTCAGCACCGGTACCGAGCGGCTGTTATGGTCCGGCCGGATGCCGTCGTTCCCCGGAATGGGGTACCCGCTGGTGCCCGGCTACGAGTCCGTGGGCGAAGTGGTCGAGGCCGGATCGGCGACCGATCTGCAGCCCGGCCAGATGGTATTCGTGCCCGGCGCGAAATGTTTCGGCGAAGTTCGCGGCCTGTTCGGCGCCTCGGCCTCGCGTCTCGTCGTCCCCGCCAAGCGCGTCGTGCCGCTGGATCAGCAGCTCGGCGAACGCGGTATCCTGATAGCGCTTGCCGCTACCGCTTATCATGCGATCGCCGCGCGCAACGCAGCGCCGCCGGACTGCATCGTCGGTCACGGCGTCCTCGGGCGGCTGCTGGCGCGGATTTCGATCGCGCTCGGCAACCCGCCCCCGGTGGTGTGGGAGAAAAACCCGATCCGCAGCGGCGGTGCCTTAGGCTACGACGTGATCGATCCCGAGACCGACCAGCGCCGTGATTACAAGAGCATCTACGACGTCAGCGGCGATCCGAAACTGCTCGACTCTTTGATCTGCCGCATCGCCCCGACCGGCGAGATCGTGCTGGCTGGCTTTTATAGCGAGCCGCTGTCGTTCGCGTTCCCGCCGGCCTTCATGCGCGAAGCCCGGATCCGGATCGCGGCGGAATGGCAGCCGGCGGACATCGGCGCAACCAAGGCGCTGATCGATTCCGGCAAGCTCTCGCTCGACGGACTGATCACTCACCATCAGGAAGCGGCCTCCGCCCCTGACGCCTACCGCATCGCCTTCGAAGACCCCGCCTGTCTGAAAATGGTTCTGAACTGGAGATTGCGCTGATGAACGTCGTTCCGCAGATCAACCTGCAAGACGCACAACTCCGGACCGAGGCGTCGATCGAGCCCGACGCCCCGGTGACGACACCCGTCACGAAAGAAACCCAGATTATCGCGATCTACGGCAAGGGCGGTATCGGCAAGAGCTTCACGCTCGCCAACCTGTCCTACATGATGGCGCAGCAGGGCAAGAAAGTGCTGCTGATCGGCTGCGATCCGAAGAGCGACACCACATCTCTGCTGTTCGGCGGCAAAGCCTGCCCGACCATCATCGAGACCTCGTCGAAGAAGAAGCTCGCCGGCGAGGAAGTGAAGATCGGCGACGTCTGCTTCAAGCGCGACGGCGTGTTCGCGATGGAACTCGGCGGCCCCGAAGTCGGCCGCGGCTGCGGCGGACGCGGCATCATTCACGGCTTCGAACTGCTCGAGAAGCTCGGCTTCCACGAGTGGGGCTTCGATTACGTGCTGCTCGACTTCCTCGGCGACGTGGTGTGCGGCGGCTTCGGCCTGCCGATCGCGCGCGACATGTGCCAGAAGGTGATCGTGGTCGCGTCGAACGATCTGCAGTCGCTGTATGTCGCCAACAACGTCTGCTCCGCGGTCGAGTACTTCCGCAAGCTCGGCGGCAATGTCGGCGTCGCCGGCATGGTCATCAACAAGGACGACGGCACCGGCGAGGCGCAGGCCTTCGCGAACGCGGCTGGCATTCCCGTGCTGTCGGCGATCCCGGCCGACGACGACATCCGCAAGAAGAGCGCCAACTACGAGATCATCGGCAAGCCCGATGGCGAGTGGGGCTCGCTGTTCGAGGCGCTGGCGGCGAATGTCGCCACCGCGCCGCCGGTTCGTCCGACCCCGCTTACTCAGGACGGACTGCTCGGGCTTTTCACCAGCGACATCACCGGTCGTGACGTCGTGCTGCTGCCGGCCACGATCGAAGACATGTGCGGTGCCTCGGTGCTGAACAAGCCGTCGCTCGAAGTGATCTACGACGCGGTGTGAGCCACAGCGTGTTCGGGAGTTCGTCATGAACGTCATGCCCCGCTATTCCGGTCCGATCGGCGAGTCGATCGTCAGCGATCCTGCTGAGGTCGATGTCGCGACGGAGGCTGACGGTGCTGCGGCTTCAACCGACAGCACCAAGGCCGCGACCGACAGCGCCGCGCCCGCCATCAACGCAGCGGCGACCAAGGCCGATGGCCTCGGTTGCCATGCCGGGGCAGCGGAGATGAAGGCCGCCGCCGAAAGCGCCGGCAAAAGCGAAATTCTCGAACGCTACGCGCAAGATTATCCGAAGGGGCCGCACGATCAGCCGCAGAGCATGTGCCCGGCGTTCGGCAGTCTGCGCGTCGGCCTGCGGATGCGGCGCACCGCCACCATCCTGTCCGGCTCGGCCTGCTGCGTCTACGGCCTGACATTCACGTCGCATTTCTACGGCGCGCGCCGCACCGTCGGCTACGTCCCGTTCAATTCCGAGACACTGGTGACCGGCAAGCTGTTCGAGGACATCCGCGAAGCCGTGTTCAAGCTCGCCGATCCCGAGCATTACGACACCATCATCATCACCAATCTCTGCGTGCCGACCGCATCCGGCGTGCCGCTCGATCTGCTGCCGAACGAGATCAACGGCGTCCGCATCATCGGCATCGACGTGCCGGGCTTCGGGGTTCCGACCCACGCGGAAGCCAAGGATGTGTTGTCCGCGGCGATGCTGGAATACGCCCGCAAGGAAGCGGAGCAGGGCCCGGTGCAGGCGCCGCGCGGCGGCCGCAGCGAGCGGCCGACCGTGACGCTGCTCGGCGAAATGTTTCCGGCCGATCCGGTCGGCATCAACATGATGCTGGAGCCGCTCGGCCTTGCCGCCGGACCGGTGGTGCCGACCCGCGAATGGCGTGAGCTGTATGCCGCGCTGGACTGCCAGGTCGTTGCCGCCATTCATCCGTTCTACACCGCCTGCATCCGCCAGTTCGATCTCGCCGGCCGCAAGACCGTGGGCTCCGCGCCGGTGGGCCACGACGGCACCGAGGCCTGGCTGGAAGCGATCGGCGCCGCCTGCAACGTGGAACGCGCCAAGATCGACGCCGCCAAGAACCGCTTCCTGCCCGCCATCAAGGCGGCGCTGGCCGCCAAGCCGATCGACGCGCGCATCACCGTCTCGGGCTACGAGGGCTCCGAGCTGCTGGTCGCCCGGCTGCTGATCGAGAGCGGCGCGCGGGTGCCCTATGTCGGCACCGCGGCGCCGCGCACGCAATGGTCGGAGCCGGATCGCGAATGGCTCGAGGCCAAGGGCGTCAGGGTTCAGTACCGGGCTTCGCTGCAGCACGATTATGCGGCGATCGACGAATTCAAGCCGGATCTGGCGATCGGCACCACGCCGGTGGTGCAGAAGGCCAAGACCATGGCGATCCCGGCCTTGTACTTCACCAATCTGATCTCGGCGCGGCCGCTGTTCGGCGTCGCCGGCGCCGGTTCGCTGGCGCAGGTGGTCAATGCCGCGCTCGCCAATCAGGCGCGCTTCGATGAGATGAAGGAATTCTTCGGCGAGGTCGGGCAGGGCTATGCGGCGGGCGTCTGGGAAGACACGCCGAAAGACAACCCGGCGTTCCGCGAGAAATACAGGAAGCAGATCGAAGCCGCAGCCAAGAAGCGCAAGGCGGAGGAGATGATCTGATGCTTGTCCTCGATCATGATCGAGCCGGCGGCTATTGGGGCGCCGTCTATGCCTTCACCGCGGTGAAGGGCCTGCAGGTGATCATCGATGGCCCGGTCGGCTGCGAGAACCTGCCGGTGACCTCGGTGCTGCATTACACCGACGCGCTGCCGCCGCACGAACTGCCGATCGTCGTCACCGGTCTCGGCGAAGACGAACTCGGCAAGCTCGGCACCGAAGGCGCGATGAAGCGCGCGCATCGCACGCTCGACCCGTTCATGCCCGCGGTGGTGGTGACCGGCTCGATCGCCGAGATGATCGGCGGCGGCGTCACGCCCGAAGGCACCGGCATCAAGCGCTTCCTGCCGCGCACCATCGACGAGGACCAGTGGCAGAGCGCCGATCGCGCGATCTCCTGGCTGTGGAAAGAATACGGCCCGAAGAAGATTCCGGAGCGCAAGCCGCTCTCGCCGGACGTCAAGCCGCGGGTCAACATCATCGGCCCGATCTACGGCACCTTCAACATGCCGTCCGACCTCGCGGAGATCCGCCGCCTGATCCAAGGCATCGGCGCCGACGTCAACATGGTGTTTCCGCTCGGAACGCACCTGTCCGACATTCCGAAACTGGTGAATGCCGACGTCAACGTCTGCATGTATCGCGAATTCGGCCGGCTGTTGTGCGAGGCGCTGGAGCGGCCGTATCTGCAGGCACCGATCGGACTGCATTCGACCACGCGCTTCCTGCGCAAGCTCGGCGAACTCACCGGCCTCGATCCGGAGCCGTTCATCGAGCGCGAGAAGAACACCACGATCAAGCCGCTGTGGGATCTGTGGCGCTCGGTGACCCAGGACTTCTTCGGCACCGCGAGCTTCGCGATCGTCGCGACCGATACTTACGCCCGCGGCGTGCAGAATTTTCTCGAAACCGAGATGGGGTTGCCCTGCACCTTCGCTGTGTCGCGCAGGGCCGGCGTCAAGCCGGACAACGACGCGGTCCGCACCGCGATTCGGCAGACGCCGCCGCTGATCATGTTCGGCAGCTACAACGAAAGAATGTATCTGGCCGAATCCGGCTCGCGCGCGATCTACATCCCTGCGTCGTTCCCCGGCGCTGTGATTCGCCGCCACCTCGGTACGCCCTTCATGGGTTACTCGGGAGCGACCTATCTGGTGCAGGAGGTCTGCAACGCGCTGTTCGATGCGCTGTTCAACATCCTGCCGCTCGGCAGCGATCTCGATCGGGTCGATCCGACCCCCGCGCGCCGCCACGAAGAGCTGCTCTGGAGCGACGAAGCCAAGGCGCTGCTCGACGAGGTTCTCGAAGCTCATCCGGTGCTGGTGCGAATCTCCGCAGCGAAGCGCTTGCGCGATGCCGCCGAAAACAGCGCGCGCCGCGCCGGCCAGGAGCGTGTGACTGAAGAATTCGTCTCGAAAGCGCGTGCCGCGCTGATGGACGGGCAGACTGTGTAACGATGATTTGAGCTAGAACAATGCGCATCACAATGTCGCGACCAAATATGCGCAATCCAAGACTGAGGAGATGAACGATGTCCGACTACGTCCACACCGGCAGTCGCTCGAGGTTGCTCCAGGATAACGCCGCGATCGAGTGCCGGTTGATGTTCGGCGGCTGCTACGTCTTGTTCCTGATCCGGGCGATCGTGACGCGGGCGATGCCGTGGCGCAAGCGGTCTGGACAGCACGAATCGGTGTTCGGTGAAGCCCACAACGCCGCGAGCGTGATGGTCACTTCGTCGTTCATGGGAATGTAATTCGAATTTCGTCCGGCTTGCCGGACGGAACACTGCCGTCTCGGAAACGAAACGGTAACTCGCTGTCGTTTCGGAAACGATACGGCAATCGTTGGCCGCCCGCGATCTTGGGCGGCGTGTCGGCCGAAAGGCCATCACTAGGAGGTGTACCAAATGAGTGACGGTTCCATCTCGGGACTTTCCGAAGCGGAAGCCAAGGAATTCCACTCGATCTTCGTGACGAGCTTCTTCCTCTTCATCGTGGTTGCTGTTGTTGCTCACATCCTTGCTTGGATGTGGCGTCCGTGGCTGCCCAAGGCAACCGGCTACGCGATGGACAGCGTTCATCAACTGACTTCGTATCTGTGCTAAGGGGAGACTACTATGTGGCGAATTTGGCTTCTGTTTGATCCGCGTCGCGCGCTGGTCCTGCTGTTCGTGTTTCTGTTCGGCCTGGCCATCATCATCCACTTCATCCTGCTGAGCACCAGCCGGTTCAACTGGCTGGATGGCCCGAAGAAGACGGCTGAGATCTCCCAGACCTACACCAGCATGCCCGTCTAACGGCGTGATGAACTGCTTACCGGAACGGACGGGAAACGGACCCAACTGCCGGGCTCGTCCGCTTCCGGGAAGCGATCAGAACTGGATCACTACGATGGATTATCCCTGGCGCGCTCGCGGAGGAACGATCGATGGCAATGCTCAGCTTTGAGAAAAAATACCGCGTTCGTGGCGGAACGCTAATCGGGGGCGACCTGTTCGATTTTTGGGTTGGCCCGTTTTACGTCGGGTTCTTCGGTGTCGCGACGGTTTTCTGCGCGCTCATGGGAACCGCACTGATTATCTGGAATACGGCGATGGGCCCGACCTGGGTCCTTTGGCAGATCAGCGTCAATCCGCCGGATGTAAAATACGGCCTCGGCTTCGCCCCGCTTACTGAGGGCGGAATCTGGCAATGGGTCACGATCTTCGCAACCGGCGCGTTCGTCGCCTGGGCCCTGCGCGAAGTCGAGATCTGCCGCAAGCTCGGCATCGGCTATCACGTGCCGTTCGCTTTCAGCTTCGCGATCTTCGCATATCTCTCTCTGGTGGTGATCCGCCCGGTTTTGATGGGCTCCTGGAGCTACGGCTTTCCCTACGGCATCTTCACGCATCTCGATTGGGTGTCGAACACGGGCTACGCCTACGGCCAGTTCCACTACAATCCCGCACACATGATCGCGATCACCTTCTTCTTCACGACATGTCTGGCGCTGGCGCTGCATGGCGGCCTTGTTCTGTCGGCCCTCAATCCGGACCGTGGCGAGCCCGTCAAATCGCCCGAGCACGAGAACACCATCTTCCGCGATCTCGTCGGCTATTCGATCGGTACCATCGGTATTCACCGCCTCGGCCTGTTCCTGGCTCTCGCGGCTGTGTTCTTCAGCGCGGTCTGCATGATTATCAGCGGTCCTGTGCTCGCCGAAGGTGGTTCGTGGCCGGATTGGTGGAATTGGTGGCGCACCCTGCCGATCTGGAATTCGTAATTCAACCGGTCACAAGAGAGTCTTGTCATGGCCCAATATCAGAACATCTTCACACAGGTCCAGGTTGAAGGACCTGCCTATGCGGGGGTGCCGCTACGACCCGGCAGCTCCCCCCGTGAGACCAAGACCACCTTCAGCTACTGGCTTGGTAAGCTCGGTGATGCGCAGGTGGGCCCGATTTATCTCGGGTTCACCGGGATCTGCTCGGTGCTGTGCGGCTTCGTTGCGATCGAGATCATCGGTCTCAACATGCTGGCGGCGGTGGACTGGAGCCCGATCGAATTCCTGCGCCAGTTCTGCTGGCTCGCGCTCGAGCCGCCGAAGCCCGAATACGGCCTGTCGATTCCGCCGCTGAAGGAAGGCGGCTGGTGGCTGATGGCCGGCTTCTTCCTGACCGTCTCGATCGTGCTCTGGTGGGTTCGCACCTATCGCCGCGCTCGGGCGCTCGGGATGGGCACCCATGTGTCGTGGGCGTTCGCTTCGGCGATCCTGCTGTACCTCGCCATCGGCTTCATTCAGCCGCTGTTGATGGGCACCTGGAGCGAAGCTCCTCCGTTCGGCGTCTTCCCGCACCTCGACTGGACGAACAACTTCTCGATCAAGTACGGCAACCTCTACTACAACCCCTTCCACTGTCTCTCGATCGCCTTCCTGTATGGCTCGGCCCTGCTGTTCGCGATGCATGGTGCGACCATCCTGGCTGTGAGCCGCTACGGCGGCGAGCGTGAAATCGAGCAGATGCTGGACCGCGGTACCGCACTTGAACGCGCTGCTCTGTTCTGGCGCTGGACGATGGGCTTCAATGCGACGGCCGAATCGATCCATCGCTGGGCTTGGTGGTTCGCCGTGCTCACCCCGTTGACGGGCGCCATCGGCATCATTCTCACCGGTCCGGTTGTGGACAACTGGTTCGACTGGGGTGTGAAGCACGGCCTCGCTCCGCCGCGCTAATCGACCCGACATCCAGACGACAAATCGCGCACGCCTGATTGTGAAGATTCGATCAGGCGTGCGCTGCTACTTTCCGCCCCCCCCAGATAAGTGTCGCCCGAGAGAAGTTTTTCCTGCCGGTAATGACGTTTGCAAAGATGTGCGGTAAAGGAAACCCTTCCCACCCGCGCCTGTCAGGCCAACAACAAGCTCGTCAACAACGACTCGGAACCACGCAGAGGGCTCCGGATCAGTCAAAAGACCCGACTTGATTGGACGCAGACGCCGGAGTGGGGGACGGGTTTTTGCAGGAGGATATTTGCCCTGGTGCAAGTGTTCAAATCTCCGAAGGAGTCGCTGGGGGATCTCGGTGCCCAGTCCGCCGCGAAGCTGATCGCCGCTGCGACCGACGTCGCGCTGGTGGTCGACGCGCAAGGCGTGATCCGGGATGTGGCGTTCAACAAGGACGAGCTGGCGCTCGAACTGGACGGTCAGGGCCGCTGGCTCGGATCCAGGCTGGTCGATATCGTGACCTCGGACACCCAGCCGAAAATTCGCGAATTATTGCTCGACGCCACCGTGCGTGACGCTTCGACTTGGCGTCAGGTCAATCATCCCTCGCCGGGCGGCGACGACGTGCCGGTGCTGTACTCCGCCATTAATTATGGTCGTGACGATCGCCTGCTGGTGGTCGGCCGTGATCTGCGTCAACTCGCGATGATGCAGCAGCGTCTAATCAACGCGCAGCAGTCGATGGAGCGAGACTACATTCGGCTGCGGCACGCTGAAACGCGCTACCGGTTGCTGTTTCAGGTCTCTTCGGAAGCCGTCATGATCGTCGATGCGACCAGCGAAATGATTGTCGACGCCAACCCGGCGACGTTGGCGCTGTTCGACACGACCGCGGCGCAGACGCTGAATTCCGCCGTCGCCGGTCATTTCGGCGGCGCAGACCAGCAGAACGTGCTGAAACTGTTCGGCGAGGTCCGCTCCACCGGGCGGGACGGCCGAGCGAAAGTGCGACTCGCCAGCAGTGGCCGCGAATGTGAATTGGCTGCGTCGTTGTTCAGGCAGGAGAACGCTTCGCTGTTCCTGGTTCGCCTGACCTCGCAATCGGCTATGCCGGAGAGCGGTGCGGCCAAGAACGCGTCACTGCTGCTGAAATACTTCGAATCCGCCGCCGACGCGCTCGCCATTACCCAGTTCGACGGTCGCCTGGTGCGGGCCAATCTCGCCTTCCTGGAAATGGCGCAACTCGGTAGCGCCGAACAGGCGCGCGGCCAATTGCTCGACCGATGGCTCGGCCGCACCGGCGTCGATCTCAGCGTGGCGCTGGCCAACCTGCGGCAGAGCGGCACGATCAAGCTGTTCGCGACCGTGCTGCGGGGCGAATACGGCGCCGCAGCCGAAGTCGAGGTCTCGGCGGTCGCGCTGAACGACATCGAGGACAAGCCTTGCTTCGGCTTCGCGATCCGCAACGTCGAGAAGCGGTTGCCCTCGTCGCCGAGCTCGAAGCGCGAACTTCCGCGCTCGGTGGCCCAGCTCACCGAACTGATCGGCCGGGTTCCGCTGCGCGATCTGGTGCGCGAAACCACCGACGTGATCGAAAAGCTGTCGATCGAGGCGGCGCTGGAACTGACTGGCGACAACCGGGCGTCAGCCGCCGATATGCTCGGCCTCAGCCGTCAAAGCCTGTATGTGAAACTGCGCCGCTACGGCCTTGCTGAACATGCGCCGGAAGGAGAGGCTGCCGATGAATAGTACCCGCGTGCAACGATCATGAGTGAGCCGATGAGCAACGCAGTGGTCGCGCGCCCGGCCCCGGCCGACGTGCTCGAATTGCTCAAGCCGATCACCTGGTTTCCGCCGATGTGGGCGTTCGGCTGCGGCGTGGTGTCGTCCGGAGCGCCGCTATCGGAGCGCTGGCCGCTGGTGATCGCCGGTATCGTCCTGGCCGGTCCGATGCTGTGCGGCATGAGTCAGGCTGTGAATGACTGGTACGATCGCCACGTCGACGCCATCAACGAGCCGAACCGTCCGATTCCATCGGGGCGAATTCCGGGCAACTGGGGTCTCTACATCGCGATCTGCTGGTCGGTGCTGTCGATGCTGCTGGCCGCCGCGCTCGGTCCATGGGTGTTCGCTGCCGCGGCGCTCGGCCTGGTGATGGCTTGGGCCTACAGCATGCCGCCGATCCGGCTGAAGCAGAACGGTTGGCTTGGCAACGCCGCCTGCGGTCTTGCTTACGAGAGTCTGCCATGGTTCACCGGCGCCGCGGTGATGTCGGCTGCGATTCCCGACTGGCGCGTCATCGTCGTCGCGCTGCTGTACGGTCTCGGCGCGCACGGCATCATGACGCTCAACGACTTCAAAGCGATCGACGGCGACAAGAAAATGGGCGTCAATTCGCTGCCGGTGCTGCTCGGCGCCGAGAACGCGGCCCGGCTCGCCTGTGTGGTGATGGCGGTTCCGCAACTCGTCGTCGTCTCGCTGCTGTTCGCGTGGGACCGGCCGTATTTCGCGATCGCCGTCTCCGCGCTGCTCGTGCTGCAGCTCGGCTTCATGGCGCACATGTTGAAAGCCCCGCGCGACCGCGCGCCGTGGTACAATGGCACGGGCGTGTCGAGCTATGTGCTCGGCATGCTGATCAGCGCCTTTGCGCTGTCATCGATCGGAGGGGCGTGATCATGATGCGACCGCTGTCCTGGCTCGGCATTGTCCGAATGGGTCTGGTGCAGACCGGTCTCGGTTCCATCGTGGTCCTCACCACGTCGACCCTGAACCGCGTGATGGTAGTGGAGTTGGCGCTGCCGGCGATGCTGCCGGGGGCGCTGGTCGCGATTCACTACGCGCTGCAGGTGTTTCGCCCGGCCTGGGGCCATGGCTCCGACCGCGGAGCGCGGCGGACGCCGTGGATCATCGGCGGGATGGCGGTTCTGGCGCTCGGCGGCTTCCTCGCCGCGGTCGCGACCGCATGGATGAGCACCCAGCCTTTGTTCGGCGTGGCGCTGGCCATCGTCGCGTTCTGCCTGATCGGCGGCGGCGTCGGCGCCGCCGGAACCTCGCTGCTGGTGCTGCTCGCCAAGCGCACCGACGAGCGCCGACGCGCGGCGGCGGCGACCATCGTCTGGGTGATGATGATCGCGGGCTTCATCGTCACCACCGGCTTCGCTGGCCATCTGCTCGATCCGTTCTCGCCGGCCCGTCTGGTCGCGGTCTCGGGCGGGGTGTCGCTGATCGCGATGCTGCTCACTGTGGTCGGCGTCTGGGGCATCGAAGGCAAGGCCGCCTCGGCGGCGGCGGTGGCAAAGCAGGCGGCCGACAAGGGCTCGTTCCGCGCCGCGTTCAAGGAAGTCTGGGCCGAGCCGCAGGCGCGACGGTTCGCGATCTTCGTGTTCGTGTCGATGCTCGCCTACAGCGCACAGGACCTGATCCTGGAGCCGTTCGCCGGCACGGTGTTCGGCTTTACGCCGGGCGAGACCACCAAGTTGTCGAGCGTACAGCATGGCGGCACGCTGATCGGCATGGCTCTGGTGCCGTTGATCGGCGCGCTGTTTCCCCGCTCGCGCGGCAATTTGCAGATCTGGACCGTCGGCGGTTGCATCGCCTCGGCGATCGCGTTGCTGGGCCTGTCGACCGCCGCAATGGTCGGTCCGTCCTGGCCGCTGCGCGAGACCGTGTTCCTGCTCGGCGTCACCAACGGCGCCTATGCGGTCGCGGCGATCGGCTCGATGATGGAGCTGGTCACCGCCGGTGGCGAGAAGCGCGAAGGCGTCCGCATGGGTTTGTGGGGCGCGGCGCAGGCGATCGCCTTCGGCATCGGTGGATTCGTCGGCACGCTGGCGAGCGACGTTGCGCGCTTCATCCTGACGTCGCCGGCGCTGTCTTATGCTTCGGTGTTCGCTGCCGAAGCCGGGCTGTTCATTGCCTCCGCGGCGATGGCGGTGTGGGTGCATCGCGCCCAGATCCGCTCCGCCAAGAGTGGGGGCCAAGTCGTCGATCTGTCCAATGCTGCAGTTGCGGGAGGTTGAGATGAACGAGAATTCCGCGATCTACGATGTCGTCGTTGTCGGCGGCGGTCCGTCCGGCGCCACTGCGGCCTGCGATCTCGCACGGGCCGGCAAGCGCGTCGTGCTGCTCGACCGCGCCGGTCGCATCAAGCCTTGCGGCGGCGCGATCCCGCCGCGGGCGATCCGCGATTTCGCGATCCCCGACGGCATGCTGGTCGCCAAGATCAATGCCGCGCGGATGATATCGCCGACCGATGTCGAGGTCGACATGCCGATCGACGGCGGCTTCGTCGGCATGGTCGATCGCGAGCATTTCGACGAATGGCTGCGCCAGCGCGCCGCGAGCGTCGGCGCCGAGCGCCGCACCGGCTTGTTCCGGCGCTATACGCGCGACGAGAGCGGCGTCAACATCGTCCACTACGAGGAGCGCCAGCCCGACGGCACCATGCAGGAGCAGACGGTCCGGGCGCGGGCGATCATCGGCGCCGATGGCGCGGTGTCGGGCGTGGCGCGGCAGTTTCTGCCGGACGCCGACCGGGCGCCGTTCGTGTTCGCCTATCACGAGATCATCAAGGCGCCGCAGCCGGGCCAGGCCGCCTACGAGAGCCGGCGCTGCGACGTCTACTATCAGGGCAAGGTCTCGCCGGATTTCTACGGCTGGGTATTCCCCCATGGCGACACCGTCAGCGTCGGCACCGGCTCGATGCACAAGGGCTTCTCGCTGCGCGATTCGGTCGCCGAATTGCGCAAGGCGACCGGGCTCGACGAGGTCGAGACCATCCGCAAGGAAGGCGCTCCGATTCCGCTGCATCCGCTGCCGCGCTGGGACGACGGCCATAGCGTGCTGCTGGCCGGCGACGCCGCCGGCGTGGTCGCGCCCGCTTCCGGCGAGGGGATTTACTACGCACTGGTCGGCGGCCGCCTCGCCGCGGAGGCGGTCGGCGAATTCCTCGAGACTGCCGACGCCAAGGCGCTGAAGCTGGCGCGCAAGCGATTCATGCGTGCGAACGGCTCGGTGTTCCGGATCCTCGGCCTGATGCAGTGGTACTGGTACGCCAGCGATAAGCGTCGCGAGCAATTCGTCAATATCTGCCGTGATCACGACGTCCAGAAGCTGACCTGGGACGCCTACATGAACAAGAAACTGGTCCGTGCCAAGCCGATCGCCCATGTCCGGATTTTCTTCAAGAATCTGGCTCACATGACCGGCCTGGCTTCGGTGTAATCTCTGCAGGTTCGACTTGAATCCGATTTTCGTCGCCTTCGCCGTCGCGATCCTTGTCGGGCTGCTCGGCGGATCTTTGACCGACACGGGTATCTGGTATCAGAGCCTGATCAAGCCGTGGTGGCAGCCGCCGGACTGGGCGTTCGGTCCGGCCTGGACGGTGATCTTTGCGCTCGCCGCGATGTCCGCCGTCCACGCCTGGCGCGGCGCCCGCACCCGGGCGCAGCGCGAATGGGTGGTCGGCGTTTTCGCCGCCAACGGCTTCTTCAATCTGCTGTGGAGCATGCTGTTCTTCACCGTGCAGCGACCGGACTGGGCGCTGCTCGAGGTGCCGCTGCTGTGGCTGTCGGTGCTGGTCGGAATCGTGGTGTTCTGGCGCCGCGCCCGGACTGCGAGCTACTATCTGGTGCCGTATCTGCTCTGGGTCAGCTTCGCGGCCTATCTGAACTGGACCGTGGTGCAACTCAACGCACCGTTCTCCTGATCGTCTGATTACGCGAATAGCCCTGTCTCGCTGGTGTTCTTCATGTCGATGATGTCGGATCTGTTCACGCGCGGCGTTGTCGTCGATGCCGTGCTGATCGTGCTGGTTCTCGAGGCGTTCGTCGTCGTCGGCTATTGGTTGTGGAAGAAGCGGGGCATCGCGCCGGCCGATTTCCTGCCCGGTATGATTTCGGGCGCCCTGATGCTGCTGGCACTGCGCGCCGTGCTCGCCGGGGCGGGGTGGTTGGCGCCGACGCTTTGCCTGATGGCGGCGGGATTGGCCCACCTGATCGACGTCCGCCGACGCTGGCGGAATTGAGCGCCTTCAGGCTGGGCCGCGCGTCGGGTCGACGAACCCGGCACAGGGCAGAAAGCAAAAGCTCCGGTTCTGAGGATCAGAACCAGAGCTTTCGCGTCAGCAGCGACAATTCAGGGAGATCAGTCGGGCTTACTTGAGCGTCGCAAGATATGCGGCGACATCCTTGCGCTGTTGCTCATTGGCCAGCTTGAAGGTCATCTTGGTCGAACCGGTGGCCTTGTCGGCCTGGCCCTTGTCGGTGAGGAACTTCTTCAAGAAGGCATTCGGATCCGGCAGATAGGCGATGATGTTCTCCTGGGTCCAGACCAAGCCGGCTTCACCCGAATTGTGGTTCAGCGGCGAATAGGTGAATCCCGGAGCTGTGCCTGCCTTACGACCGACGGCGCCGCCGAGGGCAGGTCCGACCATGTTCTTGTCGGCACGATGGCAGGTCATGCACTGCTTGAACACCGCTTCGCCCTTGGCGGCGTCCTGCGCGGAGGCAATACCTGTCGACAGAGATCCTGCGGCAGCGGTGATGGTGACAATTGCGAGAAATTTTCGGACCACGTCTCTCTCCATAGATCTCGTCGTTACGCCCAACGGAATCAGACCCTCTGGGGGGGCCGGGCATCAACCCTATCCAAACCCGTTCTAAAGTGGCCTGTAAAGCAATTCTGACAATGGGTGTGCCTCTCCGTACGAAGTATTCGCCGGTTATCGCCTTGAATTCGCGTAATTTTATTGCGGAATAGGCAATTCGGCGGATTTCTTGACGGCCGAGTGCCGCTTTCACTTGTCATTGGCACGCTGTCTGCATAATTGCTGCGGCGTGACCGTCCGATTGCGTCTCGGTGACGCCGGACCGTCGCTTGCGAGTGGATCGATGTCTGCAAAGCCCGTCCAACCCGACATTACCCTCCTGCTCGATATGGATGGCGTGATACGCGACGCTTCCCTTTCACCGGCTCTCGCCGGGGAGAGTGTTCAGGCCTGGCTCGGCCAAGCCTGGACCGATATTGCCGGCGATGATGGGGGCGACAAGGTCCGACGGATGGTCGAGGACGCCCGGACCAGCGGCATTTCTGCATTCCGGCAGGTCAATCAGCGATTTCCCTCCGGAGCCGAACTCCCGATCGAGTTCACCACCATGCTGCTCGGCGATCGCACCGGGCTGCTCGCGGTGGGCAAAAACCTTCAGGCGGTCACCGAATTGCACGCGCGGCTGATTGCGGCGCAGCAAACGATCGAACGCGACTACTGGCGGCTTCGCGAAATGGAGACGCGTTACCGGCTGGTGTTCGATGCGGCGACCGAGGCGGTGATCATCGTCGCGGCGAACGATCTGCGCATCATCGAGGCCAACCGGGCTGCGGTGCAGGCCCTGAGCGGGCCCGACCGGGACAACGAAGACGTCACCGGCCGTGAGATTCTGAACGAAATCCTGCAGATCGATCGCGATGCCGTGCGCGAAATGCTCGCGCGGGTCCGCGATCGCGGCAAGGCGCTGAGCATCCTCGTGCATGTCGGCCGCGATGCGCGGCCGTGGATGTTGCGCGGGTCGCTGGTGTCGTCGCAGCAGGGCCACGTGTTCCTGCTGCAATTCTCCCCCGCTGCCACGACGCTGCGGGACGACGATCGCACCGAACCGACGGTGCTCAAGACGCTGATCGACCGCGTGCCGGACGGCTTCGTTGCGCTCGACGCCGGAGGCGTGATCCGCCACGCCAATCAGGCCTTTCTGGATATCGTGCAGATCGGCTCCAAGGGATCTGCGATCGGCGAATCGCTCGGGCGCTGGCTCAATCAGCCCGGCGCCGATCTCGCCGCGCTGATGTCGCATCTGCAGCGCTACAAGACCGTGCGGCTGTTCCAGACCACCATTCGCGGCGAACTCGGCAGCGAGACGGAGGTCGAGATCTCGGCGGTCGACGGCGACGACCACAACTACCTCGGCGTTCTGATCCGGAATGTCTCGCGCCGTCTCGGCGGCGGCGATAGCGATGCGCTGCGCTCCGCGCTCGGCCCGATCAGCAAGCAGCTCGGCCGTTCGTCGCTACGAAAGCTGGTCAAGAATACGGTCGGTATCGTTGAACGTCACTACGTCAAGGAAGCACTGGAACTAACCAAGGGCAATCGCACGGCGACCGCCGAATTGCTGGGGTTGAGCCGACAGAGTCTGTATGCCAAGCTCGCGCGCTATGGGCTGGACGACAAAGGTGCCGGCTCCCAGGACGCTGAGGGCTGAGTGACGGCTGAAGCCACAATCTCCCCCGCATTCGGAACCGCCGATCTTTCGAATTGCGAGCAGGAGCAGATTCATCTTGCGGGGTCGATCCAGCCCCATGGCGCTCTGCTGGTGATCAGCGAGCCGGATCACCGCATCATTCAAGCCAGCGCCAACGCCACCGAATTCCTCAACGTCAAGCAGGTGCTCGGCCTGCCGCTCGCCGAACTCGAAGGCGATCTGCTGATGCGCATCCTGCCGCATCTCGATCCGACCTCCGAAGGAACGCCGATCGCCGTGCGCTGCCGGATCGGCAATCCGGGTGCGGATTTCGACGGCCTGATCCATCGGCCGGTGGAGGGAGGGCTGATCGTCGAGCTGGAACGCGCCGGTCCGCCGGTCGATCTGCCGCTGATGGTCGGGCGCGCGCTGGACAAGATCCGAACCGCGAGTTCGGTCCGTGCGCTGTGCGAGGAAGCTGCGCTGCTGTTTCAGAATCGCACCGGCTACGACCGGGTGATGGTGTATCGCTTCGACGAAGAAGGCCATGGCGAGGTGTTCTCCGAACGCCACGTCCCTGGCCTCGAATCCTATCTCAACAACCGCTACCCGTCCTCGGACATTCCGCAGATGGCGCGACGCTTGTACGAGCGAATTCGCGTGCGCGTGCTGGTCGACGTCGGCTACGAGCCGGTGCCTTTGCAGCCGCGGCTGTCGCCGCTCACCGGGCGCGACCTCGACATGTCGAGCTGTTTCCTCCGCTCGATGTCGCCGATCCATCTGCAGTATCTGAAGAACATGGGCGTCCGCGCCACGCTGGTGATATCGCTGGTGGTCGGCGGCAAACTGTGGGGCCTGGTCGCCTGCCACCACTACCAGCCGCGCTTCATCCATTTCGAGCTGCGCGCCGTCTGCGAGTTGCTCGCCGAGGCTGTCGCTACGCGTATCACCGCGCTGGAGAGCTTCGCGCAGAGCCAGTCCGAATTGTTCGTGCAGCGGCTCGAGCAGCGCATGATCGAGGCGATCTCGCGCGAGGGCGATTGGCGTGCGGCGATCTTCGACACCACGCAGTCGATCCTGCCCCCGGTGGGCGCAGCCGGTGGCGCGCTGGTGTATGAAGGGCAGGTGACCACGATCGGTGAGGTGCCGGGAACCCAGGACATCCGGGAAGTCGCCGCCTGGCTCAGCCGCCAGCCGCGCGCGTCGGTGATTTCGACGTCGTCGCTCGGCCTCGATGCGCCGGAATTCGCGCCGCTGACGCGCGTGGCGAGCGGCGTCGTCGCCGCGCCGGTCTCCAACCATCCGGGTGAATTCCTGATCTGGTTCCGGCCGGAGCGCGTGCGAACGGTCACCTGGGGCGGCGATCCGAAGAAGCCTTTCGTGATCGGGGAGACGCCGGCCGATCTCTCGCCGCGGCGCTCGTTCGCCAAATGGAATCAGGTGGTCGAGGGGACCTCCGATCCGTGGACGCCCGCCGACCTGGCAGCAGTGCGGACGATCGGCCAGTCGGTCGCCGACATCGTCCTGCAGTTTCGCGCCGTGCGAACGCTGATCGCGCAGGAGCAACTCGACCAGTTCTCGCGACAGGTGCTGACCTCCGATCATCCGGTCGTGATTGCGGACATCGACGGCAAGATCCTTCTGATGAACGATGCTTTCACATCGATGCTGCCGCAGGCGCATCCGCCGGTCCACCGTCTCGACGATCTGGCGGCAGCGTTCGTCGAACCCTACGATTTCATCCGCAATGTCGGCGAACTGATCAGTCGCCGGCGCGGCTGGCGGGGCGAATTGCTGCTGCGCGGTCCCGCAAACGAATCGCGACCGCTGTTGGTGCGGGCGGATCCGGTGATTCCGTCGCGCGATCGCGCGCTCGGCTTCGTGCTGATCTTCACCGACAACACCGATCGGCGCGCCGCGGAGGCGGCACGCAGCCGTTTCCAGGAAGGCATCATCAAGAGCAGTCGGGTCGGCAGTGTGCGGTTGGATTCCAGATCCGACCTCGTCTATCAGAATCTGTTGTCGTCGCTGGTCGAGAACGCCCAACTCGCGGCGCTGGAAATCACCTACGGCGTCGAGACCGGGCGTATCGCCGAAATGCTCGAAGGGGTGCGGGATTCGACGTTGCGTACCGCGGAAGTCCTCGAATATCTGATGCTGCATGCGTCCCGCACCGGCGGAGACGACGGCACGACCAGGAATCACGACAGGAAGAAGTAGGAGCCGGAGTCATTCGTCTCCGGTCGAATCAAGCGTGGCCCTCGGAGCTCCTGCCGGGACCCATTTCTTCCAACGGAGGACGTCGGAGCACGGAGGTGTTCGGATCGCTCGAAGGCGCTATCGCGATTGCGCCGGGCTCGCGGCGAGATGCCGCTGGACTGCGACAGACAGTGCGATGTTGCATTCGAAGGCGACCGCACCTTCCGTGACGATGGCGTCGGAGTCGGGGGCCGCCGCACCGGCCCGTTCCAGCGCCAGGCGATAGTCCGACTTCAGGGCTGCCGGCTCCGCAATTGCCGAGAAATCGTAGTGGGTGAGTTCGGGAGCGCCGAGCCCCAGCGATTTTTCAAGAAGACGGCGCACGATCAGGCCGCCATTGAGGTCTCCGAGATAGCGCGTATAGGCGTGCGCGATCAGCCGGCTGCCGTCGCCCTCGGCCGCAAGCGCGACCGTGCGGGCATAGGCTTCGCCCTCCGGCAGCAGCGGCCATTGCTCCGCCCAGTCCGGGCCGGCCAGCGCCGCGAGGTCGGCTGCAATTGCGGCTGTCCGCGCCAGACGCCACCGCCCCAGCGGAGCGAGGACCGGGCTGTTGCGATGGCGTTCGAGCCCGTCCTCGATTTCCCGATAGGCCGGATGCAGATTGCGCATCAGCAGTACGTAGGCGTCGCGGCTCGCGGCTCCGCGCAGGATCTCGGCCACGACGCCGGTTCGCTCAGCCTCGAGGTGGAGGGCTTTGGTGCGAAGATAAAGGGCGGTGACGACGCTCGGCGCGGCGCTGTCCGCGGTGACTGTGACCATCTTGGCTCCCCGGATTGACCGCCGCCTTATAGCAGAGCGGAAGCGGGTCGCGAATGTCGGGCAGAATCAGGCGCCGTTCAGGAGGATCACCAATTCGCGGGCGAGCTGCGGCGCGCTCGCGCCGTCGATCGCCATGCTGTCGGCCCCCAGCGATCCCACCAGCTCCGGCCGACTCACCAGCATCGGCCCGCCGACGATGACGCCGATCCGGCGGTTGCGGGAATCGCGTCGAATGTCGGTGATATTGCGCTTCAGCTCGTCCAGCCGACGATCGCTCGTCACCGAGAAGCCGATCACGTCGAACCAGCGTTCCGCGACCAGCGCCGACATCTCACGATGCGTGGCGAACGGACCCGTGCTGATGTCCCAGCCGTCGTTCCGGAAAAACTCCGCGACCATTGCGAGCCCGAAGCTGTGTTGTTCGCCCGGGATGGTGGTCAGCAACACAGCGCCACTGCGCAGAGCGCCCTCGGATGGGGCTTGGTTTTCGCCGATCTGGCGCAGAATGCGATGCAGGCGACTGACGCCGAGCGTGACGTTGGCGAAATCGGTCGTGTCGTCCTCCCACATCTCACCCAACCGTCGCGCCGCGGGCGCCAGCAGGTTGAGGAAGATCAAATCAGTGGAGGCCCCTCGCGCGATAAGACATTCGACATAGGCGAGGGCGGCGCTCTCGTCGAAGCCGAGCACCAGAAGCGTGAACTGTTGCACTTCGAACGGTGCGGCTGGATCGGCCTGAACGGGAATACTCGGGAAGGACATGGAGCGTAGGGCGAAGCCGACCTGGGGAAGTATCTGGTTATGGAGCGATCGAACGAGACCTTTACCGGCGATCGGCGACCGATATCGCCAGATCGGTTCAGGAGGCAAAAGAACCAGCGACCTTGAGGGTAACTGGGTCCGGTCGGCGTCGGTGGCATGCGGAAGCGAAAGCTCGTTCCGGTCGGTCATTGGATACTCCCTCCTCACCAGCTAACCCGACCGGCCTTCCGACCGTCAAGTTTAATTTACGTATGGTTTGGTTGACAGTCCTGTCATCCGAGACTAGCCTTCGTCGATCAGCCGCACTTAGGGAGTGGCGCGGTGCACCGCAGAACAGCATCAGATCAAGAAAATGACGGTGTTGGTGCCGCGGTGCCTGCCTCCCTGCCGCGGCCGTCGGTATCGCATCACCGCGACGCCGAGGTGTCAAATGTTCTTTACATAGAGACCGTCAAAACATCTTCCGCAGTGCGGCATGGCGATGCTGGTGAAGGCGCGCCGGTAGGACAGCCATTGCAAAGACTTAAGACGCTTTACACGCCCGAGGAACGGGTTCGCCGCGACGCAACAAAGTGGACGCTCGTGCAGGGCATCCTGGCGCCGGTGCAGTTTCTCGTCTTTCTGATCAGCCTCGGGCTGGTGCTCCGATATCTCTCGACCGGCGACGGCTACACCGCAGCGACCGCTTCGATCGTGATCAAAACGCTGGTGCTCTACACCATCATGATCACCGGTGCGATCTGGGAGCGCGAAGTGTTCGGCTGCTACCTGTTTGCGCCGGCGTTCTTCTGGGAAGACGTGTTCAGCTTCCTCGTTCTGGCGCTCCACACCGCCTATCTGGTGATGCTGTTCGCCGGGATCGGCGATCCGCGTCAGCAGATGCTGGTCGCGCTCGCGGCCTACGCAACCTACGTCGTCAACGCCGCGCAATTCCTGCTCAAGCTCCGCGCCGCGCGCCGTGACGAGCGGATCGCCGCGATGAGCGCTCCGGGCACTTCCGGGAGTCGCGCATGACCGTTCACGTCCAACCCCGCGCTGCGCCAGTGGAAGATCCGGTTTCGCGGGAGGTTCGCACCGAGAGCGGCCAGCGTGAAGTATTCTGCGGGCTGACCGGCATCGTCTGGCTGCACCGCAAGATTCAGGATGCGTTCTTCCTCGTGGTCGGCTCCCGCACCTGCGCGCATTTGATCCAGTCGGCCGCGGGCGTGATGATCTTCGCCGAACCGCGGTTCGGCACGGCGATCATGGAAGAGAAGGATCTCGCCGGTCTCACCGACGCCAATGACGAACTGGACCGCATCGTCACGCAATTGCTGACGCGGCGGCCCGACATCAAGCTGTTGTTTCTGGTCGGGTCGTGCCCGTCGGAAGTGATCAAGCTCGATCTGTCGCGCGCAGCCCTGCGGCTGTCGCAGCGGTTCTCGCCCGGCGTGCGGATCCTCAACTATTCGGGCAGCGGCATCGAAACGACCTTCACCCAGGGTGAGGATGCCTGTCTCGCGTCGCTGGCACCGGAACTGCCCGCCGCGCAGGACGAGACCTCGTCGCTGCTGGTGGTCGGCTCGCTCGCCGATGTGGTCGAAGACCAGTTCATGCGGATGTTCGATGCGCTCGGCATCGGCCCGGTGCAGTTCTTTCCGCCGCGCAGATCCACCGCGCTGCCCAGCGTCGGGCCGAACACCAAAATCCTGATGGCGCAGCCGTTCCTGCCCGACACCGTGCGCGCGCTGCAGGAGCGCGGCGCCAAGCGACTCGCCGCGCCGTTCCCGCTCGGTGTCGAAGGCACCACCGGCTGGCTGCGCGCCGCCGCCGATGCGTTCGGGATCGACGCCGCACAATTCGACAAGGTGACCGAGCCGAACCGCGCCCGCGCCGAACGCGCGCTGTCGGTCTACAAGACCCAGCTTGCGGATCGTCGCATTTTCTTCTTCCCCGACTCCCAGCTTGAGATTCCGCTGGCGCGCTTTCTGGCGCGCGAGCTGTCGATGAAGCTGGTCGAAGTCGGCACGCCCTATCTGCATCGCGAGCATCTCGCGGAAGAGCTGAAGCTGCTGCCCGCTGGCGTCGCGCTGACTGAAGGCCAGGACGTCGACCTGCAGCTCGACCGCTGCCGCCTCGCTCGCCCCGATATCGCCGTCTGCGGCCTCGGCCTCGCCAATCCGCTCGAGGCCGAAGGCATCACCACGAAATGGTCGATCGAACTCGTGTTCACCCCGATCCAGGGTTACGAGCAGGCGGCCGACCTCGCTGAATTGTTCGCGCGCCCGCTCGTGCGCCGCGCCAAGCTGGTGGCCTGATCATGCAGCTCACCGTCTGGACCTATGAAGGACCTCCCCATGTCGGCGCGATGCGCGTCGCCACCGGCATGGAAGGGCTGCACTACGTCCTGCACGCACCGCAGGGCGACACCTACGCCGATCTGCTCTTCACCATGATCGAGCGCCGCAACAAGCGGCCGCCGGTGACCTACACGACCTTCGCCGCGCGCGATCTCGGCCGCGACACCGCAGAACTGTTCATGACGGCCGCGCGTGACGCCTATGCTCGGTTCCAGCCGCAGGCGATGATCGTCGGCGCGTCCTGCACCGGCTCGCTTATCCAGGACGATCCGGGCGGGCTGGCGAAATCGCTCGGCTTCCCGATCCCGGTGATCGCGATCGATCTGCCGGCCTATCAGCGCAAGGAAAACTGGGGCGCCGCCGAGACTTTCTACCAGCTCGTCCGCGCGCTCGCCGGTCCCAACGCGCCGCCGCCCGGCACCAAGCGCCCGGAGCGGGCCGCGGGCGTTCGCCCGAGCTGCAATCTGCTCGGGCCGACGGCGCTCGGCTTCCGCCATCGCGACGACATCACCGAAATCACCGGACTGCTCGGCAAGCTCGGCATCGACGTCAATGTCGTCGCCCCGATGGGGTCGACGCCGGCGGATATCGCGCGGCTCGGCGACGCCGATTTCAACGTCGTGATGTATCCGGAGATCGCCGGGCAGGCGGCGTCCTGGCTGCATCGCATCTTCCATCAACCGTTCACCAAGACGGTGCCGATCGGCGTTTCCGCGACCCGCGATTTCATCAGGGAAGTGGCTGAACTCGCCGGTGTCGATCCCGCGGCCGTGCTGCAGGATGCTTCGAGCCGGCTGCCGTGGTACTCGCATTCAGTCGACAGTACCTACCTCACCAACAAGCGCGTGTTCATCTTCGGCGACGCCACCCACGCGATCGCCGCGGCGCGGATCGCGTCGGAAGAGCTCGGCTTCAAGGTGGTCGGACTCGGCAGCTACAGCCGCGAATTCGGCCGCGAACTGCGCGAGGCCGCCAAACGCTACGATGTCGAGCCGCTGATCACCGACGATTACCTCGAGGTCGAGGCCAAGGTCGCCGAGCTGCATCCCGAGCTGGTGCTCGGCACCCAGATGGAGCGTCACATCGCAAAGCGCCTCGGTGTTCCCTGCGCCGTGATCTCGGCACCGGTGCACGTTCAGGACTTCCCGGCGCGCTACGCGCCGCAGATGGGCTTCGAAGGCGCCAATGTGATCTTCGACACCTGGGTCCACCCGCTGATGATGGGCCTGGAAGAGCATCTGCTGACGATGTTCAAGGACGATTTCGAGTTCAAGGACGGCGCGATGCCGTCGCATCTCGGCACCGGCCACGCCGCGCCCGTCGCGGAAGCTGTCGCCGAGCCGGCGGCCTCTGTGGCTACTCCTGCTGCGCCCGACGTCGCGTCAGCAACCGGTGCGGCCGCAGCCGCAGCAGCCGCTGCCGTGTGGGCGCCCGAAGCCGAGAAGGAACTGCAGAAGATACCGTTCTTCGTTCGCGGGAAAGCCCGCCGGAATACCGAGCGATTCGCCAACGAGAATGGCGTCGCAACCATCACTGTCGAGACCTTGTACGATGCAAAAGCGCACTTCGCACGCTGACAAGACGCCAGTTCGTGTCGTCATCGTTACTATGGACAGCCACCTGTCCGGCGCCGCCGCGCGCGCGCGGGATCTGCTGCGTCGCGACTATCCCGGGCTCGAGTTGATCGTCCACTCCGCCGACGAGTGGGGCACCGACGACACCGCGCTGTCGCGTTGCGTCGCCGATATCGGCACCGGCGACATCGTCATCGCCACCATGCTGTTCCTCGACGACCACGTCCGCGCCGTGATGCCGGCGCTGCAGGCGCGCCGCAATGATTGCGATGCGCTGGTGTGCTGCATGTCGGCGGGCGAAGTGGTGAAGCTGACCCGCGTCGGCAAGTTCGACATGAGCGCCGAAGCGCTCGGCATGATCAACTGGCTGAAGAAGCTGCGCGGCAAGAAGACCGAAGGCGGCGCTGGCAAGGGCGAGATGAAGATGCTGCGGCAGCTGCCGAAGCTGCTGCGCTTCATCCCCGGCACGGCGCAGGACATGCGCGCCTATTTCCTGACGCTGCAATACTGGCTGGCCGGCTCCGAGGCGAACATCGCCAACATGGTCCGCCTGCTGATCGATCGCTATGCCAGCGGTCCGCGGAAGGCGCTACGCGGCGTCGCCAAGGTCGAGCCGCCGGTCGAATACGCCGACATCGGCGTGTATCATCCGAAGATGAAGGGGCGGATCTCGGAGTCGGTCGAGAAGCTCCCGGCCGGCCCTGCCGACGCCAAGGGTTCGGTCGGCGTTCTGCTGCTGCGCTCCTATCTGCTTGCCGGCAATTCCGGTCACTATGATGGCATGCTGGAAGCGTTCGAGGCCCAGGGCCTTCGTGTCATTCCCGCGTTCGCCTCGGGTCTCGACCAGCGCCCCGCGATCGAGCGCTTCTTCATGAAGAATGGCCGTTCGACGGTCGACGCGGTGGTCTCGCTCACCGGCTTCTCTCTCGTCGGCGGTCCTGCCTACAACGACTCGAAGGCGGCGGAGCACATCCTCGCCGAGCTTGACGTGCCGTATCTGTCGGCGCATCCGGTCGAATTCCAGACGCTCGAGCAGTGGGCCGCGTCCGATCGCGGGCTGATGCCGGTGGAAAGCACCATCATGGTGGCGATCCCGGAGCTCGACGGTTCGTCGGGCCCGATGGTCTATGGCGGTCGCTCCGACGGCGGCGACGTCGCCTGTCCGGGCTGCGACAAGTTCTGCAAGTTCGACCGCAACGAGACCGGCGGCGACATGAACATCTGCATCGAGCGGGCGCAGATGCTGGCGTCGCGCACCGCGCGGCTGGTTGCGCTACGCCGCAGCGAGCGCAAGGACCGCAAGGTCGCGGCCGTGCTGTTCAACTTCCCGCCGAACGCCGGCAACACCGGCACCGCGGCCTTCCTCGGCGTGTTCGAGTCGCTCTACAACACGCTGAAGGCGATGAAGGCGGAAGGTTACACCGTCGACCTGCCGGAATCCGTCGACGCGCTGCGCGAAGCCATCATCAACGGCAATGCGTCGCGCTTCGGCGCCACCGCCAACGTCCACGCCCGCGTGATGGCCGGAGATCACGTCAAGAACGAGCGCTGGCTGCGCGAGATCGAAGGCCAATGGGGTCCGGCGCCCGGCAAACAACAGAGCGACGGCAGCTCGATCTTCGTGCTCGGCGAGCGCTTCGGCAACGTCTTCGTCGGCGTGCAGCCGGCGTTCGGCTACGAAGGCGACCCGATGCGTCTGCTGTTCGAGAAGGGGTTTGCGCCGACCCACGCCTTCTCGGCGTTCTATCGCTGGATCAAGCAGGATTTCGGCGCCCATGCCGTGCTGCATTTCGGCACCCATGGCGCGCTGGAATTCATGCCGGGCAAGCAGACCGGTCTGTCCGGCACCTGCTGGCCGGATCGCATGATCGGCGATCTGCCGAACATGTATCTCTATGCCTCCAACAATCCGTCAGAAGGCGCGATCGCCAAGCGACGCTCGGCGGCGACGCTGGTCAGCTATCTGACTCCGCCGGTCGCCCATGCCGGCTTGTATCGCGGGCTGATCGAGCTGAAATCCTCGATCGAACGCTGGCGCGGTTTGACGCCGGAGGAAGAGACGGAACGCACCAACCTTGCGGTGCTGGTGCAGGCGCAGGCCTCCGCCCTCGATCTCGCCCCGGCCGAACCGGCCTGGACCGAGCAAGAAGCCGGCGAGACCATCGCCAAGCTTGCCGACGCAGTGCTCGAGATGGAGTACGCGTTGATCCCGCATGGTCTGCACGTGGTCGGCAACGTGCCGTCCGAAGAGGAGCGCGTCGAAACGCTGGAGGCTGTCGCCGATGCGATGCACGGCAAGCGCCCGGACAAGACGCTGATCGAAGCGTTGGTGCGCGGCGGTCATCCCGAGCATCTGTCCGGCAATGGCCCGGAGGCGGAAGCCAATCTCGCGATGCTTCACGAACTCGCAGGCATCGATCGTATCCTCGCCGAGGACCACGAAATCCCGAGCATCCTGCGGGCGCTCGACGCCAAGTTCATCCGGCCGGCGCCGGGCGGCGATCTGCTGCGCACGCCGGCGGTGCTGCCGACCGGCCGCAACCTGCACGGCTTCGATCCGTTCCGCATTCCCAGCGCCTTCGCATTGCAGGACGGCGCCAAGCAGGCGCAGCGGCTGATCGACAAGCACGTCTCCGAGGGCAATCCGCTGCCGGAGACGGTCGCGATCGTGCTGTGGGGCACCGACAACCTCAAGAACGAGGGCGCGCCGATCGGCCAGGCGCTGGCGCTGATGGGCGCGCGTCCGCGATTCGACAGTTACGGCCGTCTCGCCGGCGCCGACCTGATCCCGCTCGAAGAGCTGGGCCGGCCGCGGATCGACGTGATCATCACCATGTCGGGCATCTTCCGCGACCTGCTGCCGCTGCAGATCAAGCTGCTCGCGGAAGCCGCCTTCATGGCGGCGAGCACCGAGGAGCCGGCCGATCAGAACTTCGTCCGCAAGCATTCACTGGCCTATCAGGCCGAGCACAAATGCGACATGGAGACCGCGTCGCTGCGGGTGTTCGGCAATGCCGACGGCGCGTACGGCTCCAACGTCAACCATCTGGTCGAGAACAGCCGCTGGGAAGACGAGGACGAGCTCGCCGAGACCTATACGCGGCGCAAGAGCTTCGCCTACGGGCTGAAGGGCCAGCCGGTGCAGCGCGCCGATCTGTTGAAGAGCGCGCTCGCCGACGTCGATCTCGCTTACCAGAACCTCGACTCGGTCGAACTCGGCGTCACCACGGTCGATCACTACTTCGACACGCTGGGCGGCATCAGCCGCGCGGTGCGGCGCGCGAAGGGGGGGCAGGCGGCCCCGGTCTATATCGGCGATCAGACTCGCGGCGCCGGCACGGTGCGGACGCTGTCGGAGCAGGTCGCGCTCGAGACCCGGACCCGGATGCTCAATCCGAAATGGTACGAGGGCATGCTCAAGCACGGCTACGAAGGCGTGCGGCAGATCGAAGAGCACGTCACCAACACCATGGGCTGGTCTGCCACCACCGGCGAAGTCGCACCGTGGGTGTATCGCCAACTCACCGAAACCTTCGTGCTCGATCCCGAAATGCGGGAACGCCTCGCCGCGCTCAATCCGGTGGCGTCAGCGAAGGTCGCCAACCGCCTGATCGAAGCGCACGAACGCAACTACTGGTCTCCGGACCCTGAAATGCTCGAGGTCCTGCGCAAGGCAGGCGAAGAGCTCGAGGATCGCCTGGAAGGCGTGGGAGTGGCCGCATGAATATTCTGACTGATCCCCTCAAGTTGAAGACAACAGGCTGCGCCGACTCCAACGCCTCGAAATGCGCCGAAGGCGATGGCGAGGGCAGCGTCCAGGTGCAGCTCGACCCGACCGTCAAGATCGGCAGCGCCAAGGTGTTCTCGATCTACGGCAAGGGCGGCATCGGCAAGAGCACGACGTCGTCGAACCTGTCGGTCGCGTTCTCCAAACTCGGCAAGCGGGTGCTGCAGATCGGCTGCGATCCGAAGCACGACTCGACCTTCACCCTGACCAAGCGCCTGATCCCGACCGTGATCGACGTGCTGGAAGAGGTGAACTTCCACTCCGAGGAACTGCGTCCCGAGGACTTCGTGTTCGAGGGCTACAACGGCGTGATGTGCCTCGAGGCCGGCGGTCCGCCGGCCGGCACCGGCTGCGGCGGCTACGTCGTCGGGCAGACCGTGAAGCTCCTGAAGGAGCATCATCTGCTCGAAGATACCGACGTGGTGATCTTCGACGTGCTGGGCGACGTGGTGTGCGGTGGCTTCGCCGCCCCGCTGCAGCATTCCGAGCGCGCGATGATCGTCGCGGCCAATGATTTCGACTCGATCTTCGCCGCCAACCGAATCGCCGCGGCGATCCAGGCGAAGTCGAAGAATTACGGTGTGCGGCTGGCGGGAATCATTGCCAATCGCAGTCGGGAGACCGACCAGATCGACAAGTTCGGCGCGGCCACCGGTATCCAGCGCGTTGCGCATCTGCCGGACCTCGATGTCATCCGGAAGAGCCGTCTGAAAAAGATGACACTTTTTGAGATGGATCACACCGACGAAATTCTGGCTGTGCAACAAGAGTATCTTCGGCTCGCGACCGAGATGTGGGAGGCGAAGACGCCCCCGGTCCAGGGCAAGCCGCTGAAGGATCGCGACATCTTTGATCTCTTGGGATTTGATTGATGGCGTTGGGCAGCTACATCGAGCGACGCGGAGAGCTTGAGACCTATTTCGACCGCACCGCGGCCGATACCTGGGCCAAGCTCACGTCGGACGCGCCCGTGAGCGGCATCCGCGCAACCGTGCGTGCCGGCCGCGACGAGATGCGCAACACGCTGTTGTCCTGGCTGCCTGCCGACATGACCGGCACGCGGCTGCTCGACGCCGGCTGTGGCACCGGTGCGTTGTCGATCGCGGCGGCGCGGCGCGGCGCGAAGGTGCTGGCGATCGATCTGTCGCCGACGCTGGTCGGCGTCGCGCGCGAACGCCTCCCGGAAGACATCGATCCGGCGGCGATCGATTTCCGTTCCGGCGACATGCTCGATCCCGAACTGGGCGAGTTCGATTTCGTCGTCGCGATGGATTCGCTGATCCACTATCTGCCGCACGACATCTGCCGGATCCTTGCGACGCTGGCATCGCGCACCCGCCGGTCGATGGCGGTGACGTTCGCGCCGAAGACCCCGGCGCTGGCACTGATGCATTTCGTCGGCGGTTTCTTCCCGCGCGCCGATCGCGCTCCTGCGATCGAGCCCGTCAGCGAAAAGAAACTGCTGAAGCTGATCTCCGAAGATCCGTTGCTGACCCAGTGGCAGCCGGGCCGCACCCATCGGGTGTCGTCCGGCTTCTACACCTCACAGGCGTTGGAGATGGTTCGGCGATGAGCCAGATGGCGGCGACATTGGCGAAGGGCTGGATGCGTCTCGGGACGCGTTTCCTGCCGTTCGCCGACGCGGCGACGAAAGAGCTTCCGCTCGGCCGTCTGCTGCGCCTGTCGCTGTTCCAGGTCTCGGTCGGTGCATCGGTGGTGCTGCTCAACGGCACGCTGAACCGGGTGATGATCGTCGAGCTCGGCGTCTCCACGCTGCTGGTCTCGCTGATGGTGTCGCTGCCGCTGGTGTTCGCGCCATTCCGGGTGCTGATCGGTTTCAAGTCGGACAATCACCGCTCGGTGCTGGGCTGGCGCCGCGTGCCGTATATCTGGATGGGCACGCTGCTTCAGTTCGGCGGTTTCGCGATCATGCCGTTCGCTCTGCTGGTGCTGTCCGGAGGCGGCGAATATCCCGCGGTCTACGGTCAGATCGGCGCTGCCTTGGCGTTTCTGCTTGTCGGCGCCGGCTTGCACACGACCCAGACCGCCGGCCTCGCGCTCGCCACCGACCTCGCGCCGGAGCAGTCCCGCCCGCGCGTGGTCGCGTTCCTGTACGTCATGCTGCTGGTCGGGATGACCGGTAGCGCGCTGTTGTTCAGCGAACTGCTGCGCGACTTCAGCGAACTTCAACTGATCCAGGTGATCCAGGGAGTGGCGGTCGCGCAGTTGCTGCTCAACATCGTGGCGCTGTGGAAGCAGGAAGCCCGCAATCCCACGCTCACATCGGCGAAGCGCCCGCGGCCGCAGTTCAACCAGTCGTGGGCGCGTTTCCGCGCTGCCGGCGGCTCGAACCGGATGCTGATCGCGGTTGCGCTCGGTACCGCCGGTTTTTCCATGCAGGACATCCTGCTGGAGCCCTACGGAGCCGAAGTGCTCAGACTATCCGTGGGTCAGACGACGGCGCTGACCGCGTTCTTCGCGCTCGGCACGCTGACCGGGTTCGGTTTCGCGGCGCGCACGCTCGGCCGCGGTGGCGATCCGTATCGTGTGGCCGGCTTCGGCGCGGTGATCGGGATCTTCGCCTTTGCAGCGGTGGCGATGGCCGCGCCCGCACAATCGGTGCTGCTGTTCCGGATCGGTACCGCGCTGATCGGACTCGGCGGCGGCCTGTTTGCAGCCGGCACGCTGACCGCGGCGATGGCGATCGGCTCCGACAGCGAACCCGGGCTCGCGCTCGGCGCCTGGGGTGCGGTACAGGCGACCGCGGCGGGCGGCGGCATTCTGCTCGGCGGCGGCCTGCGCGATCTGTTCGCCTCGCTCGCAGACAGCGGCGCGCTCGGCACCGTGCTGTCGGGTCCGGCGATCGGTTACGGCTTCGTCTACAACATCGAGATCGCGTTGCTGTTCGCAACGTTGGTTGCGGTAGGTCCTCTCGTGCGCGTTGCACGGCCGAACTACGCGCAGCCTTCATCCAAGTTCGGCCTAGCCGAATTTCCAGGTTAACAAAGAGGAAGGGGTCGGTCCCATGCAACCCGGAGCGTATTTGGACTTTGCGCAGGTTACCCTGTACGTATTTTGGATCTTCTTCGCGGGTCTGGTTTTCTATCTCCGTCGTGAAGACAAGCGCGAAGGATATCCGCTGATTCCCGACACCGGCTCTGGCCGGCTGCGGAAGATCGGCATTCCGGCTCCGCCGGATCCGAAGACCTATCTGCTGCGCGGCGGTGCGACCAGCACCGTTCCGAGCACCAGCAACGATCGTCCCAACGTCGCGCTCGCTCCGGTCGCTCCGTGGCCGGGTGCCGCGTTCGCACCGACCGGCGACCCGTTCGCCGACGGCGTCGGCCCCGGCTCCTACGCCCAGCGTCAGGACGTTCCGGAGACCGGACTCGACAACCTGCCGATCATTGCGCCGCTGCGCGCGGCCAAGGGCATGTTCCTCGATCCGCGCGATCCCAATCCGGTCGGCATGCCGGTGGTCGGCTGTGACGGCCAGGTCGGCGGTACGGTGACCGAGGTCTGGGTCGACCGGGCCGAAGTCCTTGCCCGCTACCTTGAAGTCGAAGTCGCCAAGACCAAGAAGCGCGTGCTTCTTCCGGTTCCGTTCGCGCTCATCAACAGCCCGAGCGGCCGGGTGTCCGTCGACGCCATTCGTGGTGACCAGTTCGCTGGCGTTCCGACCACGGCGAAGTCGGATCAGGTGACCAAGCTCGAAGAAGACAAGATCTGCGCCTACTACGGCGCCGGCACGCTCTACGCCACGCCGATGCGTCAGGAGTCGATCGTATGACGGACGCCCCCAGCCAGTTTCGTGAACTTCCGTCGCCCTTGCCGGAGGGAGAGCGCGTTCTCTGGCAGGGGAAGCCGACCTACAAAGGTCTGGCCATCAGATCCTTCCACATGCGGGCCGTCGCGATCTATTTCGCGCTGCTCTTCGTGTGGAAGGTCTGGTCCAACGGGGCGAACGGCCAGTCGATCTGGGAAGCGTCGGCGTCCGCGTCGATCGTCCTTATCCCGGCGATCGGCGGTCTCGCCCTGCTGGCGTTCCTCGCTTATCTGTTCAGGCGTGCGAGCTGCTATACGATCACCAGCAAGCGTGTGCTGATCCAGACCGGCGTCGCGCTGCCGATCACCTTGAATATCCCGCTCGGCAAGATCGCCAATGCGGATCTGAACAATCATCGCGATGGCAGCGGCGACATTCCGCTGCGGATCATCGACACCAAACGCACCTCCTACGTCCTGCTATGGCCGCATATCCGGCCGTGGCGCCTGCGCGAGCCCGAGCCGATGATGCTGTCGGTCCCCGAAGCCGACAAGGTCGCCGCCACGCTCATCGAGGCGGTGAAGGCTCAGCTCGATTCCTCCGCAGTGTCTCTCGTTCAAACGGCTACCAGCGGACCCAAAGAAGGCCCGTTGTCGACGGCAACCGCAGTAGCCTGAACCGGAGATTGACATGAGCGAGGCCGCCCACAACCTCTCCGTTCCCAAGGGCGCATTGATCGGCGCCGCCGCGATCGTCTTGTTTGCGATCGGGGCGGGGGCGACAGTCCGCCTGACGGGAGTCGGACACTCCCACATGACGCCGCCGGCGACGGTGGAGAGCATCGCCCTCACTTTCGAAGACAGCCCCACCGGCCAGGTCAACATCTATCGCGCCAGCGATCATACCCTGGTTCGCACGATCAACCCGGGCGAGTCCGGCTTCATCCGCGTCGCGATGCGCGGGCTTGCGCGCGAGCGCCTGGTGGCGGGCATCGGATCCGCTCCGCCGTTCCACCTCGCGCGCCACGTCAACGGCCAGTACACGCTGACCGACACTGCGACCAAGAAGGTGCTCGACCTGAACGCATTCGGAGCCGACAATCTCCGCGCGTTCACCCAACTGATGCCCGGCGACAACGTCGCCGACAAACCAAACGAAAGCAAAACGGACGGCTCGAAATGAGCACGTTCCGGATCGGGAAACGCACAAGCTTCGACGTGCCCTGCACGGTCGAGATCGAGCAGACCTCCGAGACCCTTCATGCCCACGTGATTCTCGATGGCGACATCGAGATCGGACCCGGCGACGAAGTGATGGTTCACGACGCGCCGACCCATGTCGATTTCGGCGAGCGGCTGGTTGTTCGCCGCACCGCGACGGTGGTCCGGGCGGGTCTCCTCGACAAGATCCGCGCGCGGCTCGAAGGATATCGCGAACTGACCGAACTTTACGAAGTCAGCTTCTCAGATGGGAGGGTCTCATGATTCCAATGGAAGGTGGCGCCCAGGGCGCGCTGCGAAGCCGGCCGGAAATTAAGGGTAGCGTCGAAAGTCTGAACATCGCGAAGGAGGACACCATCCTCACGCCGCGATTTTACACCACCGACTATGCCGCGATGGACAAGCTCGACGTCAGCCTGGTTCGTTCCGAGTGGAACGTGATGATGAACGAGATGCGCGCCGACTACAACAAATCGCATTTCAAGAAGACCGACGAGTTCCTGGAGAACGATCTCGACAAGCTCCCGCCGGAGCTGCGCGCCGAATTCAAGGACTTCCTGGTCTCGTCGCTGACCGCGGAATTCTCCGGCTGCGTGCTCTACGCCGAGATCAAGAAGCGGATCAAGAATCCCGAAATCCGCGAATTGTTCGGTCTGCTCAGCCGCGACGAAGCTCGCCATGCGGGCTTCATCAACGAGATCCTCAAGGATCACGGGATCGGCGTCGACCTGTCGTTCCTGACCAAGGTCAAGAAGTACACTTACTTCCGGCCGAAATTCATCTTCTACGCGACCTATCTGTCGGAGAAGATCGGCTACGCTCGCTACATCACCATCTATCGACAGATGGAGCGCCACCCCGAGCGCCGGTTCCATCCGATCTTCAAATGGTTCGAGCGCTGGTGCAACGACGAGTTTCGCCACGGTGAGGCCTTCGCGCTGCTGATGCGCGCAGATCCGTCGCTGCTCACCGGCGTCAACAAGCTGTGGATCCGCTTCTTCCTGCTCGCCGTGTTCGCGACGATGTATGTCCGCGATCATATGCGACCGGCGTTCTACGAGGCGCTCGGCGTCGACGCCGCCGAATACGGAATGCAGGTGTTCCGCATCACCACCGAGATTTCCAAGCAGGTCTTCCCGGTGACGATCAATCTCGACGATCCGCGGTTCCTGGCGGGCCTCGAGCGCCTGCGCATCGCTTCTGAAAAGATCGCCGACAGCCGCAGCCAGGGTCTGGCCGGCAAGCTGAAGCGGCCGTTCTACGTGGCTTCGGCCGCATTGGCGTTCGGCCGGCTGTTCCTGTTGCCGGCGAAACGCAACGAACTGCCCCGCGTCATCGGCCTTCGTCCGGCGTGGTGAGGGGGGCAACGCGATGGTCTCTTATCTCGGCCCACCCATTTTCGCGGCCTTCGTATGGTGGTTCTCCACGGGCGCCGTGATGTTGCTGGTCGGCAGCGTCGGCCGCTCGGGTATGCTGCGGGTGGTCTGTGCCGGCGGAATGATCACCATCGCGCTGTGCGGCCTGTCGGTGACGGCGAACGACACCAGCGTCGCCGCCGCCTACATGGCCTTCAGCTGCATCATCTTTCTGTGGGGAGCGCAGGAGATCGCGTTTCTGTCCGGCTGGCTGACCGGCCCGCGGGCAGAGCCCTGTCCGCCGGGCGCGAAGGGCTTGGCTCGCCTCAGCTTTGCGTTGCAGGCGATCATCTATCACGAGATCTGTCTGCTGGCTTGCGGCGCGGTCGTGGTGCTGGTCACCCTGGGCGCCGAGAACGAAGTCGGACGCTGGACCTATCTCGCGTTGTGGGTGTTGCGGCAGAGCGCAAAGATCAATCTGTTTCTCGGTGTGCCCGTCACCAACGACGAACTGATGCCGGACGCCGTACAGTTTCTCAAGACCTACTTCGCGCGCAAGCCTGTCAGCGCGTTCTTTCCGATCTCGGTGACGTTGGCGACCGTCGTTCTGATGGCGATGATTCAGCGCATCGTCGAGGTTGCCGACACGCCGTCCGAAATCGTCGGCCTGACACTGGTATCGACTTTATTCGCTCTTGGCGTCGTCGAGCATTGGTTCATGCTGCTACCGCTGCCTGCCATCACGTTGTGGAGCTGGGGTATCCGTCCAGGTTTCTCGCCGGAGAATGTCACCATGGAACAGAATCCATCTGCCAATATCGCTGCGTCCGTGCATGCTGCGTCGACGCAGACTGCCGAATCATCGTCCTCCGGCTCGGAGGTGAGAAGCGCGGCGCCGCAGCTCGTCGTGGTACCGAGCACGCGCGACGCAGGGCAGCCGAAGGAGCGCTCGAATTGCGCCCGCCAGCGGCTCGAAGATCAATTCCGCCAGACGTTCCTCGAACAGCATTCGCGCAGCGGTCTGGCGCCGGCCCGGGTCGGAATCGCAGCGGAACCGGCCGCAACCATCAACGGGAGGACGTCATGAACTACGAAGCCTATTTCCGCCGTCAGCTCGAAGGCCTCCATCGTGAGGGCCGGTATCGCGTTTTCGCCGATCTCGAACGCCACGCCGGCTCGTATCCGCGCGCCACGCATCACCGACCGGACGGCGTCGGCGATGTGACGGTGTGGTGCTCCAACGACTACCTCGGCATGGGCCAGCACCCGGCGGTGCTGAAGGCGATGCACGAGGCGCTGGACAGCTGCGGCGCCGGCGCCGGCGGCACCCGCAACATCGCGGGCACCAATCATTATCACGTGCTGCTCGAGCAGGAGCTCGCCGCGCTGCACGGCAAGGAATCCGCTCTCCTCTTCACCTCCGGTTACGTCTCCAACTGGGCCTCGCTGTCGACGCTGGCGTCGCGGATGCCCGGTTGCGTGATCCTGTCGGACGAGCTCAATCACGCCTCGATGATCGAGGGCATCCGCCACAGCCGCAGCGAGACCCGGATCTTCGCGCACAACGACCCGCGCGATCTCGAGCGCAAGCTCGCCGATCTCGATCCGCACGCGCCGAAGCTGGTCGCGTTCGAGTCGGTGTATTCGATGGACGGCGACATCGCCCCGATCGCCGAGATCTGCGACGTCGCCGACGCGCACAACGCGATGACCTATCTCGACGAGGTCCACGGCGTCGGCCTGTATGGTCCGAACGGCGGCGGCATCGCCGACCGTGAGGGCCTCAGCCATCGCCTCACCATCATCGAAGGAACGCTGGCGAAAGCGTTCGGCGTGGTCGGCGGCTACATCGCAGGTTCTGCGGCGGTCTGCGACTTCGTTCGCAGCTTCGCCTCGGGCTTCATCTTCAGCACCTCGCCGCCGCCCGCGGTCGCCGCCGGCGCGCTGGCCAGCATCAAGCATCTGCGCGCCAGTTCGGTGGAGCGTGAGCGCCATCAGGATCGCGTGGCGCGGCTGCGTGCCCGGCTGGACCAGGCCGGCGTGGCCCACATGCCGAACCCCAGCCATATCGTGCCGGTGATGGTCGGCGATGCGGCGCTGTGCAAGCAGATCAGCGACGAACTGATCGACCGCTACGGCATCTACGTTCAGCCGATCAACTATCCGACCGTCCCGCGCGGCACCGAGCGGCTGCGGATCACGCCGTCGCCGCAGCATTCCGACGCCGACATCGAGCATCTGGTGCAGGCGCTCAGCGAAATCTGGGCTCGCGTCGGCCTCGCCAAGGCGGCCTGACCGGCCCCGGGGATCCGTTTCGTGCTACCGGAAGCAGGCGCGCGCCGCGAGGCGCGCGTTTTGCGTCCGAGCCCGATGATGAGTCGAACGGTACAGTAAACGATCAACCGATGATCGAGGCCCCCGGCCGCTTCAGTCGCGCTTGCCGCGCGTCGACGGTCGCGTCAGCCTCATCCGCCGATCGGTGCGCGGCAGGAAGTGCGACGCCTCGGCTTCGAGAAAGTCGAGCATCGCGCGGGCGGGCGGCAGCAGCACCTTGTCCTTGCGGGTCACCACGAACCATTGCCGCACCACCGGCAGTCCGACCACATCGAGGATCACCAGCCGCCGCTCGTCGAGTTCGGTCGCGACCGTGTGCGCGGAGAGAAACGCCATACCGAGCCCGGCGATCACCGCCTGCTTGATGGTTTCGTTGCTGCCCATCTCCATGCCGATATTGGGCTGGATGCCGGCATCGCCGAACAGTTGCTCCATCAGGCTGCGGGTCCCGGAGCCCCGTTCGCGGGTGAGGAACGTCTCGCCGGCCAGTTCGGCCAGCGCGATGTTCTGTTTGCGCGCCAGGCGGTGCGCCGTCGGCGCGATGATGACGTGCGGATGGTCGCCGATCAGATGAGTCTCGACGTCGAGATCGACCGGCGGGCGGCCCATGATGGCGATGTCGAGCTCGTAGCCGCGAAGCGCCGCGCCGATCTCCTGGCGGTTGCCGATCGACAGTCGCACGTCGATCTTGGGATGCCGCTTGAGAAAGCCGGAGATCGCAAACGGGACGAAGTACTTCGCGGTCGACACAGCGCCGATCGAGATCCGCCCGGCGGTCTTGCCCGCGATCATATCCAGCGATGTTTCGCAAGCGGCGATCGCCGCCTCGATCCGTTCGCACAGCGCCAGCACTTCGAGGCCGGCGTCGGTCAGCTGCATGCCGTCGCTTCTGCGCTGGATCAGCGGGACGTCGGCCAAGGCCTGCAGGTTGCGCAACTGAAGCGTGACGGCGGGCTGAGTCAGATTCAACTTGTTGGCTGCAGCGGTAATGCTGCCGGTCTCGGCCAGCGCCGCAAGAGCGCGCAACTGCCGAATCGACACGGCTCTGAACTGACGACTCATAACGATTACTTTGCGTACAGTGACAATGTGCAAGTTTCCATTATTTGCCTGTTGCGGTCAACATTGATCGGCGGCGCTCCGAATGTTTCCCCGCGGCTGAGGAGTCCGTTCGACGCTGCTGCACGGGCGTCGCCCGTCTCGGCGAGCGGGACCGGTGCGATCGAGCCCTCGATTTCTGAGTAAGCGTTGAGTCCGGTGTGACGTGCTGTGCGCTTCTCTCTCTCTCTCTCTCTCTCTCTCTCTCTCTCTCTCTCTCGGCTGTTCTCGGATCTGCGTCGACACGAAGACGATTAGTTCAAGTCGGATCGTGAGCGACCTCGTACAAATCCGCAGAAATCACCCAATACTGCATAGTGACGAGTAGTACAGCACTTGCGTGATTAGTCTGAATTTGACCTAAACGTAATGTTAGTACGCGCAGTGCACAGTGCGGTACCGATCGTTTGTGCGGGCTGATCGAGAGCGTGCGATTGTGATCGAAGAGTGGACTGCGATGAGGGGGCCGTAGTGACGATTCGAATTCTTCATATTGATGACGATCCGGCGATGCTGGAGATCGTCGCATCGGTGTTGTCGCGCGAGCCGACACTGGAGACGAGAGGATGCCTTTCCGGCGCCGAGGGTGTACGCACCGCCGCCGATTGGCTTCCGGATCTGATCCTCAGCGACGTGTCGATGCATGGTCTGAGTGGTATCGAGGTACTCGATCGACTCGGCGAGATCGGAAGCACCGCGAGCATCCCGGTCGTCCTCACCACCGCCTGCGGTCGGTTGGAGCAGGTCGTCGACTACATGGCGTATGGGGCGGCCGGCGTCATCGTCAAGCCGTTCAATTTGCGCGAGCTCGCGAACAGCGTGCTGAATTATCTCGATCTGGCGGCGGCAGGGCCGATCGGTGCGCCGCCGCCTTCCGATATCGGAATCGCCGAAAGACTTCGGGGGGATGCCTCGATCCTTCGAGATCTGATGCCGGAGTTTGCGGCGGGAGCGCAGCCGGAAGCGCTGCGTCATGTCGTTCACAAACTCGCAGGCGTCGCGGGCATCTTCGGCTTCTCGTCGATCAGCGAGGCCGCGGCAACGACAGAACACGAGCTCGAGAACCTGGCCAGCGGCACGGCGACTCGCTCCAATGTCCTCGCGCGTCTCGATCGTTTGCTCGGTCTACTCGATCGAGAGAACGAGCCGCGTCGGGATCGACGAACCGAAGACATTGGAGACTGACATGAGCGCTCCGAGAATCCTGATAGCGGACGACGATCCGGGCGTGCTGGCGGTTCTGGCGACACGCTGCAGGAAGATGGGCTTCGAAGTGGATACCGCGAACAACGGCATGCAGATGTTGTTGAAGGCGCGTCGTACGGCACCCGATTTGATGATCGTGGACGTCAATATGCCGAAGCTGGATGGGCTGACCGCATCGTGCCATTTGCTCGAGCCTGGTGGCCCTCCGATGGACGTCATTGTCGTCACCGGGATTTCCAGCGAGGAGACCGTCGAACGCTGCGAGGCTCTGGGCATGTTCTACGCCTGCAAGCACACCGAATTCTGGCGCGACATCAGCAGGGCTCTGATCGAGATATTTCCGCATATGGCGGCCGCGATCGCCACACAGGCGGGTCCTCTGGCCGGCGCGCCGGATGTCGTGCCCAGCCGGCCGCGCGTGCTGATCGTCGATGACGACGAGGAGATCGGCGAGTTCCTCGCGAGTCGGCTCAAGAAGCTCGGCATCGAAGTGTTGTTCGCGCCCAACGCCGGACGGGCGTTGCGCCTGGCGATCTGGAACTATCCCAGTCTGATCGTCACGGACTACCATATGCCCGAAGGTGACGCCGGCTTGCTGATCTCCAGGTTGCGGAGCTATCCGGCGACGGCGACGATTCCGGTCGTGGTGCTGAGTGGCAAGGTGATCGACGAGCCTACCGCGAAACTGCTGAGGCGCGAGGTGATGGGTCATGCCGGTGCGATCAAGATTCTGAAGAAGTCCTTCGACGTCAGCGATCTGTTCGAGACGATTCAGGAATATTGCTCGGCGGAGCCGAGTGGTTTCCGCACGATGAACGGGTGGTCTGATCGTGAGCGGTCCTGATCCTCGCAACGGAGAACAGAAGGCCGGACCGGTGTCCGGTCGGTGCAGGGGGGGAGGCGTGTTTCGGCGTGCGACTAGGCGCCTTGCCGGAGCGATCAGGTCCGTCCTGAGTGCGGCCGTTGCCGGCTGGTTGGCCGGATCAAGTCTGGTCTATGCGGCGGAGCATTCGGAAAACTCGGTGCAGCTTTCGCCACGACAGTCCGCGGGTGAAGGCTCGTCGGCGCCGCAGACCTGGCGGAGCACGATCGAGATATACGGTCGTGTGATGGAAGTCCGACTGTGGTCGAAGCCGGCACTGGTCGAGGCGCCCGGCCGGGCGGGCTTGGGCTGGGCTGTCGCAGGGTCGCTGGCGTGCGGCCTCCTGCTCCTCGCGAGCATCCATTTGCTGGCGTCTTATCGAGCCCGACGAAAAGAAAGAAACTTGGAGCAATCCCGCCTCGTGGCGATGGTCGAGGGACTGAGCCATGCGATCGTCGCGGAGTCCGTCGACGGCACCGTGACCAATTGGAACGAGGCGGCGGAGCGACTCTTCGACTATACGGCCGGACAAGCGATCGGGAGGGGCGCGAGCGAGCTGATCGTTCCCGAGCATTTGCGGGACGAGGAACGGCAGATGCTCTCGGAAATCAGGGATGGCAATCCGGTGGCCTATCTCTGGACGAAGCGCAAGAGATCGAACGGCGCCTTGGTGGACGTCGCCGTCAGCGTGTCGCCGATCCGGTCGGCGAATGGTGCGCTGATCGGGATGGCGACGGCGGCGCGCGACATCACCGATCTCGTGGAGGCGGAGAGAGAGATCCACAATCTCAATGCGTCACTGGAGCGGCAGGTCGCCGACCGCACTGCACTCCTCGAAAAGACCCTGACGCTGCAGACCGCCATCCTCGAGCGCGCGGCCTATGCGGTGATTGCGACCAACGTCACCGGTACGATCACCCTATTCAACCCGGCGGCAGAACGTATGTTGGGGTACAAGGCCGA
Source organism: Rhodopseudomonas palustris (assembly GCF_034479375.1). Lineage (NCBI taxonomy): Bacteria > Pseudomonadati > Pseudomonadota > Alphaproteobacteria > Hyphomicrobiales > Nitrobacteraceae > Rhodopseudomonas > Rhodopseudomonas palustris. The sequence continues at coordinate 2,909,472 of NZ_CP140155.1, read as the reverse complement.
GGAGTTGATCGGCTGCGCGACCGCGATGCTGTTTCACGACCCGCAGGAGCTTCTGGACAGGGCCGATGCGATGCGGAAGCAGGGCATCGACGTCGAGCCGGGGCAGCGCGTCATTCAGGCGCTGCTCGCCCACAACGATCCGGACACGTCGGTCTGGACCTACGTCGACAAGATCGGAAACCACATTCCGGTCAGGTTGACGCTGTGCCGTCTGCGGACGAAGGACGGCACGGACCTCGGCGTTCTGGGAATCGCCGTCGATCTCACCGAACAGCTCAAATACGAGGACCAACTCAAGGCCGCGCGCGCGACTGCCGAACAGGCCGGCGCCGCAAAGGCGGACTTTCTCGCCAATATGAGCCATGAAATCCGGACGCCGCTCAACGGCATCATCGGATATGCCGATCTCGTCCTCGAAGACCAGAGGCTCGCGCCCACGACGCGCCGCCAGGTGGAGCGCATATTCCAAGCCAGCGACTCGCTTCGCGTGATCATCGACGACATCCTCGACTTCTCCAAGATCGAGGCTTGCGGCGTCAAACTCGAGAGCAAACCGCTATATCTCAATGAACTGATCGACAATTGCGTATCGATCATTGAACCCAGAGCGGAGGAGAAGGGCCTCAAGCTTGTTGCGACTGCGCACGACACCCCGGCCGTGCTGATGGGTGATGCGGCGCGACTGCGGCAGGTGTTGCTCAACCTGATGAACAATGCCGTCAAGTTCACGGCGGCCGGCTCTGTCGAACTGATCGTCTCCTGCCTGTCGCGCGCCGCCCATATGGTTCGCCTCCGGATCGCCGTAGTCGACACCGGGATCGGCATTTCGAAACGCGATCAACAAGGATTGTTCAAGCGCTTCAGCCAGGCCGACGAAACCATATCGCGCAAATACGGCGGCACCGGGCTCGGGCTTTCGATTTCGCAGCGCATCGTGCAGGCGATGAAAAGCGAACTGCGGATCGACAGCGAGGCCGGCCGAGGAAGCACGTTCTACTTCGAAATCGAGCTGCCGATCGCAGAGCGGATCGATATCGAAAGGCGCGAAAGCCCCGTGTTGAACAGTCCGATGCGAAAGATCCTGGTGGTCGATGACGTCGAGATGAATCGCGACCTGTGCAAGTCCATGCTGAGTCGTATCGGTCATGAGGTCGATGTCGCCGACAGCGGCGGCACTGCGATCGCGATGGCGAATGCCCGCTCCTACGATCTGATCTTCATGGATGTGCAGATGGGCGAAATGGACGGGATGGAGGCGACACGGCGCATTCGATCCTTGCGCGGCCGTCTGTCCGCTGTGCCGATCGTTGCGCTGACGGCGAATGTGCTCCCCGAACAGGTCGAACGCTACAAGGCGGCCGGCATGGACGACCACATCGGAAAGCCGATCAATCGGGCTGAACTTCTGGCCCGCGTGGCCAAATGGACCGACGCTGGCGCCGATCGGCGGTCTGGCGAGGCGAACGCGTCGGCACCGGACCGCAAGGTGAGCGAGGCGCCGGTACGCGACCCGATCGCGCTGGAAGATCTGCGGATGTTCGCAAGCGATGCAGACATTGTCGGCTTCGTCCGGTGCCTGCACGACGCCGTTACGACCATACGCACGCAGTGGCCGGACGCCGAGGTGCCGGATCTCGACGAGGATCCACGCGAAGCACTGGCCCGCGCCGCCCACAAGACGGTCTCGCTCGCCGGACAGCTCGGCTTCACCCAGCTCGCGGAGGCTTGTCGCAGAATGGAGACCGCGTGCCTCGGCAATGGTGAGGTGCCGGAGGCGTTGGACGCGCTCCACTCCGCGATCAGTTCGGCGGTTCCCGAACTCGACTCGCTGCGCGACGTCGCATGAGCCGGCGCTCTGGTCGCGGGCATCATGCTCCGCGAAGACTTGGGACACTCGGACAGCGAGTCGCAGCGGTCTCGACATAAGCAATACTTTTGCTTGCGCGAAGATTATAAAATTTCTCTTATTTTTCTCCTTGTGGTCAGAGTCGTTCCAACGAACCGCGACGCCGACTACTCGAGCCGCACGTCGCGCCCACACGGCATCCAGGTCATCCGGCCCGCTACGGCTGCCGGGACTATTCAAGGAGGAGCGACATGAACGAGTCAGTCACCGTCCGCGGCAAGGATCGCTACAAATCCGGCGTGATGGAATACAAGAAAATGGGCTATTGGGAGCCCGACTACGAGCCCAAGGACACCGACGTCATAGCGTTGTTCCGTGTCACGCCGCAGGACGGCGTCGATCCGATCGAGGCCTCCGCGGCGGTGGCCGGCGAATCCTCGACTGCGACGTGGACCGTGGTGTGGACCGATCGCCTGACCGCGGCCGAGAAGTATCGCGCCAAGTGCTATCGCGTCGATCCGGTGCCGAATTCGCCCGGCCAGTACTTCGCCTATATCGCTTACGACCTCGACCTGTTCGAAAACGGCTCGATCGCCAATCTGTCGGCGTCGATCATCGGCAACGTGTTCGGCTTCAAGCCGCTGAAGGCGCTGCGGCTCGAGGACATGCGGCTGCCCGTCGCCTACGTGAAGACGTTCCAGGGTCCCGCCACCGGCATCGTGGTCGAGCGCGAGCGCATGGACAAGTTCGGCCGCCCGCTGCTCGGCGCCACCGTGAAGCCGAAGCTCGGCCTGTCGGGCCGCAACTACGGCCGCGTCGTCTACGAAGCGCTGAAGGGCGGCCTCGACTTCACCAAGGACGACGAGAACATCAACTCGCAGCCGTTCATGCACTGGCGCGAACGCTTTCTCTACTGCATGGAGGCAGTCAACAAGGCGCAGGCCGCATCCGGCGAAATCAAGGGCACCTATCTCAACGTCACCGCCGGCACCATGGAGGAGATGTACGAGCGCGCCGAATTCGCCAAACAGCTCGGCTCGGTGATCATCATGATCGACCTGGTGATCGGCTACACCGCGATCCAGTCGATGGCGAAATGGGCACGCAAGAACGACATGATCTTGCATCTGCATCGCGCCGGCCATTCGACCTACACAAGGCAGCGCAATCACGGCGTGTCGTTCCGCGTCATCGCCAAATGGATGCGGCTCGCCGGCGTCGACCACATCCATGCCGGCACCGTGGTCGGCAAGCTCGAAGGCGATCCGTCGACCACCAAGGGCTACTACGACATCTGCCGGGAAGACTACAATCCGATGAATCTCGAGCATGGCCTGTTCTTCAACCAGCCCTGGGCGAGCCTGAACAAGCTGATGCCGGTTGCGTCCGGCGGCATTCATGCCGGCCAGATGCACCAGTTGCTCGATCTGCTCGGCGAAGACGTCGTGCTGCAGTTCGGCGGCGGCACCATCGGCCATCCGATGGGCATCGCGGCCGGCGCCACCGCCAACCGCGTCGCGCTGGAGGCGATGATCCTCGCCCGCAACGAGGGCCGCGACTATGTGCACGAAGGCCCGGAGATTCTCGCGAAGGCGGCGCAGACCTGCACGCCGCTGAAGGCGGCGCTCGACACCTGGAAGAACGTCTCGTTCAACTACGAATCCACCGACACCCCCGACTACGCGCCGACCCCCAGCGTCTCGGTCTAAGGAGCAGAACCCATGCGAATGACCCAAGGCTGTTTCTCGTATCTGCCCGATCTCACCGACGAGCAGATCTCCGCACAGGTGCAATACGCGCTCGGCAAGGGCTGGGCGGTGAACCTCGAATTCACCGACGATCCGCATCCCCGCAACACCTATTGGGACATGTGGGGCCTGCCGATGTTCGATCTGCAGGACGCTGCCGGCGTGATGCTGGAACTCGCCGAATGCCGCAAGGTCTATGGCGACCGCTACATCCGGATGTCGGCATTCGACTCCTCTCATGGTTGGGAGTCGGTGCGGCTGTCCTTCATCGTCAACCGGCCGAAGGACGAGCCCGGCTTCCGGCTCGACCGGCAGGAAGTCGATGGCCGCAACATGCGTTACACCACAAAGCCCTATGCGGCCGACAAGCCCGAAGGCAGCCGCTACGGAGGGTGACCTTGGACACGACCACTGCCGACAACGAAGCAGCGCCGCCGGACCAGATCGATCTCCGCAAGGAATTCGAGGAGGTCGGCATCGGCGAGGTGCTCGATCAGCTCGATCGTGAGCTGATCGGGCTCCGCCCGGTGAAGACGCGGATCCGCGAGATCGCGGCGCTGCTGCTGGTCGAACGTTTGCGCAAGCGGATGGGGCTCGCCACCGGCAACCCCACGCTGCACATGTCGTTCACCGGCAATCCCGGCACCGGCAAGACCACCGTGGCGCTGCGCATCGCCTCGATCCTGCACAAGCTCGGCTTCGTCCGTCGTGGTCACGTCGTCTCGGTGACGCGCGACGAGCTGGTCGGGCAATATATCGGCCACACCGCGCCGAAGACCAAGGAGGTGCTGAAAAAGGCGATGGGCGGCGTGCTGTTCATCGACGAGGCCTACTACCTGTATCGCCCCGAGAACGAGCGCGATTACGGCCAGGAGGCGATCGAGATCCTGCTGCAGGTGATGGAGAACCAGCGCGACGATCTGGTGGTGATCCTCGCCGGCTATGCCGACCGGATGGAGAAGTTCTTCGCGTCCAATCCCGGCTTCCGCTCCCGGATCGCGCATCACATCGACTTCCCCGACTACACCGACGGCGAGTTGCTCGGGATCGCGGAGGGCATGCTGGTCGAACAGAATTATCATTTCGACGCCGAGGCGCGGGCGGCGTTCGAACGCTACATCGGCATCCGCAAGACCCAGCCGTTGTTCGCCAATGCCCGCTCGATCCGCAACGCGCTGGACCGAATCCGCCTGCGCCAGGCCAACCGCCTGATCGCCGACCTCGACCGCAAACTCTCCGCCGACGATCTGATGACCATCGAGGCGAAGGATGTTCTGGCGAGCCGCGTGTTCGACCAGGGCGAGGGCGCCTGAATTGTGAGCACTCGACCGAACCTCTCGCCGCCTTTTGCGGGAGAGGTTCGGGCTCAGATGCCGTCACCACAGGTACAACCTCATGGTGAGGAGGCGCGAAGCGCCGTCTCGAACCATGAGCCGCCTGCGCTGATCTCCCCCCATCCTTCGAGACGCCCGGCTTCGCCGGGCTCCTCAGGATGAGGAGTCAGTTTATTTGGCAAGGCCATATCGCTTCGATCGATCGATGAACTGTTCTAGCCGCGGGCTGCTGAAATCGCAGGTTCCGCTTCCAGGAGTGCGTTCAACAGCTTCCCGCCCGATGTGTCGGCTTGCATGATCTGATCGGCTTTGAAGGTCGCCTTGAGGAAGCTGGACACCGCGCGGATGCGCGGCACGAATTGCAGATCGGTGTGAACGTTGATCCACAATTCGCGCGCGGTCGACATCCGGTCGTGCAGCACCGGCACCAGATCGTTGCGGCCCTTGGTGGCGAAGCTCGGCAGCAACACCAGGCCGAGACCGCCGGCGGCGGCGTTCATTTGCGCGATCATGCTGTTGGAATGAAAGCTCACCGTCGGAGTCTTGATGATGTCGTCGAGCCAGCGCACCGAATCGAGCTGGATCAGGTCGTCGATATAGGTGACGAAGCTGTGCTGCACGAGATCGGCGGCGGAGCCGGGGATGCCGTTGCGGTCGAGATAGTCCTGCGAGGCGTAGAGGCCCAGTTCGAAGCAACCGAGGCGTTCCGACACCATGCCCTGGCCGCGGGGCCGAAAGAAGCTGAGAAAGAGATCGGCTTCGCGGCGGTTGACCGAAACGGTCTGCGGCGAGGTCAGCAACTCCACCGTCAGGTTGGGGTGCTGTCGGTACAGGCGCGAGAAGTGCGAAGCCAGATACAGCGAAGCAATGCCTTCCATCGTCGCAAGGCGAACCCGGCCGGCGGTGCGACTGCTGCCGCATTGCACGTCCTCGCGCATCGCGATCACGGCGCTCTCGATCCGTTCGGTATGGCAGAGCAGTCGGTCACCGATCTCGGTGACGCGTAGTCCAGACGGCAGCCGCTCGAACAGCGCGGTGCCCAGCGTGCACTCCAGATGCGCGATTTTGCGGCTGATGGTGGATTGATCGACCTTCAGGCGTCTGGCCGCGCTGCCCAGGCTGCCGCCGCGGGCCGCATGCAGAAACACCTTCAGGTCATCCCAGTCGAGCGAGTTGAAGTCATTCATACCATGACACCGGCAAAAGCCGTGCCAGCCGGTGCGGCTGAGGCGAATTGTCGCCGCTTGCAAGCCGGGTTGCAGGATTGCCTCTACCTGCCGCCGCCGGAAGCGACCTAGCCTGTTGGAAACAAAGGACGACGACATGCTTCCCCGCTTCAAGGCCGCTGCGATCCACGCTGCGCCTGTGTTCCTCGACAAGGCCGCGACTACAAAGAAGGCGATCTCGCTCATCCGTGAGGCAGCCTCCGCCGGGGCCGATCTGGTTGCATTCCCCGAGACATTCATCCCCGCGTTTCCGGTCTGGGCGGCGCTGTGGGCGCCGATCGACAATCACGACCTGTTCGTGCGAATGGCGGATCAGTCGGTGCTGGCCGATGGACCCGAGGTCGAGGCCATTCGGGACGAGGCGCGGGCGCTCGGCGTTGTGGTGTCGCTCGGCATCAGCGAGAAGTCGCCGGCCAGCGTCGGCTGCATCTGGAATTCCAATCTGCTGATCGGCGAGGACGGGGCGATCCTCAATCACCACCGCAAGCTGGTGCCGACTTTCTACGAGAAGCTGATCTGGAGCGCCGGCGACGGCGCGGGTCTGCGCGTCGTGGATACCCGCCTCGGCAGGATCGGCCAACTGATCTGCGGCGAGAACACCAATCCGCTGGCGCGCTACGCGCTGATGGCGCAGGGCGAACAATTTCACATTTCGAGCTGGCCGCCGGTCTGGCCGACCCGGCGCCCGGCCGACGGGGTCAACTACCACATCGCGGCGGCGACCCGGATCCGTGCCAGTGCGCATTGCTTCGAGGCGAAGGTCTTCGGCCTCGTCACCGCCGGCGTGCTCGACAAGGCGGCGCGCGACATGCTGGTCGCGCGCGATCCGTCAGCCGCTGCCGTGCTCGACAACACGCCGCGCGCGGCCTCGTTCTTTCTGGATCCGACCGGCGAGCAGATCGGCGAGGCGCTGTGCGAGGACGAGGGCATCCTCTATGCCGACATCGACCTCAACAAATGCGTCGAGCCGAAACAGTTTCACGACGTCGTCGGATACTACAACCGTTTCGATATTTTCGACCTCAGCGTCAACCGCCGTCGGCTGACGCCTGCAACCTTCACCAACGACGCACCGCTGGCCGTGGTCTCGGGCGACACTGAGGATGACACCGGCCGCGCGCTGCAGACGGCGCGTATCGGTCAGTAGTTTCGCCGGGGCGTTTCCCCGAACGCAGTTCACCGCCAATGGCGGCGGTGATTGAACTTATAGAGGGTGGTGACATGCAGTTTGACCGTCGGCAGCTATTGCTCGGAGGAGTCGGCGCCGCAGCCGGCCTCGCGCTTCCCGGACGCGCCTTTGCGCAGTCGCCGGCCACCATCGGCACGTTCCCGGCAGGCGTGTCCGCGGACTCGGTCTTCGTCGGCCTGACCATCCCGCTCACCGGCGTGTTTTCCGGCGACGGCGGCGATCTCAAGCTCGGCTATGAGCTGGCGATCGCGCAGATCAATGCCGGCGGCGACATCCCGCAGAAATGGGGCCTCAAGGGCAAGGGTGTGCTCGACCGTCAGATCCGCTACAAGGTCTCCGACACCGAGGGCAAGCCGAATCTCGACGTTCAGAGCGCCACGCAGTTCATCCAGCGCGACAAGGCCATCATGGTGTCGGGCTCGGTGTCCAGCGCCAGCGCGATCGCGCTGGAAGAACTCGGCTCGCGCGAGAAGGTGCTGTACATGGTCGGCATCGCCGGCTCCAACGACATCACCGGCAAGAACTGCCAGCGTTACGGCTTCCGCTCGCAGCAGAACGCCTACATGGCCGCCAAGGGGCTGGCGCCGGTGGTTGCCAAGGCGCTCGGCAAGAACATCAAGATGGCCTTCCTGGTGCCGGACTACACTTACGGCCACAGCGTCTATGACAGCTTCGCCAAGTTCTCGACCGAGCAGGGCTGGAAGCAGGTCGCCAAGGAAGTGGTGCCGCTCGGGACCACCGATTATTCCTCGGCGCTGCTCAACATCGCCAACAGCGGCGCCGACGTGTTCGTCAACATCGCCTTCGGCGGCGATGCCGTCGCCTCCACCAAGCAGGCCGAACAGTTCGGCGTGCTGAAGCGCATGAAGCTTGTGGTACCCAACCTGTCGTCGTTCCAGGACAAGGAACTCGGCCCCGAGCTGATGCAGGGCGTCTACGGCAGCTGCGATTTCTGGTTCGGCATGCAGGACACCTTCCCGCTCGCCAAGACCTTTGTCGAGACCTTCGTCGCGCAGAACAAGTATTATCCGCGCTGGGGCGCCCATATCGGCTACATGCAGACCTATCTGTGGGCGATGTCGGTGGAGCGCGCCGGCACCTTCAATCCGGTCGACGTGATCAAGGTGATGGAGAATTCCAAGGCGCAGCCCTACGACACCACGATCGGCAAGGTCTACTTCCGCGCCGAGGATCACCAGATGGTGCGGCCGATCCCGATTCTGCGCGGCAAGAAGCCTGCGGATATGAAGCACAAGGAAGATTTCTACGACATCGTCGAGATCGTCGATGGCGAGAGCGTGATGAATTCACCGGACTTCTTCGGCTGCAAGCTCGGCCCCTACACCTAAAGAGGATCGTCATGCCGAGTTGGCCCGTTCTCGTCTCGCAGGCCTTCAACGGCTTGGCACTCGGCACGCTGCTGGCGCTGGTCAGCAGCGGGCTGACGATCATCCTCGGCACGCTCGGCGTGCTCAATTTCGCCCACGGCGCGCTGTTCGCCGTGGGCGCCTACACCGTCTTCGTGCTGCTGCAATATACGTCGTCGTTCGTGCTGGCGATCGTGGTCGGTTGCGGCTTCATGCTGGCGCTCGGCTTCCTGCTGGAGCGGGTCATCATTCGTTACTTCTATGACCGGCCGCATGAAGACCAGATCCTCGTCACCTACGGCATCGGCATCGTTCTGGTCGAGTGCATCCGCGCCGGCTTCGGCGGCAATGCGCAGCGCGTGCCGGTGCCGTCCTGGGGGCAGGGCGCAACGCAGCTCGGCTTCCTGATCTACCCGACCTACAGGCTGCAACTCATCGCGATCATCGCCGGGCTGCTGCTCGGCCTCTACCTCGTGCTGTACCGCACCTCGATGGGCCTGGTGGTGCGCGCCGGGATCGAGAATCCCGGCATGGTCGGCATCCTCGGCATCAATGTCCGCCGCGCCTTCCTGCTGGTGTTCGCCATCGGCATCGTCGCAGTCGGCCTCGCCGGAATGCTCTATGCCCCGGTGGTCGCGGTGTCGCCCGACATGGGGCACAATTTCATGGCGCAGTCCTTCGTCGTCATCGTGCTCGGCGGCCTCGGCTCGTTTCCGGGCGCCATCGTCGGCGGTCTGATCGCCGGCGAGATCATCAGCCTGACCAGCGCTTTCAACTCCTCCTATTCGGAAGTCATGCTGTATGCGCTGATGGCGCTGCTGCTGGTGATGCGACCGCAGGGGCTGTTCGGCACGGAAGGCCGGGTATGATGCGCGCAAGGACCTATCTTCCGGAGTTCGCCGTCCTGCTGACGCTGATTGCCGCTCCCGTGGCGATCAATCCGCTCGGCTTCTCCACCGACCTGCTCACGCGCGTGCTGAACTGGGGCCTGATCGGCCTCGGCTTCGACATCCTGTTCGGCCTGACCGGCCTTTTGTCGTTCGGTCAGGCGGCGTTCTACGGCGTCGGCGGCTTCGTCACGGCCTATCTGCTGGTGTCCGGCGCGCTCGGCAGCGTCTGGCTGGCGTTGCTGGCGGGCACGGCCGCGGCCGGCCTGTTCGGTCTGGTGGTCGGCTGGTTCGCGGTGCGCCGGATCGGCATCTACTTCACCATGATCACGCTCGCTTTTGGGCAGATGGCGTACTTCATCGAGAACTCGCCGCTGTCGGACTACACCGGCGGCGAGAACGGCATTCCCGGCGTTCCGGTGCCGGTGCTCGGCTTCGGCGCAAATGCGATCCGCATCAGCGCCGGCCTGCCGATGTATGTGCTGTTCGCGGTGATCTTCTTCCTCGGCTATGTGCTGGCGCGACGCATCGTGCGCTCGCCGGTCGGCGCGATCCTGCTGGCGATCAAGGAGAACACCGGCCGCGTCGCGATGCTCGGCCATAACGTTCCGGCCTACAAGCTGACCGCTTTCGTCGTGGCCGCGCTCTATGCAGGCCTCGCGGGCGGATTGCTCGGCTCGTTCCAGAGCTACATGCCGCCCGACGCGTTTTCGCTGGAGACCTCCGGACAATTGGTGGTGCAGACCATCGTCGGCGGCGCCGGCACGCTGATCGGGCCGCTGGTCGGCGCCGCGGTGTGGCTGTGGCTGCGCGACAATCTGCAATTGATCCCGGGCCTGGCGATGCTGTGGAAGCTGGTTCTCGGCATCGCCTTCATCGTGCTGGTGATCGGGCTGCGCCGCGGCATCTGCGGCGAGATCGTGCAGTGGTGGAACGAGCGCCGAAACCTCGCGGCGCTGCGAGCCGCCGAGGCGAAGACCGAGGCGATCGAGGCGCACAACATCGACGCCGCCACCGGCGAGGTGGCGAAGCTCGGGGACGTCACCCTGCCGCTCGCCGAGCCCGCGACCGGCGATGGCGAGATCGCGCTGGAGGCGCGATCGCTGGCGCGGCACTATGGCGGCTTGAAAGCCGTCGACGGCGTCTCTTTCAAGGTGCGCCGTGGATCGATCCATGCCGTGATCGGCCCGAACGGCGCCGGCAAGACGACGTTGTTCAAGATGCTGCTCGATGAGGTGCGTCCGTCGTCCGGCGAGGTGCTGCTGTTCGGCGAGAAGGTCACCGGCGCCGGTGTCAGTCGCGCCGCGCAACTCGGCATCGCCAAGAGCAATCAGCTCAACCAGTTGTTTCCCAACCTCTCGGTGCGCAAGAACCTGCGCATCGCCGCATTGGCCCGCAGCCGCGGCCCGCTGCGTTTCGATCTGCTGCGACCGGCCGACAGCCTTCCGGAGGTCGAAGCGCAGATCGCCTCCATCCTGGCCCTGCTCAACCTCGTCGAGCGTGCCGATACGCCGGCGCATGTTCTCGCTTACGGCGAGAAGCGCCGTCTGGAAATCGGCATGGCGCTGGCGACCAGCCCGAACGTGCTGCTGCTCGACGAGCCGCTGGCCGGCATGAGTCCTGCGGAGCGTGCCGCCACCTGCGCCTTTATCCGCGACATCGCCCGCGTCCGCACCGTGGTGATCGTCGAGCATGATCTCGACGCCATCTTCGGCCTCGCCGAGCGCATCACCGTTCTCTACGAGGGCCGGCTGCTGGCCGACGGCACCGCCGACGAGATCCGTCGCAACCCGGCGGTCCAGGACGCCTATCTCGGAGGGTTGCACGCACATGAGCCTGCTTGAAGTCGACCGCATCAACACGCTGTATGGCGATTCCCATGTGCTGTTCGACCTCTCGATCCGGGTCGAGCAGGGCGAGGTGGTTGCCCTGCTGGGCCGCAACGGCGCCGGCAAGACGACCACGCTGCGTTCGATCATGGGCGTGCTGTCGCCGCGCAGCGGCGCCATCCGCCTCGACGGCAAGCCGATCGCCGGCCTGCCGCCGTCGGCGATCGCCGGCATGGGTGTGCAACTCGTGCCCGAGGAGCGCGCGATATTCGGCGGCCTGACGGTCGAGGAAAATCTGCGGATCGCGGCGCTGACCGCGCCGAACGCCTGGAGTTTCGAGCGCATCTACGAGGTGTTCCCGCGGCTCAAGGAGCGGCGCAAATCGGCGGGGCGGTCGTTGTCCGGCGGCGAGCAGCAGATGCTGGCGATCGCCCGCGCGCTGATCCGCGACGCGCGCATCATCCTGCTCGACGAACCGTTCGAAGGCCTCGCGCCGTTGATCGTGCGCGACCTCGTCGCGGTGGCGCGGAATCTCGCCGCGGAAGGCCGCACCATGATCGTGGTCGAGCAGAACGTCGCCGCCGCGCTCAGCTTCGCCAACCGCGTCTATGGTCTCAACAACGGCCACGTCGTGTTCGAAGGCACGCCGGCGGATCTGACCGCCAATCCGGGCATGGCGCGTGATTTTCTCGGCGTCGCGTCCTGACGCGCGCGTGCTACCCCGCGACGCGCCCGAAGTTCATTGCTGCAACGCCTTCAGCACCTCGTCCGGCCGCTCGACCATCATGGTGTGGCCGGCGCCCTTCAGCACGATCGTGCGCGCGCCGCTCACCGCGGCCGCGAGCGTCTTGCCGTTGCGCGAAGGCGTCATCATGTCGCGTTCGCCGAGAATGAACAGCGCCGGCACGCTGACCTTCGCGGCCGCCGTCAGCGCGTCCTTGTAGTCGTTGCAGGCCGACAGATCGTTGAAGATCACGCCGGGCTTGTTGGCCTCGAGCACGCGCACCGAGCCGCCGTGCATCCACAGGCCGGGCGCGAGATTGCCGCCGATCTCGGCGTCGGGGCCAAGGCCCCAGATCGTCATCATGTCGATCGCGGCGGGATCGTTCGCCTCCGCGGCCTTCAGCAGATCGGGTCCGACCGTCATCGTCGATGTGGTGCCGATCAGCGCCAGTGACGCCACCTTCGCCGGATGCCGCGCAGCGGCTTCCAGCGCGATCAGCGAACCCATCGAATGGCCGATCAGCCTGGCCGGCTGCGCGCGCGTTGCGTCGAGCAGCGCGGCGATCCAGTCGGCCATCTCGGCGATGGTCTTCAGCGGGGCGCCGCCGGAGCGGCCGTGGCCGGGCAGGTCGGGCGCCAGCACGGCAAAGCCGTGATGCGAAAACCACCGCGTCTGCAGCGCCCATACCGAATGATCGAAGCCGGCGCCGTGAATGAACACGGCAGCGGGCAGAGACGCATCGAACGGCTTGCCGCCGGTGGCGACGAAGGTGTCGATTCCGTTGACATTGAGCTGCATGGCTTACACCTTCTGCGAGACGCGCAGCGCCTGCGCCAGATCAGCGATGATGTCGTCGGCGGTTTCGATGCCGACCGACAGGCGGATCAATTCCTCGCCGATCCCGGCGGTCGTCAACTGCTCCGCGCTCATCTGCTGATGCGTGGTCGAGGCCGGATGGATCACCAGCGTCTTGGCGTCGCCGACATTGGCGAGGTGGCTGGTCAGCTTGAGCGCCTCGATGAACTTGCGCCCGGCGGCGCGGCCGCCCTTGATGCCGAACGACACGATCGAGCCGGCGCCGTTCGGCAGCAGCTCTTTCGCGAGCGCGTAGTCCGGATGGCTTTCCAGCGTCGGATGCAGCACCCACTCGACCGCCTTGTTGCTTCCGAGGAAATCGAGCACCGCTCCGGTGTTGGCGACATGTCGGTCCATCCGCACCGACAGCGTTTCCACGCCCTGCAGCAACTGGAACGCATTGGTCGGCGACAGACAAGCACCAAAGTCCCGCAGCCCTTCCATTCGCGCGCGAATGATGAAAGCCGGCGGGCCGAACTGTTCGTCGAAGACGACGTCGTGATAGCCCGCATAGGGTTCGGTCAGCGTCGGAAACTTGCCCGAGCCGCGCCAGTCGAACCGGCCGCCATCGACCAGCACGCCGCCGATCGCGATGCCGTGGCCGCCGAGCCATTTGGTCGCCGAATGCATCACGATGTCGGCGCCGAGCGCGATCGGCTGGCTCAGATAGGGCGTCGCAAAGGTGTTGTCGATCAACAGCGGGATCTTCGCGTCATGCGCGATCGCCGCGACCTTCGGGATGTCGAGCACTTCGAGCCCGGGATTGCCGATGGTCTCGCCGATCATCAGCCGTGTGTTGGGCTTGATAGCAGCCCTGAGGCCGTCGTGATCGCGCGGCTTCACGAAGCTCGTGGTGATGCCGAAGCGCGGCAGCGTGTGCGCGAGCAGGTTGATCGTGCCGCCATACAGCGACGACGACGCGACGATGTGATCGCCGGCGTTCAGCAACGTTGCGATCGCAAGATGCAGCGCGGCCATGCCGCTTGCGGTCGCGACTGCGCCGACGCCGTTTTCCAGCGCGGCGATGCGCTCTTCCAGCACCGCGGTGGTCGGGTTGGAGATGCGCGTGTATAGATGTCCGGGCCGCTCCATGTTGAACAAAGCGGCGGCGTGATCGGTGTCCTGGAAGACGTAGGATGTGGTCTGATAGATCGGGACGGCGCGCGATCCGGTCAGCGGGTCGGGGTGTTGCCCGGCGTGCAGGCTAAGTGTCTCAAATCCGGGCGGTTTTGGTGCGGCCATGAGCGATCTCTGCGGATGAAGGAGGGTTGCGGCAAACTGGTGGCAAAGTTCAGGCAGCGGAATCCGCGAGCCCGACCGCCCACAAAGCGAAGGCGTAGACGATCGCGACCTCGTCGAGCCGGCTGAATCGACCCGATGCGCCGCCGTGGCCGGCGCCCATGTTGATGCGCAGCAGCACCGGGCCGCCGCCGGTCATGGTCGCGCGCAGCCGCGCCACCCATTTCGCCGGCTCCCAATAGGTGACGCGCGGATCGGTGAGGCCGCCCATCGCGAGGATCGCCGGATAGTTCGTCGCCGCGACGTTGTCGTAGGGCGAGTAGGACAGAATCGTCTTGAAGTCGGCTTCGCTCTCGATCGGATTGCCCCACTCCGGCCATTCCGGCGGCGTCAGCGGCAGGGTGTCGTCGAGCATGGTGTTGAGCACGTCGACGAACGGCACCTCGGCGACGATGCCGGCGAACAACTCGCCCGAGCGGTTGGCGACCGCGCCCATCAGCATGCCGCCGGCGCTGCCGCCATGGGCGACGATGCGTTTCGCCGAGGTGTAGTTCGCTGTTATCAGCGCGCGGGCGCAGGCGGCGAAATCGTCGAACGAGTTCGTCTTCTTCTCGCGCTTGCCGTCGAGATACCAGCCCCAGCCCTTGTCGGCGCCGCCGCGGATGTGCGCGATGGCGTAGACGAAGCCGCGATCGACCAGCGACAGCGCGTTGGCCGAGAAGCCCGCCGGCATCGCGTGGCCATAGGAGCCGTAGCCGTACAGCAAGAGCGGCGCCTTGCCGTCGAGCGCGAGCCCCTTGCGATGCAGCAGCGACACCGGAACCTCGGCGCCGTCGTCCGCCTTCGCCATGATCCGCGTGGTGACGTAGTCCGCGGGATTGTGACCCGATGGAATCTCCTGGCGCTTCCGCAACACCCGCTCGCGCGTCGCCATGTCGTAGTCGTAGACTTCGGACGGCGTCGTCATCGACGAGTAGGAGAACCGCATCACCGTGGTGTCGAATTCCCAGCCGCCGGAGGCCGAGAGAGAGTAGGCGGCCTCGTCGAAGGCGATGGCGTGCTCATCGCCGCTTGCGAGGTCGCGGATCGTCACCGACGGCAGCGCGTTGGCGCGTTCCAGCCGCATCATGTGGCCGGCGAACAGGTCGAAGTCGATGATGTAGATGCCTTCGCGATGCGGGATCAAATCGCGCCAATTGTCGCGCGTCGGCGCGGCCAGCGGCGCGGTGACGATCTTGAAGTCGATCGCGTCGTCCGCATTGGTGAGGATGAACAGTTCGTCGCCGCGATCGGCGATCGAATACTGCACGCCGAGTTCGCGCGCCGCGACCAGGCGCGGCGGCGCGGTCGGATCGGCGACGTCGATCAGCCGCTGCTCCGAGGTCTCGTGGTCGCCGCCGGCGATCACGCAGAAACGTCCGCTGCTGCTCTCGTGGATGTGGGTGAACCAGCCGGCGTCCTGCTCCTCGTACACCAGCAGGTCGTCGGCCTGCGCGGTGCCGAGCTTGTGCAGCCAGATCTGCATCGGGCGATGATTGTCGTCGAGCTTGACGTAGAAGAACGCGCTCGAATCCGCGGTCCACACCACGCCGCCGTCGGTCTCCTCGACGACGTCGGGCAGGTCCTGCCTGGTCGTCCAGTCGCGCACGCGAATGGTGTAGTATTCCGAGCCCTTGGTGTCGGCGCTCCAGGCTTCCAGCTTGTGGTCGAGCGAATGCCGCCGTCCGCCGAATTCGAAATACTCGGTGCCCTTCGCCAGTTGGTCGCCGTCGAGGATGATGTCGATCTCGCCGCCGTCGCGCGGCTCGCGGCCGTACTGCGGATGCTGCCCGCCCTCGCGATATTTGCGCAAGTAAGCGTAAGGCCCGTCCGGCTGCGGCACGCTGGAATCGTCTTCCTTGATCCGCCCGCGCATTTCCGCGACCAGCGTCTTCTGCAGCGCGTCGGTGTGGCCGAGCACGCTGTCGGTGTAGCCGTTCTCGGCTTCGAGATAGGCGCGGATGTCGGGATCGAGCAGCGCCGGATCGCGCAGCACCTCCTGCCAGTTCGGGTCCTTCAGCCAGGCATAGTCGTCGTTGATGGTGATGCCGTGGGTGGTGAAGGCGTGCGGACGGCGCGGCGCGACGGGAGGCGTGGCGTCGCGGGGCGGGGACAGGGTCATGAGCGGGTCTCGTTGCATGCGGATGCGGTTGGCTTAGCAGAGTTTGGCGCTTGCGGCGCGCGCCGGATTGATGTCGATAGGCCGCGGCCGGTTCCGGTGTCACCGTCGCACAGCAAGTGGTTCTGCAAATGACTGAATTTCGAGGCGTTTTTCCCTATCTGGTGTCTCCCCTCGGGTCCGACGGCCGGGTCCGCGGCGA
Source organism: Rhodopseudomonas palustris (assembly GCF_034479375.1). NCBI lineage: Bacteria > Pseudomonadati > Pseudomonadota > Alphaproteobacteria > Hyphomicrobiales > Nitrobacteraceae > Rhodopseudomonas > Rhodopseudomonas palustris. The sequence continues at coordinate 2,892,868 of NZ_CP140155.1, read as the reverse complement.
TGTGCTCGGCCGGCTCTGCGACGATTTGATCAAGGCCGGCGTGCACGGGTTGACGCCGCTCGGCTCGACCGGCGAATTCGCCTATCTGGATGCGGCGCAGCGCAAGGCCGTGGTGCAGGCGTCGATCGAGGCCGCCGCCGGCCGCGTGCCGGTGGTCGCCGGCGTCGCCTCGACCTCGACCGCGGATGCGGTGGCGCAAGCGAAAGCCTACGAGCAACAGGGCGCCGACGGCATCCTGGCGATTCTCGAGGCGTATTTTCCGCTGAAGGACGCGCAGATCGAGAGTTACTTCCGGGCGATCGCCGACGCGGTCGATATTCCGGTGGTGATCTACACCAATCCGCAATTCCAGCGCTCGGATCTGACGCTCGACGTGATCGCGCGGCTCGCTGAGCATCCGCGCATCCGCTACATCAAGGACGCCTCGACCAACACCGGCCGGCTGCTGTCGATCATGAATCGTTGCGGCGATTCGTTGCGGGTGTTCTCGGCCTCGGCGCATATTCCGGCCGCGGTGATGCTGATCGGCGGCGTCGGCTGGATGGCCGGCCCGGCCTGCATCGCGCCGCGCCAGAGCGTTGCGCTCTACGAGTTGTGCAAGGCGCAGCGCTGGGACGAAGCGCTGAGTTTGCAGCGCAGGCTGTGGCGCGTCAACGAAGCCTTCGCCAAATTCAACCTCGCCGCCTGCATCAAGGCCGGCCTCGCGCTGCAGGGCTACGACGTCGGCGACCCGGTGCCGCCGCAAGCCGCGCTGACGGCGGACGAGCGAAAGGCGGTCGAGGCGGTGCTGGCGGAGATTGCGTAGGTCTTAGCCGCGCGCCGCAGCCTGCTCCCCTCCCCGCAAGGGGGAGGGGAGAAGAGAGCGCTTTGCTACGGGCAGTCATTCCGGGGCGCGCGTAGCGCGAACCCGGAATCTGGAGATGTTCTGCGTTGAACGCGCGGGTGCCCTGAACGTCGGGATTCCGGGTTCGCTCGCTCCGCGAGCGCCCCGGAATGACAGCCGTGGGGGTACAGTGACTCCAATCAGCCGCGGCCTGCTCCCCTTCCCGCAGGCATATGGAAGTTCGCGGTCGCGACGAGCATCACCCTCCCCTGGAGGGGGAGGGTCGCTCGCGTCAGCGAGCGGGGTGGGGTGGCGAAGAGTTCGTCCGCCGTGCCCGCTTCTCACCCCACCCCGGCACGCATCCCGCTCTGCGGGCTGCGTGCCGACCCTCCCCCTCCAGGGGAGGGTGAAGAGAGCCCGGTGCAATAGCCTCGAAGTCCATATGCGATAGCCTTCCCCGCAAGGGGGAGGGGAGAAGAGTGCGCTTTGCTACGGGCAGTCATTCCGGGGCGCGCGTAGCGCGAACCCGGAATCTGGAGATGTTCTGCGTTGAACGCGCGGGTGACCTGAATGTCGGGATTCCGGGTTCGCTCGCTCGGCGAGCGCCCCGGAATGACAGCCGTGGGGGTACAGTGACTCCAATCAGCCGCGGCCTGCTCCCCTTCCCGCAGGCATATGGAAGTTCGCGGTCGCGACGAGCATCACCCTCCCCTGGAGGGGGAGGGTCGCTCGCGTCAGCGAGCGGGGTGGGGTGGCGAAGAGTTCGTCCGCCGTGCCCGCTTCTCACCCCACCCCGGCACGCATCCCGCTCTGCGGGCTGCGTGCCGACCCTCCCCCTCCAGGGGAGGGTGAAGAGAGCCCGGTGCAATAGCCTCGAAGTCCATATGCGATAGCCCTCCCCGCAAGGGGGAGGGGAGAAGAGGGCGCTTTGCTACGGGCAGTCATTCCGGGGCGCGCGTAGCGCGAACCCGGAATCTGAAGATGTTCTGCGTTGAACGCGGGTGACCTGAATGTCGAGATTCCGGGTTCGCCCGCTCCGCGAGCGCCCCGGAATGACGCCAGAGAGGCCCCCCTCTTGGCTTACCGCCGCCTTCTCCGCTAAAACCGCTCCCAAGCAAGCAACAAAGGAAGCGGCATGAACATTCTTCCCGGCACCATGCGGTTCGGCGCGGGTCAGCCCGTCAAGCGTCTCGAGGATCAGCGGCTCGTCACCGGACACGGGCGCTATCTCGACGACAAGCCCGCCGACGGCGCGTTGTGGCTGGTGGTGCTGCGCTCGCCGCATGCGCACGCCAAGATCGTCTCGATCGACACCGAGGCGGCGCGGGCGATGCCGGGCGTGGAGGCGGTGCTGACCGGCGCCGATCTGGTCGCGGACGATGTCGGCACGATCCCGACGCTGCCGATCTTCAAGCGGCCCGATGGTTCGCCGATGGCGCTGCCGCCGCGGCGGCTGTTGGCGCACGAGATCGTCCGCTTCGTCGGCGAGCCGGTCGCTGCCGTGATTGCGAATTCGCAGGCCGCGGCGCAGGCGGCGGCCGAGGCGGTCGCTGTCGAGTATGACGAACTTCCGGCGGTGACCGATCCGACCGCGGCGATCCAGCCCGGCGCGCCGGTGGTGGTCGACACCGCGCCCGACAACATCGTCGCGGCGATGAGCTATGGCGACGCCGCCAAGGTCGATGAAGCCTTCGCCAAGGCCGCCCACACCGTCTCGCTCGACATCGTCAGCCAGCGGCTGGTGCCGTCGGCGATGGAGCCGCGCGCGACCATTGCGGAGATCGAGAAGAAGACCGGCCGGCTGATCCTGCACGTGCAGTCGCAGACCCCGGCGACCACCCGCGACACGCTGGCCGACGCGATCCTGAAGCGGCCGAAGGACTCGATCCAGGTACTGGTCGGCGACATCGGCGGCGGCTTCGGCCAGAAGACCGGGCTGTTTCCGGAAGATGGCCTGGTCGCCTATGCGGCGGTGAAGCTGAACCGCAAGGTGCGCTGGCGCGGCGACCGCACCGACGAATTCGTCGGCGGCACCCATGGCCGCGACCTGACCTCGACGGCGTCGATCGCGCTCGACGCCAAGGGCAAGGTGCTGGCCTATCGGGTCTCCTCGCTCGGCGGCACCGGGGCTTATCTCGCCGGCGCCGGCGTGATCATTCCGCTGGTGCTCGGGCCGTTCGTGCAGACCGGCGTCTACGATCTGCCGCTGGTGCATTTCGACATCAAGGCGGTGATGACCCACACCGCACCGGTCGGCGCCTATCGCGGCGCCGGCCGTCCCGAAGCCGTGTACATCATCGAGCGCTTGATGGACGCCGCCGCGCGACAGCTCAAGATGGACCCGCGCGCGATCCGCAAGGTCAACTACATCAAGCCGACGCAACTGCCCTACACCAACGCGGTCGGGCAGGTGTACGACAGCGGCGCCTTCGCGCATCTGATGGAGCGCGCAACCGAACTGTCCGACTGGGACGGCTTCAAGGCGCGCAAGAAGGAGGCGCAGAAGAAGGGCCTGCTCTACGGCCGCGGCGTCACCAGCTACATCGAATGGACCGGCGGCCGCGCCCATGTCGAGAAGGTCAGCCTGCACGCCACCGCCGAGGGGCGCATCGTGCTGCATTCGGCGACGCAGGCGATGGGGCAGGGGCTGGAGACCGCCTATTCGCAGATGATCGCCGCGGCGCTGGAAATCCCGATCGACAGCATCGACGTGGTCCAGGGCAACACCGATCTCGGACACGGCATCGGCAGCGTCGGCTCGCGTTCGCTGTTCGTCGGCGGCACCGCGGTCGCGGTGTCGACCGTCGACATGATCGCCAAGGCGCGCGAGAAGGCCGCCAACATTCTCGAAGCCTCGGTCGAGGACATCGAATATGCCGGCGGCACGCTGACCATCGCCGGCACCGATCGCAAGATCAGCCTGTTCGAGATCGCCGCCAAGGAGAAAGGCACCAAGCTCAGCGTCGACAGCAGCGGCGAAGTCGACGGCCCGAGCTGGCCGAACGGCGCGCATATCTGCGAGGTCGAGGTCGATCCGGAGACCGGCGTCAGCCGCGTGGTGCGCTACACCACGGTCGACGATGTCGGCAATGCGGTGAACCCGATGCTGGTCGCAGGGCAGATCCACGGCGGCGTCGCGCAGGGCGTGGGACAAGCGCTGTACGAAGGCGCGGCCTACAATGACGACGGCCAGTTGCTGACCGCGAGCTATCAGGATTACTGCATCCCGCGCGCCGACAATCTGCCGCCGATCGACGTCACGCTCGATCCGTCGGCGCCGTGCCGCACCAATCCGCTCGGCGCCAAGGGTTGCGGCGAATCCGGCGCGATCGGCGGCCCGCCCTGCGTCGTCCATGGCGTGCTCGACGCGCTGGCCCCGCTCGGCGTCACCTCGCTGAACACGCCGCTGACACCGGAGAAGGTGTGGCGCGCGATTCAGGACGCCAAGGCCGCGCAGGCGGCCTGACGATCATCGTCATTGCGAGCGAAGCGAAGCAATCCAGAGCCCAGAGGTAAGACTGGATTGCTTCGTCGCGGAGCCTGTGCTCGGACGGCGCGGAGCGCCGATCCGAGCGCTCCTCGCAATGACGGGCATAGGCGCTGATCTGAACCAATTCCGGCGAACCACCGACCATTTGTCGCCCGGCGCATGCTATGCTGCGCCGGTTCGCCCGGGGAGAGATCGATGCGGAAGTTTCTGACGGTGCTGGCGGCGCTCGCCACGCTCAGCCTGACCAATTGCGGTTACAACGCCATCCAGAGCGAAGAGCAGGAGGTCAAGGCGACCTGGTCGGAGGTGGTCAACCAATATCAGCGCCGCGCCGATCTGGTGCCCAATCTGGTGAATTCGGTGAAGGGCTTCGCGCAGCAGGAGAAGGACGTGCTGCTCGGCGTCACCAACGCCCGCGCCAAGGTCGGCAGCGTGCAGGCGACGCCCGAGGTGCTGAACGATCCGGCGGCCTTCCAGAAGTTCCAGGCGGCGCAGGGCGAACTCTCCAGCGCGCTGTCGCGGCTGCTGGTCGTCACCGAGAACTATCCGCAGCTCAAATCCGATGCGCTGTTCACCAATCTGATGGCGCAGCTCGAAGGCACCGAGAACCGCATCACCGTGGCGCGCAACCGCTACATCAAGGCGGTGCAGGCCTACAACGTCACGGTGCGCTCGGTCCCGACCAACTTCACCGCGATGATGTTCGGCTACAAGGAGAAGCCGAACTTCACCGTCGAGAACGAGGGCGCGATCTCCACCGCACCCAAGGTGGACTTCAACGCGACGCCTGCGCCGGCGAAGTAAATGCGCGCAGGAGGCGCGGCGGTGAGGCGCATGGCGCGGGCGTCGATGCTCGCGGCGCTGCTGTGCTGGGCGGTTGTGGCCTTCGCCGCGATCGCACAGGCGCAGCTCGCGGTGCCGCAGCTCACCGGCCGCGTGGTCGATCAGACCGGCACGCTCGACAGCGACGCGATCGCCCGGCTCAACGACAAACTGAAAGCGTTCGAGGCCCGCAAAGGCAGCCAGATCGCGGTGCTGATCGTGCCGACGACGCAGCCTGAAGCGATCGAGCCATTCTCCATCCGCGTCGCCGAGGCGTGGAAGATCGGCCGCAGACGCGTCGACGACGGCGCGATCCTGCTGGTCGCCAAGAACGACCGCAAGCTGCGGATCGAGGTCGGCTACGGTCTCGAAGGCGCGCTGCCCGACGTCACCGCCAAGCGTATCATCGACGAGATCATCACGCCGAAATTCAGGACCGGCGATTTCGCCGGCGGCATCGAGGCCGGCGTCGACCGCATGATCAGCGTGATCGACGGCGAGCCGCTGCCCGCGCCCGAGCCGCAGCACGAATGGTCGCCGGAATCGTTCGACCAGATCAGCGGCTGGGCGATCCCGCTGATCTTCGGCACGCTGGTGGTGAACGGCTTCCTGCAGAGCCTGCTCGGCCGGATGGCCGCCTCGGCGCTGACCGGTAGCATCATCGGCGGCGTCGCCTGGATGTTCGGGCTCGGCTTTCCGATCGCGATGATCGCCGGCTTCGCGGCGTTCCTGTTCGCGATGTTCATCGATCTGTTCAGCGGAGGCGGGCCCGGCATCGGTTCCGGTCGGCGCGGCGGCGGCATCTATCCCGGCGGCGCGTGGTCGGGCGGCTCGCGCGGCTCGAGCAGCGGCGGCTTCAGCGGCGGTGGCGGCAGCTTCGGTGGCGGCGGCGCTTCGGGGAGTTGGTGAGCGGGGAGATGGCGATGGGCATCCGGCGGATCGGCAAGCATCTGATCACCAGCCGCTGGCGCGTGCAGAAGGCGTTTCCGCCTTCCGCGCTCGACGCCATCGAGCGCGCGATCGGCAGAAGCGAAGCGCGGCACGCCGGGCAGATCCGTTTCGTGGTGGAAGGCGCGCTCGACGGCGCGCCGCTGTTCCGCGACCAGCCGGCGCGCGAGCGCGCGCTCGACGTGTTCTCGCAATTGCGGATCTGGGACACCGAGCACAATAACGGCGTGCTGATCTATCTGTTGCTCGCCGACCGCGACGTCGAGATCGTCGCCGACCGCGGCATCGATGGCCGGGTCGACGCGGCGGCGTGGGAACACATCTGCCGCGAGATGGAGAGCGCCTTTCGCGACGGCCGCTTCGAAGCCGGCGTGCTGCGCGGCATCGAGCTGATCACCGCGCATCTGGCGCGGCATTTTCCGAAAGACAGCGGCGGCGACAACGAACTACCCGACGCACCCGTGGTGGTCTGAGCCCAGGCGCGTCAGATCCGGTCTTCGGTGGTGAGCGCCAGCGTCAGTCGCCGCAGCATCGGCGCGACGAACAGCACCACCGGCAGCATTACTAGCCACGACGCGCCCCACGCCGGCAGCCAATGTTCCAGAAAGGTCTGCTCGCCCAGGAACGGTACGCTGGCGACCATCGAGGCGACCGCGGTGGTGATCCCCGATTGCAGCACCGCGTAGACGAAATGGCTGAATCTCCGAGGAATGCCGAGCATCGATCAATCCCGTCAGGGGCGAATAGCTCGGATTCAAGCAAACCTCGTGCCGTTTCGTGAGAGATCAGCCGGATCATCCGGCTTGCGTTTGCGTCCTAATCGTAATAATTGAAGTTACATGAAAAGAGACAGCCGCCTGTCGTCGGTTCTGCATGCGCTGCTGCACATGGCGGAGCACGACGAGCCGATGACGTCGGACCAGCTCGCCGCGTGCATGTGCACCCATCCGGTGGTGGTGCGGCGGACGATGGGGTTGCTGCGCGAGGCCGGGCTGGTGGCGTCCGAACGCGGGCCGTCCGGCGGCTGGCTCATCACCGCCGATCTCGAAGCCGTCACCCTGCGCGACCTGCACGACGCGCTGGGGGAGCCCGCGATCTTCGCGATCGGCAATCGCAATGCGACGCCGCAATGCCTCGTCGAGCAGGCCGTCAACGCCGCGCTCGACGGCGCCTTCGCCGAGGCCGAGGCGCTGCTGCTCGAGCGCTTCGCCAAGGTGACGCTGGCGAAGCTGTCGGCGGATTTCAACCGGCGCCACGCGGCGCATCGTGCCCGAAAATAAAGGATCGATCGACATGCAGCACGACGTGATCGTGATCGGCGGCAGCTATGCGGGCATGGCCGCAGCACTCCAGCTCCTGCGCGCCCGCCGCAGCGTGCTGGTGATCGACGCTGGGCAGCGCCGCAACCGCTTCGCCGCGCATTCGCACGGCTTTCTCGGCCAGGACGGCGCCGATCCGGCCGCAATCGCCGCCTCGGCGCGTCGGCAAATCGAGGCCTACAAGACGCTGCGCTGGATCGACGGCGTCGCCGACGCCGCGTCGGGCCACAAGGACGCGTTCACGGTCACGACACGCGACGGCCCGCAGCACAGCGGGCGACGCCTGCTGTTCGCGACCGGCGTGTCGGATAGTCTGCCGGCAATCGAGGGGCTGCAGGCGCGCTGGGGCGTCAGCGTGTTTCTCTGCCCGTATTGCCACGGCTACGAACTCGACCAGGGCCGCATCGCGGTGATCGCCACCGGGCCGATGTCGCTGCATCAGGCGCAATTGCTGCCGGAATGGGGCGAGGTCACGCTGTTCACCAACGATGCCGTGGCGCCCGACGACGCGGCGCGCGCCGATCTGATCGCCCGCGGCGTGACCATCGAGGACACGCCGATCGCGCGTGTCGACGGCCATGCCGACATCGTGCTCAGCGACGGCCGGCGGCTGCCGTTCGCCGGCATCTTCACCACCTCGCGGAGTGCGCCGGCGACGCCGGTCGCGGAGTCGTTGGGTTGCGCGCTGGGCGAAACGCCGTTCGGCACGCAGATCGCAACCGACGATGCGAAGCAGACCAGCGTGCCGGGCGCGTTCGCCTGCGGCGATGCGGCGCGGGTGCCGCATTCGCTGTCGCTGGCGGTCGCCGACGGCGCCTGGGCCGGCGCAAGTCTGCATCGCTCGCTGGTGTGGCCGGACGCCTGACGACGGCCGGCGCGTGCCGCTACCTAGGCCTTCGCAGACGGCCGCGCCGCGATCCGCTTGTGCCATTCCACCAGCACGGTGTTGGCGGGATCGAGCGGCTGGCCGACCTGCGCGCCGAAATCGATCCAGCCGTATAGCAAGAGATCGGCAAGCGTGAAGCGCGCGCCGCAGACGAACTCCTTACCCTGCATCTGCGTGTTCATCCATTGCAGCCGATGCGCCGCCATCTGCTTCAGCCCCGGCGCGGCCTCGGGAAAGCACGGCACCCGATCCTTGAACATCTTCAGCCCCTCGCTGAAGCGGAAGCCGTTGGCGAGCGGCTCGCAGATCGTCAGATCGATCCGCCGCGTCCACATCCGGCATTCGGCGCGCTCCTCGGCCGTCGTGCCGATCAGCGCCGGCGTCGGATGTTTCTCTTCGAGATATTCGCAGATCGCGGTGATCTCCGACAAAAAGCTGCCATCGTCGAGTTCGAGAGTAGGCGTCTGTCCGTGCGGATTGCGCGCCAGATGCTCGGGCTTGCGGTTGTCGCCGGCCCGGATGTCGACGCTCTGGGTCGGGATCGTCAGGCCCTTCTCGGCGATGAACATCCGCACCAGGCGCGGATTGGGCCCGATCGAATCGTACAGCTTCATGGTCGTCTCCCTGATCGGCGGCTTGATGCGCCGTTGCAACGATCTGTCCTAGCGCGGGACAGCGCGCAGCGCAAAGCCGCGCCGCGGCGCGGGAGCTGAATCCTGAAATTTTCGTAAGCATCGAAGGAAGTAACGGATTGGCAAGTAATCAAAGTTACCGAATGGTCAAGCGTATCAGGAGGATTTGACGTGGACGAGCATCGCAAAGAGCCCAACAGCGAAGATCAGGCTGGCGCCGGCGCTGCGGCGGGCGCGTCGGAAGGCTCCGCGCAATCCGCGCAGCCGCCGGCCGCGAACGCGAACGGCGATGCTGTTTCCGCGCAGGGGCACGGGGCCGAGCCGGCCAAGGAGGCCGCGACATCGGCCGGCGAGATCGCCCAGCGCCGCCCCGGCACCGTCACCATCATGGCGCCGCCGCGCAAAGAGGACTGGGCTCGCCACTGGGACGACGAGATCGAGGTCGAGGCGCCGGATGAACCCGACGAGCCGGCCGCAAAGCCGCACGGCAGGCGGCAACTGGCGCTGGTCGCCGTCGCTGTCATTCTGGCCGCGATCGCGGGCGCGGCCGGCGGCGCGCTGACCAGCGCAGGCTTCGCGCATGTCGGCGGCAATGCCGATGCGGCGGCCGACGCGCAAGCGCAGGCGCGCGTCCTGGACGAGCAGGTCTCCAAGCTGCAGACCGAACTCGCCGCGCTGAAGGCGAGCGTCGACCGCGCCGACAAGGCCGCCAGCGCCCAGATCGCCAAGGCCAATGATCGGATCGAGAAGGTCGAAAAGGCGCAGGCCGAACCGGCGCAGAAGATCGCCAAGCTGAACGAAGCCGTCGAAAAGCTGCGCACCGCGCAGGCCGAGAAGCCGGCGCCCGCGCCGGCCCCGGCGCCGGCGCAGGTCGCCTCCGCGTCGCAGGACGTCACCGGCTCGGTGCCGCCGAAGCCGGCGGCGAAGCCGAACGACGTCGGCCGGCTGCCGACCGTGTCCGGCTGGGTGCTGCGCGAGGTCTATGACGGCGGCGCGGTGATCGTCGGCCGCCAGGGCACGTTCGAAGTCTATGCCGGCGATCCGGTGCCGGGTCTCGGCCGCGTCGATGCGATCCGCCGCCAGGACGGTCGCTGGGTGGTGGTGACCAGCCGCGGCCTGATCGTTTCGCGCTGATCGTCACGTCTGGTTTGCTCGATCTCGGCGCGGCGTGTGCAGACACGTCGCGCCGTTTGCTTTGGGGTGCTCTATCGATTGATCGAATCGATATGGCCCTTGCCAGATGCACTAACTCGTCATCCTGAGAGTCTGACCGAAAATGCGGCCAATGGAATCAATCACTGTCGTCTCAACTCGTCATGCCCGGCCTTGTGCCGGGCATCCACGCCTTGCAGCGGAAGCCGCGAGAAAGGCGTGGATGGCCGGGACGAGCCCGGCCATGACGGAGTGAATTGCGAAGTGAACCTTCAAACGCGATTGACTTTGCTGCCTGCATGTTAGTCTTCCTCTGAGGAGCCCGGCGAAGCCGGGCGTCTCGAAGGATGGGGCGACGCAGGGCCCGTGGCGCATGGTTCGAGACGGCGCTGCGCGCCTCCTCACCATGAGGCTGTGCCTGTGTCGAGCGTTCCGGAACGAGTGTCGGTTCCATCGGAAACAGAATTGCGTTAGCTTCTCCGCAGACCCGCTGCGCCATCGCAGCACGACTGCTCTGGAACCACGGCACGCGTGCGACGCTTTCTCGGCCTGGCATTGCTGATCAGCGCTCTGGTGCGGCCCGCGGCAGCCGGGCTGGCCGAGGATGTTTCGCGCGGCCTTGCGATCACCGATCCTGTGGCGCTACGCGAACTCGATCAGCGCGCGCATCGCGACGACGGCTCGAACCATCCCGGCTTCGGCCTGCGGCAGATGCTCGACCCGGCCTCGTCCGAACCTCTGCGCAACGATCGCTTGTTCGCGCTGCCGTCGATGGCTGCGCTGCGCGCGTCGCTCGACGACGAATTCGCGCGCTATCAGCAGGCGCATCAGAGGCAGGCGCCGAAGCTGTTCGACCGCGACCGGCTCTATGCCGGCGCGACGCGCTTCGTGCTCGCCGGCATCGTCAACCGGATCGACCGCGGCTTCGTCGCCGCCGACGGTTGCGGCGAGATCCGGCTGATCTATCGGCCGATCGACGACGCAGCCGGTGCGCCGCAGCGGCTGCCGATGACGCTGAACATCGTGCTGCGCGCGACGGCCGCCGGCATCGCCTGCCGCGAGGTCGCGCGGCGCTGGCTCGCGGCGGGCGAATGGCCCGACACCGGCGCCGATCTGGCGCGCAGGCTGATCGCGGCGGATGGTCCGCTGGCGCCGCTCGGCCCGGCCGCGATCGATCGCATCGAGATCAATCTGCAGATCGCCACGATGCCCGCCGTCGCGGGCGCCGATTTTCGCGCGGACTATCTGATGCAGGTGTTTCGCTTCGACGCGGTGTCGCAGCGCTATCAGGCGGTGCCGATGGAGAACCAGATCGATCGCGACAAGCTGTTGGCCGACCGCGATCTCGGATCGCGGTTCAAGCACTGGCTGCTGCAGCCGGAGAATTTCGCGGCGTTCGATCGCGGCACGCTGATCGTGCCCGAAGCCTATCTCGCCCGCCGTGCGATCGCCGCGACGCCGGCCGCGTTCACGCATTCGGAGCTGCGCCCGGCGTTCGGCCTCGCCGGCCCGGGCACGCCCGATCCGCTGATCAGCGATCAGGACGTCGTCGCGGCGCTGCAGCGCGCGGCGGAGCGCGGCGTCGCCTTGCAGAATATCCGCTCGCCGGCGGGCTTTGCGCGGCGCCTCAACGACATCACCTGCTCCGGCTGCCACCAGACGCTCGGCATCGGCGGTTTCCATTTTCCCGGCATCGACGGGAGCGCGGAACCGGCGTCGCGCGTCGCCGTCTCCGGCTCGCCGCATTTCATCGGCGACCAGCCCCGCCGCCGCGACATCGTCGCTGCGATCCGCGACGGCCGCGCGCCGGACTATTCGCGCGGCTTCACCGATCGCCCGCAAACGCGCGGCGCGACCGCGCGGAGCGGCACCGACGACGACGGCTGGGGCGCGGCGTGCGGCCTTGCCGGCCCGGGCGGGACCGTCGATCCGAGCTTCGGGAACTGGCGCTGTGCGGCGGGGTTGACCTGCCAGCCGGTGCGTGGCGCGGCGGCGTTTCCGATCGGGATGTGCTTCGTCGGCCACCGCTGATCCCGGGCACAGGTCGAAGCGAGGAGGCCGCGATGAGCGATCCGGGTCCGGACACCAAGCAGCGCAATCAGCAGATCGCCGACAACGAAGCGTCGCGCAAGACCGCGAGCGAGGTCCGCATCTCCGGCTTCGCGATCGCCGCCACCGTCCTGATTGCGCTCGCCGCCTTCGGCTGGATATTCTTCGGCCGCTGAGCTCCGGCAGTTCAGAGTCTGATGGAACCAGACTTGTGGAATCAGACCTGTGGAATCAGACTTGCCGACGGGGAGATCTCACAACACGGACAGCCTCATGGTGAGGAGGCGCGCAGCGCCGTCTCGAACCATGCGCCGCAGGCACCCGTGGCCTCATCCTTCGAGACGCCCGGCTTCGCCGGGCTCCTCAGGATGAGGAGGCAGTGCCGCTGGACACGCCGTGTATCGCTGCTGTCCATCGATGAAACAAACTAGCCCACCACGCCGGACACGCGCAGCGCGCTGATCGCCGCGTCGTCATAGCCGGCGCCGCGCAGCACGTCGTCGCTGTGCTCGCCGAGCGCGGGCGGCAACCGCGGCCTCGTCTTGGCGCTGCCTTCCACCCAGATCGGGCTGTTGATGGTCATGATGGTGTTGTTCTCGAACGGCACCAGCACGTCGTTGTCGATCATCTGCTGATCGTTCGGGATGTCGTCGAGGATGCCGACGACGCCGAACACCAGCCCGCTGCCGTCGAGCGCCTTGCGCCAGTCGGCGAGGTCGCGGGTCGCGAAGACCTCGTCGAACAGGGCGATCAGTTCGACCGAGCGGGCGTGGCGGTCGGGCGTGGTGGCGAAGCGCGGATCGTCGGTGAGATCCTCGCGGCCGAGGCAGCGCGTCAGCGTCGGCCACTGCTTCTCTTCGTTCAGCAGCGACAGGATCAGCCAGCGGCCGTCGCGGCAGCGATAATGATTGGCCACCGCGTTGAGCGCGCGCTCGCGCGGCATCCGCGGCTGGAACTGCGCGCCGACCAGCTTGGCCTGCGCCAGCACGCTCGACGACCACACCCCGTTGGCCATCAGATTGGACTTCACCTCGCTGCCCTTGCCGCTGCGCTCGCGCTTGTACAACGCGGTGACGATCGCGCCGTACAGCGCCATCGCGCAAGGGTGGTCGCCCATGCCGGCGACCGAGCGCGCCGGCGTGGTGTCTTCGTCGGCGCGGACCAGATCCATCATGCCGGAGCGCGCCCACCACGCATTGCTGTCGAAGCCCGGCTTGTTGGCCTCCTCGCCACGCTCGCCATAGCCGGTGAAGCTCGCATAGATCAGTCGCTCGTTCAGCGGCGCCAGATCCGCATAGGCGATGCCGAGCCGCGCCCGCACCTGCGGCGGGAAGTTGGTGATGAACACGTCGGCCCCGGCGACCAGCTTGCGCAGCACCTCCTTGCCCTCGGGCTTGGCGAGGTCGAGCGCGAGGCTGCGCTTATTGCGGCTCTCGATCATCCACGCGTAGTTGTGCTCGCTGCGCGGATAGCCCGGCAGGTTCGGCAGGTTGCGATACGGATCGCCGGCGCCCGGCGGCTCGATCTTGATGACGTCGGCGCCGAAATCCGACAGCACGGTCGCCGCAGCGGGGGCGGCGATGAAGCTCGCGCAATCGAGCACCTTGAGACCCTTGAAGATGCCGTCGTCCATCGCGCGCTGCTCCCTGGCTTTTGTTGCTTTTCGTGGGCCGGAATATGCGCTGGCGCAGGTTTCCGGCGGCGGCGCGCATATGAACCGGGTTGGCCGGACGATGCAATATTGGAACCCGCATAGCCGTCATTGCGAGGAGCGGAGCGACGAAGCAATCCAGCGATGCAGTGCACGGAGCTCTGGATTGCTTCGCTGCGCTCGCAATGACGGATGTTGAACGGCCGGGTGTCTCAGTCCTGTTCCGACAGCAGCGCCGCGTTGCCGCCGGCGGCCGCAGTGTTGATCGACACCGTCTGCTCCAGCGCGAAGCGCGGCAGATAATGCGGGCCGCCGGCCTTCGGCCCGGTGCCGGACAGGCCCGAGCCGCCGAACGGCTGCGCGCCGACGACGGCGCCGATGATGTTGCGGTTGACGTAGACATTGCCGATCGCCAGCCGGTCGACGATGCGCGCCACGGTGTCGTCGATCCGCGACTGCACGCCGAGCGTCAGCGCGTAGCCGCTGCGTGCGATCGTGGCGAGCACGTCGTCGAGATCGGATGCCTTGTAGCGCACCACATGCAGGATCGGGCCGAACACCTCTTCGGTCAGGTGTGACGCGTCGCGCAGTTCGAAGATATGCGGCGCGACGTAGTTGCCTTGCGTCGGTACTGTGCCTGCGAAATGCGGCGTCGCCTCGCGGCTTATCTTCGCGACATGCGTATCGAGCTTCGCCTTGGCCTCGGCGTCGATCACCGGGCCGACATGGGTCGCCGGATCGCGCGGATCGCCGAGCTTCAATTCGCGGGCGCTGCCGGCGATGATCTCGATCATCCGGTCGGCGACGTCGTCCTGCACGAACAACAGCCGCAGCGCCGAGCAGCGCTGGCCGGCGGAGCGGAACGCCGAGGCCACGACGTCGTCGGCGACCTGCTCGGGCAATGCTGTGGCGTCGACGATCATCGTATTGATGCCGCCGGTCTCGGCGATCAGCGGCACGATCGGGCCGTCCTTCGCGGCCAGTGCGCGGTTGATCGCGCGCGCGACCTCGGTCGAGCCGGTGAACACCACGCCGGCGACGTCGCGATGCGCCACCAGCGCCGCGCCGGTCGCGCCGTCGCCCTGCACGAGCTGCAGCGCATCGCGCGGCACGCCGGATTCGTGCAGCAGCCGCACGGCGGCGTCGGCGATCGCCGGCGTCTGTTCGGCGGGTTTGGCGACCACCGCGTTGCTGGCCATCAGCGCGGCGGTGACTTGGCCGAGAAAGATCGCCAGCGGAAAATTCCACGGCGAGATCGCGACGAACACGCCACGGCCGCGCAGCCGCAGTGTATTGCTCTCGCCGGTCGGGCCGGGCAGGGCGATGCCGTCGCCGAACAGGCGGCGGCCCTCGGCGGCGTAGTAGCGGCAATAATCGATCGCTTCGCGGACCTCGGAGATGCAGTCGTCGAGCGTCTTGCCGGCCTCGTCCTGCAGTAGCGCGATGAAGCTCGCGCGGCGCTGTTCCAGCAGCTCGGCCGCGCGCTCAAGCGCGGCGGCGCGCGCGTCTGCGGGCGTGCGGCTCCAATCCGCGAAGCCGCCGCGCGCAGCGGCGATCGCGGCGGCGGCATCTTCCGGTGTTGTGGGGGTGACGCGCGGCAGCGGCCGGCGCGCCGCGTCGATCTCGCTCACCAGCCGTTGCAGCGCGGCGCGGTCGCCGAATTCGATGCCGCGCGAATTCTGCCGCTGCGGTGAAAATAGATCGCGCGGCAGCGGGATGTTCGGATGGCGGGGGTTGTCCGGCGTCCCGATGATGGCCTCCGGCCGCCGCAGCAACTCTGCCACCGGCACGGTGTCGTCGCCGGCCTGCGCCACGAATGACGAATTGGCGCCGTTCTCCAGCAGCCGCCGCACCAGATAAGCGAGCAGGTCGCGATGGCCGCCGACCGGCGCGTAGATCCGGCACCTCAGCTCGGGATGCTCGGCGCGCAGCCGCGCATACAGCGCCTCGCCCATGCCGTGCAGCCGCTGGAATTCGTAGCCGTCGCTGCCGCCGGCGAGCTCGTGCACGGTCGCGACCGTCAGCGCGTTGTGGCTGGCGAATTGCGGGAAGATCCGCGGCCGCAGGCGCAGGAGCTTGTCGGCGCAATGCTGGTAGTTGAGGTCGGTCATCGCCTTGCGGGTGAACACCGGATAGTCGGGCAGGCCGCGCTCCTGCGCGCGCTTGATCTCGCTGTCCCAATAGGCGCCCTTCACCAGCCGCAGCATCAGCCGGCGATCGAAACGTTGCGCCAGCGCGTCGACATGGTCGATCACAGCCGCCGCGCGTTTCTGATAGGCCTGCACCGCGAGGCCGTAGCCGTCCCAGCCCGCGAGCGACGGATCGGCGAGGCATGCGGCGAACAATTCGAGCGACAGTTCGAGCCGGTCGGCCTCCTCGGCGTCGATGGTGAAGGCGAGGTCGTGGTCCTTGGCTTTGCGCGCAAGGTCGATCAGGCGCGGCGTCAGCTCGCGCAGCACGCGGTCGCGGCTCACCGCCTCGAACCGCGGATGCAGCGCCGACAGTTTCACCGAGATGCCCGGCCGCGCCGGCAATCGCGCATTCCCGGCCGCACGGCCGATCGCCTCGATCGCCTGCGCGTAGGCGGCGAAGTAACGCTCCGCGTCGGCCTGCGTGCGCGCGCCTTCGCCGAGCATGTCGTAGGAATAGCGCACGCCTTCGCTCGCATGCACCTGCGCGCGGGCGAGCGCGTCGCCGATGGTTTCGCCGAGCACGAAATGATTGCCGAGCAGCCGCATCGCCTGCCGCGTCGCCGCGCGCACCGCCGGCGCGCCGATCCGTTTCGCCAGCGCGGCGAGCGTGCCCTGCGGCGTGTCGCCGGCTTGCACCACGCGTGCCGACAGGCCGAGCGCCCAGGCCGAGGCGTTGACCAAGAGCGCGTCGGACTTGATGCGGTGATGCGCGAAGTCGCCCTGGCCGAGGCGGTCCTCGATGAAGGCGTCGGCCGTCGCCGAATCCGGCACCCGCAGCAGCGCTTCGGCCAGCACCATCAGCGCCAGCCCTTCTCTGGTCGACAGCGCGTATTCGCGCAGCATCGCCTCGACGCTGCCGAGCGAGTGATCGCCGGCGCGGATCGCGGCGATCAGTCCGGTGGCGGTCGCGTCGATGCGGGCATCACGCGCGGGGTCGCGCGGCATCGACGCGATCAGCGACGCCGCGAGCGTGGCGTCGTCGGGAGCGTAGGCGGCGTCGAATGCGGGAAGCGGCGAATCAGGCGGCATGATCGGTCCTCGCGAGGAATCCGCAGTGCGGGCGGTGTGTGCGGGACGCATCAGCCGATCCGCAAATACGACGCCGCCCGAATCCAATATTGGCACCGCCGGCCGCTCGCGCTAGCGTCCCGGCGATCAACACGCAGGCAGGGCAGGATGAAGGCAGCAAACACCGGCAGATCGATCGGATGGCGCGGCGTTGCGCTGGCGGTCGCGGGACTTGCTGCCGTGGGCGCGGGCCTCACATCGGCGCGGGCCGATCCGCTCAGCCGGGAGGTGGCGCAACTCTACAGTTCGGTGTCGATCAACCCGCCGTCGGCCTCGGGCATGACGGTGTGCTACGGCTTTGTCTGCCGCCGCCGCCATGAACTGGCCTTCGGCCCCGGCGACCGCGCCGCGCTGTCGCGGATCATGGCCTCGGGCCGGGCCTCGGCCGCAGCCGAACGCACGGCGGTGCAGAAGGCGGTGGTGTGGCTCGATCGAAGGCTCGGTCCGGTGCTCGGCACCGACAAGCGGATCGCCCGCGCCGATTTCCGCTACTTCGACGACAAGCACAATTTCGATTGTTGGGACACCACCCGCAACACCACCAGCCTGCTGCTGGTGATGCAGGGCTGGGGCCTCTTGAAGCATCACAACGTCGGCGATCCGAAATATCGCGGCAACGTGCTGGTGCTGCAGACGCCGCACAATACTGCGGTGCTGGTCGAGCGCGGCAGCGGCGCCCAGTGGGTGGTCGACATGTGGACCCGCGCCTATGCGCAGACGCCGGAAGTGATGCCGGTCGCTCAGTGGGTCAAGCTGGACTGATCGTGAGCTCTTCGACAGGTAAAGTCCCGGCCGCGCCGGCGACCGGGACTCCACGCCTGCAACGTCGGTCGAGACCTCAGTAGCAGATGTTGATGGTGCGCCAGCGCCAGCCGTGCGAGGTCGGCACGCGGCGGGTGACGTAGCAGCTTCCGTAGCCGGCGCCATAGCCGGCGCCGATATAGCCGACGCCGAAGGCGGGTCCGTGGAAGTGGTGGTGATGGCCCCAGCCATGGTGATGCCACTTGCCGCCGCCGGCGGATGCGGAGGTCGGCGCCAGCGCGACGACGCTGAGCGAAGCGGCAGCAAACAGTCCAAGTGCGATCTTGCGAAACATGGTCGTTCTCCTCGAAATGCGCCCGCGGCGCGGTTGTTACTCCATCAAGTCCGGTGGTCGTGGACCTGCCCATCGCACGTTCGTCGCGCTGAAATTCGCGCGGGTTCACGCCGCGTGGCGGCGGATCGGCGAGCGACGGCGGGGAGTGTGCGCTGGATCACATGGAGCGTTCCAGATGCACTGACCCCTCATCCTGAGGAGCCCGGCGAAGTCGGGCGTCTCGAAGGATGGGAGACACGGCAGGACCGGCGGCGCATGGTTCGAGACGGCGCTTCGCGCCTCCTCACCATGAGGCTGTGCCTGTGGTGAGCATCTCTGCGCGCCAGTGCTGATTCCATCGTAGACCGAACGGCTCTCGTCGGAGCGTGGATCGAGCAAGTCGTGGCGACCCCACGCAAGTCATTCCGGGACGCGCCGTCAGGCGCGGACCCGGAATCCCGAGGTTGGCGCATGAGGCGCGATGAACAGCTCGGGATTCCGGGTTCGCGAGCTGTGCTCGCGCCCCGGAATGACGGGTGAGTTGCTTGGTTCCGACCGGCTCTCAGGCGAGCGTCAGTTCGCTGTGATCGAGCGCTGCGGCGAGGTCGCGCGATTGCGCGATCGGGCACACCAGCATCGGTTCGACCCGGCCGCGGATCTCGACCTGCTGGGTCGGCCACGAATCGGCGGCGATGCCCGCGGTCTCGCGCAGTTCGTCGGACAGCAGCGTCTCGCAGCCGAGCGCCTTGGTCATGTCCTGCAGCCGTGCCGCGACGTTGACCGAGTCGCCGAGCGCAGTGAACACCATGTGGTCGCGATAGCCGATCTCGCCGAGGATGACGTCGCCGCCATGGATGCCGATGCCGAAGCGGATCGGCTCGGGCAGGTCGTGGCCGATCAAGCCGTTGAGTTCGTCGACCGCGGCGGCGATCGCGGCGGCGGCGCGGATGGCGTTGCGGCAGGCCTCGCGCGGCGTGTCCTTGAGGCCGAACAGCGCCAGCACGCCGTCGCCGATGAACTGATTGGGCTGGCCGCCGCAAGCGATCACCGCGCGCGACACCGCGCCGAGGAAGCGGTTGACGATGAACACGGTGTCGAACGGCAGCCGCGTCTCGGCGATCTTGGTGGAGCCGCGAAGGTCCACGAACATGCTGACGAGATAGCGTTCCTCGCCGACCTTCATCGCGCGCGCCATGCGCCGCGCCGCCGCGGCGTTGCGCGGCGGAAAGATCGGCATGAAGGAGAGGTCGTGGGTCGGCCGGAGCTGGCAGGCGAGGCGGATCGACGGATCGTCGCCGGCGCCGACGCTGGCGAGCACGAAGGCCTCGCGGCTCGACGGCGCGGGCAGCTCGGCCGGGTCGCCGATCACGCGAATCCGGCAGGTCGAGCAGCGCGCGCGGCCGCCGCAGACGCTGGCATGCGGAATGTTGTGGCGCTCGCTGGCCTCCAGCACGCTGGTGCCCTTCGGCACCCGGATGCTGCGGTCGGTGCCGTAGGTCAGCCGGATCATGCCGCCGCGCCGCTCGTTCAGCCCGCGTACCGCGCGGGCGATCAGCGCCAGCCCGATCAGCCCGAGATAGCCGAACACGAACGCGTCGCCGATCCGGTCGAGCGTCTTCTGCTGATCCAGCGTGCCGAGCTGCTTCACCGACATGTTGGCGTCCTGCCAGCCCGGCGCGGACGCGGCGCGGATGGTGTCGCGGCCGCCCTGGTAGAAGCCGAGCAGCGCCAGCGTCGGGATCAGCACCGCGAGCGCGAGCAGCCACGGCATCGCGCGGCGCGCCGTCGGCTTGATCCGCAGCCAGATGTACAGCCCGATGCAGCCGTGCACCCAGGCGATCAGCAGCACCGCCACCATCAGCCACAGCCGCGAGGTCGGCCAAGCCACCCAGTAGGTGTACAGCACCTGCGGATACAGCTTGTCGATGTCGTACAATACGTTGCTGAGCCGCAGCCCGATCACATGGCTGTAGATCAGCAGCGGCACGCTGAGACCGAGCAGGATCTGCAGCGGCTCGACCGTGCGCCAGCGGAACCGCCGACGCTGCACCAGCACCCACAGGCCGAGCCCGGTATGGACGGTGACCGAACCATAGAACAGGATCGCCACCGGCAGAAACTGCCAGAATGCGAGGTGCCACATCACCCCGGCCTCGAGCGCTTCCGCCGAGATGTTGCCGAGTGCGTGATTGAGGTAGTGGCTGATCAGATAGGCGAACAGCACCAGCCCGCTGAACATCCGGACCTGCCGCAGCCCGATGCCGCGGAGGAATCCCGGCCCGCGCGAACGCTTCACGTTCGCGGTGCGAGGTCGGTCGGTGATCGTTCGCTGGTTCGACACCGACGGGTTGTCGAAGGAATTTTGGCCGCGGTCAACACGCGAGGAGGGACGCCGAGGCGGTGTCGCCAATGTGCAGCCCCGCCGGGTGCGAGAGGTGCACATTCCGGCGAGCCGCATGGCCGTCGCCCCCGCCCTCGCGATGAGCGGCAGAGGAAGCGGGCGGCCGGCGGAACAGGGTCTGCCACGGCTTTGCGCTCCGCGCTCGGAGCCTGCATCGGACCGCTGCGTTCGGCCCCATCTTCACCTTTCAGCCACTGTTGATGTGCAACAACGGACCGGCGCGCGGTGGCCGGTGACGGGCCGGCCATGCCGATGCGCGCATGGGGAATTTCGGATGTTGCGTGGGGTGATGGCCGCTCTCGGCCTTCTGCTGCTGGCCGGCTGCGCCGGCGATGTCGGTCCGAGCGTCGAGGCGCCGTCGATGTACGCCAGCATGGCGCGCGAGGGCGCCAGGGTCGACGGCGTCGCCGCCGCGACGATGATTTCGCAATATCGCCAGAACAACGGGCTCGGCCCGGTTGTGCTCGATCCGGCGCTCACGCGGCTGGCCGAGGAACAGTCGGCCACGATGGCGAGGCGCAACAAGCTCGACCACGACGCCAAGGCGCCGCTGGCGCAGCGGCTCAACGCTTCGGCCTATCCGGCGTCGGTCGCGGTCGAGAACGTCTCGGCCGGCTATCACACGCTCGCGGAGGCGTTCTCCGGCTGGCGCGATTCGCCGCCGCATCGCGCGAACATGCTGAAAGGCGGCGTCACCAAGCTCGGGATCGCCGCGAGCTACGCGCCGAACACCAAATACAAGGTGTTCTGGACGCTGATTCTGGCTTCGACCGAACCGCCGCGATAAAGCGGGCGTGATCGGGATTGACCGGGTGAACGATTGACGCCGTGGATGCGGAGCGCCACGGTGCCCGTCCTGTCTGCGGCGAACCTCATGAATCCCTCCCACCACCATCCCAAACCCGCTTCTCGTCCACGTCGCGTGCTGGTGCTGCAAGGCGGCGGCGCGCTCGGCTCGTATCAGGCCGGCGCCTATCAGGCGCTGTGCCATCACGATTTCGAGCCCGAATGGCTCGCCGGGATTTCGATCGGCGCGATCAATGCGGCGATCATCGCCGGCAATCCGCGCGAGCAGCGCGTCGAGAAGCTGAAGCAGTTCTGGGAGATGGCCTCGTCGCCGGTGCCGTGGCAGCCGATGCTGCACACCGACCACGCGCATTCGCTGTTCAACGAAGCCAGTGCCGCGATGGTCGCAGCGTTCGGCGTGCCCGGCTTCTTCACGCCGCGCTTTCCGCCGGCGCATCTGATGCCGACGGCCGATCCGGAAACGCTGAGCTATTACGACACCAAGCCGCTGCGCGCGACGCTCGAACGCCTGGTGGATTTCGATCTGCTCAACACCAACGGCATCCGGCTCAGCGTCGGTGCCGTCAACATCGTCACGGGGAATTTCGAGTATTTCGACAACACCCGCCAGACGATCGGCCCCGAGCACATCATGGCGTCGGGCGCATTGCCGCCGGGGTTCCCGGCGATCGAGATCGACGGCCATTATTATTGGGACGGCGGCGTCGCCTCCAACACGCCGCTCGACTACGTGCTCGACAGCGAGCAGCGCGACGATCTCTTGATCTTCCAGGTCGACCTGTTCAGCTCCCAAGGCCGGCTGCCGCAAACGCTGCTGGAAGCCGCCGAGCGCGAAAAGGACATCCGCTTCTCCAGCCGCACCCGGCTCAACACCGACAAGAACAAGCAGATCCACAACACCCGCAAGGCGCTGCGCCATCTGATCGACCGGCTGCCGGACGAACTGCGCAACGATCCGGCCTATACGATCCTGCACGAGGCGGCGAAGGAAAATGCCGTCACCGTGGTGCACCTGATCTACCGCAAGCGCGCCCATGAGGCGTCGTCGAAGGACTACGATTTCTCCCGCCTCAACATGATCGAGCACTGGAAATCCGGCGAGCAGGATGTCTATGTCTCGATGCGCCACCAGGAGTGGCAGAGCGGTCCGCAGGACGGCGACACCATGGTGACCTGGGACCTCACCCGGGATGCGATCAAATAGCGGCCGGTCCGGCCGCTGTCCAAACGATCGAACAGGAGCAGATGATGACGAATCTCACGGGCAAGACCGCGGTCGTGACCGGATCGACCTCGGGCATCGGGCTCGCTTATGCGCGCGCCTTCGCCAAGGCCGGCGCCAATGTCGTGATCAATGGCATGGGCGAGGCCGATGCGATCGAGAAGGAGCGCAAGGCGATCGAGACCGACTTCGCCGTGAAGGCGGTGTATTCGCCGGCCGACATGCTGAAGCCCGCCGAGATCGCCGAGATGGTCGCGCTCGGCGAGAAGAGCTTCGGCTCGGTCGACATTCTGGTCAACAATGCCGGCATCCAGTTCGTCTCGCCGGTCGAGGATTTTCCGATCGAGAAGTGGGACGCGATCATCGGCATCAACCTGTCGTCGGCGTTCCACGGCATCCGCGCCGCGGTGCCGGGCATGAAGAAGCGCGGCTGGGGCCGCATCATCAACACCGCCTCGGCCCACTCGCTGGTCGCCTCGCCGTTCAAGTCGGCCTATGTCGCCGCCAAGCACGGCATCGCCGGCCTGACCAAGACGGTGGCGCTCGAAGTCGCGACCCACAAGATCACCTGCAACTGCATTTCGCCGGGCTACGTCTGGACGCCGCTGGTCGAAAAGCAGATCCCCGACACCATGAAGGCGCGCGGTCTGACCAAGGAGCAGGTGATCAACGACGTGCTGTTGCTGGCGCAGCCGACAAAGCAGTTCGTCACGTCCGAGCAGGTCGCAGCCCTCGCGGTCTATCTGTGCGGCGACGACGCCAGCCAGATCACCGGCGCCAATCTGTCGATGGACGGCGGCTGGACCGCGGCGTAGGGGCGCTTTCTCGCGCGTATGTTATTACGCGCGGCGCTGTCACATCACCTGCCGTCACCCTCCGCGAAAGCGGAGGGCCCAGTATTCCAGTGCGATGTGGCCCTGGGATACTGGATCGCCGGTCGAGCCGGGCGACGACGGAGCGGAAGCGGGAAGGCTGGGAAACTCGTCGCTACTCTTCGGGACCTGGCGGACGACGTGAGGTGTGCCGGATGTGCAAGATCTCGATCTGGCCCAGCTCGATCCGATAGAAAATTCGAAACGGATAGCGGACCACCGCGACGGTCCGGACCGCGGATCGCTGCGAAACGCGAGGTGCGGATTCGGGCGCCGTTGCGATCCGCTGAACGACATCCTCGATCCGTCGCCCGATCGATCGGGCCACCGTCGGGCTCGCATTCGAGGTGTAGTATTCAGCGGCCCGAAGCAAATCGGCGATAGCCTGCCGAGAGTAGACGACTTTCACAGCCGAAATTTGGCGAACGCCGCAGCGACCTCGTCGTCGCTCGCCCGCTCGCCCCGATCGAGTGAGGCCGTTGCGGCGTCGATCACGCGCAGCTCGTCATCGCTCGCGGAATATTCGTGCGCCTGCAATTCGCCTTCGATCTGTTCGGCGATGGCGGCGAGTTCTTCTCGCGCCGCTTCGGGCCAGTTCTCGGCACGTTCGATCAGGGCTTTGAGATCTGCACTCATGGCGGGCAGACTAGCACGCACCCCCCTTCCGAGCCAGCCGGAGCTTCTCCCTCAGCCCCTCTTCCCGAACGCCAGCACATGCAGTCCGAGACGTTTGCGGACGATCCAGAACAGCAGCACGGTCTCGAAGGTGAGCGCTGCCGAGGTCGCGGCTGCGGCGCCGTAGCCCCCGAAGCGCGGCACCAGCACGAGGCACAGCGCGAGGTTGACCGCGAACGCCAGGGCGTAGGCCAGCGCGCACATGTTCTGGTGGCCGAGCATGTTCAGCAATCGCTCGACCGGGCCGATCGCGGCGCGGACCATCAGGCCGATCGCGGCGACGAACATGATGCCGTAGCCTTGCGTGAATTGCGGGCCGAACAGCCACAGCAGCGGCTTGCCGAGCGCGAGCAGCACCAGGGTCGCCGCCAGCGATGGCCAGAACGTCCAGGCGATCGCATGCTTCACATAGGCCGCGAGACGATCCTTGTCGCCGGCGGCGTGATATTCGGTGAAGCGGTGCGCGGTGGTCGCCGACATCGCGTAGTGGATGAACGACACCAGCGCCAGCGTCTTCACCACCGCGTAGTAGACGCCGACCTCCTCGGCCGAGCGGAATTGCTGCAGCACCAGCACATCCGTATAGGACAGCAGCAGATAGAAGCTCTCGACCAGCAGGATCGGCAGCGAGGTGGCGAGCCAGCCGCGGACATCGTAGGCGCGCGGGCCGCTCGCGACATGGCCGGCGAGCCGCCGGTTCAGCGCGACCATCTGCCCGATCATCGCCAGCCACACCGCAGCGCAGCTCGCCGCCATCGCGGCGACCGCGCCGAGCTGGAAGCCGAGCACGAACAGGCCGGCGGTGAAGCCGATGATCAGCGCCTGGCGAATGATGAACTGCGGCATCAGGCCGAGCTTCATCCAGTCGTGCGAGCGGGCGATGCCGTCCTGGGTATTGGCGACCACGAAGGCAGGCAGCGTCAGGCAGCCGAGATACAGCGGCAGCACGGTCGCGGGGTCGATCGACGACGACAGCGCCCACACCAACGCCGCCAGCGCCAGCGACACCAGGCTGGAGGCCGCCAGCGTTCCCCAGCGGCTGCCGGAAAGGAAACCCCGCAGCCGGTCGAGGTCGCCGCTGGCGCGGTATTCCGGAATGATCTTCTGGGCGGAGGCGGAGATGCCGAAGTCGAGCATCGAGCCGAGCAGCAGAACCCAGGTCCAGACGTAGACATAGACGCCGTAATCGGAGGTGCCCATCCAGCGCGCCAGCAGGATCTGCGCGCCATAGGCCATCGCGGCGCTGACGACGCGGATCAGGAAGATCGTGCCGGCGAGGCGATTGGTCAGCGAGCGTTCGTTCGAACTGCCGAACAGGGCTGCGAGGCGCGTCTTCAACCCGGCGAGCGGCGATGATGCCGGTGGATCATCCATGACAGCCAAAGCGACCCCCGAATGGCCGGGCCGCGGGCGGCCACGGTAGCCTGATCCCTTTAGCAACCAGATGTTAAGATTGGGTTGGGCGGCCCGGCAGCCGCCAACGTGAATAATTCGCAAAAACACCCCGCCGGCAGTATAGGCTGGAACCGGGAACTGGCCCTTTCGTTGACGGTCAGCCGACACGCGCGGCGTCGCGCCTCGTCGTGATCGGTCAGGTTTCCTGTTACCACTCAGCGCGCAAGGCAGGATATTATCGATGCCCAAGCTTACTCCGAAGATGGTCGGTCTGTTCGCGGCCGCTGGTCTGGCTGCGATCATCGTCGCCGCTGTCGTGAACGCGATCATGCACAAGGCGTTCGGCTTCTCGCCGAATGCGGTCCGCGAAGGTGCGCTCAATGTCGCGAGTCTCGTCGTTGCGTTTCTGCTGGTCGCAGGGATCGGCCGTCGGCAGAAGGACGAGCGCTGAGGGATCGAGTCCGGATCATCAGAGTGGTGTCCGTCATTTCACGGACAACCTTCGTTATTGGCTCTGCGTGAGTAGTACATTGGTAGGTCGATCTGAGGAAATATGCCGCGATCGGATGAATCGCGCATTCGTCGAGCGAACTAACTCTTAAGAGCCTGGCTCGTATTTGTTCGAGGCCGGGACATCGTATGTCCGGGTTGATGATTTGCAGCCGGATATTGCCCGTGAAACAGATCGCCTCGCCGACCCAAGTCGAAGTCTTCTTCGACGCCGACGATATCATCGTCTCCAAGACCGATCTCAAAGGCCGTATCACCTACGCCAACAAGGTGTTCACCGACATCTGCGGCTACAGCGAAGCCGAACTGATCGGCCAGCCGCATTCGATCGTTCGTCACCCCGACATGCCGCGCTGCGTCTTCAAGCTGCTGTGGGACACGCTGGCGGAAGGCCGCGAGATCTTCGCTTATGTCAAGAACATGACGCGTCGCGGTGATTTCTATTGGGTGTTCGCCCATGTCACGCCGTCGTTCGACGCGGCCAAACAGGTGGTCGGCTATCACTCCAATCGCCGCGTGCCGGATCGCCGCGTGATCTCTGCACTGGCGCCGGTCTATGCCGAGCTGAGCGAGGTTGAAAAGCGTCATCGCAACGGCAAGGACGGACTCGCCGCCGGCACGCAACATCTGCTCGATTTCGTCAAAGCGAAGAATGTCCCCTATGATCAGCTCGTCTTCTCTCTCTAGCGCGGCCGTCTGCCTCGGCGGCATCGTCGTCTCCGCCCTGACGGCGGCGGCCGGCTTGCTGATCGGCGTGCCGGTGCTGCTGCCGATCGGCCTCGTCGCGACGCTGGCGTTCGCCGCACTGCTCGGCCTGATGCTGCTGCGGCTCGACCGGACCTTGGCGAATCTGGCTGCGGTCTGTCGGCGCATCGCCGACGGCGATTTCGAGGCGCGGGTCATCGGCAGCCGCGAGGGCGGCCGGATCGGCGCGCTGCATCACGTCTTCAACGACATGATCGACCGCTGCGACGCCTTCGTGCGCGAGGCCAGCGCGGCGATGGGCGCGATTCGTGACGACAAATACTATCGTCACATCCTGCCGGCGGGGTTGCGCGGCTCGCTGCTGATCGCCAGCCGGACGATCAACGACGCCATGCAGGCGATCGAGACGCGGGTCGCGGCCTTCAACGCCAACACCGCCGAATTCGAAGGCACGATCGGTGCGGTGATCGACACGGTGTCGTCGGCGTCGAACAATATGGGCTCGACCGCGGGCAGCCTCAATCTCGGCGTCGCCGCGACGCGCGAGCGCACGCTGGCGGTGTCGGCCGCTTCGGAACAGGCCTCGACCAATATGGAGACGGTCGCGGCGGCGACCACGGAGCTAACCGCGTCGGCCAACGAAATCCTCGGTAGCGTCAATCGCTCGGCCATGATCGCCAAGACGGCGGTCGGCGCCTCGGATCATGCGCGCGAGACGGTCGGCAGCCTGTCGACCGCGACCGAGCGGATCGGCACCATCGTTCAACTGATCGAGGAGATCGCCTCGCAGACCAATCTGCTGGCGCTGAACGCCACGATCGAGGCCGCGCGCGCCGGCGAGGCGGGCAGGGGCTTCTCGGTAGTGGCGCAGGAGGTCAAATCGCTCGCCGCGCAGACCGCCAAGGCGACCCATGACATCTCCGTCAGCATTGCCGAAGTGCAGGAGACCACCCGCGCCGCGGTCGACGCCATCTCGGGCATCGGCCAGAGCATCGGCGAGGTCGACGCCATCACCCGTCAGGTGGCGGTGGCGGTCGAGGCGCAGACCGCGGCGACCAGCGAGGTCGCCCGCAACATCGAGCAGGCCTTCGCCGGCATCCGCGACATCTCGTTCAACATCCAGAGCGTCAGCGTCAACGTCGCCGAAACCGAGCAGCACGCCGGAACCACATTGACCGCGTCGGGCTCGCTGGCGCAGCAGGCGACCACGCTCGGCGACGCGGTGCGGGACTTCCTGCGCTCGCTGCGGCGGGACGAAACCTCGCGCCGCGCGGCTTGATCGTTCCACGGATAGCGGATCGGCGGAGACGCGTGTAGGTGGGATCCGCTCCTCAGCTTACCAAAATTTCACGAAGATGAACCCGTCCGTCAGCGCTCGTTCAGCTGAAACCTCCCATGGTGTCAGCAGTTTAGAGCTGGATTGAAGGAGGTTGATCCGATGACACTCAAACTCGCCATTGCAGCCGCTGCGGCCCTCGGGGCTGTTGCGCTGGCGCCGGGCGTCGCATCCGCGGCGATGCCGAATGGTCTTCCGAATCAGGCCAACGCTGTCGGCAGCCAGTCCGCGAACATCGATCAGGTGCGCTATGTTTGCGATCCCTGGGGCCGTTGCGTCTGGCGTCCGAACTACTACGGCGCCTACGGCTATTACGGCCCGCGGCGTTACTACGGACCCCCGCGCTTCTACGGCGGTCCGCGCTTCTACGGCCGCCCGGGCTGGCACGGCGGGCGGCGCTGGTAACCCCTCTGCACATTGGATGGATCGCGGGGCCTTCGGGCCCCGTTGCCCTGTGCGGACTCGCCTACGGTTGCGACGCGGCCTGTTCGGCGCGCACTTCACTGACATCGACCCATTCGGCGCCGACCAACTCCGCCATCCGCCGCGGCGCGATCCGCACCGCGCTGTGGGTCGAGCCCGCCGCCGGCACCACGACGTCGAACGCCTGCAGCGAGACGTCGCAATAGATCGGCAGCGGATCCTTCAGGCCGAACGGACAGACGCCGCCGACTTCATGGCCGGTGAGATCGGCGACTTCGTGGACGCCGAGCATCTTCGGCTTGCCGCCGAACGCCGCTTTGGCCTTCTTGTTGTCCAGCCGTGCGGTGCCGCTGGTCACCACCAGTACGACACGGTCTCCGACCCGCAGCGACAGCGTTTTGGCGATCTGCTCCGGCGGCACGCCGTAGGCCTCCGCGGCGAGCGGCACCGTGGCCGAGCTCTTGTCGGATTCCTCGACGGCGATGTCGGGGGCGTGTGCGGCGAACCAGGCGCGGACGGATTCGAGACTCATGCGGTCACAACCTCCGAAAGCTCCGACAGCGAGGCGATCCGGTAATCCGGTTCGAAACCGAGCACGTCCATCTGCGTGCGGAGCGCCTTGAATATCGTCAGCGGCGGCAGCGGTCCGGAGCGGGCCAACTCACGCGCCATCGTCTCGCGGCTGACACGCTCGATCCAGGCGACGGTGAAGCCGAAGGCTTTGGCGCCGGCGACGTCCCACGGGTTGGACGACACGAACAGCACTTCGCGCGGTGTCACGCCGAGCCGGGTCTCGGCGAGCGCATAGGCGGCCGGATCGGGTTTGAAAACCTTGGCCGCATCGACGCTGATGACGTCGTCGAGCAGGCCGTCGAGGCCGGTGTTCCTGGTCAACGCGCCGAGCATGTCGGGGCTGCCGTTCGACAGGATCGCGAGCTTGCGCCCGCGTAGCGCGGTCAGCGCCGCGACCGCGTCGGGATAGGGATCGAGATGCAGATATTTGTCGAAGATCCGCCGGGGCGCCGCGCCGCCATCGTCGAGCCCGAGGCAGTCCAGCGTGTAGGCCAGCGAGTCCCGGGTGACGACGCCGAAATCTTCGTACGTGCCCATCAGCGACCGCAGCCACGTGTATTCGAGCTGCTTGATTCGCCAAACCTGGGTGATCACATCGCCGTAGCCGGGAAACGCCTGCTCGGTGACGGATGCGACCGACTGGATGTCGTACAGCGTGCCGTAGGCATCGAACACGACGGCTTTGATGGTCATAGGGGGTCTCGGTAGTTGCTGCGATTTCGCTGGTAGGGCGACGCTATCGCAGTGGTCGAGCGATGAGAAGCGCGGGCGCCGTTGCTTCGGGAAGCGGTGCAAGGATTGCGGCGGGCTCCCTCGCCCCGCTCTTGCGGGGAGAGGGGTGGGGTGAGGGGCGACGCGAGTCGCTGCGGCTCGGCTGCGGCGAAGCGCCCCCTCACTCGGCATGCATCTGACGATGCATGCCGACCTCTCCCCGCGCGCGGGGAGAGGTGACAAGCTCAGATCCCCAGCAGCTTGCGGGCGTTCTGCTTCAACACTTTCGGGCGAACCTCGTCGCGGATCTCGAGCTTGGCGAAATCGGCGAGCCAGCGGTCCGGCGTGATCACCGGCCAGTCCGAGCCGAACAGCATTTTGTCCTGCAGCAGGCCGTTGATGTAGCGCACCAGAATCGGCGGGAAGTATTTCGGCGACCATCCCGACAGATCGATATAGACGTTGGGCTTGTGGGTCGCGACCGACAGCGCTTCTTCCTGCCAGGGGAACGAGGGATGCGCGAGGATGATCTTCATGTCGGGGAAGTCGACCGCGACGTCGTCCATGTACATCGGGTTGGAGTATTTCAGCCGCATTCCCATGCCGCCCGGCATGCCGGAGCCGACGCCGGTCTGGCCGGTGTGGAACAGCGCGATCGCGCCGCCTTCCTGGATCGCTTCATACAGCGGATAAGCCAGCCGGTCGTTGGGATAGAAGCCCTGCATCGTCGGGTGAAACTTGAAGCCCTTGATGCCGTAGTCCTTGATCAGCCGCCGCGCTTCGCGCACCCCGAGCTTGCCCTTGTGCGGATCGATCGAGGCGAACGGAATCAGTACGTCGGAATTGGCCCGCGTGACCTCGATCATCTCGTCGTTGTTGTAGCGGCGGAAGCCGGTCTCGCGCTCGGCGTCGACCGGGAAGATCACCGCGGCGATCTTCTTGGCGCGATAATAGGCTGCGGTTTCCGGCACGGTCGGCGGATGCTTGTTCGGGGAGCCGAAATACTCGGCCATCCGTGCCTGGAAATCGTCGTAACCGTCGTCGCCGTGGCAGCCGCACGGCTCCTCGGCATGGGTGTGGATATCGATGGCGACGAGATCGTCGGGATTGAGCATCGGGGCGTTTCCTTGGCCTTCTTGGCGGGGCGGGAGAATTGATTATGGTCTATAACTATTTTTCGGAGCTGTGAAGCCGCCGGATCGGCGGCCCGACCACCGGATGAGGGACTGGTTCGCCTGCAGGCCAGCGCGATCGGCCGATCCGGCATTTTCCCTGCGGAAACGGTGCCTTTGGCCGTCCGGTTCGATTGACAGGCCGGGCTGCCCTCGTTAGAAAACGACCGTCCCGGGCGGAGTGCCGCCGGCGGGAAAGGTATGTTTTACACCTTCGGCCAGTCCCAAACGGCCTTTCAAACAGTCAGGATAGACCCATGAAGGTCCGTAACTCGCTGAAATCGCTGCGCTCCCGCCATCGCGACAACCGCCTCGTGCGGCGCAAGGGCCGGCTCTACGTGATCAACAAGGTGCAGCGCCGCTTCAAGGCCCGCCAGGGTTGATCGTTACCGGGACCGCGCGCGGCTGAGCATTTGCCGGCCGCCGGTCGTATTACCATCACGCCTGTGTGACGCACGCGCTGCTTTGCAGCGCGTTGTCCTGCGTCTAGACTTCGCGGATGGCCCCTGGTTTGACCTTCCGCCGATTCCTGCCTTGCGCGGCCCTGCTGGCCGCGCTGCTGCCGCTCGCCGCGCATGCCCAGGCGCCCGAATCGCCCAGGAACGCGCCGCCCAAGCATTCCCTCGACAAGCCGCTGGAACAGCCGCCATCGCCGCCGGCGAAGCTCCCCCGCGTCGTCGGTGATCCGGCCAAGGGCCTGGAGTTCCTGTTCGGCGCGCTGAAGGCCGCGCCCGACGAGGCCAGCGCCAAGCATGTCGAGGCGCGGATCTGGGCGCTGTGGAGCCAGACCTCCAGCGACACCACGGCGCTGCTGATGTCGCGTGCGAAGGTCGCGATCGAGGCCAAGCAGTTCGACGTCGCGGTGAAGCTGCTCGACGCGGTGGTGAAGCTGCGGCCGGACTATCTCGAGGGCTGGAATCGCCGCGCCACGATCTTCTATCTGCAGAATGAATATGCCCGCTCGCTTGGCGATATCGAGCAGGTGCTGGCGCGCGAGCCGCGCCATTTCGGCGCGCTGGCCGGGCTCGGCATGATCATGCAGGAACTCGGCGACGACAAGCGCGCGCTCGATGCCTTCCGCAAGGCGCTGGCGATCAATCCGCATCTCGATAAGGTGCCCGACCTGGTGAAGACCCTGACCGAAAAGGTCGAGGGCCGCGATATCTGAGCGGGACGACGAAACATTCGCGGCCACACGGCGTAACTCACCCGTGCGAAAATTCTCCCGGGTCTCTTCCATGATCGTGATCGGCGCCATTGCGACGCTCTCCGCGCTGGCGCTGCTGACGCAGGCCGGCGTGCTGTGGCTGCAGGGCAGGTTTCCGCCGCAGGGCGAAGTGATCGCCGTCAGCGGCGGCAGGCTGCACGTCGTCGATCTCGGCCCCCGCAATCTCGCCACGCCGCCGATCGTGATGATTCACGGCGCGAGCTCCAATCTCGGCGCGATGCGCGTGCCGCTCGGCGACCAGCTCGCGCGGCGGCACCGCGTGTTGCTGATCGACCGGCCCGGCCATGGCTGGAGCAGCCGCGACGACCTCGCCGATTCGTCGCCCGCGACGCAGGCGCAAATGATCGGCGAGGCGCTCGATTCGCTCGGCGTAGCGCGCGCGATCGTCGTGGTGCATTCGATGGCCGGAGCGCTCGGCGCGCGGATGGCGCTGGATCAGCCGCAGCGCGTCGCGGGGCTGGTGATGCTGGCGCCGGTGACGCATCCGTGGCGCGGCGGCGTCGGCACCTATAACCAGGTAATGACTACCCCGGTGGTGGGCCCGCTGCTGGCTCATACCGTCACGCTCCCGCTCGGATTGTTGCTCACGGAGCCGGGGGCCCGCTCGGCGTTCGCGCCGCAGACCATGCCCGAGGATTACGTCGACGCCAGCGCGACGCCGCTGCTGCTGCGGCCGCGCGCATTCCTCGCCAATAGCTGGGACTTGACCACGCTGAAGGCGGCCGTGGCCGAGCAGGCCGCGCGCTATCCGCAGATCACCGCGCCGACCGTGCTGATCCATGGCGACGCCGACGAGATCGTCTCTGTCGACATCCATTCGCGCGCCTTCGCCGCCGCGGTTCCGCAGGCGAAGCTGATCGTGCTGCCGGATGTCGGGCACATGGTGCAGAACGCCGCCCCCGATCTGGTGCAACGTGAGATCGAGGCGTTGATCGCGACCGCCGTCACGAAATCGCACGCAGCGATGCATTAGTCTTTCATCCCCGACCATTCACCAAAGCAGGAGCTACGCAATGAGCACGACATTCGGTTCGGCCAAATGGCAGGGCGGCATCAAGGACGGCAAGGGCGCGATCTCGACCAAGAGCGGCGCGCTGTCGGACTATCCCTACGGCTTCGCCAGCCGGTTCGAAGGCAAGCCCGGCTCCAACCCCGAAGAACTGATCGGCGCGGCGCACGCCGCCTGCTTCACCATGGCGCTGTCGCTGATCCTCGGCGAAGCCAAGCTCACCGCCGAGCAGATGGAGACCAAGGCCGACGTGACGCTGGAAAAGCAGGGTGACGGCTTCGAGATCACCGCGGTCCATCTGACGCTCACCGCCAAGATCCCCGGCGCCGACGACACCACCTTCCAGGAACTCGCCGGCAAGGCCAAGGCGGGCTGCCCGGTGTCGAAACTGCTCAATACCAAGATCACGCTGGAGGCGAAGCTGGCGGGCTGATCGAAGCGACGTCATCAGGTGCGCTCGTCGAGCCGGCGCACCTGAAGCCGCCCGCCACGGGTCTCTGCGGAGCGGTCCCATTGACGCGCGGACAAAAATGTCCGATATTTGTCCCGTCGAGGGATCGGCATGGACAAGCGGGATCGCTTCATCGCCGAACTACGTGCCGAGGCTCGCGCGCTGGGTCTCGGATTTCGTGTCGACTACCGCAAGGGCAAGGGTGGCCATGCCATGGTCTATGTGGGCGATCGTCTCACGACCCTGCCGAGCCGTGAGATCGATCCGAAAACCGCACGCAAGATCCGTAAGCAGCTCGGTCTCGCCGAATGACGTGCCCGAAGAGGGGCTGACGATGAAGACATACGCCTACGCCGCGGAGTTCGAAGCGGGAGATCGCAAGGGGACTATCGTCGTGAGCTTTCCCGACGTTCCGGAAGCGATCACCCAAGGTGACGATATCGCGGATGCCCGCGCGCAGGCGGAGGAGGCGTTGGGTCTGGCGCTGCTGAGCTATCCGCAGCGCGAACTGCCGCTGCCGAAGGTCAAGGCGAAGGGCAAGGGCGCGACCATGATCGCGGTTGCGCCGGACGTCGCTGCCAAGCTCGCTGTGCTCGAGGCGTTTGCGGTCGCCGGCATCAGTAAGAGCGAATTCGCGCGCCGCATGAACAAGGATGAGAAAGAGGTTCGCCGTATCCTGGATCCCAAGCACCCGACCAAGCTACCCGCGATGGTCCAGGCGCTACGTGCGCTGGGCAAGCGCCTGGTGGTCGGGATCGAGGAAGCAGCCTGAATCGGGCTGCTGCCCTCACACCTCCGTATCGGTAGGCCCGACATAGGCGATCCGCACCATGTTGGTGGCGCCGGGGGTGCCGAGCGGGACGCCGGCGACGATGATGACGCGCTGGCCGGATTTGGCGAAGCCGTCGCGGAACGCGATGCGGCCGGCGCGGTCGACCATGTCGTCCTGATCCTTGGCGTCCTCGGCGACGACGCAATGCACGCCCCACACCGCGGACAGTTTACGGCCGGTATTGATGTTCGGGGTGATCGCCACCACCGGCACTTTCGGCCGCTCGCGCGCGACGCGCAGCGCGGTCGAGCCCGAACTGGTCCAGCAGATGATCGCCGACAAATCGAGGGTTTCGGCGACCTGCCGCGCCGCGCCGGCGATCGCGTCGCCGGCGGTGGCTTCCGGCTCCGGCCGCTGCGCCGTCACCACGGTGCGATACAGCGGGTCGCGTTCGACCTCCTCGCCGATCCGGTTCATCGTCGAGACCGCTTCGACCGGATATTTGCCGGCGGCGGATTCCGCCGACAGCATGATCGCGTCGGCGCCTTCATAGACCGCGGTGGCGACGTCGGAGACTTCGGCGCGCGTCGGCACCGGGCTCGAGATCATCGATTCCAGCATCTGGGTGGCGACGACCACCGGCTTGCCGGCGCGGCGCGCCATGCGGGTCATCTGCTTCTGAAGACTCGGCACCCGCTCCAGCGGCATCTCGACGCCGAGGTCGCCGCGCGCCACCATCAGCGCGTCGGAAACGTCGAGGATGTCGTCGAGACGGTCGATCGCCTGCGGCTTCTCGATCTTCGCCATCACCGCGGCACGGCCGCGGATCATCCGCTTGGCCTCGGCGACGTCCTCGGCGCGCTGCACGAAGGACAGCGCCACCCAGTCGATGCCGGCCTCGCAGGCGGCCTCGAGGTCGGCGCGGTCCTTGTTGGTCATCGCCGACATCGGCAGATCGGTGTCGGGCAGGCTGACGCCCTTGCGGTCGGACATCTTGCCGCCGATCACCACGCGGGTCACGGCGCGATCGGGCGAGGTCTCCTCGCAGATCAGCCGGACCTTGCCGTCGTCGAGCAGCATCGCGTCGCCGACTTTCAGCGCGGAGAGAATTTCCGGATGCGGCAGGTGGACGCGGTCGGCGTCGCCGGGCTCCTTGCTGGAATCCAGCACGAAGGTGGCGCCGTTGTTGAGCTGGATCGGCCCATTGCCGAACATGCCGACCCGCAGCTTCGGTCCCTGCAGATCGACCAGAATGCCGATCGGGCGGCCGTAGCTCGATTCGACGTTGCGGATCGTCTTGATCAGCTCCCGCATCATGTCGTGCGAGGTGTGGCTCATGTTGATCCGAAACACATCGGCGCCGGCCTCGAACAGCTTGCGGATCATCGCGCTGTCGGAAGAAGCAGGGCCCAGGGTTGCGAAGATCTTGATCCGGCGCAGACGTCTCATGGCTTGGTCCCGCCGTCGCCTGGTGGTGCGGTCGGCGTGGCCGGCGCGGTGCGGCCCGGCGTCTGCGGGATGCCGGGCATCGCGGCGCCCGGCGGCGCGCCCGGCAGGCCCGGGAGTCTCTGGGGGTTCTGTTCGCTGCTCTCGGTGAGCTGAACGGTCCAGGCGCGCTGTTCGCCGGTGTCGACTTCGAAGAACCCGGTGCGGTCGAAGCCGCGCGCGAGACAGTTCTCGGTGCCCTTGATGGTGAACTCCTTGTCGCGCGAACACATGAAGGCCTGGCCCGACCATTCGCCGCCGCGGTCGTAGTCGAGCGCATAGATGTAGTAATAGCGCGCGACCAGCGTGCCGCGCAGCAGCGTCTCGCAACTCCGCGACGACACGTTCCACCAGCCCTCGGTGGTCCAGCCGTCGGCGTCCTTGTAGCCGAGCGCAATGCCGACCCGGCTCGACGTGTTGTTGCACAGCCGGAAATCCGCCGCCGCCGGGGTGCCGGCCAGCAGCAGCGCGCACAGCGCCAGCACCGCCGTCAGAACGGTCGGAGCAGGGTGCGATTTTGCGATGCGGGGGAGAGAATCTGTGCTGAACATGCCGCCAAGCTATAACAAAACGAGAATGGTTTCGCGTGACATGACGGACCTGTCAACGGGGCGCGCCGCTCACGAGGATGTCGGGCGCAACGTGGCACGGCTCCGACAAGCGCGATCCCGACCATCACAGTAGCAGCAAGATGTGGCAAAAACGGTCACAGACCCCATCTCAGCGGGCGATGGCGTGCACGAGAAGGTGAGCGAAATGGACGACAACACCCGAACAGAACTCGAAGCCGCGGCGTTCCGCCGGCTGGTGGCGCATCTGCGCGAGCGCACAGACGTTCAGAACATCGACCTGATGAACCTCGCCGGATTCTGCCGCAACTGCCTGTCGAACTGGCTGAAGGACGCCGCCGACGCGCAGGGCGTCGCGATGAGCCGCGACGAGAGCCGCGAGGCGGTCTACGGCATGCCCTACGAAGCATGGAAGGCGAAGCATCAGAGCGCGGCGACGCCGGCGCAGGTCGATGCGTTCGACAAAACCCGCGGCCACTGACGCGCGAGTCCAGCACGCAAATCGCGACCCGCGATTTCTTCTGTGCGGTCGCTGTGGATGAGCGCGATGCCCCTTGACGGGGCGGGCCGCTGTGGGGACTGTCCCCCCTCAGATGCGGCGCGTGGCGTTCATCCCCGCCGCCCTTTCCCGATCATCAATTCCCCAGGAGTGAACGATGGCCACCTCTGCTGCCGCCGTCCAGGACGAGCCCGCGACCAAATTCGCCAAGGACCAGCTCAAGGCCATCATCGAGCGCATCGAGCGGCTGGAAGAAGAGAAGAAGACGATCTCGGACGACATCCGCGACGTCTATGCCGAAGCCAAGGGCAACGGCTACGACGTCAAGGCGCTGCGCACCATCGTGCGGATGCGCAAGCAGGACGCCAATGAGCGCGCCGAGCAGGAGACGATCCTCGAGACCTACATGCAGGCGCTCGGGATGCTGTGAGGGCGCGAGCCCTCGATCAGCCCTTCGCAGCCTCCGTGGGCCGCGCAAAGCCGTGCCACCGTCATCACCCGCGAAAGCGGGTGAACCAGTATCGCAGAGCATCTCGATAGTAGATGCCGAGCCGATGCGTTGTTCGATCCGACCGGTGAAGGGTGCAGCGTCGGCGCAGGGTGCAGCGTCGCGCCGCAACCAGTTCAATCGTAACGTCAGGGAAAGCGCCGTGCGAGGCGCCCGCGCTCAGCGCAGCGCGGCGGTGGTGAAGCTCGTGGTCGCCACCGTCGCCACGGCCGGGCCGGTGAACGTGTCGACATAGAGGCCGGGCTGCGGATCGTCGCAGAACGTCATCGTCACCGCGACGTTCGGCTTGGCGAAGTGCTTGGTCAGCATCGTCATGTCGGCATCGCCGATCGCCGTCGCGCCGGTCGTGACCGCGCTCGGCATCAGGATCATCGCGCGCATCCAGACGTCGCTGTCGCGGCTGCCCGCGGCGGTGATGCGGGCAGAATTGGCGACCAGGCCGCCCTTGGCCTGCGCGGTCTTGCCGACCACCGTGTCGATCTTGGCCGCGCCGACCGGATGACGCGCCAGCGACGATGGCCGGACCGCGGTCGGGATCGGCGCGCTGGCGGTCACCACATGGCGGTGGCCCCGCTGCGGCTTGGAAACAATCTCGGTCGAACTGGCAGCGAACGCCATGGCGTTCATCGGCGATTGCGGGTCGGCGGCTTCGAGCGCCTGACGGGCGCTGATCGCCGCGACCTGTTGCGGAGTGGCCTGCTTCGGCGCCACCGGGATGTCGTCCCAGAAGCCGCGGGCATTGATGATATCCGCCGGCGTCAGTTGCTTCGGCTCGGATTTGGCCGCCGGCTGCGCCGGCTTGGCCACCGGGAGCGGCACGCTGTTGTCGGCGGAGGCGAGCTGGATCGGCAGCGCCGGCTTGGCGCGCGGCATCGGCACCGGCTCGGCGCCCACCAGCTTGGCTTCGGCGGCCTTGACGTCCGCGACCTTGATGTCGGGGAGCCTGCCGGCGGGCCCGGCGCTGACGGCTGCGGGCGTCGCGCTCGCGCCGGCGCTGTCGTCTTCGTCGTCGGCCGACTTGCCGCGGAACAGCGCGGTCAGGAAATTGGTCTTGGACGATGAGCTGTCGCTGCCGTCGCCGCGCTTGCGGATATCGGCCAGCGCCATTTCATAGCCCCGCAGCGGCTTGCCGTCGGTCGGCAGATGCACGGTGCGGCCATCCGGGAAGACCCGGGCGAGCTGGTCGGGGGACATCCGCGGCCAGTGGCGGATCCGGCCGGTGTCGAGATGGACGAAGGGCGAGCCGGAGGTCGGATAGAAGCCGACGCCGCCACGCTGCAGCCGAAGCCCGGCGAAGCGGATCTTCTCCAGGGCGACGCCCGGGATGAAGAAGTCCATCGCGTGGCCCATGGTGTGCTGGCTGTGGCGGGCCACGCCCGAGGAGCGGCGGCGGAGCATGGCGTTGGTGGCGGGGGAGCGGTAGGCGGAGATGATCTGGATCGGCTGCTTGCCGTCGACGTCGCGATAGACTTCCCAGAGGATGTCGAACAGCGTCCGGTCCATCACGGTCTTGTCCTGGCTGCGCCAGTCCCGCAGGAAGTGATTGAGCTTGCCGAGCGCCTCTTCGTCGTAGCGGCCGTTGCGCTTGAAGGTGACGGTGAGGTCTTCGCCGGAATGGGTGTGGTGGAAGGAGAGGGTGCGGCTGTCGCCGACGGCCGAGGCGTCATGCACCGAGCCGGCGCCGGCCAGCAGCAGGGCCGACGACAACGCGGCGCCGTAGCCGGCTTTGGGCAGCGACAATGATTTCAGACGGCGCGCAAGTCCAGCCAGCACAAGAGAGCCCCACCAGAAGGACGACCGAACGGGAGCCTGTCTCAACCCCGAATTCGTGAGACAGGTGACTGCATCGTTCACGGAGCATTACCGACCGCGACTACGATGCCCGTTTCCCCAAGTCGATCATCAACCATAACCTGCGGACTATGGCGAAATCGAGCCCGCTGCCGGCATCCTGATGGACAATGGTTAATGGAAAGGGCTCAGCCGGAGCTGAGCCCTTGTTCCATTTCAGCTTTCCGTCTTAACGATGGAACCGCCCTCAGCGCGTGAAGCGTTGCTGCGGGCGGCGCATCTGGGGCTGTTGCGGTGCCGGGGGACCGCCGAACAGGCGTTCGAAGAAGTTGAACCCGGAGGATTGCGACGACCCGGTGTAGTCGCCGGCGATGTTCACGCCCGGCGGCAGGTTGGTCGGGCGGCTGTAGTTCGGCTGCGCATGGGAGACCACGGCTTCGAGGTTCTTGCCCTTGTCGTTCTTCAGCAGCGCCAGCATCCTGGCGTCGCGGCCGTAGATGTCCTTGCGGAGCTGCAGCTTGCCGTCGTCGTCCACGAAGGCGGTCTGGTAGGTGATGTTGACCGGGATCGGCGTCGGGAAGTTCAGATTGACCTCGCTGCGGCCGTACATCGACCGGATCTTCGCCGGGGTGTAGTCCTTGTCCGGCATCGCGATGTTGAGCAGCGCGGCGGCGTATTGATCGGGATTCTGCACCCGCATGCAGCCGTGGCTGAAGGCGCGCTCGTCGCGGCCGAACAGGTTCTTGTCCGGGGTGTCGTGCTGATACACCAGGAATTTGTTCGGGAAGTTGAAGCGGATGCGCCCCAGCGCGTTGGCTTCGCCCGGCGGCTGCGAGATGTGGATCGAGCCGTCGCGATTGCGCGACATCTTCAAGCCCATGCGGTCGAGCACGGTGGGGTCCTGCGCCAGCGCCGGCAGGTACTCGTTGTTGATGATCGACGGCGGCACGTTCCAGGTCGGGTTGACGGTGATGTACTTCATCGTTTCGGTCAGCAGCGGCGTGGAGTGCTTGCCGGGCTTGCCGACGACGACGCGCGTGGTCCACACCGGCGCGCCGTTGTGCATCAGTTTCAGCGTGTAGTCCGGCACATTGAGGATCACATAGGCGTCGCCGAGCGACGGCGCGCCGAGCTGGCGCGGCAGCCAGCGCCAGCGCTCCATGTTGACCACGATGGTGTCGATGCTGCGGTCGCGCTTCGGCGTGTTCAGCGCCTGGAGGGTGCGGTTGCCGAGAATGCCGTCGGCCTGCAGGCCGGCGCCGCGCTGGAATTCGCGCACCGCTTCGGCGACCTTGGCGTCGTAACGGGTGCTGTCGGCGTCTTCGGTGATGCCGAGACGGGCGCGCAATTGCGGCACCCGCGGATCGTCCATCGTCGCCGCCGTCCGCTTGTTGCGCTCCGGGACGAATTTCAGCGTCTCGCCTTCGGCGATCTCCACCAGCGGCTTGTCGCCTTCGCCGCGCAACTCGGCGAGCTTCTTCTTGAGCGCGCGATACAGCTTGTGCGGCGGGTTGTAGCTGTCGAGCGCCGCCGAGGCGTCCTTCGCGGTGGTGACGTTGGCGAGCACTTCCGAAGGATCGATCGGATGCTCGGGATACTGGATGTCGGACCCGATCTGCGACCAGTGCATCCGGCCGCTCTGGGCATGGCGCGCATAGTCCATCATGCTCTCGGTCAGCCGCAGTTCGGCTTCGGCGAGCGTGTCGGGGGCGGTCGCCGCGGCGAAATCGGGCACCGGATAATCGGTCGGATCGAGGCCGTCGGCGGCGGCGTTCTTCAGCCGCGCGATCACGCCCTTGCCGGCCGCGGTCAGCGCGCCCGAATGGGTCCACACCGGCGCGTAGTCGCGCGCTTCGTAGAATTTCTCGACCGCGGCGCGCTCGGCCTTGCGCTCGAAATAGCGCGACGCCTTGGACGCGAGCACGTCGCGGACCTTGTCGGCGACCGGCTGATCGGCGGCCGGCACGTTGCTCGCAGCCTTCTGCGGCTCGGCGGGCTGATCCTTGGTCGCCTGCTCCTTGACCGGCTCGGCGGCCGGCGCCGTTGCGGTGGCGGCAGGGGGCCCGGCGGGCGTCGGCTCCGGCGCCGCGGCGGTCGGCGCGGGCGCTGTGGACGCCGGCGCGGCGGCGCTGTCGGCCTTGGGGGCCGCCTCAGCGTCAGTCTTGGCCTCAGTCTTGGCCTCAGGCTTGGCTTCAGTCGGCGCAGTCGCCGGGGCGGCGATGGAATCGAGCTTGAAATCGCCGATCGAGGGCGGCGGCAGGTCGACCGGCTGGGGCACCGGGACGGCGGCGTCGATGGCGAGCTCGGCGGGGGTCTTCGGGGCCGATTGTGCGATCACAGAAGTCGCCGAAACGGTCAGGAAAGTCGCCGCAACGGCCATCAGCACGCCTTCGAATCCGCGGCGGCCAGTCGAGTGATCTCGCATTCGTGTACCCCTTGGGAGAAGCTGCCCGGCGGGCAGTTCGTGTTCTTGCTGTTCGGCTTTCGACTGCGCCGCGGGACGAGCAACAATGCGTCTCAAACTCACGACCCAGTCGGACGATACACATGCCCGGTTCAGGCAGCCAGCGCCGTCCGGGCAGATTCACGACAAACTGACCGCGCGGGCTCCGAGTTTCAATGCGTTAGCCGCATTCCGTCGGGTGCTTTTGCCATGTGTTGCCAGCTTTGTCTGTCACCACGCCGCAACGGTTCGAATGTTCCCGGCGCGCATTTCGTGGCGCCGTTGCCGCGGCGGCGCCACAATTCCCTCAGCGCGTGTCCGCCGGCGCGGATGCCTGCGCTGCGCGCGCCGCTTCCATCTCGTCGAGCTTGCGATACAGCGTCGAGCGGCCGATTTTCAGCCGCCGTGCGACTTCCGACATCTGGCCGCGATAATGCGAGATCGCGAAACGGATGATTTCGTTTTCCAGCTCGTCGAGCGGGCGGACGTCGCCGCCGGCATTCAGCATCGGCAGGATGCCGTGGGTCGGCATTGGCGCGATCGGCACCTCGTTAGCTGCAACGAACTGCGCCGAGCTCGCCGGCTCCAGGATCAGCGGCTCGCCGTCGGCTTCGCCGGTCGGCACCGTCGAGGGCGCGCTCGCCAGCGGGAAATCGTCGACGCCGAGCTGATCGCCGTCGCTCATCACCACCGCGCGATACACCGCGTTCTCGAGCTGGCGGATGTTGCCCGGCCAGTCGAGCTGGGCGAGGCGGGCCATCGCCTCGCCGCTGATGCCGCCGATCCGGCGGTTCTCCTCGGCGCAGAACCGCACCAGGAAATGCCGCAACAGCGGCGGGATGTCCTCGCGCCGCGCCCGCAGCGGCGGGACGGTCAGCGGCAGCACGTGCAGCCGATAGAACAGGTCTTCGCGGAACTGGCCGGCCTTGACCCGGTCGAGCAGCCGGCGATTGGTCGCCGAGATGATGCGGACGTCGACCTTCAGCGGCTTGCGCCCGCCGACCGCCTCGACCGCGCCTTCCTGCAGCGCGCGCAGCAGCTTGACCTGCGCGGCGAGCGGCAGTTCGCTGACCTCGTCGAGAAACAGCGTGCCGCCGGTGGCCTCGACGAACTTGCCCGTATGCCGATCGGTGGCGCCGGTGAACGCGCCCTTCTCGTGCCCGAACAGGATCGACTCGACCAGATTGTCCGGGATCGCGCCGCAGTTCACCGCGACGAAGGGTTTGCTGCGCCGCTCGCTCGAGCCGTGGATGGCGCGCGCGAACATTTCCTTGCCGACGCCCGATTCGCCCTCGATCAGCACCGGGATCGAGGAGCCCGCGGCCTTCTCGGCGGCGCGCAGCACGGCGGCCATCGCGTCGCTGCGGGTGATGATGTCGGAAAACGTCAGCCGACCCTCGCGGCTGTGGCGGATGCGCTGCAGCTCGCCCTTCAGGGCGCTGGCGTTCAGCGCGTTGCGCAACGACACCTGCAGCCGCTCGATGCCGACCGGCTTGACCACGAAATCATGCGCGCCGGCGCGCATCGCCGAGACGACGTTATCGATGCCGCCATGCGCGGTCTGCACGATCACCGGCACGTTCAGGCCGGCCTCGCGGAGCTTGCCGAGCACGCCGAGGCCGTCGAGGCCCGGCATCACCAGATCGAGCACCACGGCGTCGAATGCCGCCGTGTCCGGCGCCGTCAGCAGCGCCAGCGCAGCGTCGCCGCTGTCGGCCAAAACGGCCTCGTAGCCGCACTTCTGCACCATGTTTTCGACCAGCCGGCGCTGCACCGGATCGTCGTCCGCAATCAGAATTCGCTCAACCATACCACTCTCAAGCCCGCAGTGTCCCGATTTGGTGCACCATGGGCGTGAAAGCGTTAACGAGCCGTGAAGACGTCAGAGCATTGCGAAGGCGTGCGGCCAGACTTCCATCGCGCCGCGATAGATCATGTCGAGCGCCACATAGAGAATGATGGCGAGGCCGACATAGGCGATCCAGCGATGGTTCTGCAGCAGCCGGGCGATGAAGGTCGCGGCCAGACCCATCAGGGCGATCGACAGGCCGAGGCCGAACACCAGGATGATCGGATGTTCGCGCGCAGCGCCGGCGACCGCCAGCACGTTGTCGAGCGACATCGAGACGTCGGCCAGCGTGATCTGCCACACCGCCTGGCCGAGCGTCTTGGTCGGAGCGGCGGAGGCGGTGCCGTTCAGGCTGCGATCCTCGTCGGCGTCGTCGTCGCTGGCGTGGTTGGTGCGCAGCTCGCGCCACATCTTCCAGCACACCCACAGCAGCAGCACGCCGCCGGCCAGCAGCAGGCCGATGATCTGCAGCAACTGCACGGTGACGCTGGCGAAGGCGATGCGCAGCACGGTGGCGGCGATGATGCCGATCAGGATCGCCTTGTTGCGCTGCGCTTTCGGCAGGCCGGCGGCGGCGAGCCCGATGACGACGGCGTTGTCGCCGGCCAGCACCAGGTCGATCATGATGACCTGCGCCAGCGCGGTCAGGCCTTCGGGCGTAAAGATCGTGAGGAATTCGTTCATCATCGGGCCTCTCCGTGAACGTCCAGTCCGACATCACAGTTCGTGCGAACTGCCAGAGGGGCCCGGTCCTTGGACGTCATTGTTGCGACAGGACGCCGGCGGCGCAGGCCGGCGGCGTCGAGATATCTCGCGCTTGTAGCGCTGTCACGTAACAAAATGCCGACGCGGGCGATACCAGCTTGCGGCGACGGGCAGCAATGTGGCGACCGCGGGTGTCTCCCCGGTCCGTAGTGGCGTCGGCTTGATCGCGATCAGCATGATGGGGGCTCGCAGTCGCGCCGCTCGTCCTAGCGCGGTCACGGATCGAGCTGAGGCCCGCCGGGAACCAAGTCGAAACCGTGCCTTGAAACAGGCACTTGCCGAGGCCACGTGTGAGCTAGTAGCGTTTTGCAACGAAATTCACGCGTCATGTCGAAAGTGTCCATGCCGAAATCAGTCACGTCCCGTAGCGCCAAGACTTCACGCTCAGCCAAGACCTCACGCTCAGCCAAGACTTCACGCCCCGTCAAGGCTTCACGCTCCGTCAAGGCTTCCGGCAAGTCGCCGTCGGGCAAGTCCGCGCCCGCCAGGCCGGCC
The DNA here is from genome assembly GCF_034479375.1 of Rhodopseudomonas palustris. Lineage (NCBI taxonomy): Bacteria > Pseudomonadati > Pseudomonadota > Alphaproteobacteria > Hyphomicrobiales > Nitrobacteraceae > Rhodopseudomonas > Rhodopseudomonas palustris. The sequence goes on along the minus strand of NZ_CP140155.1, from coordinate 2,848,095 downwards.
AAGAAGACCGCGTCGGTGGCGGGCCGCAAGCCCGCCAGGCTCCCGGAATGGAATCTGGCGGATCTGTATCCGGCGATCGACGCGCCGCAGGTCGCCGCCGATCTCGACCGGCTGGATGCCGAATGCGCCTCGTTCGAGGCCGACTTCAAGGGCAAGCTCGCCGAGGAAGCCGCCAAAGACGGCGGCGGCGCGTGGCTGGCCGGCGCGGTGAAGCGCTACGAGGCGATCGAGGATCTCGCCGGACGGCTCGGCTCCTATGCGGGCCTCGTCCATGCCGGCGACAGCGTCGACCCGGTGAAGTCGAAATTCTACGGCGACGTCTCCGAGCGGCTGACGGCGGCGTCGGTGCATCTGTTGTTCTTCATGCTCGAGCTCAACCGCGTCGACGACGAGGTGCTGGAGCGCGCGATGCAGGCGCCCGAACTCGGCCACTACCGGCCGTGGATCGAAGACCTGCGCAAGGACAAGCCGTATCAGCTCGAAGATCGCGTCGAGCAGCTCTTCCACGAGAAGTCGCAGACCGGCTACGGCGCCTTCAACCGGCTGTTCGACCAGACCATCTCCGGCCTGCGCTTCAAGCTCGGCGGCAAGGAACTGGCGATCGAGCCGACGCTGAACCTGCTGCAGGACCGCGCGCCCGCCAAGCGCAAGGCCGCGGCCGAGGCGCTGGCCAAGACCTTCAAGGCGAACGAGCGCACTTTCGCGCTGATCACCAATACGCTCGCCAAGGACAAGGAGATCTCCGACCGCTGGCGCGGCTTCGAAGATGTCGCCGACTCGCGGCATCTCGCCAACCGGGTCGAGCGCGAGGTCGTCGACGCGCTGGTCGCCTCGGTCCGCGGCGCCTATCCGCGGCTGTCGCATCGCTACTACAAGCTCAAGGCCGGCTGGTTCGGCAAGAAGAAGCTGCCGCATTGGGACCGCAATGCGCCGCTGCCGTTCGCGGCCACCGGCAGCATCGCCTGGCCGGAAGCGCGCGAGATGGTGCTGACCGCCTATAGCGCGTTTTCGCCGGAGATGGCGCGGATCGCCGAGCGGTTCTTCACCGATCGCTGGATCGATGCGCCGGTGCGGCCGGGCAAGGCGCCGGGCGCGTTCTCGCACCCGACCACGCCGTCGGCGCATCCCTATGTGCTGATGAACTATCAGGGCAAGCCGCGCGACGTGATGACGCTCGCCCACGAACTCGGCCACGGCGTGCACCAGGTGCTCGCCGCCGGCAACGGCGCGCTGATGGCGCCGACGCCGCTGACGCTGGCCGAGACCGCCAGCGTGTTCGGCGAGATGCTGACGTTCCGCCGGCTGCTGGGCGAGACCAAGAACGCCAAGCAGCGCCAGGCGCTGCTCGCCGGCAAGGTCGAGGACATGATCAACACCGTGGTCCGGCAGATCGCGTTCTATTCGTTCGAGCGCGCGATCCACACCGAGCGCCGCAGCGGCGAACTCACCGCGCAGCGGATCGGCGAGATCTGGCTCAGCGTGCAGAGCGAGAGCCTGGGTCCGGCGATCGAGATCAAGCCGGGCTACGAGAACTTCTGGATGTACATCCCGCACTTCATCCATTCGCCGTTCTACGTGTACGCCTACGCGTTCGGCGATTGCCTCGTGAACTCGCTCTACGCGGTCTACGAAAATGCCCAGGAAGGCTTCGCCGAGCGCTATCTGGCGATGCTGTCGGCCGGCGGCACCAAGCACTATTCGGAACTGCTGGCCCCGTTCGGCCTCGACGCCAAGGACCCGAGCTTCTGGGACGGCGGCCTGTCGGTGATCGCCGGCATGATCGACGAACTGGAGGCGATGGGGTAGGGCGGGTTGTCGCCGCCGTAAAACATTTGTTGAACGGGACAAAAAACTCCGTTATACATTTCGTATAACGGAGTTTTTGCCATGAATGATCAGACCAAAATCGATGTCGACGCCGGTCGCGTCCTCGCGACCGTCGAGATCAAGAAGATCGGCAATTCCTCGGGGCTGATTTTTCCCAAGGAGCTCCTGTCGCGGCTCAATCTGAATGTCGGTGACCAGCTCTATGCGACGCTGACGCCGGATGGCGGTGTTCGATTCACGCCGTCGAATCCGGATTTCGAGAAGGCGATGGAAGTCGCCCGGCGCGGGATGAAGCGCTACCACAACGCCTTGGCCGAGCTCGCCAAATGACCGAGCCGTTCTGGCTCACGCGGCAGATGGTCGTCGCGATTCATGATGAGCAACTGGCAATTCATGGCGGTGCCGGCGGGCTGCGTGACGAAGGGATGTTGGAGTCCGCCCTTGACCGTCCGCGCAACAAATGGACTTACGAAGAGGCTGACCTGGCGGAACTAGCTGCGGCCTACGCGTTCGGTCTCGCGCGCAACCATCCCTTCGTCGATGGCAATAAGCGGACGTCGCTGCTGGCGCTCTATACGTTTCTCGGGGTCAATGGTGTCGACTTCAACGTCCCAGAAGCCGATGCGGCCGCAATGATCCTCTCCCTCGCCGCGGGCGAAGTCAGTGAAGCGAGCCTGACCCGCTGGATCAGGGACAACTGGCCGGCTTAGAGCTTTTCAAGCGCAGCGATCGTCGGCCGGGTACGAGACACGGCAGGCGGAAGCCGTCGGATATCACCGGGCAGTGGTCCGATCGTCAGAACCAGACCGTAGTGTGCACTGCGCAAATTCGGCGAGACGAACCGCATCGCGGAATAATCGTCGCAGTTATTGCAAGCGCCTCCGAAGTGCTTGTCGTAGAGCCCGGTTGAGATCACACTGCGGCGTCGCGGGGCGACCGCCGAGCCGATTTGGAATGATCCAAACTGGTTAGGTGAGTGCGGTGCAGCGCCGTTGCCCTCGCATGGGGATTGCGCTAATGGCACAGCACTTTCACGAAAATCGCTCGGAGAAGACGATGGCTGAGAAACACGACCTTGCCTACACCACCGCTTCGGGCAACGACTACGCGGCCCACGAGCAAACCTACGAAGGTTTCATCAAGCTGGTGAAGTATGGCTCGGCGGCGGTGATCGCGATCGTCGCCTTGATGGCGATCTTCCTGACCTGACTTCGACCCGAGTGCATCGCCGGAAAGCGATGTCGAGACTGCTAGCTCACGCGCGCGCCAGGCGCCGCAGGAGGCTCCATGAAAATTGCTGTTGCCAAAGAACTCGATGCTTCTGAACCGCGCGTCGCGGCGACGCCCGACACGGTGAAGAAGCTGAAGGCGCTGGGTGCCGACATCGTCGTCGAGCCGGGCGCCGGCATCAAGTCCGGGCTGCCGGATTCCGAGTTCACCGCCGTCGGCGCCACCGTCAGCGCCGACGCGCTGAAGGACGCCGACATCGTCCTCAAGGTGAAACGTCCGGAAGCGTCCGAGCTTGCCGCCTACAAGCGCGGCGCGCTGGTGATGGCGATCATGGACCCGTACGGCAACGACGCCGCGCTGAAGGCGATGGCCGACGCCGGCGTCACCGCCTTCGCCATGGAGCTGATGCCGCGCATCACCCGCGCGCAGGTGATGGACGTGCTGTCGAGCCAGGCCAACCTCGCCGGCTATCGCGCGGTGATCGACGCTGCCGAGCAGTTCGGCCGGGTGTTCCCGATGATGATGACCGCGGCCGGCACCGTGCCCGCCGCCAAGGTGTTCATCATGGGCGTCGGCGTCGCCGGCCTGCAGGCGATCGCCACCGCGCGCCGGCTCGGCGCCATCGTCACCGCGACCGACGTTCGCCCCGCCACCAAGGAGCAGGTCGAGAGCCTCGGCGCCAAGTTCCTCGCGGTCGAGGACGAAGAATTCAAGAACGCCCAGACCGCCGGCGGCTACGCCAAGGAAATGTCGAAAGAGTATCAGGCCAAGCAGGCCGCTCTGACCGCCGAGCACATCAAGAAGCAGGACATCGTCATCACCACCGCGCTGATCCCGGGCCGGCCCGCGCCGCGCCTCGTCACCGCCGAGATGGTGAAGTCGATGAAGCCCGGTTCGGTGCTGGTCGATCTCGCGGTCGAGCGCGGCGGCAACGTCGAGGGCGCGAAGCCCGGCGAAGTCGTCGAGACCGACGGCGTCAGGATCGTCGGCTACACCAATGTCGCCGGCCGCGTCGCGGCGTCGGCCTCGGCCCTGTATGCGCGCAACCTGGTCAGCTTCATCGAGACGCTGGTCAACAAGGACAGCAAGGCGCTGGCGGTGAACTGGGACGACGATCTGGTCAAGGCCACCGCGCTGACGCGCGACGGCGCCGTCGTTCACCCGAACTTCCAGCCGAAAACCGCATGATGATGCGTATGTCCTTTCAACGGGTCATTCCGGGGCGCGCGCAGCGCGAACCCGGAATCTCGACCAAGCCCTTCACCTCTGGATTCCGGGTTCACGCCTGCGGCGTGCCCCGGAATGACGAATAGGAGCTTCGCCATGGAGCATGTCGTGCAGGCCGTCGATCCGTTCGTGTTTCGGCTGTCGATTTTCGTTCTGGCCGTGTTCGTCGGCTATTTCGTGGTGTGGGCGGTGACGCCCGCGCTGCACACCCCGCTGATGTCGGTCACCAATGCGATCTCGTCGGTGATCGTGGTCGGCGCGTTGCTGGCGGTCGGCGTGTCGCTGGTCGGCAGCGACAACGGGCCGCTGTGGGCGCGCGGCTTCGGTTTCGTCGCGCTGATCTTCGCGTGTATCAACATCTTCGGCGGTTTCCTTGTCACCCAGCGCATGCTGGCGATGTACAAGAAGAAGCAGAAGTGATTAGGGGCCGTCGATGAACGCCAATCTTTCCGCACTTCTGTATCTGATCGCCGGCGTCCTGTTCATTCTGTCGCTGCGCGGTCTGTCGTCGCCGGCCACCAGCCGTCAGGGCAACCTGATGGGCATGACCGGCATGGGGATCGCGATCCTCACCACGCTGGCCGGCCATCCGCCCGCCGACTTCCTCGGCTGGGTGCTCGTCATCCTCGGCATCGCCATCGGCGGCGGCATCGGCGCGGTGATCGCCAAGCGGGTGCCGATGACCTCGATGCCCGAACTGGTCGCCGCCTTCCACTCGCTGGTCGGCATGGCGGCGGTGCTGGTCGCCGCCGGCGCGTTCTATGCGCCCGCAGCCTTCGACATCGGCGTGCCCGGCAACATCCACGGCGCCAGCCTGGTCGAAATGTCGCTCGGCGTCGCCATCGGTGCGCTGACCTTCACCGGCTCGGTGATCGCATTCCTCAAGCTTTCCGGCCGCATGAGCGGCGCGCCGATCATCCTGCCGGCGCGTCACGTCGTGAACATCACGCTCGGCGTCATCATGGTGGTTGCGATCATCGTGCTGGTGATCACCGGCCACGAATACGCCTTCTGGGTGATCACCGCCGTCGCGCTGCTGCTCGGCATCCTGATGATCATCCCGATCGGCGGCGCCGACATGCCGGTCGTGATCTCGATGCTGAACTCGTATTCCGGCTGGGCCGCCGCCGGCATCGGCTTCACGCTGGGCAATTCGGCGCTGATCATCACCGGCGCACTGGTCGGCTCCTCGGGTGCGATCCTGTCCTACATCATGTGCAAGGGCATGAACCGCTCCTTCATCTCGGTGATCCTCGGCGGCTTCGGCGGCGAGACCGCGGCTGCCGGCGGTGGCGGTGGCGAACAGCGTCCGGCCAAGCTCGGCTCGGCCGACGACGCGGCCTTCATCATGAAGAACGCGCAGAAGGTCATCATCGTGCCGGGCTACGGCATGGCGGTGGCGCAGGCCCAGCACGCGCTGCGCGAAATGGCCGACACGCTGAAGAAGGAAGGCGTCGAGGTGAAGTACGCGATTCACCCGGTCGCCGGCCGTATGCCGGGCCACATGAACGTGCTGCTCGCGGAGGCCAACGTGCCCTACGACGAGGTGTTCGAGCTCGAGGACATCAACTCGGAATTCGCGCAGTCGGACGTCGCCTTCGTGATCGGCGCCAACGACGTCACCAACCCGGCCGCCGAAGAGGATCCGTCCTCGCCGATCTACGGCATGCCGGTGCTGCAGGTCTGGAAGGCCGGCACCGTGATGTTCATCAAGCGCTCGCTGGCGTCGGGCTACGCCGGCATCGACAACCCGCTGTTCTATCGCGACAACACGATGATGCTGCTCGGCGACGCCAAGAAGATGACCGAGAACATCGTCAAGGCGATGAATCACTGAGGGTTCGATAGCTCGAACGAAAAACGCCCGGCCGCAAGGCCGGGCGTTTTTGTTTTCCGTCCGAGGATTCAAGTCGGCAGGTGACCGTCCTTCCGTCATGGCCGGGCTCGTCCCGGCCATCCACGTCCTTCAGCGCCTCAGCGCCCGAAAACGTGGATGCCCGGCACAAGGCCGGGCATGACGAATGTTGGCGTCGGTCTCACCCCATCCGGTGCAGCGCGCAGATCTTGTTGCCGTCGGGGTCGCGCAGATAGGCGAGATACATCCTGGTGCCGCCCATCTCGCGGACGCCGGGCGGGTCCTCGCAGGGCGTGCCGCCATTGGCGACGCCGGCGGCGTGCCAGGCGTCGGCCTCTTCGGGGGATTTGGCGAGGAAGCCGATGGTGCCGCCATTGGCCGGCGTCGCCGGCTGGCCGTCGATCGGTTTCGACACCGAGAAGGTGCCGGTCTTGCTGCGGTAGAAGACCCGGTGGCGGTCGACCGCGCCGGGGGCGATGCCGATCGTGCCGAGCAGCTTGTCGTAGAAGTCCTTCGCCGCTTCGAGATTGTTGGTGCCGATCATGACGTGTGAAAACATGGTGCTCCCATAGGTTGTTTTTGACTTCACCCCGAGGGTGATGCGGCGACTATACGCGCCGCTTGCAATTTGGCGAGACGGCGGATGCGTCGGTCCGCGCGGCGGAATTCAGTCACGACAAGCTGCCGCCGGTCGCCGTGGTGGCGGTGTTCGGGCGAGGCCGATCGGTGGTATGCGGTTTGCTTGCATTCGCGCCGATCGCACCCCAGAGGATGAGAATCATGACGCTTGCTGCCCAATCCGAAGTCCAGATCGACAATGACGAGGTGCGTGTCACCGAATGGCGGCTCTTGCCCGGCGCCGCCACCGGACCGCACCGCCACGGCATGGACTACGTCATCGTGCCGGTGGCGGACGCCGAGATGACGATCGTGGCGCCGGACGGCGCCCGCTCGATCGCGCAGCTCAAGACCGGCAAGTCGTATTTCCGCAAGGCCGGCGTCGAGCACGACGTGCTGAACGAGAGCACCACCGAGATCGTGTTTCTGGAGGTCGAGCTGAAAGCTTAACCGCGTCTTAAGCGTTGTGGACCAGCTTCTCCGAGGGCGCGCCGCGGCGCGCCCTTTTGCACGTTCTGATGCCACCGATCCGTCGCAGTTGATCCCTCAATCAGCCTCAAACGGCGATCATCAAGCGTGCGGGGAAGAGTCAGGCCATGCTGAAATACATCACCGAAAAATTGATTGGGCAGATATTGCCGTCGGTGGTCGCCACCGTGATCGGCGCCTATGTGGTGAATCAGTACATCGTGTCGAGGCCGGACCACGCGGCTCCCGCGGCTCAGACCGTCAAGGCCGAGCCCGCCAAGGTGACGGTCGATGCGCCTGCGCTGGCCGTGGCACCCGAGCGCGATTCCGACAAGGCCGAGCCGGCCAGGCCCGACCAAGCCAAATCCAGGGCGCAGGCCGCCGAGAAGCCGTCGCTCCGGCATCCCGTGACGCAGCGTGAGAAGGCGGCCGACAAGGCTGCTGCGGACAAGATCGCCGCCGACAAAGCGGCTGCCGAGAAGTCCGCCGCGAAGCCGGCCGTGGCCGCCGTGACGCCCGACGCTGCGAAGTCCCAGGACGAGCGCCGCGAGGCCAATCGTGATCCCAACGAGGTGCTCCGCGCCGCCGTCGAGCGGCTGCGCGCCTCGGAGCCGGCGCGGCCTGCGCCGACCGAGGTGATGGCGCGCACGCCGGAGTCGGTGAAGGTTCAGGAGTCCTTCAAGGTTCAGGAGACGCCCAAGCTCCCGGAGACGCCCAAGCTCCCGGAGACGCCCAGGCTCCAGGAGGCGCCGCGCGCCGCCGTGGCGCTGCAGCCGTTGCCGCCGCCCGTCAATGTCGCCACGCCCGTCGCCCCGTCGATGACCACCGGCACGAGCTTCACCGGCTCGGTGCCGCCGGCCGCGACCGCGGATGCGAGCTTCGGCAGCCCGCGGATCAGCCCGCCCGCCGATATTCCCTCGGCCGACGCGATGCGGGGCCAGGGCGGCGCGTCGGCGCAGAACCCGTCGGTCGCCGAAGACGTGTTGCTGGCCGCGAAATCGGTGTTTCACGCCGTCCTGCCGCGCTGACCTGCTCAGCCGCGGACGCTGGCCCGGCACGTCGTGTCGGGCGGGTCGCGATCGACTGGGATTGCGGCCGGCCGTATCGCCGCCCGATCGGCGTATAGCATCACCGTGTCGCCCGGCTGCAGCGACGTGACCCCGTCGCCGCTCAAGCGCAGTCGCCTTGCGCGTCCGTCGATCCGGACCATGCAGGTGCCGTGCGCATCGCGACCGCCGAGATATTCGCCGATCATCGTCAGCCCGTCATCCGGCTCGGCCGCGCCGAACGCGGCCGCCGGCGCTCCGTCGAAGGCCACCTTGCCATGGTCGAGCCGGATCACCCGATCGGCGAGCCGCAGGATTTCCGCGGCGTCGTGGCTGACCAGCAGCGTCGTCGCGCCGAACCGGGCGTGGAGTTCGCGCAGATCGTCCTGCAGTTTGCCGCGCATCGCCGGGTCGAGCGCCGACAGCGGCTCGTCCAGCATCAGCACGGCCGGGCGCCGCGCCAGCGCGCGGATCAGCGCCAGTCGCTGCTTCTGGCCGCCGGACAGCCGGGTGGGGGGCATCCCGGCAAGGCCGGATAGGCCGACGAGATCGAGCAGCCGATCGGCGTCGCCTGCGCCGCCATGCGCGCCGAGCGCATAGTCGACATTGCCGCGCACGGTCATGTTGGGAAAGAGGGCGAAGTCCTGAAACACGAAGCCGATCGAGCGGCGTCGGGTCGGCAGTTCGACGCGCGATTCGGTGTCGCACCATAGCGTCGATCCGAGTTGGATTTGGGCATGCTGCGGGCGTGCCAGCCCGGCGACGACGCGCAGCAGCGTGGTCTTGCCGGCGCCTGACGGGCCGACGATCGCGACCAGCGATCCGGCCGCGATCGACAGGTCGACGTCGAGATCGAACGGCCCGGCCGGCCCGTCGAGCCGCATCCGTATGGCCACCCGCAGTGCGCCGCCTTGCGCCTTCGTCACGTCATTCCACACCGGCTTCTTCCGATCGTCCGCGAGCGTTATATTGTATAATATACAACGAAATCGCCCGGTGTTACAGGGGATCAATCTCACCATGCAAGGCCCGCTGCGATGCGCTCCGCTTTCCTCCGTCCGTTCCTGACCGGTGCAGCGCTGGTCGTGTCGCTGGTCGCGGCGAGCGCCGACGAGATCACGCTGGCTGCGGGGGCGGGCTATCGCAGGCCAGTCGCCGAACTGGCTGCGGCCTATGAGAAGCAGTCCGGAGACAAGGTCCTGCAAGTCTACGGCCATATGGGCCAGGTCCTGGCGCAAGCTCGCGAGAGCGCCAAGGTGGCGATGGTCTGCGGCGACCGCACGGTGTTGGACAAAGCCGGCGGCATGGCCTTCACGCGGATGGTGCGGCTCGGCACCGGCAGGCTGGTGGTCGCGGTCCGCAAGGGGCTCGAGCTCGGCAAGGCCGAAGACATCGCCGCACCGCAGTTCAGGCGGATCGGGATTCCGGATCAGGCGAATGCGGTCTACGGCAAGGCGGGCCGGCAGTTTCTGCAGCGGAGCAAGCTCGAAGCCGAGATTGATCCGCGGCTGATCGCGGTCGCCACCGTGCCGCAGGTGACGAGCTACATCGCCAGCGGCGAGATCGACGCCGGCTTCATCAACGCCACGGACGCGCTCGGCGCCGGCGATCGGATCGGCGGTTTCGTCGAAGTCGGCGCCGGATTGTACGACGCGCCGGAATTCGTCTGCGGCATTCCCGCTGCAGCGGACGGCAAGGCGCCGGCGGGCGCCGCTGCGACAGCGGGATTCATCGCCTTCCTCGACACTGCACCGGCGCGCGAGATTCTGACGCGTCACGGCCTCTGAGGCTGGATGATCGAAGCTGTCTGGACCGCGCTGAACGACCCGGCTCTCCTGCATCCGGCGCGGCTGTCGCTGCAGATCGCGCTGGTTACGCTCGGCCTGCACGCCGTGTTCGGCACGCTGCTCGCTTGGGCGCTGGCGCAGCCATCCTGGCCGGGCAGGACCCTGCTCGATGCACTGGTGACCGTGCCGCTGGTGCTGCCGCCGATCGCGCTCGGCTTCTTTCTGCTGATCCTGCTCGGCCGCCGCAGCCCGCTGGGGCAGTGGCTGGATCAAAGCGTCGGCCTCAGCTTCGTGTTCTCGGTGGAAGGCGTGCTGCTGGCCTCGTTCGTCGCCGGCCTGCCGCTGGTGGTGAAGCCGACCGAGGCGGCGATCGCCGGCATCTCGAAAACGTTGGGGGAAGCTTCGCGCACGCTCGGCCGCAGCGAGATCGACACTTTCCTGTTCGTGATCCTGCCGAATATTCGCGGCGCGCTGGTGGCGGGCCTCGTGCTCGGGACCGCCCGATCGCTCGGCGAGGTCGGCATCACGCTGATGCTGGGGGGCAATATCATCGGCAAGACCAACACGGTCTCGCTCGAAGTCTACAACGCGGTTTTCAACGGCGACTACGCGCGCGCCGCGGTGCTGTCGGCGCTGCTCGGGCTGGTCGCGCTCGCCGTCCTCGCGGTGATCCGCAGAACCGGCCGGCCGGCGGTCTGAGCCCGTTCGATCCGAGCCCGTTCGGGGCCGCGCCCCGCACAAAAACAAAACGCGGGCACCAGGCCCGCGTTTCGAAATCCAGATCTGAAATCCGAACGATCAGCGCGGACCGCGCGGACCCGCACCCGGGCCGCCGGCACCGGGGCCCGCGGCACCCGGACGACCGCGATCGGCGCCGAAAGCCGGCTTCGGCTTCATCGGCAGCAGGCCTTCGCGCTGCAGCTTCTTGCGGGCCAGCTTGCGGGCGCGGCGCACGGCTTCGGCCTTTTCACGGGCCTTCTTCTCGGACGGCTTCTCGTAATGACCGCGGAGCTTCATCTCGCGGAAAATGCCCTCGCGCTGCATCTTCTTCTTGAGCGCCTTGAGAGCTTGATCGACGTTATTATCGCGAACGAGAACCTGCACGCGGCATCCTCTTTGACTGGTCCGATTGACGTGTGTCGGATTTGAATTTCTGAAGCAGGCGGGGCCGACAACGGCCAGGCCCTCAGCCTTAAGGGCGCGGATGTATCAGATCGGGTCGCCGATGTCCACCTCGGTTGAGGATAAGTTTTTGCGCCATTGGTCGGCCGCGGATCGTCTTCTGGCCGACGGTGCGATCACCGCGGCTCGATGACAGTGACATGGCCCATCTTGCGGCCGGCCAGAGCGGTCCGCTTGCCGTAGAGATGCAGCGTGGCGCCCGGAACCGTCAGCCAGCGGGCGCAATCGTCGACGTCGTGGCCGATCAGATTGGTCATGGTGACGGCGCCGTGGCGCAGCGGTTCCGCCAGCGGCCAGCCGGCGATCGCCCGGATGTGCTGCTCGAACTGCGACACCGAGGCGCCGTCGAGCGTCCAGTGACCGGAATTGTGCACCCGCGGCGCGATCTCGTTGACCAGCACTTTGGCGCCGCCATCGCCCGGCACCACGAACATCTCGACCGCCAGCACGCCGACATAGTTCAGCGCGTCGGCGATCGTGGTGGCGATCCGCCGGGCTTCCCCGGCGACCGCATCGCTCACCGGCGCCGGCACCCGCGACACTTTCAGGATGTGGTCGCGGTGCTCGTTTTCGGTGATGTCGTAGCACACCACCTGGCCGTCGCTGCCGCGCGCGGCGATCACCGAGACTTCGCGCTCGAACGGAACGAACGCCTCGAGGATCGCGGCGCGGGTCTCCAGCTTCTCCCAGGCCGCGTCCGGGTCGTCGCCCTCGCGCAGGATGATCTGGCCCTTGCCGTCATAGCCGAACCGCCTCGTCTTCAGCACCGAGGGCAGGCCGAGCTTGGCGATCGCGGCGCGCAGCGTCTGCGCCGAGGTCACGTCGGCATAGGCGGCGGTGCCGATGCCGAGCTTGGTGACGAAGTCCTTCTCGGCGAGGCGGTCCTGGGTGGTCTCCAGGATCTGGTAGTCGGGCAGCACCGGCTTGCGCGCCGCCAGCACCAGCGCCGCCGAGGCCGGCACGTTCTCGAACTCGTAGGTGATGACGTCGACGTCGGCGGCGAACATCTCCAGCGCCTCGACATCGGCATATTCCGCGCAGACGGCGTTCTGCACCACGTCGAAGGCCGGCGAATCCGGGTCCGGCGAGAACACATTGCAACGCAGGCCGAGCCTTGCTGCGGCCATCGCCAGCATCCGTCCGAGCTGGCCGCCGCCCAGAATGCCGATGGTGTCGCCGGGTTTGAGCACCTGCTGCACGGGACCGGTCACGCCGATCCCTCCGGCCGGGCGGCGATCGCATCCGTCTGCTTCTGGCGCCAGGCGCTCAGCCGCTCCGCCAGCGCCTCGTCGGTCAGCGCCAGCACGCTCGCTGCCAGCAGCGCCGCATTGACGGCGCCGGCCTTACCGATCGCCAGCGTGCCGACGGGAATACCGGCCGGCATCTGCACGATCGAATAAAGCGAATCCACCCCCGACAGCGCCTTCGACTCGACCGGCACGCCGAACACCGGCAGCTCCGTCAGCGCCGCCGTCATACCCGGCAGATGCGCGGCGCCGCCGGCGCCGGCGATGATGATCTTGAAGCCGGCCGCTTTCGCGCCCCTGGCGAAGCCGAAGAGGCGGTCGGGGGTGCGATGGGCGGAGACGATCTGCGCATCATGGGCAATGCCGAGCGCGGTCAGGGTGTCGGCGGCATGCCGCATCGTGTCCCAGTCCGACTGGCTGCCCATGATGATCGCAACGGGGGCTGTCATTCGAGCGATTCTTTCGAGAATCCAGAAGCATAAGCGGGGAAATATAGGGGCTGCCGCGGCCTCGGCCAAGGCGTCGGGAATGCACTATCCTTTCTTGGTGAAGACCGGCAAGTGTTGTGGTGTGTGTTGTGGCGGTTCTCGCGCGGATTCTGATGAAAAAGACGCCCCCCCGATCCCCGAAGACATCCCGGTCCGGTTCCAGGGCTGCGGCGGGCGCCGTGCCTGGGAAGCGTTCGCGCCCAGCGGCCGGCGCGACCAAGGTGCTTCCGGTCAAGGCGCTTCCGGTCAAGGCCAAGGCGGTCAAGGCGATGGCGCGCGCGCGGGTCGGCTCGGGCCGGCTGCCGACCGACGCCCGGGCGAAGATCCGCCGGCTGAAGGCACAGCTCGCCGCGGCGCTGGCGCAGATCGACGAATTGCGGGCCTCCGCCGAGACCGATTTCCTGCTCGGCATTTCCAATCGCCGCGGCTTCGAGCGCGAACTCGCCCGCGCGCTCGCTTACATCCAGCGCTACGGCGCCGGCGGCGCGCTGATCGTGCTCGACGTCGACCGGCTCAAGCCGGTCAATGATACCTATGGTCATGCCGCCGGCGACGTCGTGCTGAAGGCGGTGGTCGACGCCTTGCTCCGCCACGTCCGCTCCTCCGATCTGATCGGGCGGCTCGGCGGCGACGAATTCGCCTTGCTGCTGTGGAATCTCGGCGAGGCCGACGCCCGGATCAAGGCGACGGCGCTGGAGCAGGCGGTGGATCACCTCACCATCCAATACGGCTCGCACATCGTCACCGCCGGGGTCTCGGCCGGCGTGGCGATGCTGACGGCGGGCATGGATGTGGCGGAAGCCCTCGCCATCGCCGACCAGGCGATGTACGCGCGCAAGGCCGAGCGCCGCGCGGCGTCGGCGCCGCCGGAGCGGCTCAGGCGATGATGTCGGGGGTGATCTGATCTTCGATGAAGGCGATGCGGTCGCGCAACGCCAGCTTGCGCTTCTTCAGCCGCTGCAGCCGCAACAGATCGGGCGCCGGCGAATGATGCAAAGCCTCGATCGCCGCGTCGAGGTCGCGGTGTTCCTGCTGCAGCTTCGCGAGCTCGGCCCCGAGCTCGCCTTCGTCTTCGTCGGTCATGACCAGAAACAGCTTGAGCCGGATCGCTGACGCGCGAACCGCCGCGGGGAATGAAGGATCAGTAGCAGGATTATCGCCTTTGCCAGCGTTGCGGGCAAGCGGCGCGGCTCGGCCGTTCGTCGAACACGACCTTCGGCGGGGAATGATTTCGAAGACGTTAAGGATCGGCGCGGGCAGGCGGCAGTTCATTGAAGGCGACATCGTGGCAGAGCGGCCGCGCGACGATGCCCGGTATAATCACGAATCGTTTCGGATGATCGGGTAATTGTGACGCACGTATTTCAAAGCTACTCGACAGCCTTCAGGAGAGCTGTACACTCATACGTCCGGATGGAATCTAGTCTCACTCACAGAGGAGGTTTCGTATGGCACTTCAGGCTCATCTCGTTGAACTGGAACGAAAACACAAAGTTCTGGAGTCCGAACTGCACGACGCGCTCGTCCATCTTTCCACGGACGATCTGCGCATCGTCGAGCTGAAACGCCGGAAACTCATGGTTCGCGACGAAATCAATCGGTTGAGACAAGTCTCCAGCACACTCCACTGAACACGCTGCACTGAACATTGCACTGACAGCTCCTTTCGCAACGCAAAGGGAGCTCGCCACACCGCCCTCCAGCGCGAGATCTGCGCGAACGGTGTAGCGATCAGGTTGATGGTATCCGGTCCGCGCCACTTATCCGGGACGCACCTGCGTCGGCGCCAAGACTGGATACCACCCCCTGAACCTTCGGACCTCGACGCCTCAGGCGGACGCGGTCAGACCGGCGACGTCCTCGGCGATCGCCAGTGATGCGGTCAGCCCAGGCGACTCGATGCCGAACAGGTTGATCAGCCCGGCGACGCCGTGGGCATCCGGTCCCTGGATCACGAAGTCTTGCACCGCGACCGCGGGCGGAACGATTTTCGGTCGTATCCCCGAATAGCCCGGCGCCAGCGCCCCGTCGGGAAGGTCCGGCCAGTATCGGCGAATCGCGGGATAGAAGCGCTCCGCCCGCGACGGATCGACCACATAGTCGACCGCATCGATCCATTCGACGTCCGGCCCGAACCGCGCCTGTCCGGCCAGATCCAGCGTCAGATGCACGCCGAGCCCGCCGGGCTCGGGCACCGGATAGATCAGGTGCGAGAACGGCGCGCGCGCATTGCAGGTGAAGTAATTGCCCTTGGCGAGATACGCCGACGGCACCAGCGCCGCCGGCATCGGCGCGATCGCGCGCGCCACCGCGGGCGCCGCCAGCCCCGCCGCATTGATCAGCAGCCGGCATCCGAGCGTCATCGGCGCCTCGCCGCCGACCTCGAGCGCGAAGCCGCCGGCCGTCGCCGAGGCCTGCAGCAGCGGCGCGTGAAACGCGAACGCCGCGCCGGCCGCCTCGGCATCGCCGCGCAGCGCCAGCATGTAGGCGTGGCTGTCGACGATCCCGGTCGAGGGCGACAGCAGCGCCGCGACGCAATTCAGCGCCGGCTCCATCGCGCGGGCCTCGGCGCCGTCGAGCGCGCGCAGATCGGCGACGCCGTTGGCAGCGGCGTGGGCGCGGATCGACGCCAGCTTCTCGGCCTCCGCCGCCGTGGTCGCCACGATCAGCTTGCCGCATTGCCGATGCGGCACGCCGTGGTCGCGGCAAAAGGCGTACAGCGCCTGCCGCCCGTCGACGCAGAGCCGCGCCATCAGGCTGCCGGCGCGATAATAGATCCCCGCGTGGATCACCTCGCTGTTGCGCGACGAGGTGCCGGTGCCGATCCCTTCGGCGGCTTCCAGCACGATCACTTCGCGGCCCGCTCGCGCGAGCCCGCGCGCGATCGCGAGCCCCACCACGCCGGCGCCGACCACGACGCATTCAACCTGTTCCATAGCTCGCTGTCCCCGACCGGGCACGAGCCCGAAAGTGCCGTGTTATCGCGGCATTAACCATCGCAGGTCAATTGATGAAAATCAGGTCAATAGCCCGACAATGTGGCAGCGATGTTTACGCGTTTCCAACAGCTCACACGTGAGATTCCGATGGCAATTTTTCAGGTGTTTCATGGCGTTGGGCATTGTGAAGAAAAGCGGCGGTGCGGCTAAGATTGCGGCGGTGACATCGCTTTTCTCGTCGAGCAGCGTTGCGCAGGCGGCCTCCGGCTTCCAGCCGACGAGTTACATCGGCGGATTCGACCCCGAGCTGATCTGGGAGCTGTTGATCGGCGGCTTCGTGCTGGCATCGTTCACCAGCGCCATCGCGCTGTGGGCGACGGCGCTGCTTCGCAAGCAGCGCCGCATCCAGCGCCGCAAGAACATGCTGGTCGATTCGGTGCTCAACAAGTTGCAGCAGGGCGTCGTCATCGTCGACGCTAGGAATCGGGTGGTGTTCTGCAACGATCGCTACCTCGAGATGTACGGGCTGCAGCGCTCCGATGTCCCGCACGGCATCGCCGGCAGCGATCTGCTCGCGTTGCGCCGGGCCCGCGGCACGCTCGACGTCAGCAACGAGGAGTTTCTGCGCCACGCCAAATTGCCCGAAGGTTGCGTCAGCGAACTGCCGGACGGCCGTTTCGTGCAGGTGAAGTTCTCGGCGCTGGCGAACGGCGGGATGATCTCGACCCACGACGATTGCACCGAGTTGCGCCTGGTGTCGAAGCAACTCGCGACCACCAAGCAGTTCCTGGAATCGGTGATCGACAACATCCCGGTCTGCGTCGCGGCCAAGAGCATCGAGGACGGCCGCTACATCCTCGCCAACCGCGCTTTCGAGAAATTGTCGCGGCTGCCGCGCGAACGGATCATCGGCGCCACCGCCGATGAACTGTATTCGCCACGTTCCGCCGCCGCGATCCGCGAAGCGGATCAGAGGGCGCTGGAGTCGGGCAAGACGCGATGCCGGGCCGAACTGACGGTCGAGTTCGGCCAGCGCGAACTGGTGCTGGAGAGCGACCGCGTCGTCGCCTACAACGAGCGCAACGAGCCGGAATTCATCATCGCGCTGTTCGAGGACGTCACCGATCGGCAAGTGCTGGCGCGCGAGCTCGACAAGACGCGGAAGTTCCTCGAACTGGTGGTCGACAACATTCCGGTCGGGCTCACGGTGCAGAACACCAGCAGCGGCCGCTATCTGCTCGCCAATCGCGGCGCCGAGATCATCCTCAATCGCCGCCGCGAGGACGCGATCGGCCTGACCTGCGGCGAGATCTTCAACCCCAAGGAAGCACGGCTGATCGGCGAGCGCGACCAGATCGCGATCCGCAAGGGCGACCTGATGGTCGAGGAGCATCCGATCAGCACGAGGAACGGCCTGCGCCTGTTCGTGACCCGCCGCATCACCGTCGCGGACGAGGAGGGTGCGGAGAACTATCTGATCAAGACCCATGTCGACGTCACCGATCGCCGCCAGACCGAGGCGCGGATGGCGTACATGGCGTATCACGACGGCCTGACCGATCTGCCGAACCGAACCTCCTTCCTGAAGTCGCTGTCGCAGATGATCGAGGCCTGCGACAGCGGGAAGGACGAGTTCGCGGTGCTGTCGGTCGATCTCGACGGGCTCTCGGAGATCAACGACGTGTTCGGCCACGCCATCGGCGACCAGTTGCTGATCGAGGTCGCCCGAAGGATCGAACAGGCGTCGCCCGGCGGCGTCGTAGCGCGGCTCGGCGGTGACGAGTTCGGTCTGCTGATCGACGGCCCGCAGCCGGACGCGGCGTGCGAACTCGCCGAGCGGCTCTCGAAGGCGCTGGCCTGCGGCTTCGAGATCGAGGGCAAGACGGTGCGGACCGGAGGCACCACCGGCATCGCGCTGTTTCCGCGCGACGGCAGGGACGCGGCGTCGCTGCTCGCCAATGCCAGCGCGGCGCTGTTCCGCGCCAAGGCGCATGCGCGCGGGTCGATCGGCGTGTTCGCCCCCGAGATGGACATGCAGATCCGCGACCGCAGAGCCCTGCATCAGGATCTGTCGAACGCGATCCGCAACGGCGAATTGTCACTTTACTATCAGCCGCAGGCGTCGAGCAAAAAGCAGATCGGCGAGGGCGACATCGTCGGCTTCGAGGCCCTGGCGCGATGGCGCCATCCGACGCGCGGCTTCGTGCCGCCGGGCGAGTTCATTCCGCTGGCGGAAGAGAGCGGCCTGATCGTCGAGATCGGCGAATGGATCCTGCGCGAGGCCTGCCGCGAAGCGGCGTCGTGGCCGAAGCCTTTGCAGATCGCCGTCAACCTGTCGCCGGCGCAGTTCCTCAACACCGACCTGGTCGGCATCGTGCACCAGGTGCTGCTCGAGACCGGGCTGAAGCCAGGCCGGCTCGAGCTGGAAATCACCGAAGGCGTGCTGATCGACGATTTCGAGCGCGGCCTGGCGCTGCTCCGCCGGCTGAAGACGCTCGGCGTCCGGGTGTCGATGGACGATTTCGGCAGCGGCTACTCGTCGCTGACCTATCTGCAGGCATTCCCGTTCGACAAGATCAAGATCGACCGGGCCTTCATCATGAATCTCGGCCGCAACGTGCAGTCGGCGGCGATCGTGCGCGCGGTGATCGGGCTCGGCCACGGCCTCGGCGTATCGCTGGTGGCGGAGGGCGTCGAGACCCAGGAGCAGCTCGACTTCCTGGTCGAGGAGGGCTGCGACGCCGTGCAGGGCTATCTGATCGGCATGCCCGCGCCGATCAACGACTATCCCTGGCTCGTCGGGCTCGCCTCGCGCGTGGGCGGTGCTGGCGCGCATGCGCGCCAGGCGGGCTGATCGCCCGCCCGGCGTCGCCCGCGTGGTTCACGCCTTCGTCTGGTCCACGCCGCCTGCGAACGTGACCGGCGTTTGCGGCCGCTCGTCGACGTGGAGAGTGAACAGGTCCGGCCGCGCATAATGCCCGACCGCGTCGAAGTCGAGCCGCGAGCCGTGCAGGTCGTCGACGTCGATATCGGCGGTGAGAATGCCCTCTTCATCGACCAGCGGACCCGCGAGCACGTCGCCGAGCGGCCCGACGATCACCGAGCGGCCGTGCATCATCCAGTCGTCGGGGCCGGCGTCGATCCGGCTGGCGTAGTCGGCCGGGAAATCCGACCGCCGCATCACCTGGCAGGCGCCGATCACGAAGCAGCGGCCCTCCAGCGCGATGTGGCGCATCGTGGCGACCCAGCTTTCGCGATCGTCGGCGGTGGGCGCGGCCCAGATCTGCACACCCTTGGCGTAGTACGCGGCGCGCATCAGCGGCATGTAGTGCTCCCAGCAGATCGCGCCGCCGAGTCGGCCATAGGGCGTGTCGACCACGGTCAGCGTCGAGCCGTCACCGAAGCCCCACACCAGGCGCTCCGATCCGGTCGGCATGATCTTGCGGTGGATACCGAGCAGGCCGCCCGGCGACAGATACAGCGCCGTGCAATACAGCGTGCCGCCGTCGCGCTCGATCACGCCGACGACGGCGTGGATGTCGTGCTCCGCGCAGGCGGCGACGAGCTGGTCGACTTCGGGGCCGGGAATGGTAATGGCGCCGCGGACGTAGCGGGCGAAATCCTCGCGGCCTTCCGGCGTGCGTCGGCCGATGCTGCAACCGAAATCGAGGCCCTTGGGATAGCCGCCGATGAAGGCTTCCGGAAATACGGCGAGCTGGGCGCCCTTGGCGGCGGCTTCGCCGAGCAAGGCCACGGTGCGCGCGGTCGCGCCGGCGGCGTCGAACGGAACGGTGGTCGCCTGAACGGCTGCGACTTTCAACTTTGCCATCTGGTCAGTCCTCGTGATGCGGTGTGGTGCGGTCGACCGGATCGGCCCAGAGCGGGCGATTGAGATCGAACAAATCGCGGGTGCGGGTGTAGGCGGAGGCGCCGTGCATCCGCCCGACGAGATCGAGCGCGGCGTGGTCGACGCGCGGCCGATCAGGATCGCCGGTCAGGACGCGGCGCGCATAGTGGGCATGGAGCACCTCGCCCACGACCATCGACTGGCCGGGGCCGGTATCCAGCAAATGCGTGAGCTTGCATTCGAACGCGACCGGCGACGCGGCGATGCGCGGCGGCCGGATCGCGACGCTCGGCAAGGTGTCTAGTCCGGCGAGCGCGAGTTCGTCGATGTGCGGTGGCGCTTCGACGCAGGTCGCGTTCATCGCCTCGACCAGCGCGAAGGGAACGAGATTGACGACGAATTCGCCGGTCGCGCGGATGTTCGCAGCCGTATCCTTGGGGGCGCCGGGCCGCGCCAGAATGCCGAGCGCGACCACGGGGCGGTCCGCGCCGAACATGTTGAAGAACGAGTAGGGCGCCGCGTTGACGCCGCCATCGGGCGAACGCGTGACGACCCATGCGATCGGGCGAGGCATGATGGTCGAGGCCATCAACCGATAGCGGTCAGCGCCGGACATTGTGGCGAAGTCGAAGTGACGCTCTGGATGTGATACCAAGTCGTGCATTTTGGCTAACGGTTCTCGTCATGGCCGGGCTCGTCCCGGCCATCCACGTTCTTTCTGCGTTTGGCACTGCTAAGGCGTGGATGCCCGGCACAAAGGCCGGGCATGACGGCGTTACATACGACCGCCCCCACTGAGTCTGAGAAGTGAAGACCCGCGATCAGGCGCGGGTGATCTTCACGCTTTTCGGGTCGAAGCCTTGCGCCGCGGCTTCCTTGTCGACCGCGCCGGCGATCGTGGTGTCGACGAACTTGGTCACGTCGGGCACGCGCGGCAGAAGCTTGTTCTCGACGCCCCATTTGGCGAGCAACTCCATCTTGGCGATCTGCGCCGGCGTCAGCGTCGCCTTGATGTCGGTGTAAGCCTTGGCGCTCCACGCCGGATCGTAGCTCGACGCTTTCTGCAGCACCTCGACCGGGATGTTCTTGGCGGGCTCCAGCGTGCGAAACCAGCCGTTGACCAGATCATTGTTCTGGCTGGCGAAGAACAGCGCTTCGGAGTTCGCCTTCAGCATCCGCTTCAGCACCGCGGGGCGATCCTTGAAGAAGCGGTTGTTGGCGGCGAGCACGATCACCGGGGTGACGTTCTGCGAGACGACTTGCGCGTGGCCGGAGTTCTCGAAGAACGACACGAACGGATCGTAGGTGAAGAACGCATCGATCCGCTGCGAGCCGACCGCGTCGGCAAGTTCGGCGGGGCCGACATTGACGAAGGTGACGTCCTTGCCCGGCACCAACCCGGCCTTCGACACGGCTTCCTGCGCGTTCTGGAACGCGGTGATGCCGAAGGTTCCGAACACCTGCTTGCCCTTGAGGCCGGCGAGATCAGTGATGCCGGACTTCTTGGTGGTGAGCACCGCCGAGCGGAAGATCGCCTGCGACGATACCGTGGTGACCGGCGCGCCGATCGCCATGGTGGTGACGGCGGCAAAGTCGGACAGTGTGCCGATATCGGCGGCGCCGGAGACCAGCGCCTCGGTGATCGCCGGCGAGGCGGCGAGCTGGATCATCTCCATCTTCAGGCCGTTACGCTCGGCAATGTCGGTGCGCATCAGCACATGGGCGATCTGGGCCGACACCGTGGTGGTGTTGAACCAGGCCATCTTGACGACGTCGCCTTGCTGCGCGCGCAGGATCGACGGGGCCGCGAGCGGCATGGTGGCGGCAAAGCCGGCGGCGAGCTGTCCGAAGCGGCGGCGCGATAGATTGATTGTCACGGTCTATTCCCCTTTTTGCCATTCAGGCTTCAGCGTCTCCCAGAGGTCTTTGACCGTGGAGACGAACCATGGATCGGAACGCATGTCGGCGGTGCGCGGCCGCGGCAGCGGCACCAGCACTTCGTCGCGCACCCGGCCGGGCCGCGGGCTCATCACCACGACGCGGTCGGCGAGAAACACCGCCTCGTCGATGCCGTGGGTGACGAAGATGACGGTCTTGCCGGCCTCGGTGGAGATGCGGGCGATTTCTTCCTGCAGCAGCACGCGGGTCTGCGCGTCGAGCGCGCCGAACGGCTCGTCCATCAGCAGGATGTCGGGATCCGGCGCGAGCGCGCGGGCGATCGCGGCGCGCTGCTTCATGCCGCCGGACATCTGGTGCGGATATTTGTCTTCGAAGCCGGACAGATGCACGGTCGCGATCAGCGCGCGCGCGATCTCGGCGCGCTGCGCCTTCGGCATGCCCTTCGCCTTCAGGCCGAATTCGACGTTCTGCTGCACCGTCATCCAGCCGAACAGCGCGTAGTCTTGGAACACCACTGTGCGGGAGGCGTCGGGCTTGGAGATCGGCCGGCCGTTCTGCAGGATCTGGCCGGTCGAGGCCGACTGGAATCCGGCGATGATGCCGAGCAGCGTCGACTTTCCGCAGCCGGACGGCCCGAGCAGCGAGATGAACTCGCCTTTCTTGATGCGCAGCGAGACGCCGTCGAGCGCGATCACCGCCTGGTGCGTGACCTTGGAGTCGTAGACTTTGCCGACATTGCGAATGTCGATCTGGACCTCGGCGGCTGCAGCGCGGGCGGCGGAAGCCGGCGCGGCAGCGGGGATAGCTGCAGTTGCCAACGCGATGTTTGCGGTCATGGGGGTGCCCTCAGCTACGTTCGGAAGGAGCCCACGCATTCACGCGCCGCTCGATGCGTTCAAGGATCGCGGACATTGCGAAGCCGATCAGTCCGATCGTGACCATGCCGGCGACGACGTTGTTGATCTGGAAGAGCATGCGCGACTGCTGGATCAGGTAGCCGAGCCCGGTCTGGGCGGCGATCAGCTCGGCGGTGACGACGCACATCCAGCCGACGCCGAGCGCGATCCGTAGGCCCGGCAGGATGATCGGCAGCGAGGCCGGGATCAGCACGTCGGTGAAGAGCTGCCAGGGTTTGGCGCCGAGGCAGAGCGCGGCGTTCATCTGGTTGCGGTCGAGGCCGCGGATCGCCGTGTAGGTGGCGATGAACACCGGGAAGACCGCGCCGAGAAAGACCAGGAAGTAGGATGCGGCGTCGCCGAGCCCGAACCACAGGATGGTGATCGGGATCCACGCCAGCGGGGGGATCGGCCGCAGCGCCTCGATCACCGGCCGCACATAGTCGGACACCGTCCGCCACCAGCCGCAGATCAGGCCGAGCACCAGCCCGACGATGCAGGCGAGCAGGAAGCCGACCGCGACGCGCTGCAGGCTGGCGCCGAGGTGCACCCAGAGCGAGCCGTCGAGCGCGAGCTCCCACAGCGCTTCGGCGATCGCCACCGGCGAGGGCAGCAGGAAGCCGTCGACCAGATTGAGCTGCGTCACCGCCTGCCAGATGGCGAAGAACGCCGTGAGCCCCACCGCGGCCCGCATCGGCCGTCCCGCAAAGGCGGTCTGGAGCATCGTGGTTCGCGGTCTTGTCGTCTCGACCGGCAGGCGGCCCGCATCGGCTTCCGCTTCCATCTGCAATCCTCCGTTCGTCTTGCTAGGCATCCTCAGCGCACCCAGCATGAAATATGTCGGATATTTTCGTCAATCTGAATCGTGCGGCTGACGGTATAAAAATCCATCAAAATCGCGGAAATGCTGCATATGCTCACGCCATATGGCGTTGATTTATGCAGTTTGGTCGAATCAACCGAATATTTTATCGGTGAAATCCGACAATGGACGTCGCGACAGAGATCGGACATGGTCGGCGCGCTCGGGGGTGGGGGACGATGGTGGATATCGAAGGCAAGCTGGCCCGCATCGGCATCACCGGGACGCTGTACAAGCTGTATCTGACCGCCGTCGGCCTCGGCGGCGCCTCGGTGACGGCGGTTGCGGCCAAGGCCGGGCTGCCGCGCACCACCGCGCATGACGCGCTCGCCAAGCTGGAAGCCGAGGGGCTGGTCCGGTTCGTCGACCACGGCAAGCGGCGCTTCGTCGTCGCCCAGGAGCCGGGCATCCTGCTGGAGCGGCTCGAGGCGCGGCGGACGATGCTCGAAGACGTCATGCCGGTGCTGCGCTCGATGTATCACCACGAGAGCGGCCAGCCGAACGTCCGCTTCCACCCGGGTCCGGACGGCATCCGCACCACGCTGTGGGATACGCTGTCCGGCGGCGACAAGGTGCTGCGCGCGACGCTGTCGATGCGCGAGCTGATGGCCGAGCCGGGCCTCGAGGAGATGGAGCGCTATCTGCTCGAGCGCGCCCGCCGCGACATCTGGCTGCGGGTGATTCGCTCGGCCGAGCGCGACATCGCGCCGATCTGGCCGTCGAGCGAGGAGTATCGCCGCGAACTGCGCTACGCGCCGCACCAACATACGCTGGCGATGACCTGCTTCATCTACGGCAACAAAGTCTGCCTTATCTCGTCCGCGCGCGAGAGTTACGGCCTGATCATCGACAGCGCCGAGTTCGCCGCCTTCCAGGCCTCGATGTTCGACGCGATGTGGAGCCTGAGCACGCCGGATACCGAGCCGGCGATCTTCCCGCCTGAAGCCGAGGCGTGAGCCGCGAGGTCGGCGCCGTCGCGCCGCGTTGTGGCCGCGTCCGGTGGTGAACCGAGCGCGCGATTTGCGGCTGTTGAGCCCCGTGCGAATGGCCGCTACAGCTTGCCGATTGTGTTTGGATCAGAGCCGGGGCCGTCGAGGCGCTGGGGAACGACTGAGGACGCTGCTGGGGAATGACTGAGGACGCTGGAGATCCGGCCGATAGGGCCGGAGCGCCGCTGTTGCAGATCGAGTCCGTCGAAAAACGGTTCGGCGGCTTCGTTGCGGTCGACCGGCTGTCGCTCGATATCAAGGCCGGCGAGTTCTTCGCGCTGCTCGGGCCGAGCGGCTGCGGCAAGACCACGCTGCTGCGGATGCTGGCCGGATTCGAGACCCCCGACAGCGGCCGCATCCTGCTCGACGGCGAGGACATCGCCGCGGTGCTGCCGCATCAGCGCCCGGTCAACATGATGTTCCAGAACTACGCGCTGTTTCCGCATCTGTCGGTGGCCGACAACATCGCCTTCGGGCTGAAGCGCGCCGGCCTGCCGCGGAAGGAGATCAAGGCGCGCGTCGCCGAAATGGTGGCGCTGGTCAGGCTCGAAGGCCTGGAGAAGCGCAAGCCGGATCGGCTCTCCGGCGGTCAGCAGCAGCGCGTGGCACTGGCGCGCGCGCTGGCGCGGCGGCCGCGGCTGTTGTTGCTCGACGAGCCGATGGCGGCGCTCGACAAGAAGCTGCGCGAAACCACCCAGCTCGAACTGATGGCGCTGCAGAAGCGGCTCGGCACCACCTTCGTGATCGTCACCCACGATCAGGAGGAGGCGATGACGGTGGCCGACCGGATCGGCGTGATGCAGTCCGGCCGGCTCGAACAGGTCGCGACGCCGCGGCAGCTCTACGAGACGCCGGCGTCGCGCTGGGTCGCGGAGTTCGTCGGCGACGTCAACATGCTCGACGGCACCATCGCGTCGCGCGACCACGGCCGCCTCACGGTCGCGACCGGCGGTGCGGGCGCCGTCACCGCTGCCGCGCCACGCCAGCCGACCGAGGCGACCGCGATCAGCCTCGCGATCCGGCCGGAGAAGATCAAGCTGTCGCGGCGCGGCCCGGCCGCCGATCTCGGCCATGCCGATGCGATGAACCGGCTCGACGGCGAAGTCGCCGAGGTCGGTTACTATGGCGGGCTGACCAGCTACCGGATCAGGCTCGATACCGGCGCGACGCTGCTGGCCAAGATGGCCAACACCACGCGGCTCGACGTCGACGCCTATCGCACCGGCGACCACGTGGTTGCGTGGTTCGCGCCCGACGATTGCGTGGTGCTGGAAAAATGAGGGCCTGGCGATGAGGGCTTGGCGATGAGCGGCGCACGCCGAATCTTCACCCGCCCGGCGCGGCTGGCGGTGATCGCGCCCTATCTGTGGATGGCGCTGTTCTTCCTGGTGCCGTTCGGTTTCGTGGTGAAGATCAGCCTGTCGCAGAGCGCGATCGCGCAGCCGCCTTACACGCCGGTGTTCGATCTCGCGGCCGGCTGGGACGCGCTGACGGCCGCGTTCGCAGCGCTGTCGCTGGACAATTTCCGGCTGCTGATCTCCGACAATCTCTACGTCTTGTCCTATCTGCGCAGCCTCGTCGTCGCCGCGGTCTCGACCGCGATCCTGCTGCTGATCGGCTATCCAATTGCCTACGCGATGGCGCGGCTGCCGCGGGGCTGGCAGCCTTTGGCGATGATGCTGGTGATCGTGCCGTTCTGGACCTCGTTCCTGATCCGGATCTACGCCTGGATCAACATCCTGCAGCACGACGGCCTGTTGAACCAGACGCTGCTGGCGCTGCATCTGGTCTCGGCGCCGCTGGTGTGGCTGTCGACCGATACCGCGATGTATATCGGCATCGTCTATTCGTATCTGCCGTTCATGGTGCTGCCGCTGTATGCGACGCTGGCGAAGCTGCCGCCGTCGCTGAACGAGGCCGCCGCCGATCTCGGCTGCTCGCCGCGCCGGGCGTTCTGGCTGGTGACGTTCCCGCTGTCGCTGCCCGGCATCGGCGCCGGCGTCTTGCTGTGCTTCATCCCGATCGTCGGCGAGTTCGTGATTCCGGATCTGTTGGCCGGCTCCGGCTCGCTGATGATCGGGCAGACGCTGTGGCTGGAGTTCTTCACCAACCGCGACTGGCCGGTGGCCTCGGCGATCGCGGTGGTGCTGCTCGCCGTGCTGCTGCTGCCGCTGATGATCTACGAGCGCCTGCAGCGCCGCCAGCTCGAAGGAGGGCGGTGATGGGCGGGATCGGGGCGGCGCTCTCTGCTCCCCTCCCCCTTGCGGGGAGGGGTCGGGGGTGGGGGTCCACAACGGGAGCCTCGCTTCGGGGCTACCCCCCACCCCGACCCTCCCCCGCAAGGGGGGAGGGAGAAGGCGGCGCGTCATGAAACTCTCCCGCTTCAACCTCGTGTCGCTGACGCTCGGCCTGGCGTTCCTGTATCTGCCGATCGTCATCATGGTGATCTACTCGTTCAACGATTCCCGTCTGGTCACGGTGTGGGGCGGCTGGTCGCTGCGCTGGTATCGCGAATTGTTCCAGGACGAGGCGATGCTGGCGGCGGCGTGGATGAGCCTGCGGGTGGCGCTGGCGTCGGCGACCGCGGCCGCGGTGCTCGGCACGCTGGCGGCGGTGGCGCTGTCGCGCGCCGGGCATTTCCGCGGCCGCACGTTGTTCTCGGGGATGCTGTACGCGCCGCTGGTGATGCCGGAAGTGATCACCGGCCTGTCGCTGCTGCTGCTGTTCGTGGCGCTGAATGCCGAGCGCGGCTTTTGGACCGTGACGATCGCCCACACGACGCTGACGATGTGCTTCGTCGCGGTGGTGGTGCAGTCGCGGCTCGGCTCGCTCGACCGCAGCTACGAGGAGGCGGCGATGGATCTCGGCTGCGGCCCGGTCGAGGCGTTCTTTCAGGCCACCGTGCCGCTGATCTGGCCGGCGATCGCGGCCGGCTGGATGCTCGCCTTTGCGCTGTCGCTCGACGATCTGGTGATCGCGAGCTTCACCACCGGCCCTGGCTCGGCGACGCTGCCGATCCGGATCTATTCGGAGGTCAGGCTCGGCGTGAAGCCGCAGATCAACGCGATCTGCACGCTGATCGTCGCCGTGGTGACGCTGGCGATCGTGATCGCCTCGCTGGCCTCGAAACTGTCCCGCGCCAAGGCCGACAGCGCCGCGCCGATGTGAACAGCAACTGACTGAACGCCAGCACACCGTCATCCTGAGGTGCGCGCCCTTGCGCGCCTCGAAGGATGGCCGCAGGCACTAGCGCCGCCGCGGCGGGTTGGTTCGGCATGCTGCCTCTTGCCGGTAAGGCGTTTGGTCCCGAACTGACGGCGTTGGGGGAGCGATCGATACAGCATCGAGGGGGTGTTGACGCCTGTATGCCGCTGCTTCCTGAATCTCTATGGCTTGCTATTATGTGATAGTTGCGGCAGATTTGCGTATATTTTCGCCAGTTTATTTGAAGCGAGGAGATCATGCTTCGTCGCTCATTGGATTTGCTGTTCTTCTCACTTGTAATGGCGGCAAGCTGCTTTGCCTTTGCCCAGGTCGGCCGCGCGCAACCGTTTGCACCGGAAAAGCCGCTTGCCTACTACATTGCTGCGCTCCAATCGTCGAATGCGACGACGCTCAAGCAAATCACTACCTCCGAGCAGTACGATTCCATCCTGAAGGAGACAAACGGGACGGCCGGGTATCCGATACTTCAGCGGCTCGGCAGCATCGTCACCACGAAAATAAGCTCAACGGTCGCATTTTCAGACTTCACATCCTACAAAGCGGAAGTCGTGCATGTCGAAGGAACTTCGCTTTGGCAGTTCAGATTGGACGATACTGGGAAGCTGATCGCCAGAGCTGTCCTCCTTCAATCAAATGTTTCCTCTATAAGCCCATTGAAGGACCCCGGGAAAGTCTTGGGGGACGTCGCCTCAATAATCAGAGATCCCGGACGAATGATGTTGGGTAAGTTCGGATCAGGAACATCGTCGCCCGTGATTATTGGTTCAGCAATCAGGCCGATGGCAGTGCCAAATTCAACAACAAGCTGGTTGAATGATGCGATCGCTCCCAATGAAGCAGGACTTGCCTCCGGAAATGCAGGCTTCTCGGCCGTTCAGAGGCCTTGTGAGACACTGCCCTCACTTTGTGGGGCGCTGAGCAACGAACTTGAGAGGATAGTCGAGTTCATTTTTGCAACGGACAGACAGCCAATCGCTTCACAGAAGGTCGTCGCCTTCTCCGGTGATCGACAAAGTAAGCTAACTTTTGGCGCTGCCTCTGTGCGCGTGCCGGAAGACCACAAATTTGGTCGACTTGAGCTGCCGTCGGTTTGGCATCTTTTCGGATACGAAGTTCACCGGGAGAAAGAGAAAGACAGGAGTCATTTCACGATCAAGCAACTATCCTTTCTCTCTGAGTCCGATCTGGCAAAATTGATTGCGGAGCAGGGCCCGAAGTCCGCTCTCGTTTTTGTCCACGGCTTCAATACAAATTTCGAGCAAGCTGTCTATAGGAACGCCCAGATCGTTTGGGACCTGCAATATCGGGGGCTCTCGGTGTTGTTCTCTTGGAGTACCAAGGGAGGCGACGACATATCCGACTACGGATACGATCAAGTCAGCGCGTTGTCGGGACGATTTCGCTTTGTCGAGCTTGTCTCGAAGTTGCAGAAGGAGTTCGGTATCAAGCATATCAACGTCATAGCGCACAGCATGGGAAACTTCTTGGTTTTGGACGCGCTACAAAACTTCGCGCAGTCCTCGTCCGAAATTCGCTTGGATCAATTGGTGATGGCGGCGCCAGACATTGACAGGAAGGCGTTCGTTGATGCGATACCGAGGCTCAAGGAAATTGCGCTGGGTATGACATTGTACGCCTCAGCTGCTGACAAGGCGTTGAGGTTGTCTGCAATGCTCGCAAAATCGCCGAGAGCCGGCGATGTGCCACCCGAAGGTCCCGTCGTGCTACCGAACCTAGATACGATTGATGTGACAA
Organism: Rhodopseudomonas palustris; assembly: GCF_034479375.1. Classification (NCBI taxonomy): domain Bacteria; kingdom Pseudomonadati; phylum Pseudomonadota; class Alphaproteobacteria; order Hyphomicrobiales; family Nitrobacteraceae; genus Rhodopseudomonas; species Rhodopseudomonas palustris. The sequence goes on along the minus strand of NZ_CP140155.1, from coordinate 2,818,708 downwards.
ACATCGGGGATGAGATGTTTGGCTTGAACCACACGGTGTTTGCTACAAATCGAGAAATCATAAACGATATCAAACTGTTGATTGAGGACGGCAAAAAGTCTCCTCGACTGGCTGACATTCGCAGGGCGCCTGATCCGCCCGCACCGCCCACATACTGGAAGTATTTGAAATAGCAATGCTAATCAAATGTCTGCTGTGCTTCTCATGGGACGTTTGAATGGTGATGGGATTACTGCTGGGTCGGAGCGGCCGGCGGTGCGGCCTTCGGCGCAGCGGCCGGCGCTGCGGCGGCGGGCGCCGCCGGGGGCTCGGCGGCGGCGTCGGGATCGGCCTTGCGGCCGCCGGTGATGCGCTCCAGCACCGAGCGCACCGCGTCGCGGGTCTTCCTGTCCTTCACCGCGTCGAGCAGCGGCGCCGAGGCCGGCGAGCGGCGGATCAGGCTTTCCGGGTCGGGGAAGATCAGGGGATCGTCCCACGGCCCCTCGACGATGAACGGCAGGTTGAAGCCGGGTGCGCCGGGCACATTGGCGAGGCTGGCGACGCCCTTGAGGTCGTAGTCGCGCGACGGCACCGAGGCGGTGCCGGTCAGCGAGATCCGCGCGGTCGGGCCCTCGATCCGGATGTCGTCGGCGGTGGCGACGCCGTCGCTGAACCGCACCGCGACGTTGAGGGTGTTGAACGGCGTCTTGCCGCTGCGGAAATTGCCGCCACCGGACAGCGGCCGACGCTCCAGCCGCTTGAGCAATTGCTCGACATTGAAGCCGGTGATGGCGCCGTCATGGCCGGTGAGCAGCGCCTGGCCGTCGAGCGACTGCGCCAGCCCGAACGGGCTCGACCCGGACGCCTCCAGCGCGATGCTGAGATTGCCGCGGCCCGACAGATTGCGCACGCCGAGCAGGTCGGCGGCGCAGGCTTCGAGGTCGACGTCGTTGAACTGGAACTGGGTCTTGATATTGGCGACGTTGTCGCGCCGGGTGACGCCGAGCGTGCCGCGGACGATGCCGCCATAGATCTGCGCCTCGCCGACGCTGAGCGCCAGCGCGCCGCCGCGCAGATTGGCGCTGAGCGCGGTGCGGCCCAACGTCGAGGAGCCGAGCGTGACCTTGGCGGCGGACAGCCGGACGTCGAGATCGACCGGGTTCGCCGAGCCCAGATCGAACAATTGCCGGTTCCAGTCGCGCGCGCCGCTGGTCAGCAGCCGGATCGTCGACAGATACGGCGTGACGTCGATGCTGCCGGCGGCGAGCGTCGCCTGCAGGCCCCGATGATTGCCGGCGATGGTGTAGGTCATCACGCCTTCGGCGACGTTCTTGTCGAGTTCGATATTGACGTTGGTCAGCGCGATCGCCGGCCCGACCAGATTGGCGCGCGCCTTCATGGCGAAGCGGCCGAAGCCGCCGGCGCCGGGCGGCTCCTGGCCGGCCCAGCGCAGCGCGTTGCGCAGCGAGACGCTGTCGGCCGAGAGCGTGCCTTCCAGCACCAGGCTGGATTTGTTGCCGATCGCGCCGTCGAACGCGATCTTCATCGGGGCGCCGGCGAGCCGCAGCTTCAGGCCGGAGCGTTCGCCCGCCAATGCGGCGATGAAGTCGTTGACGCTGATGCTGCCGTCGAGGCGCTCGCCGCGCCAGTCGAACTGGCCGGCGGCCGCGAAGGTGCGGGAGATCGACGGCCACGCCAGCGACAGGTCGATGTCGGCGAGCGTTTCGCTGATCTTGCCGGCGTCGTCGTGATAGCTGAGCACGCCGTCCTGCAGCCGGATCTCGGAGAACGACACCTGATCGTCGAGCCCGGGCTTCATCGTCCGCGTCAGGCTCTTGATGAACGGCGTCCAGTTGCTGCCGCCGTCGGCGTCGCGGACGACGCGGATCGATGGCTTGATCAGCACGATGTCGGCGATTTCGAAGCGGCGCAGCAGCAGCGGCAGCAGGCGCAGATTGGCGGTGAGCGTCTCGACGACCAGCGCGCTGTCGGCGTCGCCGTCGCCCTTCAGCCGAACCGCCGAAAAGGTGACGTAGCTGCGCGGAAAGATCGCGATCTCGATGTCGCCGTCGATCGCCAGTTCGAGTCCGGTCGCGGCGCGCAATTGCGCCTCGACCGCCTGCCGCATCGCCCCGCGGTCGATCAGCAGCGACAGCGCCAGCGCGCCGATCACGGCCAGAACGATCAGCGCTGCAACCGATATCCCGAGGCGCTTGATTCCCTGGGCCATCGCCAATGAAGATCCGGGTCAGATGAGGGGGGTGAAAGGGCGGGGCCGCCGGCCCCCTGCTCGGCGGCAACTTGATCGTTTTTCTTGTCTCTTTCAAGGCCTTCCGGGCCGTAGCGGGTCGGCGCAATTGACGGCCAGCGCCGTTTTTGCTGAATAGACCCGCTCGCAGAACAGCTCCTCTCACCAGGTCCCTGCATCATGAACAAGGTTTTTCCCGACGCCCAATCGGCTCTCGCCGGAATCCTGCGGGACGGCATGATGATCATGTCCGGCGGTTTCGGGCTGTGCGGCATCGCCGAGACGTTGTCGGACGCGCTGCGCGATTCCGGGGTCAAGGACCTCACCGTGGTCTCGAACAATGCCGGCGTCGACGGCATCGGCCTCTCCAGGCTGCTGGAGACCCGGCAGATCAAGAAGATGATCTCGTCCTATGTGGGCGAGAACAAGCTGTTCGCGCAGCAATTCCTGGCCGGCGAGCTGGAGCTCGAATTCGCCCCGCAGGGCACGCTGGCCGAGCGCATCCGCGCCGGCGGCGCCGGCATCCCGGCGTTCTTCACCAAGACCGGCGTCGGCACGCTGGTGGCGGAAGGCAAGGAAATCCGCGAATTCGACGGCGAGAAATACGTCATGGAGCGCGGCCTGTTCGGCGATCTCGCCATCGTCCACGCCTGGAAGGGCGATACCGCCGGCAATCTAGTCTATCGCAAGACCGCGCGAAACTTCAATCCGATGATGGCGACCGCGGCGAAGATCACCATCGCCGAGGTCGAGCATCTGGTGCCGGCCGGCGAGATCGATCCGGATCACATCCACACCCCGGGCATCTTCGTCCAGCGCATCATCGAAGTCGGTAGCGCCAAGAAGCACATCGAGCAGCGCACCACCCGCAAGCGCCCCGAAGCCGCGGCAACCTGAGGAGAGTTCTGATGGCCTGGACCCGCGAACAGATGGCGGCGCGCGCCGCGAAGGAATTGCGCGACGGTTTCTACGTCAATCTCGGCATCGGGATTCCGACGCTGGTGTCGAACTACATTCCCGACGGCGTCGACGTCGTGCTGCAGAGCGAGAACGGCATGCTCGGCATGGGCCCGTTCCCCTACGAGGGCGAGGAAGATCCCGACCTGATCAACGCCGGCAAGCAGACCGTCACCGAACTGCCGTCGACCAGCTACTTCTCCAGCGCGGATTCGTTCGCGATGGTCCGCGGCGGCCATATCGACCTGTCGATCCTCGGCGCCATGCAGGTCGCCCAGAACGGCGATCTCGCTAACTGGATGATCCCCGGCAAGATGGTCAAGGGCATGGGCGGCGCGATGGACCTCGTCGCCGGCGTCAAGCGCGTCGTGGTGGTGATGGAGCATTCCGCCAAGGACGGCCCGAAGCTGCTGAAGCAATGCAACCTGCCGCTGACCGGCGAGCGCGTCGTCGACATGGTGGTGACCGATCTGGCGGTGTTCACCATCGACAAGCACGGCAACGATGGCATGGCGCTGATCGAACTCGCCGACGGCGTCACGCTCGACCAGGTCAAAGCCAACACCGAAGCCGAATTCCGCGTCGCGCTGAAGAACGCGTAGTACGTCGCCGCGTAGTTGACGCGGAGGGTGGGCACAGGCGCGCAGCGCCGTGCCCACGCGCGACACGACGAGAAACTCTCGCTTCATGACAAGCAAGATGGTGGGCACGATTCGCTTTTGCCCATCCGACGATTTTGCTGCGCCTCAAACACGGCGCCATCACTCGCCATCCCGATAGTTTTCGCCAGGCGTCGCGTCGCGCTCGCGCGCGTCTCCATGACGTGGCTCAATGCCACACCCGGTTCGTCAGCAAATCATATTGCGGCCCGTGCGATGGTCGCCGTGGGTTCCCCGCGCCGCCGACATGCGCTCCGGTGCGCGGGAAAGGCAGCGAACGTCATCGTGCGGTGCCGAGGCGCGCGACATTTCGGGATGGGATCCATGGCATCAGCGGAAAGTTCTGCACTTCAGCGCGACGATGCGCCCGACGCGTCGATTCAGAACTGGCACGCGATCGACGCCGGCGCCGCGCTCGCCGCGATGCGCAGCCGGGCGGAAGGGCTGACGGAGGACGAGGCGTCGCGGCGGCTCGCCACCTTCGGCTTCAATCGTCTGCCCGCCAAAGCCGAGCGCGGCGCGCTGCTGCGGTTCGCGCTGCAGTTCCACAATCTGCTGATCTACGTGCTGCTGGCCGCGGGCGTGCTGGCGGGCGCGATCGGCCACGTCACCGACGCGATGGTGATCGTCGCCGTCGTGCTGATCAACGCCGTGATCGGCTTCGTCCAGGAGGGCAAGGCCGAGAAGGCGCTGGAGGCGATCCACAAGATGATCGAGCCGCACGCCTCGGTGCTGCGCGACGGTCGCCGGGTCACGATCGCCGCCGATCACGTGGCGCCGGGCGATGTCATGGTGCTCGAGGCAGGCGACCGGGTTCCGGCCGACCTGCGGATTCTGCGCGCGCGCAATCTGCGCATCGACGAAGCCATCCTCACCGGCGAATCCGTGCCGGCCGAAAAGAACGACATCGCGGTCGCGGCCGACGCGTCGCTCGGCGATCGCCAGTGCATGGCGTTCTCCGGCACGCTGGTGACCGAAGGCGAGGGCACCGGCGTGGTCATCGCCACCGGCGGCGCCACCGAGCTCGGCCGCATCAGCGCCATGATCGGCGCGGTCGAGAAGCTGGCGACGCCGCTGGTGCGGCAGATGGATCAGTTCGCGCGGCAAGTCACCTTCGTGGTGCTCGCGGTCTCGGTGCTGGTGTTCGCCTATGCGGTGTTCGTGCAGGCCTACCGCCTCGACGAAGCGTTCATGATCGTGATCGGGCTGGCGGTGTCGGCGATTCCCGAAGGCCTCCCGGCGGTGATGACGATCACGCTCGCGGTCGGCCTGCAGCGGATGGCGCGGCGCAACGCCATCATCCGCCGGCTGCCGGCGGTCGAGACGCTGGGCTCGGTCTCGGTGATCTGCTCCGACAAGACCGGCACGCTGACGCGCAATGAGATGACGGTGCGGACCGTCGTGGCCGCGCGCGGCCGGATCGAGGTCGACGGCGTCGGCTACGAGCCCAAAGGCGGCTTTCGCCTCGATGGGACCGGCGTGATCGATCCTGCTGCGGACGCCGTGCTCGAGCAGCTCACGCTCGCCGCGCTGTTGTGCAACAACGCCGGCCTGCGCCAGGTCGGCGCCGACTGGGTCGTCGACGGCGATCCGATGGAAGGCGCGCTGGTCGCGCTGGCGGTCAAGGCCGGCCATGACCGCGCCGCGGCCGTGGCCGCGTTTTCGCGCATCGACGACCTTCCGTTCGATCCGCGGCATCGCTTCATGGCGACGCTGCACCTGTGCGACGGCCAGCCCGTCGTCTATGTCAAAGGCGCGCCGGAATCGGTGCTTGCGATGTGCGGCGATGTCGCGACGCTCGACGGCGTGCGGCCGCTCGATCGCGATTGGTTCGATCGCCAGAGCGACGCGCTGGCCGCCAGCGGTCAACGCGTGCTGGCGATCGCCCGCCGCCGCCTGCCGGGCGACGTCCGCGATCTCGCGCCGGCCGACGTGGCGCAAGGCCTGACGCTGCTCGGCCTGGTGGGGCTGAACGATCCGCCGCGCCCCGAAGCGATCGACGCGGTCGCCGAGTGCCGCGCGGCCGGCATCCGGGTGAAGATGATCACCGGCGACCACGCCGCCACCGCACGCGCGATCGCGCTGCAGCTCGGCCTCGCCGACGATCCGATCACGGTCACCGGACGCGATCTCGATGTCGCCGAAGACGATTTGTTCCGCCGCTACGCCCGCGAGGCGGTGGTGTTCGCCCGCGCCAGCCCCGAACACAAGCTGCGGCTGATCGAGGCGCTGCAGGAGGACGGCTCCGTCATCGCCATGACCGGCGACGGCGTCAACGACGCCCCGGCGCTGAAGCGGGCCGATGTCGGCATCGCGATGGGCGCCAACGGCACCGAGGCCGCCAAGGAGGCCAGCGAGATGGTGCTGGCCGACGACAATTTCGCCTCGATCGCCGCCGCGGTCCGCGAGGGCCGCACGGTCAACGACAACCTCACCAAGGTGATCGGCTGGACGCTGCCGACCAATGGCGGCGAATCGCTGACGATCATCCTCGCCATCGCGTTCGGACTGACTCTGCCGGTGACGGCGATCCAGATCCTGTGGATCAATATGGTCACCGCGGTCGCGCTCGGCCTGACGCTGGCGTTCGAGCCGACCGAGCCGAACGCGATGCGGCGTCCGGCGCGCCCGGCGAAACAGCCGCTGCTGTCGGCGCTGCTGCTGTGGCGCATCGTGTTCGTGTCGGTGCTGATGGTGGCGGGCACGTTCGGGATCTACGCCTGGGCGACCACGCGCGAGCTGCCGGTCGAGACCGCCCGCACCATGGCGGTCAACGCGCTGGTGGTGATGGAGATCTTCTATCTGTTCAGCATCCGCTACATTCGCGGCCCGTCGCTGACCTGGCGCGGCGTGGTCGGCACGCCCGCGGTGCTGATCGGCGTGGCGATCGTGGTGATCGCGCAGCTCGCCTTCACCTACGCCCCGCCGCTGCAGAAAGTGTTCGATACCCGTGCGGTGTCGCTCGCCGACGGCCTCGTCATCGTCGCGGTCGGCGTCGTCCTGCTGGTGCTGGTGGAGATCGAAAAGCGCTGGTCGACGCCCGACGGTGCGTAGCTTCAGGCCGGACCCGGTCGAAACCGGACGGGCTTATCGCCGCCCGCCCGAGAACATCGTCGATTCGCCCGGCAGCAGATTCGAGCGGATGTCGCTGTCGACGGCGCCGCCCGGCTGGACGTAGCTGCCCGAGAACGACAGGCTGAGATTCGAGGTCGGCCGGATCTCGATCCCGGCGTGGACGGCGGTGGCCGCGGTGGTGCCGGTACCGCTGAACGCGGTCACCTGGCTGAACACGTCCGGATTGTACTTCAACTGATCGACGCCGCCGAAAAGCGTCACCGGCAGGCCGCCGACGCCCTTGAAGTTGTAGCCGTATTGCGAGCCTTCCAGGGCCAGCGAACCGAAATTGCCGAATGCGCCGGCGCCGCCGATCCCGCCGAAGCCGCGCCAGCCGAGGCCGCTGGCGAAGGCATTGACCGGGGCGCTGTAGCTGCGCGCGACGAAGCCGGTCCGAAAGCCGTCCTCGTCGACGCTGCTCAGCGCCGCGAAGCCCGGCACGTCGCTCCAGCCCGCCGTGCCCCAGCTCTCGGTCACGCCGCCGCCGAAGCCGAACGGGCCGCCGGGGATCCAGTAGCGCACCGGCCCGGCCTGGGCATGGGCCTGGGCATGGGCCGCACCCGATCCGAGGCCCAGCACGATCGCCGCGACGGCGAGCGTGCGGCGGCCTGCAGGAACAGGGATTCGTTGGACCGTCAGCATGTTGCGAGCTTATACGCCGCGGCGGTCGGGATGGCCAGTGCCGCCGGTCGTCGCAGCTTCGGGAGGCGCCGGTTCCTGGATGGAACCATCGCGTGTCTGGCCCATTGCCCTGGCGAATTCCGAATGTCAGTCAAGCAAAGGGAGATTGCCCGGTGGGTATCGAATTCGGTGGCCTTCTCGGCCTGATCATTCTCGCTCTGGATATCTGGGCGATTTTTCGTGTGATCCAGAGCGGCGCCAGCACCGGCGCCAAAGTGCTCTGGGTAATCCTGATCCTGGTGTTGCCGGTGGTCGGCCTGATCATCTGGTGGCTGGCGGGCCCGAAATAACCGCTCGGCCGGGTCGGCGCGCGGTTCACTCCGGCAAATCGGAAAACCGCGTCAGCCAGATCACCGGCGGAATGCTGGCGGCGACGATGATCAGGGCGGCGAGCGCGCCTTCCTCGAAACTGCCGCGGCTGGCGTATTGATAGATCGAGGTCGACAGCGTCTCGACGTTCAGCGGCCGCAGCAGCAGCGTCGCCGGCAGTTCTTTCAGGCAGTCGACGAACACCAGGATCGCCGCGCCGACCAGCGCCGGCCGCAGCAGCGGCAGGTCGATCTTCGAAAGCGTCACCAGCCGCGAGGCGCCGGCGGCGCGGGCGGAATCGTCGTAGTCGCGCGGGATCCGTTCGAAGCCGGCCTTCAACAGACCGGTCGGCACCGCGAGAAAGCGGATCACATAGGCGGCGACCACCGCGCCGCCGGAGCTCATCAGCAGCAGGCCGGGCGAGGCGAGGCCGATCGATTGCGCCAGCGTCACCAGCGCGCCGTCGAGCGCCAGCAGCGGCGTCAGCAGGCCGAGTGCCAGCACCAGTCCCGGCAACGCGTAGCCGAGCTGCACCACCGCGAGCGCCGATCTCGCAATGCGGCCGCCGCGCCAGCGCGCGGCGATCACAACGATCAGCCCGAGCGCGAGCGCCAGCACCGTCGCGATCGACGCCAGCGTCACCGTATGCAGCGCGTCGCGCCATAGCGACGGGTCGATCCGTCCGGCGAGGCCGCGGCGCAGGCTTTCGCCGAGCAGATACGCCGCCGGCACGACGAAGCCGAGCAGCGGCGGCAGCAGGCAGGCCAGCAACGCGAAGCCGCCCTTGGCGCCGCGCAGCGGCGTGCGCGGCCGCAGCCGCGGGTTTTCGGCGGAGAATTCGACGCTGGCATTGCGGCGGCCGATCCGCTCGATGGTGATCAGCAGCGCCGCGAAGCCGAGCAGCACCAGCGACAATTGCGCCGCGCCGGCGAGGCTGCCGCGGTTGAGCCAAGTGGTGAACACCGACACGGTGAGGGTGCGGACGCCGAGATATTCGGATGCACCGATGTCGTTCAGCGTCTCCAGCGCGGCGAGCGCGACGCCGACCGCCAGCGCCGGCCGCGCCATCGGCAGCACCACGCGGCGCCAGATCGTGAGGCGCGAGGCGCCGAGCGTGCGCGCCGCCTCGATCGCGTCCGCGCTCTGCGCCTGAAACACCGCGCGCGCCGACAGATACACATACGGATACAGCACCAGCGCCAGCAGCAGCACCGCGCCGGGCAGCGAACGCAACTGCGGCAGCCACTGCACCGCCTGCGCCGTCGGCATCAGCAGCGCCAGCGTGCGATGCGCCAGGCCGAGCGGCTCGAACAGGTCGACATACACATAGGCAGACAGATAGGTCGGCACCGACAGCGGCAGCGGCAGCAGCCACACCAGCAGCGTCCGCCCGGCGAAATCATGCGACGACACCAGCCACGCGGTGGCGGTGCCGATCAGCAGCGTCAATCCGCCGACGCCGAGCAGCAGCCAAGCGGTGTCGCGCAGCGACTGCGGCAGCACGTAAGCGACGAGATGCGGCCAGACGTCGGCGGCCGGCTGCAGTGCGGTCAGCGCCAGGCTGATCACCGGCGCGGCGACGATCAGCGCGGTGAGGAGGGCGATGCCGAGCGCGGTGTTTTCACTCGGCGAGGACGGACGGCGATAGGCTTGCGGGCGAGGAATGGCCGTGCCGCTCACGTCCCTCTCCCCTTGTGGGAGAGGGTGCCCGAGCGCAGCGAGGGCGGGTGAGGGGTCGTGGCGCAGCGCCTCGTCCCGCCCCCTCACCCGTCTCGAATTCGCTTCGCTCATTCGAGCCACCCTCTCCCACGAGGGGAGAGGGAAAAGGCGCGCGTCCCGCTCATGCTCAGTTGTCGAACCCGACCTTGTCGACCAGCGTCGAGGCGGTCTTGCGCTCGGCGGCGATCTTGGCGATCGGCAGCGAGTCGGCGGTCAGTCTGCCGTAGCCGGCGATGGTCGGGTCGAGCGGCACGCCGGGCCGGATCGGATATTCGTAGTTGGCGTTGGCGTAGATCTGCTGCGCCTTCTCGCCGAGCAGCCATTCGATCAGCTTGACGCCGTTGGCCTTGTTCGGCGCGTTCTTGGCCAGCAGCACGCCGGACAGATTGACGTGGGTGCCGCCGCCCTCGAAGGTCGGCAGGATCACGCGGGTCGCGTCCGCCCAGGCCTTCTTGTCGGGGTCCTTCAGCATCAGCGCCCAGTAATAGGTGTTGCCGATGCCGAGGTCGCATTTGCCGGCCGCGACGTCGCGCGCGGTCTCGCGGTCGCCGCCCGAGGGCTTCTGCGCCAGATTGGCCTTGAGGCCGCGCAGCCAGGCTTCGGCCTTCGCCTCGCCGTGCTTGGCCACATAGGCGGCGAACAGCGCGTTGTTGTAGATGTGCTGGCCGGAGCGGATGCAGATCTTGCCCTTCCATTTCGGATCGGCGAGCTCTTCGTAGGTGATCGTCTCCTGCTTGACGCGGTCCTTCGAGGCGTAGATCACCCGCGCCCGCATCGAGATGCCGGCCCAGTGGCCGTCGGGATCGCGATAGCGCGCCGGCACGATCTCGTCGACCACCGCCGATTTGATCGGCTGGGTGACGCCGGCCGCGACCGCTTCGTCGATCCGCCCGATGTCGACCGTCAGCAGCACGTCGGCGGGGCTGTTGGCGCCTTCGGCCTTGATCCGCTGCTCCAGGCCGGAGCTCGCCGAGATCACGTTGACGGCGATGCCGGTGTCCTTGGTGAAGGCGTCGAACAGCGGTTGAACCAGCTTGGTCTCGCGATAGGTGTAGACGTTGACCTGTTCGGCGGCGAACGCCTGCAACGGCACGACAACGGCGGCGAAGGCGAGGGCAGCGGCGCGAAAGCGGCTCATGCAGCGGGCTCCGTGGACAGTTGATACCGAGTGTCAGTAGCTCAGCGCATCGCGGGAGATCCGCGACGGAATGTCGCGATTAGAGCGATTCCAGGCAGGGGCGCGGCGTCGCGCCAGCGCCACCCCCGGCCGGGCCGGAGCGGGCCTCGTCAGCTCAGCGTCTGGCCGTCATCGCTCTGACAGGATGGGCATTTACAATTGTGGAAATTGATGTCGGCGACGAAATATTCTTTGCCGCAATGAATGCAGGCAATCCGCAACCGCGGGCGCTTGTCGGCGCTGACCGTGCGGTCGACGAGATACTGACCGCGCGCATTCTGATCGCCGACGGCGACGTGATAGTTCGCGACCATGGCGTCCCCCGCATCTCGCGTCTGCGATATATCCTAGCACACAGCCCGCGGGGGAACGCAAATGCGATGGTTGCGAGCGATTCGCGTGACGGCGGTCGCGGCCCGAGCAGCGGTATCGTTCTGGGCTCAGCTTGCGCCGTCGCCGGGCGTCTGTTCCGCAAGCGCAACCAGTTGATCCGGCTCGCGCAGCACGATGCGCTGGCGGCCGCCCTCGATCAGCCCGCGGCTCTCCCAGCCGGACAGCAGCCGGCTGACGGTGTGCAGTGTGGTTCCCGTCATCTGCGCGATGTCCTGCCGGCTGATCGGGAAATCGATCGCGACGCCGTTCTCGACCTTGCGGCCGGATTGGCTGGCGAGCCGCAGCAGCGCATGGGCGACGCGCTGCTCGACCTGCTGGGTCGACATTTCGATGACGCGGGAATGGGTCTCCTGCAGCCGCGTGCCTACCGTGCGCAGCGTGTTGGTGGCGAGCGACGGATAGTGCTCGACGAGCCGCGGCCACGCCGCGGTCGGCCACGCCAGCACGATGCTGTCGTCGACCGCGGTCGCCGTCGCCGGATAGTTCTGAAGCCCGATCGCCATCGCCACGCCCAGCGTCTCGCCGGGCGCCACATAGCGCACCACCACCTGCTCGCCGGCAGGCGTCAGCTTGCTGGCGCGGACATGGCCGTGCAGCAGCACGAAGAACGAATGCGCCTCCTCGCCCTGTTCGAACACATGCGCGTTCTTCGGAACCCGGATCGAACGAGCCTCCTTGAGGATGGCGTCGAGCTCGTCGGCACTGCAGCCGGCGAACAGCGGCAGTTTCGCAACGAGAGAGGTGTCGATGGTCGCCATGCGGTCTCGCGGTTGGTTGGTGCGCAGCCAGCTAAATCGCGGATGGCCTGCTGAGGCAAGGGTCGATGAAGTAGGGCGGATAAGCGCAGCGCCATCCGCCATTGCGGCGCGGTCGGCGGATGACGCCTTCGGCTTATCCGCCCTACGACACCCGTTCTCCGAATTCACCGATGTCGTCGCTGTCGCCGGCCCAGTCGATCGGGAATAAGCCGGCGCGCACGTCGCGATGAAACGACGAATACGGCCAGTCTCGAACCCGTGTCACCAGACCGTGCTTGACCGGGTTGATATAACAATAGTCGACGTGCCGCGCGTAGTCCTCGTCGTTCCGAATCAGATGCTCCCAGAACCGTCGCTGCCAGATCCCGCGTTCGTTCCGCGATTGCCGGACTGGATCGCGCGGCTCCGTCTGCGGAAGGGCTTTCGTGAAGGACTTCTTGATTGCTCGCCATCGCGACGAGAAGTCGGTATCTCCATCGGGAAGCGACCAGACGGTGTGGAGATGATCGGGCAAGACAACGATGGCGTCGATTTGGAACGGAGACCTCGTGCGCGTCGTCCGGATCGCTTCACGCAATACCGCGATCTCATCGATCAGCAATCCGCGACGGCGATCGAGCAGGTTTACGGTGAAGAACCAGCAGCCCCCTGGTATTCTTGCGCGACGATAATTAGGCATTGGACTAATTACGCTGCTTGGGGGCCGATAGCGTCTTCGGCTTATCTGATCTAGCTAACGAGTCAATTCTGTAGGGCGGATAAGCGCAGCGCCATCCGCCATTGCGGCGCCGGACGGCGGATGGCGCCTTCGGCTTATCCGCCCTACGACACCACGACCCGGCCGTATTGCCGGCACCGCAAATCGCCTATTGACAATTCGTCCGCCTCCTGATTATATTCCCATCAACTCATCCCATCGAGGGGCGTTTCCTGGGACGCTTGGAGATGTGGGGCGGGGTGTGGCGCCTGCGGGCGTGGGGCAGACGTTGCCTCGCGCACTCGGGACGCTTCGGGTCATCGCAAACAAGTTTACGCAGTTTGCGAGAGAGCAAACTGCTATGCCGGCCCCACTACGGGGGTCTGCCACTTGTTAGTTGGCTGGACGCGGCACAGGCGAAGGCGGGAGAAATCCCGCCGGATAAACAGGGTTTAATTACCCGGACCTGTGCCCGGAAGCACGGCCCCGAAGTGAAAAGTCGCCCATAGCAGCCGCAGGCTGCGTAAACTTGCCTGCGATGTGGAGCGTCGAAAGGCGTTTCCGCGGCCTCTGATCGCCGGCGATCCGGCGACCATGCTGCGGCCACTACTCGAAGTCGCGCCTTTCGGCGCTCCGCCTCCCTCGGCTTCGTGCCGGTGCGGAGGCCCCCGGAACCGGCCGCTCACGCAATCGGATTTGCGGGCAACGCATCGGCGTGCCCGCGCACGACCGTGCGACTTGTTATTTCGCTTCCCGCGTGACGCTCACGCCACCGCGGGCGCGTGCGAAAACACCACTTCGATCAGCGTGCCGGATTGCGGCGCGCTCTTGATGTGGAACTGGGCGCGGTTGGCTTCGACCAGCGCCTTGGTCAGCGACAGGCTGACACCGGAGGCTTCCGAACGCTCGCTCGGCGCCGGCGTGTTGAACGGCTGCAGCGCGGCGGCGATCTCATCGTCGTTGAGCCGATGGCCGGTGTCGCGCACGCGCAGCACCACTTCGCCGAAATCGCTCAGCGCGGTCGAGACGATCACCTGTCCGCCGGCATTGGCGAGATGGATCGAGGTGCCGATCAGGTTCAGTACGATCTGCCGCAGCGCCTGCGCGTCGGCGACGACGCTCGGCAGCGCGTGCGCCAGCGAGCTGCGGATGATGATGCGCTCGCGATTGGCGCGCGGCTGCATCACCGCGACGCATTGCTCGACCAGTTCGTTGAGGTTCTGGCTGGTGAAGGAAAGGTCGAGCTTGCCGGTTTCGATCCGCGACAGATCGAGCAGGTCGCCGACGATGCCGATGACGCGCTCGCCGGAGGCGCGGATGTCCTTCATGTAGTCGGCGTAGCGCTCGTTGCCGAGCGCGCCGAAGCGCTCCTCGATCATCACCTCGGCGAAGCCGATGATGGCGTTGAGCGGCGTGCGGATCTCGTGGCTGAGCCGCGCCAGCACGTCGGCTTTGGCGCCGGCCGCGCGGTCGGCGAGCTTGCGTACCTGGTCGAGTTCGACCTCGATCCGGCGCGCCTGCGACAGGTCGCGGAACACCGCGAAGTAGTTCGGTCCGTCGGGCTGCGTGCGGCCGATGGTCATCGTCAGCGGAAACAGCCCGCCCTCGCGGACGCGGCCGAGCGCCTCGAGGCCGTGATCGAGCAGGCTCTCGGCGCTGCCGCTCTTCACGCTGTCGAAATAGGCGCGCACCGCTTCGTTGCTCTCGGGCGCGAACAGCTCGGCGATGTTGCGCCGGACCAGCTCGTCGCCGTCATAGCCGAACAGCGCCTCGGCGCTGCGGTTGCAGGCGCTGATGCGGCCGCTTGCGTCGAACATCAGGATGCCCTCGGCGGTGGTGTCGAGGATCGCGCCGAGTTCTTCGGCATTGGCATGGCCGACATCCGACGGCGCATTCGTCTCCGGCGCGATCGAGGCCGCGGCGACGACGTCGGCAGGCTGCTCGGCGGCGCCGGAGAAGATCAGCGCCAGCGCCTGATCGCCGTCCCATTCAATGGTGTGCAGCCGGGCTGCGGTCGGCGCCGAATACGGCGTCGCGATGGTGATCGGCGTGCCGGCTTCCGACGTGCCGCTCGAACCGCCGACGCCTTCCTCGACATACAGCGCATCGAGGCCGCCTTCCTCTTCGAGCGCCGCCAGGCTGGCATGGCCCATCCGCTGCAGGAATGCCGTGTTGGCATAGAGCAGGCGGTCGAGCCGATAGATCAGCACGCCGACCGGCATCAGATCGAGCAGCATGCGGTCGCGCGCGCTGTCGCCCTTGGCAGGCGTCGCGAGCGGCGCGAGCCAGTCTGCCTTCGCGGCTTCGGGTTCGGACGGCTCAGCGGGTTCGTCGGGCGAAGACACGGCATAGGTCGACGCCGTTTCGGCGACGGGCATGTCGTCGGCCGGCGCGTCCGGCGTCTCGTCGTTGGCGGCCTGCGCGAACAGCCGCTCGGCGGCGCCGGCGGCATCGCTCTCCAGCCGTTCCGCCAACTGCCGCGCCAATTCGTTGAAGGCGCTGTTCTCGACCGGCGTCAGCGCCGGCGAACGGGCGTCCTGGACGGGCCGGAACGGAAGCACGTTTCTCGGGGTTTCCACGATGATATCCGATTGTTGTTGTTGGTCAGACGTGTCGGTCCCGGCCGCTTGATCATCGCCCGGGATGAGAGTCGCGTCGCGTGGCGTCGAATCCGCCGACAGCGACCGCGGCGGATGTTCGCCCGCATCGTCGCGCCGGCGCATTGCCGCGAGCCGATCGAGGCCTTCGAGATCGCGGCAGACGCCGAAGCCGCGATAGCCGGTGAAATGGCCGTCGCGGTCCTGCACCGGCAGGCCGGACATCTCGACCGGCAGGCGATCATCGCTGTCGTCGGCCGGCCAATGCAGCGTGATGCCGCTCCAGGTGTGGCGCGACGCGATCGCCTGCGCGAAGCGGTCGTCGGGATCGAGCGCGAGCGCCGCGCGGATTTCGGCCCACGGCCGGCCGAACTGCGCGGCCGTGTGCGGGCCGATCAGGCAGATCAGTTCGTCCGACTTCACCGCGAAGCGGCTGTCGCCGTCGAACTGCCAGACGAAGCGCAGCGGATGCCGGCGTGGCGGCGAAGGCGCGACCGACGTCGCTGCGTCGCGCGGCTCCGGCTCGACGGCGAGGATCATCGCCGGCTCTTCATCTTCAGAATGTTGCTGCGACGGGGCATCGACGGGCGCGGTCTGATCGGTCGCTTCAGCGTCGTGCGGCTGCGGCGCGCCGCTGTCCTCAGGAAGAGACTCGGGTGTTGCGGCGGATTCATCCGCGGTCGCATCGGCCTCGGCCGGCGACTCGTCGGCAACCGGCACGACCAGCGGCGAGGGTTCGTCCGCGGCGGCATTGTCTTGCGTCGGCGGAATTTCGGTCTGCGCCGCCGGGAGCGTCTCGCCGAGCAGCGTGAACTCGGCCTGCGCCTCGCTGATGGTGTCGATCGCCTCGTAGTCCGGAACGTACGATTTCGGCGGCACCGTCTCGCTCGGCGGATCGATCGGGATATCGGACGCGACGGGCGCGGATTCGGCAATCGGGAGTTCGGGCTCGCGATCCGCTGCAAGCGGCTCGTTCGTCTCGAGCAGCGCCACCAGTCCGACATCGCTGCCGCTGCCGACGCGTTGCAGCACCATCCGGCCGATCCCGATCGGCGTTTCGGAGCGGCCGTTCTGCAGCGCATCGGCGCGGGCCTGATCGAGGCCGGCTTCGGTCAGGTTGCGGAAGCCGAGCAGGGTGCGCGCCGCCGCGCTCGAGCCGACGAACAGACCGTCACGGCCGAACGCCGCGATCGGCGTGTCGCTGCCTTCGACCAGGGAGCGCAGCCGATCGACCAGCGGCATCGGACGGCCGATCGGTTCGACGGCGGCGATCAGCACGCCGGCGCTGCCGTCGGTGAATTCCAGCCGCGCGCAGGCGCAGGTCACCAGCGCGCCGAGGCGACCGCCGAAGCCGCGCAGCCGCTCCAGCCGCGTGGCGCCGTTCGGCGGCAGTTTGCCGGCCAGTTGCGCCACCAGCCGGCGATGCGGATCCGCCGGGCCGAAGCGTCGCGCGCCGAGGGCCCTGCCGTTGTCGGCGCCGAACAGCCGGGCGCCGACCGGATTGGCCCACAGCACGCGGGTGCCATCGACCGACCACAGCCAGACCGGAAGCGCGCCGGTGGCGTGAACCGCAAGCCGCGGATCGTCGACCCCTCGCAACTGAAAATCCCAACTCGTCATCGATGCTCGCGCGCGGCAGTTCCCGTCGGGTTCGGCGGCCGGTCCGCTCGAAAACGGCCGGTGAAGAACCTTAACGATTCATTATCGCTTTCGGTCGCCGCCAGGTCCACGATTGCCGGGCCGCTATCCCAACCAAAGCGCGGATAACCTTAATTCGGCCATGGAGGAGAACCTTGTCGGCGGCGTTCGCGTTGTACGGTTGCAAAAAATGTTCGTTCGGTCACGATGCGTCAGGCTGCCATCCGCCGGTCACACCAGCGATGCGAGAGAGCAGTAAGTTGACAGACACAAGGTGGCAGACACGCAGACGGGCCGGCGGCGGCCCCCGCGGACGCAAAAGGAGTGGATCATGGATCAGGATGGACGTGACCGTTTCGAAATTCCGAAGGAAATGCGCTCCGTCGCCGAGGCCGGCTTCGACCAGGCCCGCAAGGCATTCGAGCAGATGCTCGCCAACGCCCAGCAGACCGCCACCACCATCGAGGACCGTGGCGCCACCGTCCGGGCCAACGCCAGGGAAATCACCACCAAGGCCGTCAGCTTCGCCGAACGCAACGTCTCGGCGGCGCTCGATTACGCCCAGCAACTGGTTCACGCCAAGGACCTCGGCGACGTTCTCCGCCTGCACAGCGAATATGTTCAGGGGCAGATGAAGGCGCTGGCCGAGCAGGCGGCCGAACTCGGGCAGGTGGTCACCAAGGCCGCGCAGGACGCCGCCAAGCCGAAAAGCTGAGCTAAACGTAGGGTTTAGGCCTCGCTCGCTGGGAATGTTCGCCGTTCTGATGTTCAGAATTGGCGAACAATGCGGCAATGCGGTGCAATTTTATGTTGCATTGCACAAATTCTGCGTTAAGATACGTACGAAAGGATGACCAGCGCGGGTCGTCCTTCCTCCAGGCTCGGCGTTCGGCCCATTTTTTGATCAGGTCATCGCGCGGGTCACTTCGATTTCCCCACCACCGAAGGATGTCCCCCAATGGCCGATTCGAACGATCCGTTCTCCACCGTGATGCCGTTCCAGCTTCCGGAGCAGATGCGCGCCTTCGCCGAGAAGGGCGTGACCCAGGCCCGCGAAAGCTACAGCAAGCTGCGCGACGCCGCCGAAACCAACAACGGCGCGATCGAGGCGGTGTTCTCCTCGGCCAGCAAGGGCGCGACGGACTATTCCACCAAGGTGTTCGACTTCGTGAAGGCCAACACCAGCGCGAATTTCGATTTCGCCCACAGCCTGTTCGGCGCCAAGACCCTGCCGGAAATGATGGAAATGTGGACCTCGCACGCCAGGAAGCAGGTCGAAGTTCTGACCACGCAGACCAAGGAACTGACCGAACTGGGCCAGAAGGTTGCGGCCGAGACCGTCGAGCCGATCAAGGCCAGCGCCTCGAAGATGTTCACGCCCGCCGGCTGATCCAGCGCCGTTCGCACGATTTCGAAAGCCCGGGCCTGGTCCCGGGCTTTTTTGTCGATACCGACCCACGACATTCGTCGGAGGGCCTTCCGCGGCCTTGCCAAAGCGCGGCGTTGCACCTAGTTTCCGCCCGTTCGCGGCCCCGGCTGCGCCGGATGCAGTTGTAGCTCAGTTGGTTAGAGCGCCTGTCTGTGGAACAGGAGGTCGGTGGTTCGAGCCCACCCAACTGTACCAGCGAAGCAGACACTTGCTGCCGGCCTCAATGCAGACGATGGCGCGACCTGCGCGCGACTGCCGAGCCCGTTCCACGCAGGGTCTTGCCCCGTCGCCCGATGCTCTATTGTACGGATGCATCCTGACCTCTGTGGAGCGAGCATGATCCCGATGCCGAGCGACACCGATATGCGGAGGGCTTTGCAGCCGCGCTCGCGGCGAATAGCCCTAGCGTCTCCTCGGCGAGGATTTCAAAGGGGGCCGACGCCGCATTCGGGTCCAAGCCTCCGCGCGAGCCACCGCGCGCCGCATTTTCTGAAGCTGCGCGAGTTCGAGCAATAATCTCGCTCGATTCTCGATCAACAGCTTGAGACGCCGCCTGCACTCTCGGGCTCGTGAGATCATGGGACGCGGTTCCAATATATGTAGAAATATACTAACTACCGAATACAAAATCCCCGGAGTCGTCAAAGCGAACCCGATTTAAACCCTAATTATTTAGACTACCGCGCAAGTATTTAATCAGCCGAACGAAGGCCGGTGGAGGCAGAGAGCCAAGGTCTCTGGGTGATCATTCTCGCCAGATAGGCGGCGATCATGGCCTTGGGTGCGTCATTCTATTGATCGCGATCATGATCGCGAGGGGGGGGGAGCTGTCGGGCGGCCGGCGAAAGCTGCTACGCGTTCTTCGCTGCTATCAGCTGAGTTGGTCGGACGCGCGCTGCTGCGTCATGCTGTCGCCTACGAAAATTCCAGGCAGGCTTGCGACCTCGCGCGAGACAGTGGCAATATTGGAGAATGTTATCCACCCTGCAATATCACGCGTGGAGGCGTCTACGCGCTGCATATTACGCGTTCGGGCTTGCCCGGATGCCATTCGGCGGCGCACTCGCGCGCTCCGTCAGTGCATGGGAGACAGCGCAGGGATTCGGCGACAGTCCGAAGGAAAAGTCGACCTGGGACGCCGAATATGGCGATGGGCGCTGGAACTACATTGGACAACTGCACGAAAACAGCCGCTACTGGGCAATCATTGGCTACATGGATGCATTCCGGCGCGACGGTGAGTTCCTCGATGTCGGCTGCGGCGACGGGGTGCTGTTCAAGCGCTTCAGAGCGCTCGGCTATCAGCGCTACGTGGGAATCGACATTTCCGACGTAGCGATCGAGAAGCTCGCTCCTCATCAGGACGATCGTACTATATTCGCCCAGGCTGACGGCGACGGTCACGAGCCGGAAGGCCGTTTCGACGTCGTCGTTTTCAACGAGTCTCTGTACTATTTGCGTGATCCGATACGTTCGCTCGAGCGCTATGCGCAGTCGCTGAAGCCGGGCGGCTGCATCATCGTTTCGACCTACACCGCGTCGCGGCGCTCACGAGCGGTGTTGCGGGAGGCCAAACGAGCGTTCGAGGTCGTCGACGAAGCCCAGACCACTCAGGGGCGCAATTCATGGCTCTGCACGGTCTTCAAGAAGACCGTTGCCATTGCAACTTAGACGAGTGGATGTCTTGAAAAGCAGCCGGCAGCTGCCCAGGCGGCAAATTTGGGATGAGACCGTTGTGGCGTATTGCCTGCCAAGCGCCGCCCGCCCATTCACCGCTCCGCACAATTGAAGAGGGCAATAGGACAATCGGTTGAACCTGAGCGTGTCCTGTTTCGACCTATTGAGCGAGACGGCCGTTGACCAGGTGAGAGGGTGCAATGAGTGCTTCGCTGGAGCAGCTTGCTACGATGGTCGATCTCTTTGAACGGCTGGCGACGGAGGTGCGAGAGTTAATACTGCTGCGCGAGATCATCGCGAGCCAATCGGTGGAGCAACTGGTAGCGCCTTCTCCACGGGCCGCGGCTCGACCACGTGTCGAAAAATGCCCCCTGAATGCGAGACGGCGCATATCCCATTCCAAGGCCCGGGCGGCGAGGTCGCCTGCGTCAGCCTGATCCGCCGCCCGCGTCACCCTGTGTTCATGCCGGACCGAGGCGTGCGGATTGATCGTACTAGATCATCGTTTGCCTACTGTGATAATGTGCCGATCGCGGCAAACCGTGTGACGCAAATCTCGCACGGCCAATTTCGACATGGCGTCCGGCTGAAAACCCGCCCCCTCATCTCCCGCGATCTACACGAAGATTGAATCACCGGATAAACAGATCGTTGATCTGCGGCGTGGTCCCGGCGGCGGGCCTCGTCGGTTCGAAGCCTTGTTTGCGATGCGCCGCAAACATGGCGAAGCGCACGACAAAGCGTCGTGGAGGCGCGATAGTTCACGCGATGACAGCTATCGACGACGTGCGCGGCGCGACGCCCGGGCTCGCGCCGCCGGCCTTCGTCGTCTCGATCGGCAGAACATGTCCTCTGCGTGAGCGACAGTTTCCCGTAGTTCGTAAAGGTCTCTCATGAGAGTCTGCATGGAGGCGGAAACCTCAGCCAAACGCCGGGCCGCATCACTAATACGCGCAAATGGTTTCACGGTCGCCACCGATTTACTCTGCCCATCAATCAAATGTTCCGAGCTTTAAAAAATCTGAGACAAACAAACGATCGAATGCAGGTCATCACTCGATCCCGCAGGGGAGACAAATTAAAATCGAATAATTCTTAATAGCGCTATTCTGCACCCGCAAAGCCAGCTCGTCTAACAGATTCGTGCACCGATTTACCGAGTTCAGATCTTTCCAGCGCGATCTCCATAAGACAACGACATTAAAAAGCGCAGGGTTCCGAGTCGAGGAAGCCACCGGCGCTTGCGGTCACCGGACGGCTGCTTTCCCGTGGCCGCGCGACGATGGCTTCGGTAGTCGAGCAGTCCGATCGGCAGGAGAAAATAGCGGATCTGCGGGAACCTGGCCTGCAGCAGCTGGCGCCAGACCTGAACTCTCGGGACCAGTCGCTTCGGATAGTGATCTGGCCAGGGTAGATCGAATAGCGTGGTGAGGAGCATAAGTTGGGTTTCGACAGCATTCCGCGCCAGGGTGCCCGACACCATCGTCATCAGGCCGTCCCATTGGACGCCCCCCGGCGCGGCGATCAGTGTGCGCAGATCCAGCAGATGTCGCAGATCGATGCTGCCCGTCCAGTAATCATGGTCCTGAAACTGATCGTGCATCACGAAGATAAGCGCCTGTAGCTCCGGCGAGGGGACCAGGGCATTGGCCGCGCCCAGCCGGCTTGCCCGCAGGTGAGACCGGAGGTCAGCGGTGGTCTGGTCGAGGAAGGACTGGCCCGGAAACTCGCGATGCAAATCGATCATGCCAACGTCGGCAGGGCGCTTCAGGTCGGCGTACCATTTCTTCTGCTGCCCGTCCGCCTCGTAGTCGACATTGTAGCCGATCGACGCCAACGCCTTCATGGCGGCGTCGATCTCGTCGGGCCGTACGACGAGGTCGAGATCGGACATCAACCTGCGTGCGCGATCGGTCGGCGGGATGGTCGCCAGCATTGCGGCTCCCTTGAGCAGGAGCGGCTTAATTCCGGCGCCGTTGAGTGCGACGACGGCCTCTTCGAGTTGGTCGCTCAGACGATTGTTCCGGATCGCATTGCGCTCGTGCAGCGCGTGGACATAAGCGGCAACCTCGTCCGGAATCGCACTACGTTGCGCGGTGACGAATCCGATCAGCGACGGCGTCGTCAATGTGTGGTTGGCGAGGCCGACAATGGCCGTCCAGTCCGCCCGCTGCGGCACCTTGCCCTTGAGGCAGTCGCACAGCGGCAGCAAGGCGTGGCTAAAGCTCGCCATCGCGCAACTCGATCAGCTTGCCGGTTGCGTCCGCGGCTTCTGCATATTGCAACACGAACGAGCGGGTGTGCGAGACCAGCCTTTTCAGGATTCGGAAGCCGTCGCCCGTCAATTTGCCTTGGGTTGCGAACGACGCCGCGATGATTCGTTTGAGAGTGTCGAGCTCGTTCAGTTCGGTCAACGCCGGAGCCGTCCGGTCGGATCCGCGTTCGAGGAAGACGATCCAGTCGACCCGGATCGCTCCCTCGTGGAAATCGGCTTCGACGTCGAGATATCGGACCGCGTGACCGTCGAGCCGATCATGGATCGGAACGCCGTCCGCGCCGAGCCGGACATCATCGATCAGTGGCCACGAGTTCGATTTCAGCGTCGGCGTAAACGGCACCCCGCGGATCGAACCATCGGCGCCGATCAACACGATGTCGTCGGTCGCATAGCCGAAGCCGGCTTTCAGCAGGTGCATCGTCAGGGTGCTCTTGCCCGTGCCCGGCGGCGCGCTGATCAGCAGTCCATGGTCGCCCGACGTGACGGCGGCCGCGTGAAAGATCACGTCGCGCCCATCGCCGGCGAGCAGCAGATGCTCGATGACATAGGCCTTGAACGTGGGCGCCAGTTCGTTGATCGCGCAACCCAGAACCTTGCGGCCCTCCCGCATCACAATGGAAGTGGCGCCGACCCGATGAACCGTGAAACGCGCATCGACGTTGACGGTGCGGGATGTCGTTGCGACGAACAGTGACCGGAGGTGATTCATGATCTGCACATCCGATGTGCGGATTTCAATCGACGTCCGACCGATCGGTGCGGTGAAGACAAAATCTGCGGCGTCGGTGCACGGGACGATGAGTCCGGCGCTGAGCCATTGGTTGAGCGCATCGCGCAGGCTCTCTCGCGCCGCGGCGGGAGTTAGTCCGCGCTCGGCCAGCTGGCCGGAAATCGCGTCGAGAGGGACGGCATCCTGCATACTGCACCAGATGAAGGCCGCGACGTCGTTCAGCTCGAGCAGTTGCTGGTCGTCCTCGCTGAACAGGACGGGCAACTGATCGATGAGCGCGAACGACGTGCCGGCCGCCGTGCGAAGTACGGCGAGGTCCGGCGAGGAGCCCGTGGGGGGCGCATGCATCGCGGGCGATCGTTGGGGCGCGGAGGTTTCCACAGGACAACCATTATTCGACTGTTTCGCTTGACATTCAGCATTAGCGACATTTAAATTAAATCGCAATAATCATTACATATTAAATATGGAATTCGCACATGTCAGCCGATAACGATCACAAGGTGGAAGGTCAGGACCCGTTGGACGAAGATCGGCGCAAGTTTCTGGCCGCGTGCGGGAAGTTCGCTGTGGTCACTCCGCCGGTCTTGACGGTCCTGTTGTCGACGTCGCTGAATTCGGAGGCCGTCGCCGGGTCTGGCGGCGGGCGGGGGGGACCGCCGCGGGGCGGCCCGCCGCGAGGCGGCCGGGACCGCGATCTGCTCGAATGGCTAGAACGGATCCTCAGCAAATTCTTCTGAGGTCGTTGACGATGTCGGTGACGCTGTCTCTCCGGCGCTTCGGTGGGATTGCCGGATATTCGGGGAGTCGGACGCGACAGGCGTCCCGCGATAGGCCAGTGCCGTGGAGCAATCCACGCGGAACTCGTCCTCATTGTCGCAGCGTACAGGGGGCGGATCCCGAACCGGCTGATCTTGCGGGACGCCGTTCGCTCCGGAAGCGTTCAGCAGCGTGCTCTTCAAGTGTCGGGCTCCTGTCGGTTGCGGGGTTGGTGGCCTCGACTGGCCGAGTCCATGCGGCCGATCGATGAGTTCGTCCAACGAGACCGGTTCAGCAACTCGAGCGACCAACCCCGGGGCGAACGGGAATCGATCGGCGCTTTTCAAACGACGCGAGACCCGGCCGCGGACGGTTCATTGCCGCTTGCCGCTGCCGATGCAATCGCGCGCGGCATCGGGGCGATCGGCTCTGCATGACGAGAGCAGGCGCCGCTTCGTCGTGGTCAGCGCATCGTCATCGCTGGAGGCGTGTGATCATGCGCGCGGGCGGCGTGCCGAACTTTTCGGAGCGGATCAAAAGATCGAAAGACCGCTGTCTCGCAGGCGATTCCCGTGCGCGATCGCACGATGTCCTCCCTTCAGTCACACATTCGTCAGAGCTTCGTTTTCTTTGCGAAGTATGGTCGGCGGCGTTGAACCTCTTGGCCGGTTGGCAAGCCAAATAGAAAGCCGATCGACCAAGGCTGGAACGGAGAGGGCCGATGATATCGACCAGTGAAACGCCGGCGGATCGAATCGCCATTTCGATCGTCTGCTTGAGGAATGCCCGGGCAGGCCTGAACCTCATTGCTCAGCCGCACGACAGCCCCGCCGTGAGGGCGCGGATCGACATCTGTGATGAACTGATCAACCGGGTTGGAGAGATTGATCGAACGCTGAGGCAGCTGTCGTCGGAAGCGGTTGGCGTCGACCAGCGTTGAAGGATGCCACGATAGCTGTCGTGGCAATGTTGTGGATCACGACGACGGCTCGGTATCGTCAATCGGCTTCTGATCGCCGTCGTCATCGGTTTTCTTGATCTTGAGTTCTTCCAGGACGTGGCCCTCCTGCAGAGCGAGGGCCAGCCAGCGGGGCTTCTTCCCCCGCCCCGACCATGTCTCGTTCGGCTCAGAAGGATTGAAGTATTTCGGGACCACTTTGGGATATTTTCGGCGCGAGGGACGCTTGCGGAAGCTTTCAGGTCCTTCGGGCTCGGAGGTTTCGGTCTGGTTCAGTTTCGCAAGTCGCTTCTCGAGTTCTCGCTTCTCTCCGAGAATTCGATCGGCCAAGATCTTGGTGAGCTCTTCATGGATGGTCCAGAGTTCGTCGAACTGCATGGCCTCCAAATCTGGTAGCTCTGGCTTGCGCATCTACTCTCAGCGTCCCTTGCCGGAAACAATCAGTTTTAATCCACGAGGCGCGGATCCATGGCGCGGCGATGCCCTGGGTCCCGGTCGTTAATCGCGATTTTATAATAGCATTTGAGTTTAATATAAACCAGTTTATTCTATTAAAATCTCTGCCCTCTGGATGTATAATAAATAAGCAATTTAAATCAAGATCAGCGCCGGTCGATGCGGGGGCGTCGCGGCGATCCTGCCGAAAGGCCAGACGTGTCGTTCTCCGGCAGAAGAGTCGGGCCATTCCGTTCGGGGTAGGGCCGAATCCGGATTCTCCGAAAATGAAGTAGTTTCAATGGATTGGCTTAAATTGGATTAGATGTCGCATCACCGTGGATTATTTTGATTCTAGCCTTGTTCGACTCGGCAAATAGCCTTATTTCCGGAACAAGTGTTGCTGGAATGCGACGTGCGACGGAATTAAGTTAGGGCGAACTGATGTCGACGAAGAAGCTTGATCTGGAATCCATGTCGGTGGACGATCTTTGGTCGCTTCACGAGAAGATCAGCAGGATCTTGTCGGCTCGGATCACGTCGGAGAAGCAGGAACTGGAAAAGCGCTTGGCGGTTTTGAACCGGGGGCGGACTGCCATCGAAGGCAGTGATTCGGATCAAGCCTTTGATGGGCATGACAAAGTCCGACGGAAATATCCGCGGGTGTTTCCCAAATATCGCAATCCGGCGACGCCGTCCGAGACCTGGTCCGGCCGCGGCAAGCAGCCGAGATGGCTGGTCGCGGCGATCAAGTCGGGGCGCAAGATCGACGATTTTCGTATTCGAGACGATGCGAATGCCAAAGCGCGCCGCCAGCGCGCTTGAGGTTCGGCAGCTCGATCGGCAGCTCATTCTTCGGAATCTCCCGAATCCCGTTCCTCTGAAACTCGTTTCGCCAGTTAACCATCGGCCGAGTTTCGCGTCGGATGTCGGCCGAACCGGTTTAAACTCTCCGTCTGGTTGTTCACCCGGAGAGTGCAGATGGCTGATCTCGATTGGCATCGGCTTCGAATGGAATTGACCGCCGCCCTGCATCGTCGTCCCGGCGCCGCGGACGCCGAGGCCGACCAGGGTCAATCTGGATCGGCCGTCGCCAAAGACGATTCGGATCTGCTGCTTGAGCACATTGCCATGGCGCTCGCGGATCGCTCCGATCGGGAGACTTGAGGCGCAGACCATAGCTCGGCTCAAAACGCGTTTCGCCCGCGGATCAGTTCGAGCGGTGTCTGGGCCAGGATCATCAGATCCAGGCCGAGACTCCAGTTGTCGATGTAGCGCAGATCCTGTTTGACGCGTCGTTCGATCGAGGCCGGCGTTGGCGTCGGTCCGCGAAAACCCTTGATCTGGGCGAGGCCGGTCAGGCCGGGCTTCACCCGCCGGCGATAGGCGTAGTTGCGGACCGCCTTGTCGAATTCATTGTCGTGGGCGATGGCATGGGGGCGGGGCCCGACCACCGACATGCTGCCCTCGAGCACATTGAGAAGTTGCGGAATCTCATCGATGCTCGTCCGGCGCAGCCACCTGCCGAGCCGCGTCAGCCGCGCGTCGTCGGCTTTCGCCTGGACGACGTTGGGCCCGTCTTCCAGCACCGACATCGACCGGAATTTGTAGATCGTGAAGCGGCGCCCGTTGAATCCGCAACGTTGCTGCTTGAACAAGACCGGGCCGCGTGAATCCAGCTTGATGGCCACGGTCACGATCAGCAGCAAGGGTGACAGAACCGCCAGCACGGTGGCCGACAGGCATATATCCAGGGCACGTTTCGCGAACAGTTCCACCGGCGACAGCGGTCCGCGCTGCAGTTCGACGCAGCGCGCGCTGCCGAGCTCCATGGAGGGCCGGTGGAAGAGGTCCGAGCTTGCCCCGGTCGGCACCAGCCGGACGCGCAGCGGCAGCACCCGAAGGGCAGCAACGGCGCGCTTCATTCGAGACCAGTGATCGGGGCTCACGCCGAAGAAGATCTCGCGGACCTCGGTCTCGCGGGTGTGGTCGATGATCCTGCCGATCAGTTCTTCCTGCCGCCGTTGCGACGAGCGAGAGACCGGCAAGGTGAAGTGCTTTTCGATGAAATAGCCGAGTTCGCTGAGCGTGTTGACGAGGTCGCGGCCGGCTTCGTCCGTGATCAGGACGATCTTGCGGCCAGAAAAGCGACGCTCGGCGAGCCCCTTGCGCAGCGCATTGCGAAGCAGAACGCGCTGGGCGATCAGGATCATCAATCCAACGGCTCCGAAGATCAGCGCGAACTGCAGCGGGATCTCGTCCTTCATCTGCAGGGTGAAGGTGGTCGCCACGAGCAGGCCGAAGACGCCGAGCCAGATGGCGCAGACGGCGCGAACCTGATTGCGGAGCTCGAGCAGGGCCTTGGGCATGTACATGTTGCAGGATTTTGCCACCGCGGCGAATACCACCGAGGTCGGCAACGCTACGCCGGCCAGCCGCGCAATTTCCTGCGACGTGCCGAGCAGGAGCATGTGGGCAAATGCCGCGACGAGGCTCGCGACGAAGATTGTGGCGATATCCGCCAGCAACGCCAGCAACTCGACCGAATCATATTGAACTGGCCACTTCTTGTCCCGGGCCGGGCCGTTGGCCAGACCCGAAATGGACGCGGCCTCGAACTCGAGCCGTCTCCTCAGGGTGTGCATGGTCGCCACCAATTATATTAAAAATTAACTGTTAATTATAATTCTATGGAGGCAGTTAATTTGCAAGTGGTTTATTAAATAATTGTCCGGCGAATTAAATTATTCCCCAGGGTTTGGAGGTCGGCGAGGGCCCGATCACTCGATCCCGGTCGCCGTTTCTTGGGCGGGAATTCGCGCGCTTTCGGATGCCGGACCTTGCTCGATCACGCTCGAGGCGAGCCGGCGCGGAGATTTTTCAGGTAGGCGGGGTCGAGCGGAGTGACGGTCTGTTCGACAAGGCGCCTGCCTGGGGGAGAGGCCCATCGATAGGCCGCGCTCAACGCGGGGCGAAGCTCGGTGGACCGCGTCAGCACGAAGCGGATATCGCGGCGGGCCATGTCGGCGAGTTCGTCGTCGCCGGAGAGTGCCGCCAAGCGCAGCACCTGCGACAGCCGCAACGGCAGCAGCGCGGCCTGATCGGGAGCCGTGTAGTAAGACATCTTCAGCAGCGCCCCGACATTGCAGGCCGGCAGCTTCAGCCGTTCGCAGGACGAGGCCAGCATCAGCCACGCATCGCCGCGATGCGGAGCGTAGTGCAGGGCCTTGAGCAGGCTCGCCGCAATGCCGGCGTTTCGCCCGTCGCCCGCTTCGAGCTCGAGCGCCGGGTCGGTCCACAGCATCCCCGCATGGGTGAACGCGGCGTCAGCCCAGAGGTCGCCTCGCACGGCCGCCAGGGACGCCGACCTCAGCGCCATGTCCTGATGCTGCCGCGGGACGGTCGCATGCCGCTGATCGCTGGGGAAACCGATCGCGGGCGGGCGAGAAATCTCCGGCAGGAGAATCCAGGCGCCCTGTCCCGCCAGCAGCAGCCCGGCGACGCCGACGACGACATGCGGCCACCGCGCGAACGATCGGGGGTCGGGGGGCTCCGCCGGCGATTGCAGCGGGGCGGAAGCCGCGGAAGCCGGGGGCGTCTCACGCTTGCTGTGTGACAGGCCCAGCCCGAGCGTGGCGCTCAGAATGACGCAAGCTGCGAGCGAGAGGCCGCCTTCGCTCGATAGCGCCGAGAGCAGTAATGCCGCAATGCAGCCCGCGCCCGCAGCCGCGTAGACATAGTCCCGCCCGCGCTGCAGCGCGCCCTTCAGCAGAAGCAACGCCCATGAAGCGGCGGTCAGGACGGTCAGCCACAGAAACGGCCGCCCCATTTCGATGGTCAGCGTCGCGGCAGTCGAAGCCGCCGGCGCGGTCGCCCCTTCGCCGTAGATCGGCGCAAGCGCCGAGAGCGTCCCGGCACCTGCGCCCAGCAGCCTGGCGTCGTCGGTCATACGCGTGATGAAATCGCTTTCGGCGCGGCCGGGCATGAATGCAATGAAGGTTGCGAGGGCGAGCGCAAACACCGCGGCGGTCCCGGCCCGGCCCCAGGAACTGAGATGGGCCTTGCGAATAGTCAGCACGGCCAGCACGACGCTGGCACCAAACACGGCGGCGAACAGCGTGGTCGGATCTCCGCTGGAGATGACTGCGGCGAAATTGACGAGCAATGCAGCGACCGCAACGGCGAACGCGGCGGGCGAAGAGGCTGACGGCTGACGGGGACGCGATCGGCTCGGCCGCGCGCGTTCGTATTCCCGGATGACCGTCGCTGCGGTCAGCACAACGCCGAAGACGCTGATCGTCTCGGCGGCACCCTGCGCTGCCGACGGCAGGAAACGGGCGGAGTCCGGAACAGGGAGGTAACTCGCGAGTCGTTGCAGCGAGACCACCGTCGCAATTCCGGTCAGGACGAGGAGCAGTCGTTCGGCGTCGCGGCGATGCTGCGCAAGAACGACCGCGAGCAGGGCGATGACGACCATCGACGTCAGGCGGCAGATGGCGAGGAAGGTCACCCCGGTATCGATCGTGACGGAGCCGGTCGGTGCTTCTCCGATGGCCGCGGCGGCGCTGCTCCAGATCGGGTTGATCAGCGGGCCGCCCGACATCGGCGCGATCTGGACAAGCATCACCAGAAAGGCCCCTGCCAACCCAACGAGGATGACCGGATGGGCGAGGCGCGGCAGCCTGGATTGATCCCAGGATGGAGATGTCGCAGCGGCAATCGCCAGGATGGCCGCCGCGAACAGCGCAACGATCCCGCCGGCAGCCGCACCCTGGGCGATGAGGAGCGCCGGAACGGAGATGATCAAGCCGCAATACATCAGAAACGCAACGTTCGCGCTCATAGCCGCTCCCTGGACA
Organism: Rhodopseudomonas palustris; assembly: GCF_034479375.1. Lineage (NCBI taxonomy): Bacteria > Pseudomonadati > Pseudomonadota > Alphaproteobacteria > Hyphomicrobiales > Nitrobacteraceae > Rhodopseudomonas > Rhodopseudomonas palustris. The sequence continues at coordinate 2,788,657 of NZ_CP140155.1, read as the reverse complement.
TCAAATGAGATCGGCGGCGGACCCGCTCGCCACGAATAAATAATTAAATAAATATAATCCGATATAATAGATTTGCGCAATGCGGGCAGAAGATGCGTTCGGCGGCGCAACCGCAACAACGACCGCGGTGGTCTGGAGGCCGGCCGCTCGGCCCGACATGGAGACGGAGACGTTGCAGGCCGCTGCCGGGCTTGGTTGGGGCGGCCGCCGACCGGGTCGGTCCGCTCAGCGCCGCCACCAACGGCCTCGCTCACGCCTTTGGTTTGGGGTCAAAGCCGCGGTCGTGAGCAGGCCCGTCCCATCCCCTTCGAGCCGAAGGCTCGACAGCCTCAGCCCCGCCGGCCGGACCGTCGGCCAGAGTGTCCCCAAGCGATGTGCAGTAGGGGGCGCGCGGAGGAAAACGCGCCAAATCGGCAATCTGACGCTCCGGTTCTGACATTGTCAGAACCGGATGGGCCTAGCGGGGGGCGGTGGTGATCGGCGTCGGCGTTGTGATGATCGTATTTGTACCGCCGTTGATCGCGGCCTTCAGCGCGTAGCCGTTGATCGCGTACAGGATCGGGTCGTTCGCCGTGGCCATGATGGTGCGCAGGAAGACCAGGAACTTGGTGGTCTCGACGGCACCTGCGTTCGAGATGAAGATCACGTCTTTATTGCGCATCTCGAAGGACTGCGTCAGGAAATACCCTCCGGGATCGCGCAGGTTGACCGAATAGACCACCGGCACGATGGGGCCCTCGAACCGGGTGACATCGACGCCGAGTTGGCGCGCGACTTCCCTGGTTTCTCCCCTGTAGAGGAAGACGGCGCCCGGATCGGCCTGATCGTCGGCCAGACCGCCGACCTTGCCAACCGCTTCGGCGAGCGAAATCCGCCATGCGTCGAACTTGTACTGGCCCTGATTTCCCGCGGCGCCGAAGGCGACGAAGGTCTGGGCCTGATTGTACAGATAGATGATGTCGGACGGGAGCACGTAGATGTTGTTGGCGGGCTCATAGACAAGGGCGCCGAACGGGACGCTCGCCCGATGACCCCGGCGCTCCAGGGTGACCCACATGTCGTAACCCTGAGAAGCGGGTCCGCCCGCGCGGGCGATGACGTCGACGATGCGCTCTCCGGACGGGCTGGCCGGGAAGCGGCCTGACGCCCTTACGTCGCCCAGCACGCTGATCAGCGAGGTTCGCTGCTCGACCACGGACACCACCACCTGGGGTTCGATGGCGCGATTTTTGAGCGCATCGACGATGGCGCGCTGCACTTCGGCCGGGGTACGGCCGATCACCCGGATCGGTCCGGCATAGGGAACGGTGATATTGCCGCGGTCGTCAACGGCCTGGTTCGGGATGACGACAAAGTTGCCGGGCCGCACGCCCGCCTCGGCCGGGATGAACAGGCCGCCGGCTGCCGCCTCGAAAATCGTTACGCTGACGATGTCGCCGATGCCGAAGTGGAACGCCTTTGGCGGCGCACGGTTGGCGAAGGCGGTGGACAGCCGCGGCGAGTGCCGACCAAGCACCTCAACGACGTCGGGGGTCAGGCGCACCACCGCATAAGGAAGGCTGTCCGGCTCGGCATTCCTGCCGGTCCGGATGTCCATGCTCTGAGGTCCGCTGGCCGGCATGATCGAACAGCCCGCGCCAGCGAATGAAAGAGCTGCGATCCAAAGCATCGCCAGACCGTGCTGAAAACTGCTCAGGAGAGCCCCCAACAAAACTAACCACGTAGGGGCACAGAGTCGCATCCCTCGTCGATTCAAACCAGCTGGATATTGTGCACTTTTAAATTGAGTTTCCTAATGTTGCGCTGCCGCCACATAATCACATTGGAGGAGCAGGCGCGGCGTGGTCACTTCCCGTCCTGATCGACGTAGCCGTACCTTCCGTAGTGCTCGGAATTATAATAGTCGCTATGCGGGCTGTCGTAGCGCTTCATGACGTTCATATCGATCTTGTTGAGCACCGTGCCGAGGATCGCTTCACCGACATTCGGCGCGGTATGCAAGGCGTGCTGGACGACGTCGATCTTCGTCCGCCCCCACTCCACCACCAGGACGAAACAATCGACCAGCGACGTCGTCGCCCGGACGTCGACGATCGGCGCCAGCGGCGGAAGGTCGACGATCACATAGTCGTAGCTCGCCCGGAGCTTGTCGAACAGCGCGCGGGTCGGCTCCGCCGACAGGATCTCGCTGGTGTGGAACAGCGGTCCCTTCTTCGCGATCGGCAGAAGGGTGAGCCCTGTGCTTTTGTCGTGCCACGTCACCTCGTTGAGCTGCTTGGCCCCGGCGATGATCTCGATCAGGCCGGCCGTTGCTGCAGGTGCGAGACTCATCGACAGGGACGGGTTACGCAGATCGCAATCCACCACGATGACGCGTTTGCCGGCATGCGCGATGAGCTGGGCCAGCGACGCCGCGATGGTGGTTTTTCCTTCATTCGGCAACGATGACGTGATCCCGACGATCTTGTGAGCGGCGGGGCTCTGGTTCAGATCGATGGCCAGCTTGATGGCCCGGATCGACTCGGCGAATCGGGACAGCGGCATCGCCGTCGCCGCCCAATAGCCGATGGATCGCCGCGATATGGTCCGGACCTCGTTCCCGGGCGGCGGCGGGCTCGCCGGTGCCGGCGGGTCGACGTCCCTGAGCAGAGGCACCAGCGACAGGCAGGGCAATCGCAGCGCCGCTTCGAGCTGAGCCGAGGTCCGGAAAACCCGGTCCATCACGTCCCGCAGCAAGCCGAGCCCGACGCCCAGTCCCAGACCGGCGGCGAACCCGAACGCGATGATGAGCGACGATTTGGGCTTGCTCTTGCTCGGCGGCGGCGAGGCCGAGGCGATGATACGCGCGCCCGCGCTGGGGAAGGATTCCTGCTGAACCGACCCCATGTAGCGCTGCAGGAAGCTCTCATACAGGCTGCGATAGCTCTTGGCGCTGGTCTCGAGCTCCCGCATCGTCAGCTCCGCCGAGTTACTGGTGCGCGACCGTGACACGGCCGAAGCGAGCTGGTTCTCGATCTGCTGCTGTTTCTGCTTGGCGATCTCGTAGTCGCTCCGGCTTGTCTCGGAGAGGCGGCGGACTTCCTCCACGATCGAGGTGCGAATGTCGCGCATGCGGTTGCGCAGATTGATGACGGCGAGATGGCTCTTGCCGAACCGGGACGACCAGTCGGATTCCCGTCGGGCATGGTCGAGATATTGCTGGCGCAACGTGTTGATGATCGGATTGAGCAGCACCTCGGAGCCCGGCGAGTCGATGCCGCCCAGGCTCAGGCTGTCCGGAGTGATGGCGTGAATGACTTCTTCGAACCGGTTGAGGCGAGCGAGGCTGTCAGAGGTCAGCGCGCGCGCCGCGACCAGCCTGCTGTTGAGTTCGGCGATCTGCTGGTCGTCGATCAGCTTGCCGTCGCTGACGACGAGATTGTTCTCCGACTTGAAGGCATTGACCGCGCGCTCCGCGGTCAGCGCCTGCTGACCCAGCTCGCGCAGCCGGTCCTGCAGCCAGGCCGTGGCGTTCTTGTTCGCCTCGAACTTCGCGTTCAACTGATCGAGGATGTACTCGTTCGCGACGGCATTGGCGATCTCCGCCGCCCGGTCGGCCGTGCTGGCATTGTAGCTCACCTCGATCACATTGCTCATCCCGACACGGTTGGCGGTGAGCCGGTCGGCGAATGCGAGGGCGAGCTGGTCGGCCGTGGCGGTCTCGTCGACGACCGGCTCCAGCGGCGCCATCGACAGCCAGGCCCTTACCCGGCGGAAGAAGGCGCGGAGGCGGTCCGACGACTTGAAGTCTCTGTCGTCATAGAGCTTCAGCTTCTGGATGACCGACGTGGCGACGGCCTTGGACTTCAGGACCTGGAGCTGGGTCTCGATCTGGACGGAGTCGATGGTGGCCTCGGCGACCAGCGATTGTTGCTGGACGAATGCCGTTTTCTGGTTGCTGAACAGGATCTTGACTTGGCCGGTGAAGGTCGGGGTCGCCGTCTTGAGGTAGATCCCGGCGCCGACGACCGTCAGGATGGTCGAGAAGATGATGACCGCGTACTGGCGCCGGAGGAATCCGATGGCAAATTCGACGAGCTGCCCGATACCGCCGCCGGCGCCTTCGTCGCCCTGCGGGCCGTCATACAGCGGGACCATCCTTCCCGTTTGCAGGATATTGCTTTGAAGCATTGGAAACCCACCAAGCCGTCGGTTGAGTCGGGGAGAAAGCCGTTCACCCGCATGCACACCGGCCACAAAACACCCGGTCGCCGCTCGTCCAGAGATTTAATACTATTATTATCAATAAAGAAAGTGGTTGCAAAAATTAAATATTTATAATTCAATTCAGGCCTATTTCGGCGATTTTGGTTAATTTCCATTCGTTGCATCCGTCTGATCCGTCGACCGATTTGTCGCTTCGACCGGATTTGGACCTTGCCAGACGTCCGGGTCGCCGAGTGGGCGTCCATCCGGATTAAATATGAGGTAATATAATGCGTGTGTTGGTGACCGGCGGCGCCGGATTTATTGGATCGGCGGTCACATTCGTCGAGGATCGTCCCGGGCACGATCTGCGCTACGCGATCGAAGACAGCAAGACGCGCCGCGAATTGGGCTGGCAGCCGCGCAGGACGTTCGAGGAGGGACTGCGGGCCACGGTCGAATGGTACGTCGAAAATGGCGCCTGGTGGGCCTCGCTGCGCTCTGGCGTCTATGGTGGTCGGCGGCTCAGGCTGCTCGGCGCATGATCCCGTCTCAGCCCGGAGCGTCCGCAGGAGACGCCGGATCGTCTCGCCGGAATGAGCTGCGCGCAAGCCCGGCGAGCCGGCCAAATCTAACCGGAGAGCGGAGTATGCTAAAGGGAATCGTGCTGGCCGGCGGCAGCGGAACGCGCCTCTATCCGCTCACGCTCGGCGTCAGCAAGCAGCTCCTGCCGATCTACGACAAGCCGATGGTGTATTACCCGCTGTCGACGCTGATGCTCGCAGGGATCAGAGACATCCTCGTCATCACCACGCCTGCGGATCGAGCCCAGTTCGAGCGGCTGCTCGGCGACGGCAGCCGATGGGGCATCCGCCTCAGCTATGCGGAGCAGCCGAAGCCGTCCGGACTGGCGGAAGCATTCATCATCGGCCGCGAATTCATAGGATCCGACAGGGTCGCCCTCGTTCTCGGTGACAACATCTTCTTCGGCCATGGCTTGCCCGAACTGCTGGCGCGCGCGGCGCAGCGCGAGCAGGGCGCCACGGTGTTCGCGTATCACGTTCGCGATCCGGAGCGATATGGCGTGGTGTCGTTCGACGCCAACGATCGGCCGGTGACGGTGGAAGAGAAGCCGGCGGCGCCGAAATCGAACTGGGCGGTCACCGGCCTTTACTTCTTCGACAACGACGTCGTTCGCCATGCCGCCGACGTCAAGCCGTCGGCGCGGGGCGAGCTCGAGATTACCGATCTCCAGATGTGCTACCTCGCCACCGGCGCGCTCAACGTCGAACGCATGGGGCGCGGCTTTGCATGGCTCGACACCGGCACGTTTCAGTCGCTGATTGAGGCCGGCAGCTTCGTCCAGACGCTCGAAACGCGGCAGGGCATGAAAGTGGCCTGCCTCGAGGAGATCGCCTACAGGCAGGGTTTCATTCCGCGCGAGCGCCTGCTCGAACTGGCCCTGGGACTCGAGAAAAGCGGTTACGGGATCTATCTGCGCGATCTGGCCCAGACCGCCTGACCGCGCCCGTCGACCCTCAGCGGGGATTTAATTTTATAATAATTTAATTGACCGTCGGACTGATCCAGATTATTTATTTCCCCATCGATATTGTCTCTGTCAGTGGCTGGCGGTGCTTTTGGTCATGTCGAATTGGGCAACGATGATTCGGCCACAAGACCCTCCTCCGGGCCGGCGCGGAGAGAATTTATTATATTATTCAAGGCGGGATGGCGATCTTGTCCGATCGGCGGGCGCGGTCGACGAGGCGGTGACGGTTGTCCGCCCATCGCCGCGAGGCGCGCCGAAGCGCGCGTCGGGGAGTATTGAAATTAAATCGGCGGGTTCGGCCGAACGGGCTGCCGCTTCCGCTTCTCGCTATTCGCCTCCGGACGCGGATCCGGGCCGGGCCGCTTGGAAAGTTGCAACCGCGGACACCGACACTTGGCCGGGTGCCGAGAATCATCGGCGCGCGCCGGACGGACTGCGCGCAACGGCAGCGTCCCTGACGAGTCGTCGGGGCGGTCTCCGAGCAGCGGATCCGACATCATGTGCTGCGGCGTCGATGCCGTCGCTGCAGACGAATTTCACGGGCCAGGGAGAGAACGCGATGCATGCCGAAATCTATACTGACGGAATCGAGGAGATCACGGTCGGCGGGTCGATCGTGCGTGTCGATATCGTCAGCCTCTCGCCCACCGAGCGTGACGCCAACAATGCGCCGAAGAAGGTCTTTCGCCAGCGTCTGATCTTTTCCATCGAGGCGTTCGCCAACTCCGTCGAGGTCATGCAGAACGCGCTGCAGGGGCTGGTCGATGCAGGCGTGGTGAAGCGCAACGCTCCGCGATCGCCGTCGGACGTGATGTCCGGCAATCCCGATATCACCGGATCCGCCTCGCACGCGTCACGGAATCCCAATGCTTCATCCAATTTCCGCTAACGACGAGCCCGCCCAGCCTGCTCGCGAAAGCGAGGCCGAGGCCGATCCGGGCGTCGAGAACCGCGTCGCGGTTCAGACGGCGCTGCACTGCCTGGAATTCGTGGCGGTGCGCCACGGCGTCGATCTGTCGGTCGAACAGTTGAAGCATGCATACGCCGTGGACGGCACCGCGCTGCCGGTGCAGGCCGTGCTGCGGATGGCCAAGCAGGCCGGGCTGAGGGCCAAGACGGCGAGGCTGGACTGGCAGACCCTGGTGAATCTCGGGGAAGCCTTCCCCGCCATGGTACAGCTCGCGAACGGCAATTGGGTGGTCGTCGCCGGCGCCGGCGGCGCAAGCGAGGATCCCCGCGTCAGTATCATTGATCCGCTCGCGGATCGGCGCGACGAGCCGCTACTCGTCGACCAGCAGCAGTTCTGCGCCAACTGGAACGGCGATGTTCTGCTGATCAAACCGGATCAGAAGGCCGCGACGGGCGAGAACAGCTTCGGCTTCCGCTGGTTCGTCCCCGAACTCCTGCGCGAGCGGCGTCTGTTCGTCGACGTCGCGGTCGCCGCCATCCTGCTTTACGGCCTCGGCCTCGTGGTCCCCATCTTTTTTCAGCTCGTGATCGACAAGGTGCTGGTGCACGAGAGCTTCACGACCCTGTACGTTCTAGCGGCCGGAGCCGTCGCCGCGCTGATCTTCGATGCGATCTTCAGTTTCTTGCGCCGATATCTGATGCTGTATGCGACAAACAAGGTCGACATTCGCGTCGCCACGAAGACCTTCGGTCATCTGCTCGGACTGCCGGTGACGTTCTTCGAGCACATCTCGGCAGGCGTGTTGATCAAGCATATGCAGCAGGCTAGCCGCATCCGGGAGTTCCTGACCGGGCGGCTGTTTCTCACCTTCCTGGACGCGCTCTCGCTGCTGGTCTTCATTCCCGTGCTGGCGATGTACAGCCTCAAGCTGACCGGGCTGGTACTGGCCTTCACCTTTCTCAGCGGCGCGATCGTGGTGCTGTTGATGGGGCCGTTCCGGCGTCGCCTGTTCAGCCTGTACCAGGCCGAGGGCACGCGTCAGGCTCTGCTGGTCGAGACCGTGCACGGCATGCGCACGGTGAAATCGCTGGCGATGGAGCCGCTGCAGCGCAAGGTCTGGGACGATAGCTGCGCGCAGTCGGTGTCGATGCGGTTCAACGTGGAGAAGATCTCGGCCGGTGCACAGTCCGTCACCGGTTTCCTCGAGAAGCTGATGACGCTCGGCATCATCGGCCTCGGCGCCCTCGCTGTCTTCAGCGGCGAGATGACGATCGGCGCGCTGGTCGCCTTCAACATGCTCGCCGGCCGTGTGTCGGGACCGTTGGTGCAGATGGTGACGATGGTGCACGAGTATCAGGAGGTCGCTCTGGCGGTCAGGATGCTCGGCGAAGTCATGAACCAGGCTCCGGAGCGCGAAGCGCTGCGCAGCGGCCTGCGCCCCGACATCAAGGGAAGCGTCGAGTTCGAAGGCGTGTCCTTCCGCTACGGCCCCGACGGCGCCGCGGCGCTCGATGACGTGTCGTTCTCGATCGCCCCGGGGCAGGTCTTCGGAATCATCGGTCGGAGCGGTTCCGGGAAAACGACGCTGACGCGCCTGATGTCGGGTCTGTATCCCGTTCAGCAGGGACTGGTGCGGATCGACGGTTATGATGCGCGCGAAGTCGACCTCGTTCACCTCCGCAAGAATCTCGGCGTCGTCCTGCAGGACAGCTTCCTGTTCCGCGGCACGATCCGGGAGAATATCGCGCGCGTGAAGCGGGACGCGACCTTCGCCGAAATCGTCCAGGCGGCGCAACTCGCGGGCGCCGACGATTTCATCCAGCGGCTGCCGCGAGGCTACGACACGCTGCTCGAAGAGGGCGCCAGCAACCTGTCCGGCGGACAGAAGCAACGGCTGGCCATCGCGCGCGCGCTGATTGTCGATCCACGCATCCTCATCCTCGACGAGGCGACGAGTTCACTGGACTCGGAGAGCGAAACCGTCATCCGCCGCAATCTGCGTCGGATCGCGGCCGGGCGAACCGTCATCATCGTCTCGCACAGGCTTTCGATGCTGGCGGAGGCCGACGCCATCCTGGTGATCGAGGGCGGTCGCATTCTGGATGTCGATCACCACGACAAGCTCATCACCAAGTGCAGCCTGTATCGGCATTTGTGGAACCAGCAGATGAAGGCGGCCTGAGATGAATCTCGACCTGCGCGCGACACCGCCCGGCCCCGCGGCAGGCGGCCCCGCGAGCTCGGAACGCCGCAAGCGACCGGGCACCGGCGTCGCGCGCATGCGCCGTCCCGAGATCGTCGGTGAATTCCAGTCCGATGCGGTGGAGATCGAAGAGCGCGCGCCGCCGCGCGTCGCCCGCCTGACGCTGTATTGCGTCGTCGCGCTGATCTTCGCCGCGATCCTGTGGGCCTCGCTGTCTCGGGTCGATACGGTGGTCTCGGCGCAGGGGAAGCTCACGACGACCCATCCGAACCTCGTGCTGCAGCCGCTCGAGACATCCGTCATTCGGCAGATGCACGTCCGGGCCGGAGACGTGGTCAAGCAGGGCGATCCGCTGGCGACGCTCGATCCGACATTCTCCCAGGCCGATCTCGACCAGTTGCGCGTGAAAGTCGCGGCCCTCGATGCGACGATCGAACGGTTCAGGGCCGAGCTCGACGGGCGCGACTACGTGCTGCCCGATCCGGCCAATCCCGATGCGATCCTGCAGAGCAAGCTGTTCGCGCAGCGCAAATCGTTCTACGCGACGCAGTTGACGACGTTCGACGCCCAGATCGCAAGCGCCCGCGCGGTTCTGCAGACCGGCCAGGACGAGGAGACGGTCCTCACGCAGCGACTCGAAACGATGAAATCCATCGAATCGATGCGCACCAGCCTGATGGCCAAGGAGGTCGGATCCAGGCTGAACTTCCTGCTGTCGAAGGATGCGCGTCTCGAGGTCGAGAGCAACCTGTCGCGGACGCGGGGCAATCAGGTCGATGCCGCGCACAAGATCGAAAAGGCCAACGCGGATCGACAGGTCTTCATCGAGGAATTCAAGCGCGCCACCTATCAGGAGCTCGTCGAGACGCTGAGCAAGCGCAGTGGTGCGGCGGAAGAGCTGAAGAAGGCCGAGCTTCGCCGTCAGCTCATCGTTCTGACGGCTCCCATCGATGCCGTCGTGCTGGAAATCGCGAACCGGACCGTCGGATCGGTGGCGAAGGAGGCCGAGACATTGTTTGTCCTCGTGCCGCGGAATGTGCCGCTGCAGGTCGAAGCCAATATCGAGGGCCGCGACATCGGCCAGATCGCCGTCGGGCAGGCGGTCCGTCTGAAGTTTGAGGCGTTCCCGTTTCAGAAATATGGAACGGCAACGGGTCTGGTCCGCGTCGTCAGCGAGGATGCTTTCAATCCCGACGCGAAGACCGACGCGGCGCGTCGCAGCCCCGCGCCCTATTATCGGGTGCTGGTGGATGTGACCGACAGCAAGCTGCGAATTCCGTCGGGGCAGGTTCAGCTCATTCCCGGCATGGCGGTGACCGCCGAGTTGAAAGTCGGACAGCGCAGCGTGATCTCGTATTTCCTGTATCCGCTGCTCCGCGGCCTCGACGAGAGCATCCGGGAGTATTGAGCGCGCGACCCGGCGGGCGCGGCCGGCGGCTACGATGGAGATCGGCTGAATTCGCCGCAAATCGATGCGCGACGGCCGTCCGCCAAGACGCGTAAACTATGTTGAATTATACATTTAAAACCGGTTGCAATTAAAATAGAAATAATCAACAATAATCTAAATTAAATAGCGGGGTTGGCGAATTTCATGACAAATGGCCGCGTTGGAATTGGCGTCGTCGGATACGGCTATTGGGGGCCGAATCTCGTACGCAACTTCGTCAGCAACCCTTCCGCCCGTGTCGTCGGCGTTGCCGACCTCGATCCGGCGAAGCTGGTGGCGAGCAGTCATCTCTATCCCGGGGTGGCCACCACCAATCGCTACGAGGATCTGCTCGAGGACCCGAGCATCGATGCGATCGCCATCGCGACGCCGGTTCGCACGCATTACGACCTGGCAATGGCCGCGCTCAAGGCCGGCAAGCACGTCCTGGTCGAAAAGCCGCTCGCGCCGAGCGCCGATCTGGTCAGTCGTCTGATCGACGAGGCCGACCGCCGAGGCCTGGCGCTGATGGTGGATCACACCTTCCTGTATACGCCGGCGGTGCAGAAGATCCGCGACCTGATCACTCAGGATCAGCTCGGCGACCTCTATTACTATGACAGCACGCGGTCGAGCCTGGGGCTGTTCCAGAGCGACGTCAACGTGATCTGGGACCTGGCGGTGCACGACATTTCGATCATTCAGTACTTGCTGAACGAGGATCCCGTCGCGGTGTCGGCGACAGGATCGTCCCATGTCGCCGGATCGCCGGAGAACATGGCGCATATCACCATGTTCTTCGAGAGCAAATGCGTTGCCCATGTCAGCGTCAACTGGCTCTCGCCGATCAAGGTGCGACAGACCTTCGTCGGCGGCAGCAAGAAGATGATCGTGTATGACGATCTCGAGCCGACCGAGAAGATCAAGGTCTACGACAAGGGCATCACCCTCAATGAATCGCCGGAGAACGCGCATCAGTTCCGGATCGGCTATCGGGCCGGCGACATGTGGGCGCCCAACATTTCGACGAAGGAGGCCCTGCAGACCGAGGTCGAGCATTTCCTCGAATGCGTGCGGACCGGCGCGACGCCGATCTCCGATGGCCTGTCCGGCCTCCGGGTCATCGAAGTGCTGGAAGCCGCATCGCGCTCGATCGCCGATCACGGCAGGCCGGTCCGTCTCAAGCAACCGCGCCGGATTTCCGAGGGAGTCCGGGTTGCCTGATGTGACGGGAGCTCCCGATCCTTCGTCTGTCCGGTAGCTGCGGCGGCTTCGCGATGAATTCTGTCCAACGCTCAATCTTAATGTCCGCGATCGAGCGCTACGCCAGCCTGCTGCTCTTCTTCGTCTCGACGGCCGTGCTGTCGAGACTGCTGACACCGGCAGAATTCGGGACCTACGCGGTCGTCACCGCGATCACCTCGGTGTTCGCGGCGTCGTCGCAAGAGTTCGGTGGCGCGAATTATCTGATCCAGAAGGAGTCCCTGTCGGAAGGCGATATCCGGACGGCGTTCACGGTCACGCTCGGCCTGTCGCTCGGCATCGGCCTGGGCCTGTACCTGCTGAGCGATTTCGCGGGAAGGATGTCGGGCTCGGACGACCTGAAGGCCGGCATCGCCGTCGCGGTTCTCAATTTTGCGATCATGCCGTTCTCGATGACGATCGTCGCGCTGCTTCGCCGCAACATGCAGTTCGGCGTCATCGCGGCGAGCAATCTCTCCTGCAATTTCACCATCGTGGTGGTTTCGATCGTGCTGGCGGTGATGGGCTTCAGCTATCTGGCCCCGATCTGGGGAATGATCGCCGGCAGCGCCGTGCAAGCGGTCCATCTCGTGGCCACCCGCCGCGACCTGCGAATCTTCCGGCCCTCGCTGTCCGGCTGTGCTGGAATCGTGCGTTTCGGCCTGTATTCGAGCGGTGTCGTCCTCATCAACGTCTTCTATAATTCGGCGCCGCAGCTGTTCCTCGCGCGTATCCTGGATTTCGCGTCTGCCGGCCTTTACAGCCGGGCCGTCAACCTCACCCAGGTGTTCGACAAGTTGGTGACGCAGGTGATCGGTCCGGTCATCATGCCGGCGATCTTTGCCCAGACCAGCGTGGGCGGAGACCTGAAGCGCATCTATCTGCACGCGGTCGCGCTGCTCACCGCTCTGCACTGGCCGGTCCTGACGGTGATGGCCGTCATGGCCAAGCCGATCATCCTGGTCTGGCTCGGACCCTCCTGGCTCGAAGTGGTGCCGCTGGTCCAATTCCTCTGCGTCGGGAGCCTGTCGCTGTTCGCCGCAAGCCTGACCTATCCTGTGCTGGTGGCCGCCGGCAGCGTGCGCGATACGCTGGTGTCGTCGTTGATTTCGCTGCCGCCGTCGCTGCTGGTGGTTTTCGCCGCGTCCTACGCCGGCGTGGAGGCGGTCGCCGCATCGGCATTGCTGACACTCCCCTTCCAGGCAGCCGTGGCCATTCACTTCATCAGTCGGCACCTGGAACTGCGCTGGGCCGATATCGCTCACGCGATATGGAAGAGCGGGATCGTCGCGCTGTGCAGCGGCGCAACCGCCGCGATCGGCGTCGGACTGATCGGATACGGGCTGATCGGCCCAGTCGCCGGCATTCTCGTAGCGGCTGCCGCCACGGCGGGGGCGTGGTTCCTCGCCCTGATCGCCGTGAAGCATCCGCTGCTGCCGGAGCTCGATGCGTCGGCCAGACTCGTTCTGTCCGTCATCGGCAGATTCGGCGGCGGCGTCGTTCGCGGTGCGGCAGCGCGGGCCGGCCGCAATGCTGTTTGAAGTGTCCACGTAACGCTTTGGAGAAGAGGCGATGCCTATCGCAAAAGACGTGCAACTCGGTCGCGACGTGCGGATCTTCCATCCGGATCTCGTCAATCTCTATGGTTGCTCGATCGGCGACGAAACCAGGCTGGGAACGTTCGTCGAAATCCAGGCCGGAGCCAGCATCGGCGCCAGGTGCAAGATCTCGTCGCACAGTTTCATCTGCGAAGCCGTCACCATCGAGGACGAGGTGTTCGTCGGACACGGGGTGATGTTCACCAACGACAAATATCCGCGGGCCACGACGGCGGACGGGCAACCGCAAGGACCGGCCGACTGGACGGTCGAGCCGACGCGGGTCGGCAAGCGAGCCTCGATCGGGTCCAACGCGACCATCCTGTGCGGCATCAGCATCGGTGCCGACGCTATTGTCGGCGCGGGCGCGGTGGTGACGAAGGACGTTCCGGCCGGGGCCGTGGTGGCGGGGGTGCCCGCACGCATTCTGCCGGCATCCAAGGCGGCGCCGTTGATCGCGGCCGCGCGCCGCACCGCATAGCCGCGCGGCGATTCACCAAAACGTCGATCGGATATAATTCGTGCAGATAACCATTTTCATTTTATGTCGGGTGTGATTTAATTTGAATAATATATTTAAATTAAATCGACCGACCCGCGCCGGCGGCGCCGCATCAGAGGACATCGAGCATTGGTACCTTTTCTGGATTTGAAAGCGCAGTATCGCCAGATCAAGCCCGAGGTCGACGCCGCGATCTCGCGTGCCATCGAGAGCACGCAGTTCGTGTTGGGACCCGAAGTGTCGGCGTTCGAGAAGTGCTTTGCCGAATACTGCAATGTCGGCCATTGTCTCGCGGTCAATAGCGGGACCTCTGCGCTGCATCTCGCTTTGGTCGCGGCCGGCGTCGGGCCCGGCGACGAAGTCATCACCGTCTCGATGACCTTCGTCGCGACCACCGCCGCCGTGCTCTACAGCGGCGCGAAGCCTGTCTTCGTCGATGTCGATCCTGTGACCTGGACGATGGACCCGGCCCAGGTCGAGGCCGCAATCACCGAGCGGACAAAGGCGATCCTGCCGGTGCATCTACATGGGCTGATGGCCGACATGGACCCGATCATGGAGATCGCGCGCCGCCGCGGCCTGGTCGTGATCGAGGATGCCGCGCAGGCGCATGGCGCCGAATACAAGGGACGGCGTGCGGGGTCGATCGGCGATTTCGGCTGCTTCAGCTTCTATCCGGGCAAGAACCTTGGCGCTTATGGCGAGGGCGGCGCGGTCGTCACCAATCAGCCCGAATTGGCCAAGCGGGTCGCGCTGCTGCGCGACTGGGGCCAGGAAACCAAATACAACCACGTCGTCTCCGGTTACAATTATCGGATGGACGGCATCCAGGGCGCGGTGCTGAACGTCAAGATGAACTACATCGAAGCCTGGACAGAAGGGCGCCGCGCGGCGGCGGCGGACTATGATCGCCAGCTCGCGAAGCTGGAATGTGTGCGCCCGCAGCCGCCCGCCCACAGCCGGCACGTCTATCATGTCTATGCGCTCTGCCTGCCGAGGCGCGACGAGACGCTGAGCATGCTGCAGCAAGCCGGCATCGGCGTGGGGATCCACTATCCCGTTCCCGTGCATCTGCAGAAAGCCTACGCCGATCTCGGCTATCGCGCCGGCGATCTGCCGGTTACCGAGGGGTTGGCCAAGCGCTTCCTGTCGCTTCCGATCTATCCGGAGCTGCGGCCCGAGCATGTGGCCGAAGTGGTCGAGCAACTTCGGAAGATTCGTTTCGTCGAGGCTGCGTAAGTCCCGCGCGAGCACGGCGGCGCTTGCGCGCCGCTGTTGGCGGATCCAACAACAGGAGAGCGTCTTGGCCGATCTGAAGGGAAAGCGAATTCTGGTCACCGGCGGAGCCGGGTTCATCGGATCGCATATCATCGACCAATTGTGCGACGAGGGCTGCGTCGAAATCGTCGCACTCGACAACATGATCAGAGGACGGGCGGAGAATCTTCGGCGGGCTCTCGATCGTGGACCGGTCAGGCTGATGGTGGGCGACATCCGGGACAACAAGCTGCTCGGCTCGCTCGTCAAGTCGGCGGATATCGTGTTTCATCAGGCCGCGCTGCGAATTACCCACTGCGCCGCCGAGCCTCGCCTTGCCAAGGAAGTCATGGTGGACGCGACCTTCGACCTGCTCGATCTGTGCGTCAAATACAACATCGAGAAGGTCATCGCCGCGTCCTCGGCGTCGGTGTACGGCATGGCCGACGAGTTCCCGACGACCGAGCGGCAGAATCCCTACGACAACAGGACGCTCTATGGCGCCGCGAAGGCCTTCAATGAAGGGCTGCTGCGGGCCTACAACGACATGCATGGGCTCGACTACGTCGCGTTCCGTTACTTCAACGTCTACGGCGACCGCATGGACATCCACGGTCGCTACACCGAGGTCCTGATCCGCTGGATGGAACGGCTCGACGCCGGGCTGCCGCCGATCATCTTCGGCGACGGCCGGCAGACTATGGATTTCATTCACGTCCGGGACGTCGCGCGGGCCAACATTCTCGGCGCCCGGGCAGAGGCCACAGACGAGGTGTTCAACGTTGCCAGCGAAACTGAAACCAGCCTCGCGCAACTCGCGGCGGCGCTGGCCTCGGTGATGGGCCATCGCAGCCTCGCACCCGAATTCGCTCCGGAGCGTTCGATCAATCCAGTGCCGCGCCGGCTGGCATCGACGGAGAAGGCGGAGCGGCTGCTCGGGTTTCGCGCCACGGTGCAGCTCGAACAGGGCCTGGCCGATCTGGTGGAATGGTGGCGGTCCGAGCGCGCGTCGCTCACTGCTCCGCGCCAGCACGAGGCTGCAGTCTCGTAAGTCCGGGCGGGCGCTGCCGAAGCTGCGCTTAGGGCCGGCAAGGGTCAAAGGCATCGACCTGAATGGCGCCGGCGAGATGCGGACGATCCGTGCGGGCGCGATTGCGGCGCCCCTACGCGATGAGATCGAAAGAGCCGTCACGCGTTCGACGAACCGATGGCGGCTTCAAGGACGTAGCGCAACTGTCTCGCTTCGACGTGGTCAGCCATGATCTCGATTGTCGTTCCCGCTCACAACGAGAGTTCTGTGATCGGGCGGACGTTGAACCAATGGATCGCCGATCCCGCCTCCGACGGGATCAGCGCCGTTGTCGTTTGCAACGGCTGCACGGACGACACGGCAATGGTCGCCCGGACCTTCGGCCCGACGGTCGAGGTGGTCGAGACCGAGATCGCCAGCAAGACTCACGCGCTGAATCTCGGCGATCAGATCTCCGGCACATTCCCGCGATTCTATGTCGATGCGGACATCGTCATCTCCGCCGATGCCATTAGGGCCCTGGCAAAACGCCTCGAGCGAGGCGACGTGCTGGCGGTGGCGCCCATGGCGGATATCGACTTGGCGGGCTGTTCCTGGCTGATCCGCAAGTACTACGACATCCGCGCCCGGCTGCCCTCGTCGCGTGAAGGGATCGGCGGATCCGGCGTCTATGCGCTGTCGGAGGCGGGGCGGCGCAGGTTCGGTCCGTTCCCGGACGTTGTCGCGGACGACACCTTTGTCCGGCTTCAATTCAAACCGTCGGAGCGGGCGACGCTTCCCGACGTGGTCTCGAAAGTGTTTCCTCCACGCACCGTTCCGCAACTGATCGCGGTCAGGACGCGCGCCCACAGGGGGACGTTCGAACTCGCTCGGCGCTTTCCGGAGCTGAGCACCAACAACGGCGAGTCGAATAATCGATCCCTCGTGACGCTCCTTGCGGAGCCCCGCTTGTGGCTCGGCCTGATGATCTATTGCTCGATCAACTTCGTCGCACGGCGCCGGGCGACCAGGAGCGCGCGAGACGGAGCGCCGCGATGGCAGCGCGACGAGACCTCCCGTGCGGTGCCGTCCGCCGATTCCGCGAAGTGAATGCTGCGAGGGCGTCTTCCCTTGTCATTATCCAAATTAAATAACTATTTAATATAGAGCTTGATTAAAGAAATATGGATATATAATGTAACTGACGATTTAATAGATAAACAGCAGGCAAGCCCCGCGGCGCCGGTCCGATCGCCATCCGATCCGACTCACCGTCGTGTCTTCGCAGAGCTTGCGGCATTTTCAGGAGGTCAGCCGATGGTTCTGAATCCGATCCTTGAAAAGAACACATCAGCGGATGGCAGCGCGCCGCAATCGCGCGGCAAGCGGCCGAAGCTGCTTGCGGTCGCCTCGGGAGGCGGCCACTGGGTGCAGTTGATGCGTATAAAGCACGCCTTCGAAGATTGCGAGGTCACCTTCGTCACTGTGCACGAATCCTATCGGGCGCAGGTGCCCGAGCATAAGTTCTACTTCGTCAATGATGCCAATCGCTGGACGAAGTTCGCCCTGTTGAAGGCGGCCCGCCGCATGGCCTGGATCGTCTGGACGGAGAGGCCGGATATCGTGATCTCGACCGGTGCCGCTCCGGGATATCTGGCGCTGCGGTTCGGTCGGCTGATGGGCGCAAGGACGATCTGGCTGGATAGTATCGCCAATGCCGAGCAGCTCTCGATGTCGGGGGACCGGATCGGCCGTTGCGCCGACCTGTGGCTGACGCAGTGGCCGCATCTGGCGCGCCCCAATGGTCCTCATTACTCGGGGTCGGTGCTATGATTTTCGTAACGGTCGGGACGCAGGGAAAGTTCGATCGGTTGATCCGGACGATCGACGGGTGGGCGGGCGCGCATGGACGAACCGACGTGTTCGCACAGACAGGTCCATCGAATTATCGCTCCGAACACATCCTTACGGAGCAGTTCATCGATCCGTCCGAATTCCGCCGACGGGTGGAGGCCGCCAGCCTGGTGGTTTCCCATGCCGGCATGGGCTCGATCATTACCGCGCTCGAGCTCGGAACACGCGTCATCGTCATGCCCCGGCTGGCGCGTCTCAGCGAGCATCGCAACGACCACCAGCTCGCCACCGCGAAACGGTTCGCGGAGCAAGGCAGCATCATGGTGGCCTTCACGGAGCAGGAGCTTGTCGACAAGCTGGATCAATTTCAGGTCTTGAGCGAAACCGAGCGGCTCAGCGCACAGGCGTCGCCGAGCCTGATATCGACCATTCGGACATTCATCGAAACCGGATGGGCTTCTTCGGCCGAAGGATCGTCGGCCTAGGTCGGGTGGGAAAAGCTAGTGCAGGACCGACCAGCCCGGCAAGACTCCATTCGCGATGCTCAGCCATTCGCCCCCAGATCGCCGAATCGCAAACCGAAATCAGCAGGACGAGCAGACCAATGACGGAAGCACTGCAGCGATCAGAGGCCAGAAGCGGGCAACATCAGGTCCCTCCGTCCACGGAAGGAGTGGCGAAAGCCGCGTCGACGGCGGGCCGGAACGGAGGACTGTCACGCGCCACGATCCCGATCGCCAAGCCGTACGTCGGTGAGGCGGAAGCCGACGCCGCGCGCGACGCCGTGCTGTCCGGCTGGCTGTCGCAGGGCCCGCAGGTCGCCGCTTTCGAGCGCGAATTCGCAGCGGTGGTCGGTGCCGGATATGCCTGCGCGGTGTCCAATTGCACGACCGCGCTGCATCTCGCGCTGCTCGCGGTGGGCGTCGGTCCCGGCGACGAGGTCATCACATCGAGTCACTCCTTCATCGCCACGGCGAACAGCATCCGCTATTGCGGCGCAACGCCGATCTTCGTCGACATCGATCCGGCGACCTATAACCTCGATCCGGAACGTGTCGCAGAGGCGATCACCGGGCGCACCCGAGCCATCCTGACCATCCATCAGATGGGGATGCCGTGCGATCTCGAAGCGCTCCTTGGAGTGGCCAACCGGCATGGAATTCCGGTGATCGAAGACGCCGCCTGCGCGATCGGCAGCCGGATCGCCATCGATGGCGACTGGGAGTATGTCGGCAGGCCGCGCGGAGCGGTCGCCTGCTTCTCGTTTCACCCCCGCAAGGTGATCACGACGGGTGAGGGCGGCATGCTCACGACGTCCGACCCGGAGATCGACCGCAAGCTGCGGCTGTGGCGTCAGCACGGCATGAATGTTCCCGATACGGTGCGGCACAGCTCGCCGCAGGTTATCTTCGAGGACTATGTGGCGGTCGGCTTCAACTATCGCATGACCGATGTGCAGGCCGCGGTCGGCCGCAAGCAGCTGGAGCGGCTGCCGGACGTGGTGGCGCGGCGACGTGCGATCGCGAGCCGGTACAGAGAACTGCTCGGCGGTCTCGACGGGCTGACGCTGCCGTTCGAGCCCGAATGGGCGCGCTCGAACTGGCAGAGCTATTGTGTGCGCCTGCCCGACAGGGTGGACCAGAAGACCGTCATGCAGAATATGCTCGATCAGGGGATCGCGACCCGTCGCGGCATCATGTGCTCGCACCGCGAGGCTCCCTACGCGAGCGATGAGCGTCGGCACAGTCTGCGCCAATCCGAACTCGCCCAGGAACACGCGATCCTGCTGCCGATCTACGCGCAGATGACCGAGGATGAACAGATCCGCGTCGCCGAGGCGCTGCGCGCGGAGCTGGAGCGGCGTCGATCCTGACAGGATCAGAGCCGCCGCGGCAGCTTTCTGTTGGACGCGTCGCCGCTCCGCGAGCCGGTCTCCGCTTCGCTCGCAAACGCTCCTTATGCTGACGGCTACGCGACCTGTCGCTCGGGCCTGCCGACCGGCGTCGCGCCGTTGCTGCCGGTGTCGAAAACCGCGGCGATGACTTGCCGCTGGTTCTGATCGTCGGTCGCACCAGCTCCGGTCCATTTGAGATACCTTCGCCGGATCCGGTTGCCGGCCACGCCGGCCGCGACATGCAGCGCTTCGGGGACCAGTTGCCTGACGGAGACCGGCGTCTGAATGGCCGAGACGTAGATGCCTTCGACGATTTCGGCGGCACGGCCAAGGCTGAAGCGCGACTGCACCAACCGACGGCCAAACGATCCGAGCTGGCTGCGTATCTCGGGTGAGCCGACGAGCCGCTCCAGCGCCCGGTGGAGCGCCGGCGCTCCCGTCCCGAGCGTACCGGCGCCGAGACCGTACCAGCCCTGCTGCAGAAACATCGGCGCGCTGTCGGGCGTCAGCAACTCACTGAATCCTTCCTCGCCGACCACCACGAGCGGCTTGGCGAACGCCATCCCCCGCAGCGCCGAGCCGCCTTGCCCGACAAGGATGTCGGCAGCCGCATAGGCGGGGCTCGCGTCGGCCATCTCACCCGCCAGAAGCACGGCTTCGTAGCCGGCGTCCGCATTGGCGCTGGCGGCGCGGCGGGCGACGTCGTCGCGCGCCCGGCCGTCGCCCACGATCACCAGCCGCACCGGTTTGCCGGCTCGGGCAAGCTCGCGAACCGCGTCGCAGGCGGTCAGCATGCCCTCGAGCTTGAGATCCGGCACCAGCCGGCAAATCATGGCAATGACGACTTCGTCCGGCCGGATGCCGAGGCACGCACGAAAATCTCGGCCGTCGATCGAGGGGTTGTCGGCCACGGTGTCGACCGGCGGCTCCAGCAGGTCGACGTTCCGATAGCCGGACGCGAGAGCCGACCGGCGAATGAGCTCGGTGCCCACGGTGAGATGTGTCGCGCGCGGCAGGAACGGAACCACCGACATCGACATGATGGTGCCGACGACGGGCGTGCAATGCCGCAGTGTGCCCCCGAAGAACGCTTCAACGATCGGCGGCCATTCGTGGCCGTGGATGACGTCGATTCCGCGGCGTTTGACCAGATCGCTGAGGATGCCGCTCACTCGCGGAGACGGCCGGCTGCGATGCAGCGGCAGTTCGACGTGTTCGAGGGCCAGATTGCGCACCCGTTCCATCAGCGGCCCCGGTTCGGATGCGACGATGACCTGGTGGCCGCGGTCGCGAACCGCGCCGGCTAGTTGAAGAGCATTGATCTGTGATCCCCCCACTTCCATGGAATGTGGATAGAGAAGCACCTTCATGGATCCCAACTCCTTCACGGCTCAGGCGCCGGCCAGACGACGTGACGCCCCTCCCGGAGTATATTGATCGGTAATATTAAATAATCAAATTATATCGATGGCGTATTGATGATTAATTGAATTTAAGCTATTAAATAGATGATTGTCGCTTAGAAAGACTGCGGATTGGATTCTCGCGCCGGTTGCGCAAGCCAGGACGATTGCGCCGATGAACTTTCCCGTTGAGCTTTCGACATTGCCCGCGTCCCGGGCGATCGGCCGCAACGGCCGGCTGAGCGTTCTTGTGGCGTTGGCAAGCTACGGCACATCGAACAACAGCCACCTGGACCGCCTCATTCGCGAATACGGGTCCATGCCGTTCGACGTCGATATCGTGATCCTGTCGAACATCGAAAAGAAGCCCGCGCCGGGGATCGAGTGCCGCGTCGGCCTGCCGAGCAAGGATCCGTGGTCGCTGCCGTTCGCGCACAAGGCGCTGTTTGCGGAGCGCGTCGATCGCTACGACCTCTTCATCTATTCCGAAGACGACATCCTCATCACCGAAGGACAGTTGCGCGCCTTTCTGGAGGTCACCGCGGCGCTGCGAGAGGATGAAGTCGCCGGCTTCATTCGCATGGAGCAGAGCCTGGACGGTCGTATCAGCTATCCCGACATGCACGATGAATTCCATTGGGATCCTGCGTCTCTCAGATCGAGGGCGGAATTCGTCCTCGCCAGATTCACCAACGAACACGCGGCCTGCTATGTCCTGACGCAAAGCCAGTTGCGCAAGGCGATCGCGTCCGGCGGCTTCCTGGTCGAGCCGTACGAGTGGAAGCACGATCTGCTCTGCACCGCCGCGACCGATCCGTATATCCAGTGCGGCTTCACGAAACTGGTCCCGGTGTCGCGTCTGGACGATTTCACCGTCCACCATCTGTCCAACAAATACGCCGGCAAAGTCGGGGTGACCGAGGCGGAGATGCGCGCCCAGGTCGACACGCTGCTGCAGCTCGCGGCCGGGCCCGGCGCACCGGCCGCGCTGCTCGAGGGCGAGACCAAGCTGTGGCGCCGGATGTACTCGAAGGACTACTATGAGCGTCCGAGTCTTGATCTGATCGCCGCAATACCGCCGGGCGTGCGAACCGTGCTTTCGGTGGGATGCGGCTCGGGGGCAACCGAGTGCGCGCTTGCGGAGCGGGGCCTGCAGGTCGTTGCCGTGCCGCTCGACCCGGTCGTTTGCGGCCGCGCGGCGGACAAAGGCGTCGAGATGGTGTTCGGCGATTTCCGCCTCGCCACCGAGAAACTGCGCGATCAGACGTTCGACTGTATCCTGTTCGCGAACGTGCTCCACCTGGTTCGCGATCCGGTCGAAGTGCTCTCGATGTTTGGCGGCGCCATGGCGGAAAATGCGGTGGCGATCATCCAGACCCCGAACATGCGCTGCGTTCCTGAAATGCTGCGACGGCTCCGCCATCCCCATCGCTATCGTGGCCTGGAGAGCTATCACCGCTCGGGCGTTCATATCAGCAGCATCGGAAAAGTCAGGGACTGGTGCGGCCGATCCGGTTTGACGGTGGATCGAACCGTCGGGATGCCTCATCCGCGCGCCGCCTTCGTTCGCGGCCGTTCCAAATTCCTCGATCTGGCAATGTCCCCGAACTTCATCGCCGTGGCGAGGAAGGATGCTTCCGCGAAGGGAGCGCGCGCCACGCCATGAGACGGGGAACGGAGCACGCCGTGCAAAGTCGCTGTCGGTCAACACGGATCGCGTTTGCCACGATCGGCGACGCCAAGCAGGTGAGGTTCTGGTCCGGCACGCCGTTCCATATGTCGAAGTCGCTCGCACGCGAGGGAAACGACGTCGTCCATATCGGTCCTCTGAACGCATCAAGCTTGCCGTTCTACAGAGCCTATTCGAAGGTCTGCCGGACCTTTCGCAGGCCGGGGATCTCTCCGTTTCATGCCGGACCGGTCGTCGCGCAATATGCCGCCGACGCCTCCCGCAAGATTCGCGCGCTCTCTCCCGATGTTGTCTTCGCCCCCGCCGGATCCACCTTTGCCTGGGCCGTGCCTGACGGGGTCCCTCTCGTCTACGCGTCGGACGCGACCTTCCGGCTGGTCGACGACTACCACCCCAATTACCGCAACATGAACGGCGCCGCCCGGGAGATGGCTGACCGCCTCGAGCGGGACACCATCGCGCGCGCAGACCTGCTGCTTTATCCGTCGGAATGGGCGGCTGAATCAGCAGTCAGGCATTATGGTGCGGATCCCCGGAAGGTGCAGGTCATTCCGTGGGGGGCCAATTTCGAAGAGCCGCCGGATCGCGCCTCTGTTCTCGGGCCCCGCAAGCCGGGCCCGTGCCGGCTGCTGTTCATCGGCGCCAATTGGGAGGAGAAGGGCGCGGACATTGCGGTCGGCGCGCTCGACGAATTGAGAGCAAGAGGCGTAGACGCCGAACTGGTGATCTGCGGATGCACACCGCCGACGCCCGTCGTCCGCGACGGCCTGACGATCATTCCATTCCTCGACAAGAACGATCGCGACCAGCGCAACCGGCTGGGCCAGCTCTATCGTGACGCGGATTTCTTCCTGTTGCCGACACGGGCGGATTGCTACGGCATCGTGTTCTGCGAGGCGGCGGCCCATGGCGTGCCGAGTATCGCGCCGGCCACGGGTGGCATCGCGGGTGCGATCCGGGACGGCGAAACGGGCTTCCTGTTGCCGCCGGACGCCACCCAAGCGGACTACGCCGCGGTGATCGCCGCGGCCTTTGCGAATCCGGACCGGTTGACGCGCCAACGGCAGGCTTGTCGCGACGCTTACGAATCCCGGCTGAACTGGGAGGCGTGGGGCCGGCGCGTATCCGACCTGATTCAGACGCTATGATTGTCCTGAACTACCATGAGCTGGTGCCGTCCTCGCCCTCGAATGCGTGGTGTCTCACGCATCAGGCCTTCGAGGCCCATCTGGCGCTTTACGGCGAGAGGCTGGTCTCGCCCCGGGATTTCCTGGAGCGCTGCGATGATCCGGCGGCATCCGGCTCCGACGCCGTCGTGCTCACGTTCGACGACGGCTTCCTGTCGGACTACACGCACGTCTATTCCCGGTGCATGGCGGCAGGCGGGATCCCTGGCTTCATGTCCTTCATCCCGGTGGAGTTCGTCGGTGCGCCGGGCCGGATGAGCTGGGAGATGATCAGGGAGCTGAACGGGGCAGGGGTCGCGATCGGCTCGCACGGCATGGCCCATGTCGATCTGACCGCGGCCTCGGACAGCGAACTCGATCGCGAGCTCGTTGTCTCGAAATCGATGCTGCAGGATCGCCTCGGAGTGCCGGTCAGCCTCTTCGCCTTTCCTTACGGGCGCTTCTCCCGACGCGTGTGGGATGCCGCTCTGCGGGCGGGATACACGCACCTCTTCACTATCCAGCTCGGGCATCATCGCGGCTTCGAATCCTTCCTCTATTCCCGCCTCTGCCTGACCAGCGCAATGGACGAAGGCTACATGCGACGACACCTGCATGATCCGGACGCGGCACGCGGTGCTGCCTGGAAGATGACTTCAAAGCTAGGGCTGTATCGCCACGCGATGCGTGTGCGGTATCGCTGACGTAGCCGACCACTTCGCAATGACGGCGCCAGCGCGACCGTCGAACCGGCCGATATCGGACGCGCTGTTTGCGCCGAAGCGGCAGAGACCAAGATCGAGGATGCGGCGTGAAACGCACGGCAACACTGGCGCCTCACAGGATCGAAAGAGCGCTGCCGTCCGCCACTGCACAGGTCGGCACGGCGGCGCAAATGAGGCGGGGCCGAAAGCCGTCCGCGCTCGTTCCGCTCTTCATCTTCTCGCTGGCCCTGCCGTTCTTCTTCTTCATCGGCCCGACCCGCATGTCGCCCTACCGGCTCGTGCTCGTCGTGATGTTCCTTCCATGTCTGATGGCGTGGCTGTCCGGATCGCTGGGGCGACCGCGGCTGCCCGACATCCTGATGCTGCTGACGGCGACTTGGGGGGGGCTCGTCTTGGTGAGCATCCACGGTACCGACAAGGGGCTGCAATCCGCCGGCATCTTCATCATCGAGACGTTCGGGGCGTACCTGCTCGCGAGGCGGTACATTCGGGACGTGGCCGCGTTTCAGCAGATGGCGCGATATCTGGCGCTCATGGTCATCGTGCTGCTGCCATTCGCCGTCTATGAGAACGTTACCGGCTCGGCAATCCTGATCGAACTGTTCGGCAAAATGTTCTCCGTCTACGACGTGGTCGGCGACGAATCCCGGCTCGGTCTCAGACGGGCGCAGGGCCCGTTCGAGCATTTCATCCTGTTCGGCGTCGTATGCTCGAGTGCCTTCGGCCTGAGTTACTACGCATACGGCGCGGCGTCGCGTTTCCGGGGGAAGCTGGCGTCCGGTCTCGTGGCGATGGCGGTGTTCTCCTCGCTCTCCTCCGGCGCCCTGCTGTCGGTCGCCGTCCAGGTGATCTTGGTTGTCTGGGACAAGATCACCGCAAGCATGGCGCGGCGCTGGGCGATCTTCGCCGCGATTCTGATCACCGCGTTCGTGATCGTGGATTTCGCGTCGAACCGCACGCCCTTCGAGGTCTTCATCTCGTACCTGACGTTCAATGCGGACACGTCGTATATGCGCGTCCTGATCTGGCACTACGGAACGGAATCGGTGATGCTTCATCCGATTTTGGGACATGGCCTGAACGATTGGGAGCGCCCGACCTGGATGGGCGGCAGCATCGACAATTTCTGGTTGGTCAACGCCGTTCGCTATGGGATTCCGGGTTGCTTGTTCATGATCGGCAGTTTCATCGCGCTGTGCCTGGGGCTCGGTCGATTGAAGCGTCTTTCGGTCCAGGCAGCTCAATGCCGCAAGGGGCTCATCATCACGCTTTGCGGACTGGCGCTCTCGCTTTGCACGGTCCACGTCTGGGATGCTCCTTACGTCCTGATCATGTTCCTGCTCGGGGCGGGGGGGTGGATGTACGAGTCCAACAACGAGGCGCCGGTCGCCGCATCAGCGGCGCAAAATGCCCATCGGCATCGCGGGACGCATGCCGCTGCCATGGCGAAGCCCTTTCATGGCCGCGGGATGAGATCGCCGAGGACCAGTTGATCGCCCTTCCAACTCGCCCAGCGCACGTTCTCCCATCGGGTGATGCTGATACGCTGGCCCTTGACGGCGTCGAACGCGTAGGGCCCGTACTGGAAAGAGCCGCGGACGAAATAGACGTTCTTCAGGCTGACCGACGAGCCGCCGTCCGCGGGGATACGCAGTCCGTAACCGCCGCCCTCGAACAGGACGTTTTCCAGGACATGCGAGCCTCGCCAATTGTCCGCCGAGAAATAGCCTGCTGTGGTGGACCCGGCCATCTTGAACGTCGAGTTCTTGACCGTGACGGTGCCCTGGCTTCCCGGCGAGTAGCACTGCACGCCGTCGGCGTGATCGCCGCCGATCCCGGTGGCGGCGATGTACACCCAGGTCAGGTTGATATTTCCGCTCACGCAGCGGATCCCTTCCCTCGACTGGATGCGAACCCGCAGCAGATCGCAGGAGCCGCCGCAGGTGATCGTCGGTTCGCCGGAATTCTCGACGATCGACGCGTCGGTTCGCGACGCACCCGGCGGCAGCTTGATCCGGCCCGAATGACCGACGGCCTTGGCGTAGATGGGATCGTTGAAACTCAATGGTACGGCGGCCGCGGAATTGGATGCCGGGACGATCGTCGGGACGGGTTCTGCGACAGCGGTGCCTGCCGACGCCAGCGTCAGTATCAACAAGTAGCGCATGAAAACTCCGAAATCAGTGTGTGAATTTCGAAACGAAAATAAATGCGTCGCTGAAATGAATATAGACATCTGTCAGGCGGATGGAAATTATACGAGGCGCGGCGATCTGAATGATCGCGTGGACCTCGCCTCGATGAAGGCCGCCGACCGGCGGCAAACACAAAGGGTGTTCGGGATATGTCGAGCGTCAGCGCCAGACTTGCCGTCATCATCGTATCGTACGGTAATCCGGATGATGTCGAGCGCTGCCTGACGTCACTGGCTGGTTCGGACTGGGACGAGTTCGAGGTCTTCATTTGCGAGAATGCCGGCGTCGCAGCCTACGACAGGCTGGTGGCCAGGCTTGCGGGGCCGGATCGTCTATTGCAGCCGATGCCCGGCGGCGCAGACACGCTCGACCGCGCACAGAGGCGGTTGGTCTCGGTCGCAAAATGCCGATTTCAGGGTCGAGCGAATCTCGTCCGGATCGGGCTGGCGACCGAGAATCTGGGTTACGGAGGTGGCGTCAACGCGTGGCTGGAACCGTTGCTCGCGGTCCCCGGCTGGGAGGCGGTACTCATTCTCAACCCCGATACCGAGGTGAACCGGCACAGCCTGTCCGA
Organism: Rhodopseudomonas palustris; assembly: GCF_034479375.1. Lineage (NCBI taxonomy): Bacteria > Pseudomonadati > Pseudomonadota > Alphaproteobacteria > Hyphomicrobiales > Nitrobacteraceae > Rhodopseudomonas > Rhodopseudomonas palustris. Next base: position 2,761,269 of record NZ_CP140155.1, on the reverse strand, counting down.
ATTGGTTGCAAAGGCCGCCGAAGGATTCGGCATGGTTGGCGCAAGCCTGGTGTTCGACGACACGCCGGACAGGATCATCAATTACGGCCTGCACTGGTCCCGCATGACGGGTCGGGTCGTCGCCATCGGACGGAATGAACCGCTCGGTACCGTACCGTCGGCTGAGGTCATTGCCAGAATCGATGCGGTTAGTGGGGCGTGCGTTCTGGCGACGCGCGCCTTCGTCGAGGCGGTCGGACTCATGGCCGAAGACTATTTCCTCTACATGGAAGATTTGGATTGGGGACGCCGCCGGGGGACGCAGCGCATCGGCTTCGCAAGCAAGGCGATCGTGCGCCACATTGGCGGAACGACGATCGGTTCTGCGGTCGCCGTCGAAAAGCGCTCTTATCTCTCGATCTATCTGTCTGCGCGCAACAGCATCCTCTATGCCCGCCGGTTCGCGGGGTGGCGCTGGATCTGCCATTTCGGCGTAGGTCTCCTGTATGCAGCGCGATATCTGGCGAAGGGATCGTCCTCCGCCGGCCGGGTCGCGCTGGCCGGTCTGCTCGATGGCGCGAAAGGCAAGACGGGGCGCCCGGATGTTGTGCCGGGAGCACGATAGCTGACAACGGCAGCGGCCGGCTTCCCCGCGAGCTGATGGGCGAGCGGCACAAAGTATCGGCACGATCGGACGCAACTTTCTGTCGGGCAGATGGGGCAAGGCTGCGACCGGTTGGCGCGGGCCTGATCCTCGGACCCCGATCGCGATGCCAACCTGAGCCTCCATGACGGCACGTCGGTCTCCGATATCCGCTTCGATCGGCCAGCCGACTTTCGTCTGAGACGACTCACGCTCCGCGATTGACGACGGACTTCCCGCGTCCCGGCCGAGGCGGATCGAGGGGGTGACCTCGAATAAGTAATCGCGCAACGATTTAAATCGGTAATTCAAATATTCCTCGTTCGTATTAAATATTCTGAATCCAAGTTTGTTCGGGCGCGCGAGATCTTCGACGCGGTCGCTTGTTTTCGTGATCAAATTAACTGAGATGAAATTGCGCGATCTTATATTTTGAGGCATCTTCCACTTCTGGCTATCGCTTCCTGATTGCGCTGAGACTTAACCGGGCTGGCTTGCAAATCACCTTCGGTGGGCCGTGATGTTGTCCCAAAAAAGCCTCTGCCTACCATCAAGACGCTCTCCATGATGCGCCATCGTGGGGGGCGGCGGAGTATCGCCGCTGGAGTGGGACTTGAGCGTGGCGCGGGGACAACTAGAGACCACCAGGAGAAGTAGATGTCAGGAATTCCTCTGAGCTGGAATGACCCAATCTTCAGTGGCGTCGCTAATTCGGGCTCGGTCGTCATCAAGAATGGCGGCACGCTTTCGAACAAGAGTATCACGGACACCGGGAATACCGCATCGGTCGTTGGCACGGGGTCTTTCACGCTCGACAACGTTCGCATCAGTTCGGCCGAAGGCGTGCGCGTTGGCGGCAGCGGCAATATCGTCATCAACAATTCGTACATCGAATCGACGGGCAAGGCGGGCGATCACGCGGACAGCATCCAGGCCTACGCACCCGGCTCCAATGGAAATCTGACGATCACCAACACCGCGATCGTGGCGCACGAGAACAATGCCACGGCGGGGATGTTCATCGCCGATAATTACGGCGGCTCGGTCACCCTGAACAATGTGATGTTCGACGGCGGTCCGTTTGGTTTGCGCATTGCGGCCGACAATCAGGATATCACCCTCGCGCTCAAGGACGTCTATTTCGTCGGGCCTTTTGAATACAACGCGTTGCTGTTGCAGGAGGTCAATGCGAATATTCACATCGTTCAGTGGGAAAACGTACGCTACGCGACCATTGTAGATGGGCAACTGGTTCCGGGCGCGCCCATCGCGGCTCCATTTGCGGTGGAAGGTCCGAGCACCCCACCCGACGACATCGGGTTGGACACTCCTGAAATTGGTCTGTGGTCGCCGGACAGCGGCAAGGTTGGTGACGGGGTCACAAACGCCAACAAGGTGAGTCTGCAGGGCACCGCCTCCGCCAACACCACGATCAAGATCTTCGACAGTGGCAAGCAGATCGGCACCGTCGGTGCGGATGCCGGCGGAAACTGGAAATTCACCAGCGCAGCCCTGACCGACGGAGCGCACAAATTCACGGTGACATCTTCCACGTCGACCGAGACGAGCGCCGCGTCGGCAGCTCGGACCGTGGTCGTCGATACGGCTGCTCCGGTCGCGCCCACACTGGTCGTGTCGACGTCGGCTGCGGCGTTGGCCGCGTCCCAGGTGGCCGTGCTCACGGGCACGGCGGAAGCCAATAGCACCATCAAGGTGTTCGACGGCTCCGCGCAGATCGGCACAGCTTCGGTCAATGGCAGCGGAGTCTGGACCTTCACCACGGCAACTCTTGCCACGGGCAATCACAGCTTCGCCGCCAGGGCCATGGATGCGGCCGGCAATACCGGCGCCGCGTCAGCGGCTGTCGCGGTGACCGTGACGGCGCCCGCGCCGACGCCCCAGCCGAGTGCGCCGACGATCGCGTCCGTCTCCAACGACAGCGGCGTGAAAGGCGATGGCATCACCAACGACAACACGCTGACGCTGACCGGAAAGGCCGCGGCGGGCGGCACGGTGAAGATCTATGATGGATCATCCCAGATCGGCACGACCAAGGCTGGTTCAGATGGCTCCTGGAGTTACACGACATCGGCCCTGACCGATGCGAAACACACCCTGACGGCGACGGTGACGAGCAGCTCCGGACAGGTCAGCGCGGCGTCAGCGGCTGTCGCGATGACGGTCGATACCAAGGCGCCGGGCGCGCCGACGATCGGGACGGCGGGCGCCGCCCAGTCGACGTCCGCTTTGAAGGCAGTATCGGTTGCCAGCGGGACGATGGTGAACCTGTCCGGCAATGCCGAAGCCAGGAGCACGGTCGATATCTATGACGGCAATACAAAGATCGGGAGCGTCGCAGCCGGTTCGACCGGTGCCTGGAACTTCTCAACCGATCAACTGTCTTCCGGTCAGCATACGCTGACGGCCAGGGCGACCGACGTCGCGGGCAATGTCGGAACGACCTCCACCGCGCTGCAGGTCAACGTGACCGGATCCTCCTCGGCTCCGCCGCCGGCACCCAAAATCGTGTCGTTCTCCAATGACACCGGCAAGGCCGGCGATGGCATCACCAAAGACAAGACGTTGAAGCTGGATGGTACGGCGGCAGCCGACAGCAAGGTCACCGTTTTCGACGGTAACAAGGCGATCGGATCCACGGTTTCGGATAGCAGCGGAGCCTGGAGCTTCACCACCGCGGCTCTCAGCGACGGCGCACATAACCTGACGGCCAAGGTCACGGACAGCAAGGGTCAGACCGGCGCGGCGTCCTCGGTGACCGCCGTGACGGTCGATACGTCGGCCCCAAGCGCGCCGACATTGGGTGTCTTCTCTTCCGATGGCAAAGCGCTCAGCGGTTCGACGACGGTCGACGACTTCCTGCTGAAGGGAACGGCGGAGGCGAACAGCCTCGTCAAGATCTATGATGCAGGCAAGCAGATCGGTTCGGCGACCGCCAAGGGCGACGGCACCTGGAGCTATCAGACCGGTGATCTGTCGAATGGTAGTCACAAATTCGCGGCGATCGCTTCGGACAGTGCCGGCAATGCCAGCGCGGCATCGGGGACGAAGGCGATCTCCGTGATCGATCCTCCGATTGCGACGTCGGGAGTCGATCTGACCGACGCATTCCAGGGGTGGAACAACTCGCTCGTCATCAAAGGGACGGCCGACGCCTACAGCCAGATCAAGATATTCGACGGCTCCAAGACCATCGGAACGGTCAAGGCAAATGCCGACGGCGATTGGTGGTTCGGCACAGGGGCGGTCTCGTCCAGCACGGTTCACACTTTCACGGCGAAGGGACTCGATAGTTCCGGGCAGGTGGCCTCGAACTCCGGAAGCGTGATCGTCGGCACCTCCGGAGCCAATACTCTCAAGGGGACGTCGGCTGACGATATCCTCATTGGCAACGGTCAAGGGGATACTTTCGTGTTCGCACCGAATTTCGGCAACGACACGATCAAGGATTTCTGCGCGAGCGGGCCGTCGCATGACGTCGTGCAATTCAGCAAGAGCGTGTTCGATAGTTTCGCGGACATACTGTCTCATGCGACGCAAAGCGGCCAGGATGTCGTGATCGCCACCGGCAACGACTCGTTGACGCTGAAGAATACGAAGATTGGTGCGCTGGACAAATCGGACTTCCAGTTCGTCTGAGATGTCGGACCGGACTATCCGCGCGAAGGGTCTGATTGGCGTCTCGATTCAGGGGGGCTGAATCGAGACGTCTGAAGGGGGACACGGATGACCAACTTTGGATGGCGGAGAGAAATGCCTCCGCCGGGGCGTGTGCGGTTCAAGAGGACGCCGCGCCTTGCGGACATATCGCGCATGTTCGGGGCTGTGCCGCGGGTGGCGATGGACGGCGCTCCGAAGTCTGGCCCGCGGGGGCCGAAGCCTTCGGCCTCCGCGACGCAGAACAGGATTTCGCATCATCTCGATCAGATTCGGCAGAAACTGTTTTCTGGCCGGCTCCGGCCGGGCGAGGACTTTTCCTCACCGAGATCGGAGATCGCGGGCTTTCTCAGCTCCTGTCGTCAGATCTTCTGGGCGATGGCGATATTCAGCGGCGTCAGCAACATCCTGATGCTGACCGGCTCGTTCTTCATGTTGCAGATCTACGACCGTGTCCTGCCGAGCCGAAGCATACCGACGCTGATCGCGTTGCTCGCGCTGGCGATCGTACTCTACTTGTTCCAGAGCGCGCTCGATCTGATTCGTACGCGGATCAGCGCGCGCATGGGACGGCATCTGGACGAGACGTTGGGCGAGCGCGTCTTCGATGCCGTCATCCGCCTGCCCCTGAAGACGAGGGGAGATGGCGATGGGCTGCAGCCCGTCCGCGATCTCGACCAGGTGAGGGGCTTCCTGGCGAGCGGTGGCCCGTCTGCATTGTTCGACATGCCGTGGATGCCGGTCTATCTGGCCATCTGCTTCCTGTTCCATTTTTGGATCGGCGTGACGGCATTGGTCGGGGCGCTGATTCTGGTCGTGATCATGATCATGACCGAGTTGCGCTCGCAGGGCCCCGCAAAAGCGTCGGCGCGTTTCGCCATTCAGCGGAATTCGCTGGCGAGCGAGGGGCGGCGCAACGCCGAAGCGCTCCACGCGATGGGGATGCGTCGGCTGGCGGCTGCGCGCTGGCGCGAAGCCAATCAGAAATATCTCGCAGCCAGTGAAGCCGCGAGCGACGTCGGCAGTGGACTGGGTAACATGTCCAAGGCGTTCAGGGCGATCCTGCAGTCGGGCGTGCTGGCGGTCGGTGCGTATCTGGTCATCAATCAGGAATCGACTGCGGGGATCATCATTGCGGGCTCGATTCTGACCTCCCGGGCTCTGGCGCCGGTCGAGACCGCCATCGCCAACTGGAAGGGCTTCGTGAGTGCACGGCAATCCGGGCACCGCCTCGATCAGCTCCTGACGCTGCTGCCGAAAGAAGAGGACCCGCTAGCGCTGCCGCCGCCAGTCGAAGCGATCGCGATGGAGCGCGTCTACGTCAATGCGCCGGCGTCGGATAGAGCCGTCCTCAACGACGTCTCGTTCAATCTGAGAAAGGGCGACGGTCTGGGCATCATCGGCCCGAGTGGGTCCGGAAAGTCGTCGCTGGCCCGGGCGCTGGTCGGTGTCTGGCCTCAGATGCGCGGCAAGATCACCCTCGACAATGCCGCGCTCGGGCAGTGGTCGTCGGAAGCCCTGGGCCGGCACATCGGCTATCTGCCGCAGGATGTCGAACTGTTCGACGGCAGCATTGCGGTGAATATCGCGCGGTTCGATCCCAATGCCAGCCCGAAGGCGGTGCTTGCGGCGGCACGTGCGGCCGGCGCCCATGAACTGATCCTGTCGTTTCCGGACGGCTACGGCACCAAGATCGGCGAGGGCGGCATGTCGCTCTCGGCCGGTCAGCGCCAGCGCATCGGATTGGCGCGGGCGTTCTACGGCGATCCGTTCCTCGTCGTTCTCGATGAGCCGACCTCGAATCTCGACGCCGACGGCGAAGCCGCATTGACCGAAGCAATTCTCAACGTGCGTCGCCGCAATGGGATTGTCGTAGTGATTGCGCATCGGCCCAAAGCGCTCGACGGCGTCGATCATGTCCTGGTGATTGCGAACGGCAAGGTGCAGTCCTTCGGCAGGAAGGAAGATGTTCTGACGAAGGTGCTTCGCGCGGCGCCGTTGAAGGTCGTGGGAGAACGCGGATGAGCAGCTCGGGAGGTCCGGCGCTGCATTCCATCCAGCGCTACATGATCGGCGGCGCGGTGCTGGTCGTGCTGGTCACCTTCGGTATCGGCGGCTGGGCTTCTACCACCGAGCTGTCGGGAGCGGTGGTGGCGCAGGGCGTGATTGTGGTCGATTCGAGCGTCAAGAAGGTCCAGCATCCGACCGGCGGCGTCGTCAGCGAACTCCGCATCAAGGAAGGCGATCGGGTGAAGGCGGGTGACATCTTGGTGCGCCTCGACGAGACCCAGACACTGGCCAACGCGACGATCATCATCCAGAGCTTCGACGAGTTGCAGGCACGGCAGGCCCGTCTGGAAGCGGAGCGCGATGGCGCCGACCAGATCGTGTTTCCGGGCGTGCTGCTCGAGCGTGCAAAGGACACCAGGTCGGAGGCTGCCCGCGCGATAGCCGCTGAGCGGAGCCTGTTCGACGTCCGGCGGCTGTCGCGCAGCGGACAGAAGGCCCAGCTCAGGGAACGCAGCTCCCAGCTCCAGAACGAGATTGCGGGCTATTCGGGTCAGCTCGCAGCCAAGCAGAAAGAAGTCGGTTTCATCTACCAGGAACTCGAGGGCGTTCGAACGCTTTGGCAAAAGAACCTGGTGCCGATCGCACGCTTGACCGCATTGGAACGGGACACTGCGCGCATCGAGGGCGAGCGCAGTCAACTGTCCGGGATGATCGCTCAGGCGAAAGGCAAGATTTCGGAAATCGAGCTGCAGGCAATCCAGATCGATCAGGATCTGCGCACCGAGGTCGGCAAGGACCTGATCGAGACGCGCTCCAAAGTGTCGGAACTCTCCGAGCGGAGAACCGCTGCCGCGGATCTGCTCAACCGCATCGACATCCGCGCGCCGCAGAACGGACGGGTGCACCAGTTGACCGTCCATACGGTGGGGGGCGTGATTTCGCCCGGCGAGCAGATCATGCTCATCGTGCCCGACAACGATGCGCTCGCGATCGAGGTCAAGATCGCGCCCCGCGACATCGATCAGCTCTACATCGGGCAAAAGGCGATCCTGCACTTTGCAGCCCTCAACCAGAGAACCACGCCCGAGATCGAAGGAGACGTGGTGCTGGTGTCGGCGGATCTCACCCAGGATCAGCGCACCGGAACGAGCTACTACAACGCGCGCGTATCGCTGAAGCCCGACCAGGTGGCGCGGCTCGGAGACTCCAAGTTGGTGCCCGGCATGCCCGTCGACGTGTTCGTCCAGACGCCGGGCCGGACCGTTCTGGCATATCTCATCAAGCCGCTCAGGGAGCAGGCCGAGCGCGCGATGAAGGAGCGATAACAGGGACGTCGCGCAGCCCGCATGTCAGGCGCATGCCAGGGGAGCGTGCCTTCCCGCGCTTCATCGGCGGGTCCTCGGCTGGCTTCTGTCGCTCCCGGTCCAGTCACGCGTATCGATCAGCGGCACGATGTCCGGCCCCTCGATCATGATGCAACTGAGGCGCCCTGTCGCGAAGGCCCCGGTGTCGATGTTCGCTCGATTCGATCGCACATCCGGTGCGCGAACGGGCGTATGTCCGTGGACGACAAATTTCTCGAACGGCAGGCCGTGATCGAGGAAGTCTTCGCGAATCCACAGCAGATCGTCCTCGGATTGTTCCTGCAGCGCCACGCCCGGCCGAATTCCCGCATGGACGAACAGGAAGTCGCCACACGTGAACGACAGCGGCAGCGATTCGAGGAATGCGCGATGCGGGGTTGGCAGTGCATCCCGCAATTCCCGTGACAGCCGTTCGTGGTCGCCGTGGCTGCGGCTGAGGGACGGCCTCAATCCATAGGACACCAGCGTCTCGAGGCCGCCGAACGAGCGCCATTCGTCCAGCGATCGGGGGTCGGCGAGGAAGCGTGGGATGAAAGTCTCGTGATTTCCCTTCAGAAAGACGACTTCCCGCTTCCGCGCGAAAGCCAGCAACAGATCGATCGTGCCCCTGGAGTCCGGTCCGCGATCGATATAGTCGCCGAGGAAAACGACGATCGATCGCGCGCATTTGTATAGTCTCTCGTCGGCTTCGATCTGCGCCAGTTGCAGTGCGAGAAGATCCTTGCGGCCGTGGATATCTCCGATCGCGTAAATTCGAATGCCGTCCGGCAAGCTGGCTTTCCTAGACGATTTCGCTTCACGTTGCGGCTTCCACACGGCGGGGTCCTGCATTGACGATCCGGCGGCGACGGTGCCGGCGTGATCGCGTTCAGTGTATTATATCCGATTTGTATCGATTTAAAAATCGACCGAAACTCGATGCGCGACTGGAGTGCAGCGCCTTTAAATCGAGGGGTTAGATGTCGGTTAAGGATTAATTGCGATATTCCGTGCTGTCAGAACGGGGCACGCGATACGAGCATGACAATGTCGCCAGCATCCGACGCGCAGTATCAGGACTTCGGTGCGATCGAGGCCGCGGTGAGGGAAACGGCACGTGGCCGCGCGTTTCTCGCCAGTTTCGCGCGGCGCGTCCAGCAATCAGACACACTGACCTTGCTCACCATGCTCGGTCGGTTGGAGCAGGTGTCACAAGACCTCGCCTTGCGCCTAGCCGAACTGGAAGGAGCGAGCGATCCGCTTTCCGGCCACTCGATCGTTGCCACGCCGGGCCCCCGGAGAGGGGCTGCGCTGGTCCAGGTCGGTCTATCCGTCCCGACGCCCGCGACCGTCGACCAAGACGCAGACATCGATCGGGCGCGAGGTGTTCAAGCCAATTCCTCATTGGAGGCGCGCAACAACGCGACCATGGAGCGCATCGACGATCTGGCCGTGTCGCTCCAGAGCCTTCATCAACAGGCTGTGAGGCTGGCCTCCCAATACGACCATGTCGACGCGCCATGCGGTCCTGCATCCCTGGCGATCGACGCGCGGCCGGTCGCCGCGGACGACACCGCGGTGCTGCCGCCGCGCCCTTCCGGCGAGCAGGATGTCGCGGACGATGAGGTGCTCGAGCAGATCGCCGAGGCGCTGGGACCGGCACGGTAGAGCGCTTTCGCGAAGAATACCCATCAGGTCGAAGCTACGGAACCGGCGACTCATGCCGCCAGTTGCGGACGGAACAGCACATCGACGCCGTAGCCGGTGGAGTTGTACGTGTTGGATGGAAACAGTGATTCGCTTCCATAGGCATAGACGCCGTTGCCGCTGATCAACGCCGATGACGGCGCAGTGAGCGGTCCGTTGGTCACGGAATTGGCGAACAGGCCCGGGTCGGCGGAGTAGTATCCGGCGGTGTGGTAGGAGGCGATATAGGTCGTGCCGGCGGTGATCGAGACGGGCGACGCGAACTCGACCTGCTGCCAGCCGCTCGAACTTTCATTGCTGAAGGTCGCCGTCGCCATCAATGTGCCGCTCGCGGTCCAGAGGTTGGCCGTGTGCGTGCCGATATTCTGCGGTCCCTTGTAGAACCGTATGCCGGTGATATCACCGTTGGTGGACGACTGGAATTTCAGCCCGAGTTCGACAGGGTTTGGATCATTGACGGTGACCAGGCTCGGCGTGGAACTGGCGCTGAACAGGCTCACGGTCGCCATCGGGTCGGTGACGCTCAGCGTCACGCCGGCGTCGGCCGTGCCACCCTGACCGTCGGAGACGGTGTAGTGGAAAGCGGCCGATCCGACATGCCCGTCCGCCGGGGTGAAGGTGATCGTGTTGGTCTGGGCATCGAAGGCGACCGTGCCATTCACGGCATCGCTGACGCCCGTTATCGTCAGTGGGTCGCTGTTCGAATCGCTGTCATTGGCCAGCAGCGCCGATGCGTTGATGGTGTATGGCGTGTTCTTGGCGACGATGAAGCCGTCGTCGTTGACCGCGATCGGCGCCTGGTTGGTGCCGCCGCTCGCGGGGCTGAACACGACGTCGACCCAGTAATTCGTCGCGCCGAAAGAGGAGGTGGGGAACAGATTGCCGTTGCCGTAAGCATAGAGGCCGTTTCCGGAGCCGGGCGCGGTGAGAGGCCCGGCGGTGTGGTCGGTGTTGAAATATCCGCCGGTCGAGGTGTAGTGACCATTGCTGTGGTAGCTGGCGACATAGGACGTCCCGGCCGTGACGCTGACCGGGCTGTTGAAGGTCACCGTCTGCCAGCCGCTTTCCGATTCATTGGTGAAAGTCGCGGTCGCCAACAGCGTGCCGGTGCTGGTCCAGAGTGAGCCGGTGTGCGTTCCGGTATCACCGGCGCCCTTGTAGTACTTGATGCCGGTGATCGTGCCGGACTCGGCCGTCACGAAGCGCATGCCGAGATTGACCTGCACCGTATCCGGATCGGAGAGGTTCGCGGGCGTATCCGCGCTGGAGAACAGACTGACGCCGGATGCCGGCGGGATGACGTTCAGGCTCACGGTCGCCGCTGCCGCCCCCCCGCGCCCGTCGGAAACGCTGTAGCTGAAACTCGCCAGCCCGACATAGCCGGCGGTCGGAATGAAGGTGATGGCATTGGTCTGCGCATTGAAGGTCGCGATGCCGTTCGAGGCGCTTCCGGCCACGATGCCGGTGATGGTCAGCGGATCGCCATCGGCATCGACGTCGTTGGCCAGCAAACTGCCCGACTGAATGTTCAGCGCCGTATCCCGCACCGTGGCAAAGCCGGCGTCGTTGTTCGCGACGGGCACCGAGTTGGGGAGAGCCGTGACGTTGAGGCTGACCGTTCCGTTGGCGGTGCCGCCGTGGCCGTCGGAGACGGTGTAGACAAAGGACGCAAGCCCCGTATAGCCCGCGGTCGGCGTGAAACTGACGGTGTTGGTCTGAGCATCGAAGCTTGCGGCGCCGTGCAACCCGCCGCTCACGCCGGTGATGGTCAGCGTGTCGCCGTCGAGATCCGTATCGTTCGCGAGCAGCGCGGAGGCGCTGATCGTCAGAACGTCGTTCTGCACGATGCTGAAGCCGCTGTCGCTGGTCGCCACCGGCGGATTGTTGGCGGAGGCCGTGACGGTCAGATTGACCGTGCCGGTCGCCGTGCCGCCATGGCCATCCGAGATGGCATAGGTGAAAGAGGCCGCACCGGTATAGCCCGGCGTCGGCGTGAAGGTGACCGAGCCCGTATTGGAGATCCAGGCGGCAGTGCCGTTGACGCCGACGCCCGCGCCGGTGATCGTCAGGGTGTCGCCGTCGGCGTCGGTGTCGTTGGCGAGCAGGACCGAAGCCGGAATGCTCAGCACCGTGCTCTGGGGCGTGGTGAAGCCGCTGTCGGTGGTCGCGACCGGAGCATTGTTCACCGGCTCGACCGATTCCGAATTCAGGATGACATCCACCCAGTAATTGGTCGCGCCGAACGTGTTGATCGGGAACAGATTGTCGTTGCCGTAAGCATAGACGCCGTTGGTGCCTCCCGGCGCGGTCAGCACGCCGTTGACGTGGTCGGTCGTGAAATAGTTCGCGGTCGACACGTAATGCCCGTTGCTGTGGAAGCTGGCGACATAGGTCGTCTGGGCGGTGATCGCGACGGGACTGTCGAATGTCACCGTCTGCCAGCCGCTCGCGGTTTCATTCGTGAAGGTCGCGGTGGCCAGCAGCGTGCCGTTCAAGCTCCACAGCGAGCCCGTGTGGGTGCCGGTGTCATTGGCGCTCTTGTAGTATTTGATCCCGGTGACGAGGCCGGCGGCCGATGAGGAGAACCGAACGCCGAGATTGACTTGCGCGGTGTCTGGGTCGCTCAGCGTCTCAGGCGTGTCGGATGCGCTGAAGAGCGTCGCATTGTTGGACGGAGGAGCGACATTCATGTTGACGATGGCCGAGCCCGTGCCGCCGCGGCCGTCGGAGATGGCGTAGCCGAACTGGGCCGGGCCGGTGTATCCGGGATTCGGGGTGAAGGTGATGAGATTGGTCTGGCTGTCGAAGCTGACCGTTCCGCCCGAAGCCGAGCCGACGCCGCTGATGGTCAGGATGTCGCCATTCGGATCGGTATCGTTGGCGAGCAATTGCGCCGCCGAGAATGTGGCCGCAGTGTTGCGTATGACGGTGAAGCCGTTGTCGTTCGTGCCGATCGGTGACTCATTGACCGTGTTGGTGGGGCTGAAGATGACGTCGACCCAATAATTGGCTCCATCCGAGGGGGTCGCGGGGAACAGGGTGTCCGCACTGTAGGTGTAATAGCCGTTGCCGACCGCTGCCGTCAGCGGGCCGACCGTCCGCGACGATGTGAAGTAGTCGGGAGTGACGGCATAGTGGCCGTTGCTGTGGTAACTCGCGACATAGCTCGTTCCCGCCGCAATCGAGACCGGATTGGCGAACGTCACGGTCTGCCAGCCGCTCGCGGATTCCTGCGTGAATGTCGCGGTGGCGAGCAGCGTTCCGGTGCTGCTCCAGAGCGAGCCGGTATGGGTGCCGCCATCGCCGATGCTCTTGTAGTATTTGATGCCGACGATGGTGCCCGACTGGGATGACGTGAAGCTGATGCCGAGGTTGACGAAGCCGACATCGCTATCGGTCAGGATGGTCGGCACGTCGGACGAAGAGAAAAACGACGTCGTCGGCGCCGCGGCGACGTCGATCGTCGTGCCCGAGCCGACCTGCTCCATGTTGACGCTGTCATCGACGGCGCGCGAAAGAATCGTATAGGTGCCGCCCGCGAGCGGGGTCCAGTTGTAGCTCCAGGTGTCGAAGCCGGTGGCGCGATGCCAGGTGAGCCCCCCATTGGTGGACACTTCGACGACCGCGACGCTGCCACCACCGCTATCGACGGCGGTGCCGGTGATCACAATCGGCTCTGCGGCGGTGAACGATCCGCTCGCGAGCGGCGAGGTGATGGTCGAGGTCGGCGCGGTATGATCGGTGGTTTGCGAGGCGACGACCAGACTGGCCATCAGCGTCTGCGGTTGAACGCCCATGTCGGCAAAGAGATTGACCATTGCCTGCTGGACGTTCGGATCGGTCGGCGTCGCTTCATTATCGTGGTGCGAATCGAGTCCCCAGGTCCAGTAGACCGTGCCGGCGCCGAACACCAGCGCGCCGCTGGTCTGATCGCGGTACAGCGTCAGGCTATGCGTGGCCGTTCCGGGGCCGGTGGTGTTGCCGTTGTCGAGCAGGAGCGTATCGACATCGAGCGTCGTCGACGACAGCACGATCAGCCCGGCGGGACGGTGGCCGTTGTCGAGATCGGAATCCCATTCGTAGCCGAGCAGGTTCGGCACGAGCGAGTAGGTCTGTCCGGCCTGAATGTCCCCCACCGCCGTGTTGTTCCAGAACCGAAACTGCGACAGGTCGTAGGGAATCGTGATCGTGTCGAGGCGGTACGAATCAACGGTGAAGATCGTTCCCGTCAACGCGTTCTCGGGCTTGCCGGCGCCGTATTGAGGATCGCGCCAGGTGCCGGTGGTGTGACCCGGATCGACGTCCGCATTGGCCCAGGTCTCCTTGTAGGAAACCATCGTCTTGTAGGGCGTTCCCGTTCCGTCGATGCTGTTCTCCCAGCGGACCTCCCAATACATCTCATTGCCGCTCAGGAAGGCGAGATTGACCCCGGCGTCGCGCGCCGCCTCGACATTGGAGCGTTGATCCGCCGACCAGTATTCGTCGTGACCGATCGACAGGAAGATCTTGCTGTTGAGGAGTTGCGCGCCGTCGCGGGCGGTATCGATGCCGGAGATGTAGTTGACGTCGTACCCGTTCTGCTCGAGCCAGCGGATCGTCGGGTATTCCGCGGCGAAGATGAAATCCTGCGGCCCCGCCGAATATCCGCCGTCGCGCGTGATGATCGGCCGGTTGTAGCTGACCGCGCTCGCCCGGCCGGCATGGCCGGCGGCATCGATCCCGCCATAGAGGTTGTAGCCTCCCCACCAGTTGTAAGCCTGCCAGGTGGTGTCGGAGGTCTGAAACGTGATGTCGCTGGGCGCCTCGTCATCCCTGACGATGAACGGGATGATGTTCTGGCCGCCGGTATCGAGACGCGTGAGCTCCGCAAAATAGATCCCGGACACCGCGTCCTCGGGAACGTCCCAGGAGGCCGATACCGACCAGTTTCCTGCATCGACGAGCTTCGTGGTCGGGTCGAACAGCGGGACGGGTTGGCTCTGCGGCGTCGCCAGGTTCTGCGTAAAGCTGGTGACGAGGCGCGCGCCGTCGCCGTTGTAGTAGCCGAGCCGGTAGATATCGACCCGGTAGTTGGTGGCGTCAGTATTGATCTTGAAGTCGACGCGCTCGCCATTGTCGAGTGTAAACTGGGCGGCGAATCCTTCGATACTCGAATCGGCCTGGTCGATGAGCCAGACGCTCTCCGGCGTGCCCTGCTTCATGTTCTCGAGCACGATGGCATTCGGAGTCACGTTGTTCGTCGTCGCAGCCGACGTCGGCGCATCAATCGACGAGGTCTGGACCTGCGCAGCAGCGAGATCGATCGTCAGCGGGGCGATCTCGACCGGTCCGCCGTTCGCGGTGTTGTAGTATTCGAGGACCTTGGGCGCATAGCCAGACGGACTGCCGTCGGCTCTCACGGCTCCACCGACCCTGATCGAGCAGACCGTGCACGCCCGGCCGGTGCAGGAACCGCAGGCCGATTGCAGAGAATCTTCCTGCCACTGCGTCGACCACGCATCGATGCTCGGGGGTGGGGAGCTTTCGCCAACGGAGTCCGTCATCCTCATCTCCGACTATATAATTAATTATTGAATGTTACTAAAATTATTCGATATGTCACGCGACAAATTAAATAGATATTAAAATTAACTGGGGATACAGCGAAGGAGTAAAAGAGCCATTTTATCGAGCAATTACAGAGGCTTATGCGTGAGTATTCTGGAATTATAGGGGCGGCGCGGGCGCCGCCGCGAAATATTTCTGTTTGTTGACTTATTTAAAATGAAATGGATTGATGTCGGCGGCGCCGGCGTGTGGCCGGAGTTGGGGCGCAGCCTCTGGCCGGATCGGGCGCAGCAGAGCGCGCGCCGACCGTTACGCGGAGGCGCGGGGGAGCGAGCGGGAAGCCGGGGAGTGGGACGCGGGGAAGGTGGAGGCGAGCGGCTGTTGATCGGGTGAAGCTGTATGTATGCGAGAACCAGTATTGAGATGCGGCCAGATTCCCAACGAGGCGACAATCCAGCGAGCGACGGCGCGGGCAACGTGGTCGCCCTATCGCGTGGGAGCAATCCTCGGAGCGCCGCAGTGAAGCAGCGATCGGCGGGTGGCCCGGATGACCAACTGGCTCTCAGCGCTGCCGAGATTGCCCTGATGTGGATCTTGCATCATGCAACATTGCCGCTGACGCCTCAGCGGTCCCTGGTTCGCGACATCGTCGAGTTCTTTCCGGTTGCGTTGAAGGCGATCTCCCGCACGGAGAGTTTGCGGGGCGCGAGGCAGTCCGATCTTCGGTTGATCTATTTCAAAGGATTGATCGTGGCGCAGACGCACGCGAAACAGGAGATGATCGATGCCATCAGGCGCGCCGACCGAGAGCTCGACGAGGCCATGACGATTAGTGCCGCGCCGCCGGACGCTGCCGTGCGGCGTCTCGACGCGCAATCGCATCCGGCGGATCAAGACACCCTTGCGCAGATTGCCGACGCATTGGGACGTCCGCCCGGATCCGTTCAGTAGACGGCGAGAGGCTGTTTTGCGAGCGACCGGAGAGAGGCAGGGGCGACGTCTCGGGGCACTCTGCCGGGATCGGCGGATCAGTTCGGCCGGGGACGCCTTGATGGGGAATCGATCGAATGCTGAAGCGAGCAGCACCCGCGAAGGGCGCGCGCCAGGGAGTTGTATGGATGGATGACCAGCTTGCGAACGCGCGCGGCATGACCGAAGAGAACGAGGCCGATGAATGGCTGGCGCGGGTGCGCCGCTATCTGCGCGTGCTGACGCTGCGAAAGAAGCAGCAGTTCAATCGCCGGGTGTCGATCGGTGACCTGTTGAGCGAACGCGCTGACAATGCCGCGGCCTATGGCTTCGGTGAGGGGACCACGATGTACGACAACGTGCTCGTTCTCGGCGACGTGCAGGTCGGCCGCCACACCTGGATCGGGCCGGGCTGCATCCTGGACGGCTCCGGCGGCGGCCTCCGCATCGGCGACCATTGCTCCCTGTCGTCGGGTGTCCAGATCTACACCCATCAGACGGTGAGACGATCGGTCTCGATGGGGGCGGAACCGATCGAATACGCGCCGACCCGCATCGGAGACGGGGTCTATCTCGGCCCCAACGTCGTCGTCCAGATGGGAGTGACGATCGGTGATCGGGTGGTGGTCGGCGCCAATTCGTTCGTGAACCGCGACATTGCGTCCGGTCTGAAAGCGTTCGGTACGCCGGCTCGCGTTGTAGGAGCCGTCGGCTTTGATTGAGTGCAAGCGTTCGTGCTGTTTCCCCCGTACCAGCACGATGTCCTAGGGTGTCTTTGATGTTCGATGGAGTTTCGCACAGCCGTCTCGATGGAAGCAGGCTGCTGCTCTCCGGGGATCACGCGCGCTGGAAGAATCTGGAACTGGACGGCGCCATTCAGTATCTGCGCGGCACGAGCAATGATCTCGTCGTGCGAACCACCACCGAGTTCGACAATGTCTGGCAGGCCGGTGGCGAGAGGATCAGCGCCGAGCTCTACGTCCGTCATACCAACTACATCGAGAGACCGACTCTGAGGCCGGTGAGCCTGACGGAGAAATCGGCCACGCGGTTCGGGATTTCGGCCGAGATCACGTTCGCCGGACAGCACGTCTACGGCTTCGAGGGCGAGCGGTTTCTGGGGCGCGCCCAGAGCGCGTTCTTGTACGTCGTATCCGCCGAACGGACACGGGCCGCCGTCGAGTTTCATGGCGGTGACGAAGCCAGGGGAGGCTCGCCCTTCCTGAACATATCGATCCAGCTCTCCTATGACGTGTTCCAGTCGACCTTCAAGCCCTTGTGGCTCGGCGCGCAGCGTGCGGCCATCGATGTCACCGTCGGCGTCTGCGGATTCCGGCAGACAGGTTCATCGCTCGATCAGGACGATACAGGTGATTTCGTGATGGCGAGCGGGGCCTGGTCGGCGGAGCTGAAGTCACTCAGCCTCGCGATCTCGAGCCCGCCATCGTGATCGCGGGCGCAGGATTCGGCAGCCGTCGTCGGCATTCGATCCGTGCTCGCGGAATGCGCCGCGAGACGCTTCCGCGCAGAGGCGCGCGGAAACTGCCGATGGAAAGAGGAGGGCTAGCGCCTCAGGTCGCGAGTCCCTGGCTTTTCGCCCATGTGTAGGTGTCGTCCAGCGCTTTCGAAAACAGCGAGAGCATCAGGTCGACTTCGCTCTTCGTGATGATCATCGGCGGGCAGAACGCGAAGGTGTCGCCGAGATTGCGCCCGATCAGCCCGTGCTCGTGGCCTCGACCGGCCAGATAGGCGCCGATCTTGCCGACCGGATCGAATTTGCGCTTCGACGCCTTGTCGGCGACGAGTTCGACGGCGGCGATCAGCCCGTCGCCGCGAACTTCGCCGACCATCGGATGGGACGCGAAGGCGGCGAGGCCTTCGCGCATATACGCGCCGACTTCCTTGGCATTCGCGACCAGACCACGCTCCTCGATGATGGCGAGGTTTTCCAGCGCCACGGCGGTCGCGACCGGATGCCCGCCGGCCGTCAGGCCATGCGCGAAGGTCCCCAGCGCGCCGGCCTTGTCGGCGATGCCCTGATACAGCTTCTCGGAGAAAATCACCGCGCCGAGCGGCTGATAGGACGAGGTGATCTGTTTGGAGACGACCAGGATGTCGGGCTCGATGCCGTAGTGGTCGGAAGCGAACATCGTGCCCAGGCGGCCGAATCCGGTGATCACCTCGTCGGCGACCAGCAGCACGTCGTATTTACGGCAGACCGCCTGCACCCTGGGCCAATAGCCGACCGGCGGAACGATGACGCCGCCCGCGCCCATCACCGGCTCGCCGATGAACGCCGCGATCGTGTCCGGGCCTTCGGCGAGGATGGTGTCTTCCAGCTCCTTGATCAGCCGATCGGTGAACTGTTGTTCGGTTTCGCCGTCGCGGCCGAAGCGATAGTAATGCGGGCATTCGAGATGGATCACCGGAATCTTCGGCAGGTCGAACGCGTTGTGGTTCGCGGGCAGGCCGGTCAGGCTTCCGGAGGCCACGGTGATGCCGTGATATCCGTTCTTGCGGGCGATGAACTTCTTCTTGTCGGGGCGTCCGAGGCTGTTGTTGTAGAACCAGACCAGCTTCACGACGGAGTCGTTGGCTTCCGAGCCGGAATTCGAAAACAGCACGTGGCTCAATTGTCCCGGCGCCATGGCGCAGAGCTTGTCCGCGAGCCTGATGCCCGGCGAGTGCGATTTGTGCGCGAACAGATGATAGAACGGCAGCATCGACATCTGCTTCGCCGCCGCTTCGACCAGACGCGGCTCGCCGAACCCGACGGCCACGCTCCAGAGACCGGCCAGCGCCTCGAGATAGCGTTGCCCGTTGGTGTCGTAGACGAACACCCCTTCCCCGCGCTCGATCACGATCGGCCCGACCTGCTCGTGCTGGCGGGGGTTGGTGTAGGGATGGAACAAATGCTGGATGTCGAGTTCGCGTAGTTCTTTGCTGATGATCGTCTCGTTCATGATGTTCTTTCATTCAGGTCGAAAGGTGTCGAAGCCGGCGGCGTCGTCAATCAGTTCGTCATGGCACCAGCCTCGGCACGCTGCCGCGCGCGCCGACGGCGGCGATATCGGCCGGGCGCATTGGGGGTGCCGTGCTTCTCCAGCATCTGGTTTTCGCTGCGGACGAACGTATCACCCCACATGCGACATTGGCAGTCGCCTTCGCATCGCCGGGACACGAGCCTGTTTCGCGAGCCGATCGGCGACGGGCCCGGATCCGCCGCGACATGATGGATCGAGCCGTCGGCCGTGATCGGATCGCGGAATTCGGAGAGGCCCAAAGGGGCCGCCGTCAGCGTCTTCAGGTGGGTCATCAGGATCCGGGTGAGATACCTACGTGGCCCTATCATGCGGACGAATGTTGTTGTTTCATAAAGCCAGCACCCCCTTTCCATAAGGCCAGGCAGGACTCGCGATGCAATCCGACGAAGATCGGCTGATGTGGAAGGAACTGCTCGGCCGCAGCGCCAAGGAAGGCGTTCATCTGCAGGCGCAATTGCGCAATGCGTTCGTCGACGCGATTGTCGACGGCAATCTGCCCGCGGGGCGCAGAGTGCCGTCGAGCCGTGAACTGGCGAGCCTGGCCGGCGTGTCGCGGACGACAGCGACGCTGGTGCTGGAGAAACTGGCTGCGGACAGCTTCCTGGAGGCCCGCCCGCGGAACGGCTTTTACGTGTCGTCGGCGCTCAAGCGGCGGCAGGTCACCTTCGGACGCTCCGTCGACAATGCCGACCGGCCCGACTGGGCTGCGCGGCTGGTCCACGCCGAGGTCGGATATCCCTGGCAGGAGCGGCCACTGGGTTGGGAGAGGTGCAAATATCGCTTCGTCTATGGCGAGGTGAACCCCCAGACGTTTCCGTTCACGGATTGGCGGGACGCCAGCCGGTCGGCGCTGACCAGCCCGGCCATCCAGCATTGGGGCCAGGACAGCGGAGGCGAAGAGAGCCAGCCGCTGATCGAGCAGATCATCAACAAGATCCTGCCGCGGCGGGGCATCGCGGCCGCGGCCGACCAGGTGATGCTGACGCTCGGAACGCAACATGGGCTTTATCTGATCGCCCAGACCCTGCTCGGCCCCGGCCTCAAGGTCGGGGTCGAAGAGCCCGGCTACATGGACGCGCGCTTCATCTTCCTCCGCAGCGGCGCGGATCTCATCTCCATCCCGATCGATGCCTTCGGCATGACGATCGACAAGCGGTCGACCGATTGCAACTATCTGTATTGCACGCCGAGCCATCAGGCGCCGACCGGTGTCACGATGAGCACGGAACGGCGTCTGTCGCTGCTCACCCAGGCGGTCGTGCAGGACCAGATCATCATCGAGGACGACTACGAGCCGGAATTGAAATATGACGGCGCCGCCGCGGCGTCGCTGAAGGCGATGGATCGGTCGGGTCGCGTGATCTATCTCAGCAGCCTGTCGAAGCTGGTCTGCCCCGGCTTGCGGATCGGCTATCTGGTCGGCCCCGAGACGCTGATCGCCGAACTCAAATCGCTGCGACGATTGATGCTGCGGCAGTTGCCGGGCAACAATCTGGCCAGCGCCGCGCAGTTCATCCGGCAAGGGCACTACGACCGCCTGATGACCGAGATGCGCAAATCGCTCGAGGCGAAGGCGAAGCTGATCGTGGATACGCTGCGCAAGGAATTGCCGATCGCGGAATACGCGGCGCCGACCGGAGGCTCGGCGATCTGGATGCGGATCCCGGGATGCCGCAGCCCGTCGAAGCTGCGCGCCGCCTGCTTCGACGCCGGGGTTCTGATCGATCCGGTCGAGCCCTATTTCGCCGTCGCCCCGAAGGAGACCTGGGTGCGGCTGAACTTCGCGTCGATCCCGAAAGAACTGGTGGAAGCCGGCACGGTCGTGTTCGCCCGGACCGTGGCGAAGATCATTCGGAGCGGCGGGTAGCGCGACCGTGATTGAACTGCCGTCCCTTGCCGGATCAGGGCGATCGCAAATGGATCAATTGTTCAGCGCTGCGTCGTCAACGAGTCGTCCCCGCGCAGGCGGGGACCCATAACCCCTGGCTCGCCGAAGTGAAGGAGGGCCTCTACCGCAAGGGGTCAACCGAGATGCTGCGGCGTATGGGTCCCCGCCTGCGCGGGGACGACAGAGGACAGGCATGGCCGGATCACTGCATCGACACCGGGCTGGAACCCATCTGCGGTCGCCCTTCGCCCGGCCGGACTAATCGTAGCCCAGCAGCGCCGATTTCGCCGCCTCGGTGAAGGCGACCACTTCCGCCACCCTGTCGTGCTCGCCGGGTCCACGATATCTCGGCTGCGGAAATGCACCGAGCGTCACGATGGCGAGCCGCTCGGCGCGGTTGATGTAGATCCGCTGTCCGGCGAAGCCCACCGCCGTCATCGCGCCGTCCTCTGCGATCCACCAAGAGTAGCCGTAGCCGTCCAACGCCCCCGAACTGATCTGGGGCATCAAAGCACGGTCGGAATCGGAGAATGAAAAAGCCCGGCGGCTGGCATCGTCGTTCCATCCTTCCGGCAGCAGGCGCGCGCCGTCGACGAATCCGTCGTCGAGGACGAATTGCGCGAACCGGCCGAAATCGCGCAGTGCGATGCCCGCGCGGCTGCCGCCAATCTCCAGTCCGTCCGGCGACTCCAGCGTGTAGAAGGCGTCGAATTCCATGCCGCAGGGCTGCCAGATCTTGCGCGACATGTAGTCGGCGAGCGGCATGCCGACGGCGCTGCGCAACACCGCGCCGAGCAGGAAGGTGTCGCCCGTGTTGTAATGCCAATGCGCGCCGGCTGGATGTTCGCGCGGCAGCGCCTTCAGCAGAGCGAAGACGCCGCCGGGCACGCCATCGGCCAGGGATTTGCTGTAGCGGTTCACGTCCGACTGCTTGTCGGTGTAGTCTTCATTCCACTTGATGCCGGACGACATCGTCAAAAGGTGCCTGACGGCGACCTCTTCGTAAGCGGAGCCGGCGAGCGACGGCACGTAGTCGGTCACGGCGTCGTCGAGCGAACGGAGCGCGCCGTCCTGCAGCGCCACGCCGACCAGGGTCGCGGTGATCGACTTGACGGTCGACATCGTACTCCAGCGATCGGACGGCAGCAGCCCGAGCCCGTACTGCTCGATCGCGACCTTTCCGTTCTTCATGACGAGCAGTCCGCTCAGCGAATTCCGGTCAATGAACTCGTCGATCGAGAAGGTCGCGCCGCCGCTCCGGTAGCTGACCTGGACATGCTGTCCATAGCTGAGAGGACGCGGCGAAGGACCTTTGCGAATGACGCGCGAATTGAACAGCCTGTCGACGATGCGATAGCCGTAGGCTTGGACATTCGGCGGCCACAGCAGAAAGTCCTCGGCCTTCGGCAGATGCGCGGTCGGCCGCGCCGGAGTTCCCGGCCTGATCGGACTCGTCGCCGCGTAGCCCGGTGGCGCCGGCACGTCCATCTCCAGCAGCGCCGAACTCAGCGACTTGCCGTGGCTGTCCAGCGACAGCGATCTGGCGACGCCGCCGCCCAGCGCGTCGTCGAGCACGAAGTTGAAGGAATGGATGGCCGGCAGTTCGTAGCGTTCGACGGCGCCGTGCACGATATGCCGGAAGTGCGCCTTGACGCGCTCGGCCGTCACCACCTCGCGGAGATAGTCGTAGTGCGACGGATCGTAGGGGATCAGGGAGATGTTCGACCTGTTGCCTTTGTCCCCGGTGCGCGAATGCGCCAATTCTCGAAGTTTCATTCAAGACTCCAGCATGGTCACGACGGGCGTAGTCTGCTCGCGCGGGATCAGCACCGATTGCACCGCGATCACCTCGCGGACCAGTTGAACGACGCCGCCTCCGCCGGCCGGACCGTTGGTGTAGAGCGACTCGACCTCCCGGGCGACGGCCTCGGCCAGTGTGCGGGTCGCGACCCTGGCGGCGATCCGCAGCCGGACTTCGTAGGGCTCGCCCATGCCGCCAGCGAGGCGTTGCCCGTGCAGCGAGTCGATGCCGATCAGGTCGACCTTCAGTTCATCGACGGCGATGCCGGCGCGCGCCAGTCGCTGGCGCACGATGTCGCCGGCCAGCCGGGCCTTGGCGACCGCTCCGCCGCCGCCATACGAAATCTGCCCCTCTCCGACGTAGCCGTCCCGGTAGGCGACCGAGACTTTCAGGGTTTCGGGCCGGGGCGTTCCTTTGGCGCCGGTGAGCCGAACGCGGTCCTCGCCGATTTCCTCGATGCGGACCTCCGAGAAGTCCGCGACGACGTCCGGCTGATAGTACGCGCGCGGATCGTGGATCTCGTAGAGCAGTTGCTCCTTGCAGGTCGCCGCAGTCACGCATCCACCCGTGCCGGGCAGCTTGGAGATCACCAGAGCGCCGGCTTCGTCGACCTCGCCGATCGGGAAGCCGAGATTGCCGAGATTCTCCACGTCCTTGTAGCCGGGGTCGGCGAAGTAACCGCCGGAGACCTGACCCGCGCATTCCAGCATATGGCCGATCAGCGTTCCCGTCCCCATCAGGGTCCAGTCCGTCATCGACCAGCCGAATTCGTGCACGAGCGGGCCGAGAAACAGCGCCGGGTCCGAGACGCGCCCGCAGATCACCACATCCGCTCCCGCCTCGAGCGCCTCGCAGATGCCGGACGCGCCGAGATAGGCGTTCGCTGCGACGATCTCGTTCGACAGGGCGCTGAGCGGATCCCCCGATTCCAGAAAGCGGGCGGACGAGCCCTTCAATCGCGCCAGCACGTCGTCGCCTTCGAGCACGGCGATCTTGAGGTCGGAAATGTGCAGCTCTCTGGCGATGGTCTGCGCCAGCCGCCCGGCCGCCGCGGGGTTGACGGCCCCCATGTTGGTGACGATCCGGAAACCCTTGTCACGCTGGATCGGCAGGACGGCGCGCATCCGCGCCTCGAACATCGGATCGTAGCCGAGCTCGGGCGAGAGCTGCTTCTGCTGCTGGGCGAGGGCGATGGTGCGTTCCGCCAGGCATTCGAAGATCAGGTAGTCGAGCTCGCCGTCCCGCGCCAGATCGAGCGCGGGTTCGATATGGTCGCGCGCAAAGCCCGCGCCCGCCCCGAGCCGAACGACACGCTTTCCCTTGCTATCCATGGTGACCATGTTGTGTCCCGGCTATTTTCTTTGTGGTCCGTAGGTCAGCCCACGTCCGAATGCCCGAGTTCTGGGTTTTGATGAGGAAGCCGCACGCCGGCGCTCGCAGTCCGACTAGCCGCCGAGCGCGGCCGGCGAGATGCTGCGCTCGATGACGCTGCGCATGACGAAGCTCGAATGCAGCCGCGACACCCCCGGCAGGCGGGAGAGGTGTTGTTTGTGGATGCGCTCGTAGTCCTGCATGTCGCGCGCCTGCACCTGCACGAGATAATCGTCGGTTCCGGACATCAGGTAGCACGACACGACGTCGGCGCATTTGACGATCTCGCGTTCGAACGCGGACAGCGCATCCTCGCTCTGCTTGTCGAGGGTGATGTGCACCAGCACGGTCATGGTGAAGCCGAGTTCGGCGGCGTCGACCTTGGCCGAGTAGCCCGTGATGACGCCGCTCTTTTCGAGCTGGAGCATGCGCCGCGTACAGGCCGTCCGCGACAGCCCGACCCGTTCCGACAGAACGACCTGGCTCATCCGCGCGTCCTGGACGAGATGGCGGAGGATCTTGCGATCGATCGGGTCGGTCTCTGCAGCCATCGGCGCCAAATCGCTCCTGCCGGAGGAAATTCGATGAAATCCGGAGAGCGACGCAAGATTCCATCGTGGGGCACCTCGCTACCACGAATATTCGCCAAGAACCACCACGCCCTTCCTGACATCCTGCTGCCGTCTGCATTGCCAGAGGAGCGGGAATGTGAGCGTCGAGACGAGATCGGGGCATCGTCATGCCGGGGCGACGCTGACCGTCGACCTGGCGGCTATCCAATGGAACTATCGCTGTCTCGCCGACATGGTCGGAGCGCAGGTCCGATGCGGCGGCGTCGTCAAGGCGGACGCCTACGGGCTCGGCGCGCGCCAGGTTGCCCCGGCGCTCTATCAGGCCGGCTGCCGGGATTTCTACGTCGCCCATCTCGATGAAGCGCTCGCGCTTCGACCGTATCTGCCGTCGAATGCATCGATCGCGGTCCTGAACGGCCTGCCGTGCGGCGGCGAGGACGATTGCGCCGAGGCGGGCATCTTGCCCGTCCTCAACTCGCTTGCACAACTCGACGCGTGGTCGGCCTGCGCGCGCAGAGCCGAACGCGTGCTCGGCGCGGTCGTGCAGATCGACTGCGGCATGTCGCGGCTTGGGCTCTCGCCACGCGAACTCGGGGAGCTTTCGGACGCTCGCCTGCGCGGCATCGATGTTCGTCTGGTGATGAGCCATCTGGCCTGCGCCGACGTCGCCGGTCACGCGGCGAATGCGTATCAGCGGGCGCGGTTCTGTTCGCTCGCCGATCGCTTCGCCGGGATTCCGAAGTCGCTGGCGAATTCGTCCGGAATCTTCCTCGGCCCGGATTATCATCACGATGCCGTCCGGCCGGGTGCGGCGCTCTACGGCATCAATCCGACGCCGTCGCGGCCCAATCCGATGCGGCCGGTGGTTCGGCTCTCGGCCGCGATCGTTCAGACGCGCGAGATCGAAGCCGGCGATCACGTCGGCTACGGCTGGGATTTTCGTGCCGCGCGGCCGTCGCGGCTGGCGACACTGTCGATCGGCTATGCCGACGGCCTGCACCGCGCGCTGGCGCGATCCGGCGTGGTGTATGCCGAGGGCTGCGCCCTCGCGATCGCCGGACGGGTGTCGATGGACAGCATCACGGTCGATCTCGGCGAACTATCTGCGGAGAGCCTGGCGCGCGGTGCGGAGATCGAACTGATCGGCCCGCATCAGTCGGTCGACGAACTCGCCTCCGCGAGCGGCACCATCGGCTACGAGATCCTGACCGGGCTCGGTGATCGCTACCGACGAATCTATCGCGACGCCGCCGATCGGCCGCAGGACAGTGAACTTCGGAAAGAGATGGTGTCATGAGAGTTCTGGTCATGGGGGCCGGCGTGATCGGCGTCACGACGGCGTATTATCTGGCCAAGGCCGGCTTCGAAGTCACCGTAATCGACCGTCAGCCCGGCCCGGGCCTGGAGACGAGTTTCGCCAATGCCGGCGAAGTCTCGCCCGGTTATGCCTCGCCATGGGCCGGCCCAAGCGTGCCGCGCAAGGCGATTCAGTGGATGCTCGATCGTCACGGACCGCTGGTGGTGCGGCCGCAGGCCGATCCGGCGATGTGGCGCTGGATATTCCAGATGCTGCGCAACTGCACCGCGAGCCGCTACGCGCTCAACAAGTCGCGGATGGTCGGCATCGCCGAATACAGCCGGGACTGTCTGCGCGCTCTGCGTGCCGACATCGGCATCACCTATGACGAGCGCAGCCAAGGCACGCTTCAGCTGTTTCGCAAGCAGTCGCAGCTCGACGCGATCGGCGGCGACGTCGAGATCCTGCGTCAGTACAATGTCCCGTTCGAGGTGCTGGATCGTGCCGGCTGCATTCGCGCCGAGCCCGGATTGGCCGCGGTGCAGCATTCATTCGTCGGCGGTTTGCGACTGATCGACGACGAGACCGGCGATTGTCATTTGTTCACGCAGCGGCTGGAGGCCGCCGCCGCCGCGCTGGGCGTGAAGTTCGTGTATGAGACGACGATCCGGAGCATCGACACGCAAGGCAGCGCGGTGACCGGGGTGACGACCGACAAGGGCAGGTTCGTGGCCGATCGCTACGTGATGGCGCTCGGCAGTTTCTCGCCGCTGCTGCTGCGGCCGCTCGAGGTCGATATTCCGGTCTATCCGGTCAAGGGCTATTCGATCACGGTGCCGATCGTCGACGAAGCGATCTCGCCTCGATCCACCGTGATGGATGAGAGCTACAAGGTCGCGATCACGCGGCTCGGCGATCGCATCCGGGTCGGCGGAACGGCGGAAGTCGGCGGCTACCAGCCGCGATTGCCGCTCAACCGGCGTGTGACGCTGGATCGGTCGCTGACCGATCTGTTTCCGGGCGCCGGCGATCTTTCAAAGGCGACGTTCTGGAGCGGGCTACGCCCGATGACGCCCGACGGCCCGCCGATTATCGGGCCGACGCGGTTCGACAACCTTCACCTCAACACGGGCCATGGCACGCTGGGCTGGACCATGGCGTGCGGCGCCGCCCGCGTCGTGGCGGACCAGATTCAAGGCCGCGAGCCCGAGATCGACGCGCGGGCGCTGTCGATGGCGCGCTACGATCAGAAGATCGGTCCGGCGAGTTGGCGCGGAGCTGAGGCGGGTTCGTCCGCAGAGGCTTGAAAATCGCGCGCTCGGAGTTCCGGTTCAGAACCGGAACTCCGAGCGGCTCACCACCGAGATGCGAGTGTCGGCACCGCGACATTCGCGGTGCTGCGGAGTGCGGCGTCCCACTACTTGGACGTCGGTGCGGCTGCGGCCTTTCCGCTGTTCGGATTGAGCGTCTGCGCCATTTCGAGATGGTGCTTCAGCGCCGGCAGGGTCTTGGCCGCCCAAGCCTTCAATTCGGGATGGTCGCCGCTCGCGGCGTAGCTTTCGAACAGCGCAATCGCTTCGTTGTGGGCCTCGACCTGCTGGGCTGCGTACAAGGCGGTGAACTCGTCGCCGCGCGCCATGTTGAGGGCGTCGTACCTGCTTTGATGCACGGCATCGAGTTGACTTGGCACGTCGACGTCGAACTTTCCGACCACGATGAAGCGCTTCAGCTCGGACGAGGTCTTGCCGTGGTCCTCGATCATTCGAGCCGCAAAAGCCTTCTGTTCGTCCGTGCCGCGGGCCTGGGCCAACCGGGCGGTCGCGAGCTCGAACAAATCCGAAATCGAGACTTGCGTGACGAATTGCCGCGTATTTGCGCTGATGCTGGGCGATGCGGCAGAGGTGGTCTGACCGGTCGCCGGCTGGGCGGACACGTGGGTGGGGAGCATGCAGGCCTGGGCGAGCGTAAGACAGCTCAGTGCAAGGACGGTGCGTTTCATCGAGGTTTCCTTTCAGTTTTTCTCGCATCCGTGCCGGCCGCCAACTAAGCGACCGGCGTTGCGGCGTGTGATGCTTCAAGCCGCGACGGGACTCACGGTTCCTGTCTCTGCGCTCGGTTCGTCGGGCGGATTGGCGCAGGGCGCGGCGGATCGAGCGACCGGCGGGACGGACCGCGTAGCGGGGGCGGCCCAGGCTGCGGCGGCTGGCGATCCCGCGTCGACGTCGCGCGCACCGGCAGGAACCACACGCGCCCGGGTCGATTGATTTCCGACCTGAGAGGAGCCCGCCATGCAGCCGACTTATCCGAAGCCGCCTTATCCGAAACAGCGACAATCGATGCCGGGAACGACGGCCGGGATGAATCCGCGGCCCGATCACGGCGAGACCAGCTACACGGGGTCAGGCCGGTTGAAGGGCATGAAGGCCGTCATCACCGGCGGCGACAGCGGCATCGGCCGCGCCGTGGCGATCGCCTATGCGCGCGAGGGAGCCGATGTTCTGATCTCGTATCTGAACGAAACGGAAGATGCGGCGGAACTGAAGGCGCTGATCGAGAAGGAGGGCCGCAAGGCGGTTCTGGTCGCGGGAGATCTGCAGGATGCGGCGCATTGCCGATCGGTCGTGAAGCGGGCCGTCGATGAGCTCGGCGGTCTCGACATCCTGGTCAACAATGCGGCTCACCAGGCGACGTTCAAGGACATCGGCGACATCAGCGACGAGGAATGGGAGCTGACGTTCCGGGTGAACATCCACGCGATGTTCTATCTCACCAAGGCGGCCGTGCCGCACATGAAGCCGGGCAGCGCGATCGTCAACACGGCATCCATCAATTCCGATGTGCCGAATCCGAGCCTTCTCGCCTATGCGACGACGAAAGGGGCGATCCAGAATTTCACCGCCGGGCTCGCGCAGATGCTCGCCGAGAAAGGCATCCGCGCCAATGCGGTGGCGCCGGGACCGATCTGGACGCCGCTCATTCCCTCGACGATGCCCGAAGAGGCCGTCGAGCATTTCGGCGAAAGTGTGCCGATGAAGCGCGCCGGTCAGCCAGCGGAACTGGCGACGGCCTACGTCATGCTCGTCGATCCGCGGTCGAGCTACACGTCCGGCACGACGGTCGCGGTGACCGGAGGGAAACCCTTCATCTGAACCGGCGTTGCCGACAGGCGCAACAATCCGAGAGGGAGACGAGAACATGCAGCAGGCCATCAGCGGAGAATTCTCCACGCGGAGGGGCGCAGAGCTCGCGGTCGAGCAGCTCGTGCAGGAATACGGCATCGACCGCGCCGCGATCCTCGTCACCGCGCGCGGCGAGGAAAACAGTTCCGGATCGAAAATCGCAGGCGCCGATGCGGAGAGCGGCCATCCCGGCGTCGAGAAACACACCGAGCCCGAACTGAACGGGATGATCGACGTGTCGATCAAATGCGGCGCATCGCAAGAGTCGGTGGTGGAGACCGCGCTGAAGAAGGCAGGCGCTCAGCAGATTACAAAGAGCTAGGTCTGGCGCCGCGGCCTAAGCACCGTCAATGCTTTCGTCTCTGTGAGGCTTTGGCGTCGATTGAGGATGCGGGAAGCGGCGCAGAGCTACGACGATGATTTCTGCATCCCGACGGTGGCTGAGGTCGCCGCGTGATCGGGGAAGCGGGTTGTCAGCGCGGCTTTCAGAAATTTGAAATGCCCGATGCTGACGTCGAGCTCGAAGAGCCGCCTTTCGCCATTGGCGATGTCAGCGTTCAGCTGATTTTGGAGCGCTGAATTGGCGGGCTCCCGATCGAGATATTCGTCGGAGTCGTTTCCCGCGGTGATCGCCGCGCGGGCCGTCGCATCGTTAACGCGCTGAGCGAGGCCGGCATATTCGGCCCGCGCCGACCTGAGCGCGTCGTCGATCGCCCCGGCGACGGAGGCGACACGCGCGGCATCCGTGGCCATATCCCGTGTCGACGAACGAGCCTTGAATTGAGTTTCGGAATTCGTTCGGGTGAACAGCTGGAACATGGGTCTACAATCAGATTGACGGGAATCGGCGCCTATACTGATACAATTTCACCGCTCCAATGGAATTGCAACCAGCGGGTTTATGACGAAATTGTGTCGCGATGATTGGACGCCGCTCTCGAATCGTCTCCGACCGGTCGCGACAGTCGTTGCGAAGAAAGCCTGCTGATCCGCCCGCTTCAGATGATGAAGCTCGATCTGGGCCTCAGGCGGGAACGACGTTCCAGCGCAGACGTTGCACCGCCGCAAAGCATCGCACTGAGTCAGGGAGGCGCGCCGTGGGACAGTTCGAGCCGAGTGACGAGGCCATCGCGGTCCTGGTCGATATCGCGCGAACCGCGGGGCGCGATCTCAATGCGGGGCAGCGACTGGAGCTCGATCATCTGGTGTCGCAAGGTTTCGTCGCCGTGGTGCCCGGCGGTTCGACGTCGCGCAGCTACGAAGTCACACCCAAAGGACAAAGCCTGCTCGATAGCCGCGGCGTCGGCGCCAATGAGGCGTGAGACGTCGGCCGAGTGGATCCTAACTGCGATGCGCTGCAGCTTGCCATGCGAGCGCGCCTCCCTCAGAATTCGGCTCGATTGCTGAACCATGAGATTATTCGCGGCGCGAAGACATCGGGGGGCGCATGATCGGATTTGGTTGGGAAGGCAGAGTGGCTGCTCTGCTGCTGGTGGTGGCGAGCCTGCCGCTGGCATCGACAGGTGCGGCTGCCTACACGGCGGACCAGCAGCAGGCGTGCAGCGGCGACGCGATGCGATTGTGCGGTGCGTTCGTGCCGGACGTCGATCGGATTACGGTCTGCATGGTTCAGAACAAGGCGCGGCTGACGCCGGCCTGCCGGGTCCATTTCGGTCCGCCACCTTCACGCTTGCGTGCGGACAGATCGGTTCGGGCGAAGCCTGCC
Organism: Rhodopseudomonas palustris; assembly: GCF_034479375.1. Classification (NCBI taxonomy): domain Bacteria; kingdom Pseudomonadati; phylum Pseudomonadota; class Alphaproteobacteria; order Hyphomicrobiales; family Nitrobacteraceae; genus Rhodopseudomonas; species Rhodopseudomonas palustris. The sequence continues at coordinate 2,730,518 of NZ_CP140155.1, read as the reverse complement.
GTCGTCAAGCCGAAGCGCATCCAGAAATCCGCCCCACGCGAGCGCCGCTGACCGGCCGGGCGGCGGGCATGGCGATGTGCAAGTGCTCCCGGCAGCGGCGGGTCTGGCAACGCTCGAGCCCCCATCCTATCTCCCTGGGATGGAGAAGACTGTGAACGAAACCGACCATCGCGCGGAACTCGATCGCCATCTGGCTTGGTTCGAGTCGAAACTGCCCCCGAAGCCCGCGCATTTCGTCGGATGGTTGCGCCGGCCGACGTCGAAATACGTCCGTCTGCCGGTCGGCGTTCTGCTGATCGGAGGCGGAGTGTTCAGCTTCCTGCCCGTGCTGGGGTTCTGGATGCTGCCGCTGGGCCTCGTCCTGATTGCGCAGGACGTGCCCGCGCTGGAGAAGCCGACCGCGCGCACCTTGGGCTGGGTCGAGCGGAAATGGGTCGAGCGGCAGCGCAAGAAGGGCCGCGACATCACACCGTTCGTGCCGGATCAGCAAACCGGCGCGGCAGCCACGGCATCCGACGATGCGGGCGAATCGCGCATGAAGGCTTGATGACTGCGGGTGGCAAGCGATTAGTGTGACTCAAAAGCCATCTGCCGATGCAATCTGGCAACGCACGAGTCGCTGCATGCAATTTTGTCTTTCACGAATCAGCGTCCTGATTCACCTTTGTCAACTATTGGTGAATCGGGAGGCCATCGTATGAACGTCATCGTCTTTGCGTCGCGTAAGGGCGGCTCCGGGAAAAGCACCCTGACCGCGCACTTGGCTGCTCATGTCAACAAAGCGTCGCGCCCGTGTCTGCTGATCGATGCCGATCCGCAGGGCTCGCTGACGTTGTGGCACAAGCTGCGTGGTACCAACGAGCCGCCGCTGCGCACTGCGACGCGGTCGGTCGGCGAGATCGTCGCATCCGCCAAGCGCGACGGCATCGAATGGGTGTTCATCGACACCCCGCCGAATTTGTCCGCGGTGGTCGAAGACGCGATCCGCAATGCCACCATGGTGATCATTCCGGCGCGTCCGGGGGTGTTCGACGTCAACGCGGTGCAGGATACGATCCAAACCTGCCGCGCCAATCGCAAGCCTTACGCCATCGTGCTGAACGGTGCGCCGGCTCTGCGTGACGAAGTCGAGAGCCGGATCGTGACCATCGCCCGCGACGCGCTGGCGAAGTTCAAGGCTCCGGTCTGGGGCGGCCAGATCACCAACCGCGCCGACCTGCTGATGGCGCTCGGCGAAGGTCAGGGCGCTCGCGAGTATGCGTCCGAAGGCCGCGCCGCCTATGAGATCAACCGTCTCTGGGCCGCGATCGAGCGCTCGGTGAAGGCGATCCGTGGGGCCGGTTCGGCCGGCGGCGCGATGCACAAGCAGGCCGCGTAAGCTGCTTCGACTCAGGCGCGCGGGGATCCGCGCGTTGAGCCCGTGATCGATCGTCGAATCCGCGCCCGTCGACCTGCGATACGTGCCAAAAAAAACCGGGCTCGCGAGGAGCCCGGCTAAGGTCGTGGCCAAGTGCGGCCGACACAATCACCTTCCAAGAGGGGTAACTGAGACTCCACACCACTGGAGGAGGGGGACATGCGTAGTGCGAACCCTCAGCGTGAAGCCATTTGATCTGCGAAAGCGCATCGCAGCAAGCGGTCCGCCCGCATGTCAGTCATGCGGGGACCGGGGTCTTCAGCTCGGCCAGCGCTGCGCCTTGTTGACGACGAAATCGCGGAACACCTGCACGCGCGCCACCGTCTTCAACTCTTCGGGATAGACGAAGTAGGTGTCGAGCTGGATCGAGTCTTCCTCGCCGAACAACTGCACCAGCCGGTTCGGGTCTTCGACCAGGTAGTCCGGCAACGCGGCGATGCCGAGGCCCTGCTGACAGGCGCGCACCAGACCGAGGATGTTGTTGACCTTGAAGTAGGGCTCGCGCGGTCCGGAGCCGTTGCGGCCGGCATCGACCAGCCAGCTCCGGTTCTGCAGATGCGGCGGGACCTGGCTGTCGCTCAGCATGATCAGGCGATGATTGTCGAGTTCCTCGAGCGTCCGCGGCGTGCCGAAGTGCTTGATGTATTCCGGCGAGCAATAAGCGTGGAAGCCGATCGAGAACAGCTTGCGCTGGATCAGGTCGGGCTGGGTCGGCTTGCGGGTGCGGATCGCGACGTCGGCCTCGCGCATCGAGAGGTCGAGTTCTTCGTCGGTGACGATCAGCGAGATCCGGATCTCAGGATACAGCGCGGTGAATTCGCCGAGCCGCGGCACCAGCCAGTGGATGCCGAGGCCGGGCGTGGTGGTGATCTTGAGGTCGCCGCTCGGCCGCTCGCGGCTGTCGGTCAGCTTGGCGCGGGCCGCCTGCAACTGCATGAAGACGTCGTGCGCGGTGCGGAACAGCAGGTCGCCCTGTTCGGTCAGGATCAGGCCGCGGGCGTGCCGGTGGAACAGCGACACCGACAGTTCCTGCTCAAGCGCGCTGACCTGGCGCGACACCGCCGATTGCGACAGACCGAGCTGCTCACCCGCATGGGTGAAGCTGCCGGCTTCGGCGGCGGCGTGGAAGACCTTGAGCTTGTCCCAATCCATATCGGTGAACCCGTCGCGGTGTCGAGCCATGACTACTCCGCCGCCTGGCGTTCGCTGGCTCGCACTGCGAGGAAGCGTTCGGCTTCCAGCGCGGCCATGCAGCCGAGGCCCGCAGCGGTGACGGCCTGGCGATAGGTTTCATCGGCGACATCGCCCGCGGCGAACACGCCGGGAACCGAGGTCGCGGTGGAGTTCGGCGCCACCTCGACATAGCCGGACGGCTTCAGCCTGAGCTGGTCCTTGACCAGTTCGGTCGCGGGCGCGTGACCGATGGCGATGAACACGCCGTCGGCGCGAACCTCGCTGAGCGCCCCGGTCTTGACGTTCTTCAGCCGCACATGCGTGACCTTGGTCGGTCCGTCGCTGCCGCAGATCTCGTCGATCGCGCTGTCCCAGATCACCTTGATCTTGGGGTGCTTGAACAGGCGATCCTGCAGGATGCGCTCGGCGCGGAAATGGTCGCGGCGATGCACGATGGTGACGCTGGCGGCGAAATTGGTCAGGAACAGCGCTTCCTCGACCGCGGTGTTGCCGCCGCCGACCACGACGACGTCCTTGCCGCGATAGAAAAAGCCGTCGCAGGTGGCGCAGGCCGAGACGCCGAAGCCCTTGTAGGTCTGCTCCGACGGGATGCCGAGCCACCGCGCCTGCGCGCCGGTGCACAGAATAACCGTATCGGCGATGTAGACGTCGCCGCTGTCGCAGGTCAGTTTGAACGGGCGCTGGCTGAGGTCGAGATCGACGACGAGGTCGGTCACGATCTTGGTGCCGACGTGCCGGGCCTGCCTCTCCATCTGCTCCATCAGCCAGGGGCCCTGGATGACGTCGGCGAAACCGGGATAGTTCTCGACGTCAGTGGTGATGGTGAGCTGCCCGCCGGGCTGGATGCCCTGGATCAGGATCGGCTCGAGCATGGCTCGCGCGGCATAGATCGCGGCGGTGTAACCGGCCGGTCCGGAACCGATGATCACAACTTTAGCCTGGACTCGACTGGGCACGTTTCAGCTCCCCAGAGATAGGGCGGCGCGAAGCAGGGATTTGCCTGGCAGGGGCATCGCCGTTGGGCGGAAGATTTCATCCGGAAGTCTATGTTATCTGGTGAGCTATGCAAGATTTGCAACACGTCCGTGCAGGATTTCCCACCATGTTTGGCAAACGAGTTGTGAGCATCGCGAAATAAAATTGCGCAAGTTTGGGCAAGTGCGTTATGAGGGGGACGATTTTCCGCCCAATCCGCAACACGGGATTTCGCCGCGTGTCCAAGAGCCTCGATCAGATCGACCTCAAGATTCTCCAGGAAATCCAGGAAGACGGCCGAATCACCAATGTCGAATTGGCGAAGCGGGTCGGCATCTCGCCGCCGCCCTGTCTGCGGCGGGTCCGGACGCTGGAAGAGGAAGGCTACATCCAGGGCTATCGCGGATTGCTCGATCCGGCCCAGCTCGGCTTCGACGTCACGGTGTTCGCCTCGGTGCATCTGTCGAGCCAGGCCGAAGCCGATTTGCGCGGTTTCGAGGAATTCGTCCGCAACGAGCCGCTGGTCCGGGAATGCTGGATGCTGTCCGGCGAGGTGGACTTCATCCTCAAATGCGTGGCGCCCGACATGGCGACGTTCCAGAATTTCGTCGCTCATCTGACGGCCGCGCCGCACGTGCGCAACGTGCGGACCTCGCTGGTGCTGCGCAATTCGAAATATGCCCCGGCGGTGCCGCTGGAATTGAAAGCGGCGGCGACCTGAACGGGCGCCACCGCGACGCCGTCAGCGCCCGCGGATCATCCGGTCGATGCTGACCGGCCCGCCGCCCGCCGTCGCCAGATACAGACAGGCGAAGCAGAACAGGATCGCCGCGGTGCCGCCGTTGAGCAGCGGCAGCCAGACCGGCGTGTCGCCCTTGAACATGTGGCCGAGGAAATAAGCGAACGCCATTTCGCCGGAGAGAATGAACGCCACCGGGCGGGTGAACAGTCCGAGCATCAGCAGCGCACCGAGCACCAGTTCGAGCGTGCCGGCGGCCCCGATCAGCGAAAACAGCTCGACCTTCGCGAAGTAAGGGACGGCCGGATATTTGAACAGCTTCGCGATGCCGTACTGAAGCAGCAGCAGGCCGGTGACAAAGCGAAACAGGCTCAGGGCGAAGGGCTGCCACCTGGCTGCGAAACTATCCACGTTCGGTATCCCCCTGGTCGATGTCGATCGCCGGTGGATACTTGGCGGCGCGCGTCATTGTCCATCACCCGCAGAACAGCAACACGGACAAGTGATTTCGATTCGATCGCGCGTGATCGGTCCCGTGCTCGCAGATCAGCCCGCTTCGACGCAGCAAAAAGGCCGCCCGCGGCGGCCTTCAGCTCGATCGTTCTGCCGTAGTAGCAGGCGTCAGCGCCACTCGACCTTGGCGATCTCGTAGGCCTTGGCGCCGCCCGGGGCGACGACCTCGACCGAGGTGCCTTTGGTCTTGCCGATCAGCGCGCGGGCGAGCGGCGAGGTGATCGAGATCTTGCCCTTCTTGGCGTCCGCTTCGTTCTCGCCGACGATCTGCCACACCGCCTTCTTCTCGGTGTCCTCGTCGATCAGCGTCACGGTGGCGCCGAACTTGATGGTGTCGCCGCTGAGCTTGCTGATGTCGATGATGTCGGCGCGCGCCAGCTTGTCCTCGAGCTCGGCGATGCGGCCCTCGTTGTGCGACTGCTCTTCCTTGGCGGCGTGATATTCCGCGTTTTCGGACAGGTCGCCATGCGAGCGCGCCTCGGCGATATGCTCGATGATGCGCGGACGATCCACCGACTGGCGCTGCTTCAATTCGTCCGAAAGCGCGGCGTAGCCGCCCGCCGTCATCGGTACCTTTTCGACCATCTTGCCTTCATCCTTCAGCATTCGTCGCGGTGCGCCGCTGTCTGCGCATCCGCGATGTCGTCAGCTTACAAAAAGGGAGCGAACCGCCAAAGCGGTGCCCCGAGAATACTTCCAGCCGTACCCTGGGTCGCCGCGAAACGCCGGATCAAACAATCCAGATGCTGGCGGGTTCCCGTCCTGCCGGCGTCGTTGCCAATCAAATTTGCCGGGCGCGCCACGCGCCCGGTGATGATCAGGTCTCGGAAAAGTAGCTCTGCAGGGTCCGAACCTCAAGGTCTCCGCCCAGATAGGCCCGTATTCCTTTTGCGGCGGCCACGGCCCCCGAAAGAGTGGTGTAATACGGAACCTTATGCAAGAGGGCAGCGCGTCGCAACGACCGGCTGTCCGCCAGCGCCTGCGGCCCCTCGGTGGTGTTGAACACGAGCTGCACTTCGCCGTTCATGATCGCGTCGACGATGTGCGGCCGGCCTTCCAGCACCTTGTTGATCTTTTCCGCCGGGATGCCGTGGTCGCTGAGATAGCGCTGGGTGCCCGAGGTCGCGATCACCTTGAAACCGACCTCGTGCAGCAGCTTCACCGCGTCGGCGATCCGGGTCTTGTCGCTTTCGCGGACCGACACGAACACCGTGCCCTTGCGCGGCACGCGCGTGCCGCCGCCGAGCTGGCTCTTGGCGAACGCGATCTCGAACGAGCGATCGAGCCCCATGACTTCGCCGGTCGAGCGCATCTCCGGGCCGAGCACGGTGTCGACGCCGGGGAAGCGCGCGAACGGAAACACCGATTCCTTGACGCCGACATGGTCGAGCTTGCGCTTCTTCAGACCGAGGTCGGCGATCTTCTCGCCGGCCATGATCCTTGCGGCGAGCTTCGCCACCGGCATGCCGATCACCTTGGCGACGAACGGCACGGTGCGCGAGGCGCGCGGATTGACCTCGAGCACGTAGATCTCGCCGTCCTTGATGGCGAACTGCACGTTCATCAGTCCGACGACGTCGAGCCCGAGCGCGAGCTCGCGGGTCTGGCGTTCGAGTTCGGCGATCATCGGCGCATCGAGCGAATGCGGCGGCAGCGAGCAGGCACTATCGCCGGAGTGGATGCCGGCTTCCTCGATGTGCTCCATAATGCCGACGATGAACGTGTCCTTCCCGTCGCACAGGCAGTCGACGTCGATCTCGGTGGCATCCGACAGATAGCGGTCGAACAGCAGCGGGTTGGTGCCGAGCACGGTGTTGATCTGGCCGGTCTTGTCGTTCGGATAGCGCGCCTTGACGTCGCCGGGCACCAGCTCGGGCAGGGTGCCGAGCAGATAATCGCTGAGCTGATTGTCCTCGCGGATGATCTGCATCGCGCGGCCGCCCAGCACGTAGGACGGGCGCACCACCAGCGGCAGGCCGAGTTCGGCGGCGACAAGGCGGGCCTGCTCGACCGAATAGGCGATGCCGTTCTTCGGCTGCTTGAGACGAAGTTTGTCGAGGATGCGCTTGAAGCGGTCGCGGTCCTCGGCGAGGTCGATCGCGTCCGGCGAGGTGCCGAGGATCGGCACGTCGGCGGCTTCCAGCGCGCGCGCCAGCTTCAGCGGGGTCTGGCCGCCGAACTGCACGATCACGCCTTTCAGAGTGCCGTTGCTGCGCTCGGTGTCGATGATCTCCAGCACGTCCTCGGCGGTGAGCGGCTCGAAATACAGCCGGTCCGCGGTGTCGTAGTCGGTCGACACGGTTTCCGGATTGCAGTTGACCATGATCGATTCGTAGCCGGCGTCGTGCAGCGCGAAGCAGGCGTGGCAGCAGCAATAGTCGAACTCGATGCCCTGGCCGATCCGGTTCGGGCCGCCGCCGAGGATGATCACCTTGTCCTTGGCCGAGGGGTGGCTTTCGTCGGACGCGGGGCCGGCGAACGGCGACTCGTAGGTCGAATACATGTAGGCGGTCGGCGAGGCGAATTCCGCCGCGCAGGTGTCGATCCGCTTGAACACGGGACGCACGCCGAGCGCGCGGCGCTTGGCTTTCACCTCGGCTTCGGTGCTGCCGGCCAGCACTGCCAGGCGGGCGTCGGCGAAGCCCATCGCCTTCAAGGTCCGCATTCCGAACGCATGGTCCGGCAGCCCGCTGGCGCGGACCTTGTTCTCCATCTCGACGATGCCGCGCAACTGCGCCAGGAACCACGGATCGATCTTGCAGGAGTTGAAGATCTCGTCGTCGGTCCAGCCGAGCCGCATCGCCTGCGCGACCTGCAGCAGTCGGCTCGGCGTCGGGGTGCCGAGCGCGGCGCGGATCGCATTCTTGTCGTCGCCGCGGCCGAGCCCGTCTATCTCGATTTCGTCGAGGCCGGTGAGGCCGCTTTCGAGGCCGCGCAGCGCCTTCTGCAGGCTCTCCTGGAAGGTGCGGCCGATCGCCATCACCTCACCGACCGACTTCATCGAGGTCGTCAGATTGTGCGAGGCGCCGGGGAATTTCTCGAAGGCGAAGCGGGGAATCTTGGTGACCACGTAATCGATGGTCGGCTCGAACGCCGCCGGCGTCGCGCCGCCGGTGATGTCGTTGGCGATTTCGTCGAGCGTGTAGCCGACCGCGAGCTTGGCCGCGACCTTGGCGATCGGGAAGCCGGTCGCCTTCGAGGCCAGCGCCGAGGAGCGCGACACCCGCGGATTCATTTCGATCACGACCAGCCGGCCGTCGTCCGGATTGACGGCGAACTGCACGTTGGAGCCGCCGGTCTCGACGCCGATCTCGCGCAGCACCGCCAGCGAGGCGTCGCGCATGATCTGGTATTCTTTATCGGTCAGCGTCAGCGCCGGCGCCACCGTGATCGAATCGCCGGTGTGGACGCCCATCGGGTCGAGATTCTCGATCGAGCAGACGATGATGCAGTTGTCCTTCTTGTCGCGGACAACCTCCATCTCGTATTCTTTCCAGCCGAGGATGGATTCCTCGATCAGCACCTCGCTGGTCGGCGACGCATCGATGCCGCTCTCGACGATTTCGATGAACTCCGCCTTGGTGTAGGCGATGCCGCCGCCGGTGCCGCCCATCGTGAAGGACGGCCGGATCAGCGCCGGGAAGCCGATCTCGTCGAGCGCGCGCAGCGCGTCGGGCAGGTTCTTGACCTGGCGCGAGCGCGGCGTTTCGAGGCCGATCTTGGTCATCGCCTCGCGGAAGCGCTCGCGGTCCTCCGCCTTGTCGATGGCGTCGGCGGTGGCGCCGATCATTTCGACGTCGAACTTCTCCAGCGTGCCGAGCTTGCGCAGGCTCAGCGCGCAGTTCAGCGCGGTCTGGCCGCCCATCGTCGGCAGCAGCGCGAAGCCGCCCGGGATGACGTAGCGTTCCTTCTCGACGATCTTGGCGACGATCTCGGGCGTGATCGGCTCGATATAGGTCGCGTCGGCCAGTTCCGGATCGGTCATGATCGTGGCCGGATTGGAATTGACCAGGACGACCCGGTAGCCTTCCTGCTTCAGCGCCTTGACCGCCTGGGTGCCGGAATAGTCGAATTCACAGGCCTGGCCGATCACGATGGGACCGGCGCCGATGATGAGGATGGTGGAGATGTCTGTTCGTTTGGGCATCAAATCTCGCTGACGCGGGCGGGAATTTCGGGCACAAAAAAAGGGCGCGCAGCCGCGCGTCCCTTGTTCTACAAGCGCCGGGCTTCCCAGGCGCGCGGGCGTGTCTTAAACCAGTTTCCGCGACCGCGAAAGGGCTTGCAGCCGCCCGTCAACCACCAATTTCGGTGGTTGGAGGCCCAGCCTGGACTTGAACCAGGAAAAAAGAGCGTTGCACCGCCCCCGCGTTGATCTTCCGCCACCGGGCCGACCGCACTGTGGCGCTTTGCGGCCCGACGATCCAGCGCGAAGCTGAGTTAACCTTACTTGCTGTGGAACCGACCGCCTGGTGCGCGCAGCCCTCACGGCCTGAGGCCTCACGCACTCGTGTCCCCCGTTTCGTAACAATCGGCGCGGAGCTGCGTATCTTGGACAGCCGCGGGTGACGGCGCGGGCCGCAACCGCCCGCCGTCCGTCCCCGCAATGCCCATCGAATCCGCGAGGAAAGCCCATGCGCTCCATCAGCCGTCTTGCTCTTCGCGCCGCCGCCCTGGGCGCGCTGGCGCTGTCCGCCGCCTTTGCACCCGCGCTCGCTTCGGAGGAGGCGGTGGTGATCCCGCCGCCGGCGCTCGACGCCATCCCGGCGGACAGCACCCAGACCGCCGTGTTCGCGGGCGGCTGCTTCTGGGGCGTGCAGGGCGTGTTCCAGCACACCGCGGGCGTGCTCAACGCCGTGTCGGGCTATTCCGGCGGCAGCAAGGCGACCGCCAATTACATGACGATCTCGACCGGCGTCACCGGCCACGCCGAGGCGGTGGAGATCAAGTACAACCCGAAGCAGATCAGCTACGGCAAGCTGCTGCAGATCTTCTTCTCGGTGGCGCACGATCCGACCCAGCTCAACCGGCAGGGCCCGGATTCCGGCACGCAATATCGCTCGGCGATCTTCACCCTGAACGACGAGCAGAAAAAGGTCGCCGACGCCTATATCGCGCAGCTCGATGCGGCGCGCGTCTACAAGAAGCCGATCGTCACCAAGGTCGGCGCGCTGGAGGGCTTCTATGCCGCGGAAGCGTATCATCAGGACTACCTGACGCTGCATCCCACCCAGCCCTATATCGTCTATAATGATTTGCCGAAGATCGAGAACCTGAAGAAGCTGTTTCCGAAGGACTATCTGGAAAAGCCGACGCTGGTGAGCAGCGCCAAGGTCACGAACTAGCGGTGGATCGCCCGAAGGTTCAGGAGTTGCCATGACCGATACCAAGACGATGCCCGGCAAGGTCGCCAAGAGCGAGGCCGAGTGGCGCAAGGAACTGACGCCGATGCAGTATGCCGTGTTGCGCGAAAAGGCGACCGAGCGTCCGTTCTCCGGCGAGTACGAGCACGATCACACCCCCGGCACCTATGTCTGCGCCGGCTGCGGCCAGACTCTGTTCGAGTCTGATGCGAAGTTCGATTCCGGCTGCGGCTGGCCGAGCTTCACCACGCCGGCCGAGGCCGCCCATGTCGACGAGGAGCGCGACGTCAGCCACGGCATGGTCCGCACCGAGGTGCTGTGCTCGCGCTGCAGCGGCCATCTCGGCCACGTCTTTCCCGACGGCCCCGGACCGACCGGATTGCGCTACTGCATCAATTCGGCCGCGCTGAAGCTGAAGCCGAGATAGTCCCACTCCCTGAGGGGAGCGGGCGCGGCGCGCGGGTCGCAATCGCCGAGATCAGGCATATCATTTCTCCAGAGCCGGAGCGGCGCTCGCGCCCCGCCACCCGGCCGGGGAGGGCGATATGTCGATCGCAACCATTCTCATCCTTGTCCTGATCATCCTGCTGCTCGGCGGCCTCAGCCAGCGCTTCGGCGGCTACGGCCAGGGCCACGGCCTGACCGGCCTGATCGGCGTGGTTTTGATCGTGATTCTGGTGCTGTTGCTGCTCGGCAAGGTCTGATGCCGCCATCGGCGCCGGCAGGGGATCGGCCGCGGCCGGTGCCCGCGCGTTCGCCGGCGGGGTCGCATTTTTCCACAGAATGCCTATATCTGAGGGTGCATCCATCGGGCGTTGCCTGGCTGCCCGCAGTGGCGCGGCTGACGCGCCAGATTCACCCATTTTGTCAGAAGGTTAGTCGCGTCATGGCATTCAGCTTCGAGACTTCCGCCGAATTATTTCCCGCAGCGATCCGGAAAAAGAAGCGTGCCGGCTTCACCTATCGCCGGTTCGACAATGCGGCGGACGCCGTGCGTTTCGCCATCGAGGAACTGCCGGCGGATTCGCTGAACGGCGCCTATCTGCAGGTCGACGAAGCCCGGTTCGACCAGAAGGGCATCCGCTCGCTGTACGATTGCGAGGCCTTCCCGCTCGAGCGCAAGCTGCCGGTCGCCGAGCCCGAGGCGGTCCAGGACGCCAAGGAAGACGCCGCCTGAGCCGATCCGGCTCAGCGTCGTTGTTTCACGTCCGGCTCAGGATCGTGTCGATGCGCTCGGCGTAGCGGCGGCCGCAGGCTTGCAGGCTGTAGTTGTCGAGCATGTTGCGGCGCGCCCGTTCGACCTTGGCGGTCGCGATGTTCGGATCGGTGAACAGCGCCTTCATATGGGCGGCCGCGCTCTCGGTCGAGGGTTCGAACCACTCCTGATCGTTCCAGTAGATGTACTGATCCTCGAGCACCGGCGTGACGTGGCCGTCCACGACGAAGGCGGTCTCGTCGGTGCAGAAATCGCGATTGCCGCTGTAGTTCGACGCGATCACCGGCGTCCGCAGCAGCATCGCCTCCGCCATGATGCGACCGAACCCTTCGGACCGGTGCAACGAGACCAGCGCGTCCGCCGATTCGATCAGTTGCATCACGCGCGCCCTGTCCCAGGTTTCGTAGATCAGATTGATCCTCGGGTCTTCCTCGGCGAACATCTTCAGCGCGAGCAGAACCGGATTGCCCTCCGCATTCATCGCCTTGATGGTCAGGCCGACATCGTCGAATTGTCCTTTCGGAAACGCGCGCTGAAACGCCCGGATCGTGCCCAGCGGGTTCTTGCGGGCGAAGTAGGAAAACCCGTCGAAGACGAAGACGAAGTTGAAGCGGTCGCGCGGAAGCTCCGGAATCGCGTCGCGACCGGGGAGCGCCGACATATCGACCGTCACCGGAAGCGGCATGTGGATGACGGGCTTCGATGTCGCCGGCGACAGGCTGTCGACGATGAAGCGTGTCGACGACCAGATCTCGTCGACCACCAGATGGGGCAGCGAAACCCGCCGCGGCCAGCGCGACAATTCCCACGGCCAATATCCGATCACGTAGTCGGCCGCGAATCCCGCCAGCCCTTCGAACTGCTGTTCGGCCAGCATGTCGAAGCCCGAGAAGGCGAAGATCCGGATCCGGGCGTCCTGAAGGTCGGGCTGAATAAAGCGCTCGACCTTCTCGGCCGCCTTGTTCGGCCCCGGCAGCCAGCGCCGGGTATGAAACAGGCTGAGCTTCAGCGAGGTTTCCTGCTGCAGACTTTCGAACACCGTTCGGGCGTCCTCGCCCTGGCCGCTCTCCGCGCGCGGAAAGCCGGCGATTTCGACGTCGACGCGTTGACGCCCGGCGACCGCGGCCTTGATCGGAATGCCGGGATGCATGCGCAATCCGTGCGAGCCGTATCCGACGCGGTAGAGGTAGTGCCGCTGTTCGTTTCGCCACCAGGCGGCGTGGCCCGAACTCGGTAGCGGCAGAACCTCGGCGGACACCAGTTGGCGCGCGATGCCGCAAAGGTCGTCGGTGAACTGATTGGCTGCACCCAGATGCGTGCAGATCTGCTGTTTGAGCGCATGCAACTGGCCCGACGATGACAGATGCTTCAGGCTGTCCGAAAAATTCAGCCGGCCGGCGCTCGACGCCAGATCATACGCCAATGCGGGCTGCTGGCCGCGCAACTGCAGCAATCCATTGCTGATCGGGATGTCGAGATCCTGTTCGAAGGCGAGCGTCGGCGCGAACAGGAATTCCCGCTCCAGGATGGCGAAATCCGAATGCGCGAAGCGGCCCGCGCGCTCCCACCAGGCGAGGAAGTCGGCTCGTCCCTCCGGCGTCGCGAGATCGTAGGCGTCGCGCAACTTGGGCTCGGTCTGATGAAGCCGCGTAAGGTATCGCGGAATGTCGACCGGCGAGGGGGCGGCAAGCGCGCCGAAATTCGCCTCGAACCAGAACGCCCGAATCATACGCACGAGTTGCAGCCGCGCTCCGATCTGGCCTTTGCGCGGACGCAGATGCCGCGCGGCCCGCAACCACCAGCCGAACAGGGCGTCGTCGGCAGGCGGCCCATCGGCGCCGAGCAACGCCAGTTCCGGCCCGAGCGCGACGGCCGCCTGCGCGACGACCGCGGGCAGCGCGGCTTCGCCGCAATACGGCGCGCCGCTTTCGGTCCTCGCCGGCTGCAGCCATTGAAGAAAGATGCGGAGCGCCAGCCGATATTCCAGCAAGCCGGATCTGAAGAACCACCCGATGAAGTTGGTGTAGCCTTCGTCGTTGCCGAGATCGAAGGCCGCCTGCAATTCGGCGCGCGCATCGCGGATCCAGCCGAACAGCCGCAGCGGCGGGAGCACGCCGTCCTGCGGCCAGTCGGGATCGATCGACATCGCGTCGGCCGCGATCCTGTCGAACAGTCCCGGCCCCAGCGCGGGATGCGTCTCCAGAATCCGCTCGATGTTCGCGATCCAGTACTGGAAGTGCTCGGGGCGACGCCGGCTCAGCGCCAGCGATTCCGGCAGGGCGACCCGGAATCGCTCGGCTGTGAATTCGCGCTCGCAGACGAAGATCTGCACCAGCCAGTCGTAGGGAAGGCGGTCTTTGTCGGCGATGTCCTGATCCGTGCAATACGGACCGCGGTCGAGCAGGTAGGCGGCCGTCAGCGCATCGGCTTCCGTCGAGCCGGCTTCGATGCTGCTGAGCCACCACGCCAGCAGCACGTCGGCGTCGGTCGCCGACAGCATCGGCACTCTCTTGTGGAAGTCCGGTCCCGCTGACTGCCACTTCAGCAGCAGGGATTTGGGGAGGCCAAAGCCCAGCGAGCAATTCGGATACTGGTCGTCGGGACGCGATAATTCTTCCGACAGTTGGACGACGAGCATCAGAATGATCCGAAGGGAACAGCCCCGCATTGCTAAAGGCGTTCATCGCGTTTGGCAAACCCGCGATGTGCCGCGCCCCTCAGGACCTCGTGCGCCGCCCGGCCGCTGCCGTCGAGCAACCCCGGGAAGCTCTGCGATCCGACCTGTCGATTGTTTCATCCACCTGAAATAAAAAGACTTTTCTCAAGGGGAAGGAGCAGGAGTGCAGCTTTGGTGTAGCGATTGCGGTTGCTCCCGCAACGCGAAATCCGTATGACGACGCAGACGACCCTCCACATCACCAGTGACCGACGAGGATACCCCGGATGAGCGACCCACGGGTATTGATCACCACATATCCCGAGGCGTTTCTGCACCGCGGCGGCGGCGAGTTCGAGATCGTCGAACTGGCGAACAATCTGCGCCTGCTGGGCATCAGGGTCGATCTCTACGGGCCGAATTCGCAGCCGATCTCGTTTTACGACACCGTGCTGCATTTCTCGGTCGTCGAATCCGGCATGAACCTGTTTCGCGCACTCCAGGCGTCGGCGAAGCGCATCGTGCTGGTCCCCAACCTGTGGTGGATCGGGCCGCCGAGCGACCACGATCGGGCGAGCGCCGAAGAGTTCTTCCGGCTCGCCGACCAGATCGTCTTCAAGTCCACGGCCGAGCGCGACAACGTCAGAAAATACGCGGCGTTTCCGGATTCCAAGGCGGTGCTTTGTCCGTGGGGCGTCGACCGTTGCTATGCGGAGCCGGCCGATCCCGATCTGTTCAAGTCGCATCATCAACTCGATCGATACATCCTGTGGTTGGGCATCATCGAGGAACGCAAGAATCAGTTGACCGCCATTCATGCGCTGCGGGACAACAAGGTGCCGCTGGTGCTCGTCGGCGACTATCGCGACCGGCACTATTACGAAGCCTGCCGGCGCAGCGCGCCGCCGCACTTCAAGTTCATCCCGCATATCCAGCCGAAATCCGAAATGCTGCGCTCTGCGCTGCAGAATTGCGACGTCTATCTCGAGGCGTCGCTCGAGCCGGCAGGCATGTCGGCGATGGAAGCCTATCTGGCCAACCGGCCGATCGTGGTGTCGGAGGGCGACTGGACCAGCGAACATTTCGGTGACGAGGTGATCGCGATCGATCCGAGATCCGAGGCGGCGATCGCGCGAGCGGTCGAAGAAGCGCTGCAGCGCAATTCGCCGCGTCAGCGGACCGGGCGTATCAACAGGCGCAATTTGCTTCCTGAAAGCCTCGAACCTCTCGGCCGCGTACTTGCGGGCGCGCCCACGCTGAGGCGACTATGATCCGCGTCCTGAAGAAGCTCCGTCTGTTCGACACAGCACCCGTCGAGTTTGAATGAAAATGGAACATCCCCCATCCGACGTTTCGCTCTCCTCGAGCTTCCGTGCGGACAACCATATGAAGACTCAGGTTCTGGTGGCGCAGAACGGCCTCTGGAATCTCGATGGTCTCGGCATTCTCGACAATGTGCGGAAAGATTCGAAGCATCTTCTGATTACCGACAAGAACGTCGAAAAGCTCTATCTGCGTCCGGTTCTGGAGAGCATCGAGCGCGGCGGGCGTCTCGTTCGGACAATCGTCGTGCCGCCGGACGAATCGTCGAAGAGTTTCGAAGTCTATGCGCGTCTGGTTCAGACCGCGCTCGATTACGGAATCGACAAATACTCGGTCATCTTCAGCCTGGGCGGGGGACTGGTCAACAATCTCGCCGGCTTTCTCGCCTCGACCTTGTATCGCGGAATCGGCTTGATCCATTTGCCGACCAGCCTGCTGGCCCAGGTCGACGCTGCGATCGATTTCAAGCAGGCCCTCAATTTCAGTCACGGCAAGAATCTGATCGGAAGCTTCTATCCCGCGTCCAACGTGCTGATCGACCCGATCGCGCTGCGAACGCTGAATCCGCGGTTGATCCGCTGCGGGCTCGCAGAGTCGATGAAGCACGCGCTCTGCCAGGACAGTGACTTCCTCAACTACATCATGTCGCATCACAACCATCTCAGCGAACTCGACTTCCTGACGGAGACCGTCGTTCGTTCGGTGAAACTGAAGCTCGAAATGATGGCGCCCAGCCTGCATTCCGATCGCGAAGAGGTCGTCAAGCAATACGGCCACGCGGTCGGGCACGCCGTGGAGCACCTCTCCGGTGGCGACATCTATCACGGCGAAGCGATCTCGATCGGTATGTGCGTTTCGGCGGAGATCGGCCGGCTGCTGGGCGTCACCGACGAGGAGACCGTCGACATCCACTATCGCTCGCTGGCGATGCTGGGCCTGCCGACCATGGTTCCCTACGAGTTTTCGCTCGGCGATATCTGGGAGAAGGTTCGCTACGACAAGCACTTCTTCCGGGACCGCGCCTATATGGGGCTGCTGCGGACGGTCGGAGTTCCCAGCAACAGCGGCCAGGACGGTCTGCACGGCCATTGGGTATCCCGCGAGGTGCTGTTCGAGGCGATTGAAATCAATCGGCGGTCCGGCGCGCGGTCCGGCTACTAGGCATCCGCGTTGGTTCGTTGATGGCGGGTGCGGAGGCCGGACCCGGAGATCGGGCCGCTCGCCGATCTAGAAGCCCGTGAAGGACCGATGGACCATCAATTCCGGCCATGATAGGCATGAAGTGGCAATTTGCCTCGTTGCTTCTCTCTAAGGCTCTCTCTCAGCCGCATTGACATGGTCGGAAATGCCACCCGCGACATCAATCGCCCCTTACGAAGCCACTGACCCTTATATCTGTCTGATCAGCATTCTAGTACCCGTCTACAACACGCCGCCGGATGTTCTCGATGAGACCATTCAGTCGGTGCTGTGCCAGACCTATTCGAATTGGGAACTTTGCATCTGCGACGACTGTTCGACGGACCCGCAGACCGTGGCTGTGCTCGACAGCTACAAGGGGACCGATCCCCGGATCAGGATCCTGCGGCCTGCCGCGAATCTGAACATTTCCCGCGCCACCAATCTGTGCGCCGAGATGGCGACCGGTGAGTTCGTCGGCTTTCTCGATCATGACGACGTTCTGGAGCCCGATGCGCTCGCGGAAGTCGCCGCCGCTCTGGCGGGCGATCGCGAGATCGATGTGCTCTATACCGACGAGGACAAGCTGGAGGCCGACGGCAGTCTGACGGAGCCTTACTTCAAGCCCGACTGGTCGCCGGAGCACCTGACCTCGGTCATGTACGTGCTGCACTTCACCGTCATCCGCAAAAGCCTGTTTTTCGATGTCGGTATGCTGCGGCACGAGTTCGTCGGAGCGCAGGATTACGATCTGGCGCTGAGGGTGTGCGGGCGCGCCCGCAAGATCGCGCACATCCCGAAGATTCTCTACCACTGGCGCAAGATCCCCGGTTCGGCCGCGGCCGCTGTCGATGCCAAGCCGGACGCTTTGATCAACGCCCGGGCGGCGCTGCTGGACTACGCGCGTCAGCGCGATCCCGAGGCGACCGTCGATCTCGGCCAGTTGCACGGACTGTTCCGGCTCAATTGGAGCGCCGGTCAGCAGCCCGATCCGGTGACGCTTCTCATTCTCACAGATGCCAGGCGCCGCGACGTGCCGGGCCGCGGCGACATTCTGCTGGTCGATCATTTCATCGACAGCGTGATCGCGAAATCCACCTTTCGTGCTTTCAAGATTGTCGTCGTCGACAACGGCAATCTGCCCGCCGATGTGCGCGCAAAATTCGAGAGGCTCGGCGCGCGGGTGCACTCCTATGCGTTCGAGGAGCCGTTCAATTTCTCCCACAAGGCCAATTTCTCGATCGACCAGGTCGAGACCGAGGACGTCATCATCCTGAACGACGACCTCGAAGTGATCAGTCCCGACTGGATCGAAGCGCTGCTCGGCTTCTCCCGCCAGCCCGAGATCGGCGCGGTGGGCTGCCGGCTACGCTTTGCGGACGACCGGATTCAGCACGCCGGGGTCGCGCTCGGGCTGACCTCGCCCTGCATGCATCTCTTCTACAATCGGCCGGCCGACGCGCCCGGCTACTACAGTTTCACCCATCTGGTGCGGAACTACTCGGCGGTCACCGGCGCCGTGCTCGCCACGACGATGTCGAAACTGCGCGAGGTCGGCGGTTTCGACGAGAGTCTCGCGATCGATTACAACGATATCGATCTCTGTCTTCGGCTCGGGCAGAAGGGATACCGGATCGTCTACACGCCGCACGCCGAGCTGTATCATTTCGAGCGCAGCTCGTCGGCGCGCAATGCGCCTCGCACGACCGACACGGCGAATTTCCTGGCGCGGTGGAAGGACCTGCTGAAGCGGGACCCGTTCATGAATCCGAACTTCGTCGGGGACAATCGCAAACTCTCCGACAATTTGTCCTTGATCACCTGAGAAATTCGAAGCCAAAGATGCCTCAAATCCAGAGCGCGACCATCGACAAGTCCGAAATCACCGAGGTCAGCGAGCGCTGGCGCCTCCATCTCGAGAGTTGCCGGCACGGCGACGACGACTACGCGGCGATCGAGCGTTCGGGACTGTTCGATCGCGAGTTCTATCTGACGAGCTATTCCGACGTGAAGGCCGCCGGCATGGACCCGCTGAAGCACTATGTCGGCTTCGGCGCGCGGGAGATGCGAGCGCCCAACAAATGGTTCGACGCCAACTATTATCGCACCCAGTTTGGAGAATTTCCGGTCGGGTTCAATCCTTTGCTGCACTATGTCGAGACCGGCGAGAAGCTGGGCTTCAGGCCTCATCCGAAGTTCGATCCGCAGCGCTACCGGACGCTCTGCCCGGTTGTCGTCGAGGCCAACGTCTCGCCGCTGTGGCATTTCATCCACTTCGGCTCGATGGATCATGTCGAGGCGAGGAAGTACAAGCCATCGCCGCGCGTGAATCCGGTCAAGCCGGCGCTGCGCAGATGGGTTCGCCCGACGTCAGCTCCGATGGGCGTGAACTTCGTCTCTCCGTTGTCCCGGATATCGGGGCTCGGCGTGAGTGCGCGCGGTTTCGTCGACGCCCTGCAGACGGCGCAGGTTCCGGCGCACCTGATCGAATGGACCGAGGGATTCGAGCACCAGGCCACAATCGATTGTGGCCTGACGGGCGTGAAGGATCTGCAGCCGATCAACCTGATCCATATGAACGCCGACATCTTTCACCTGGTGTCGAACGGTCTGCGGCAGACCGGCGTTCTCAGCCCGGACCGCTACAACATCGGGATCTGGTACTGGGAGCTCGCCGCGTTCCGTCACGAGTGGCTGCCGTGGATCGCGATGCTCGACGAGGTCTGGTGCGCGTCGGCGTTCAACGCCCGCGCCGTCGATGTGATGTCGGCGCGTCCGGTGAAACTGTTGCGGCCCGCGGTCGAAGCCATGGCCGCGCCCGGCCTGTTTCCCAGGTCGCATTTCGGATTGAACGACGACAGCCAGGTGTTCTTCTACAATTGCGACCTGTCCAGCCGGATCGACCGCAAGAATCCGGAAGCGCTCGCCCGCGCCTTCCGGGAGGAGTTCGGCGACGATCCGCGCTATCAGCTCGTTCTGAAAATCGGAATGGCAACCCGCTATGCGGAATCCGCGAGGCGGGTCGTCAGCGCCGCCGGCGGTGCGTCGAACATTCTGCTGATGGATCGCACGCTGACCGACCCGGAACTGGCTGACCTGCTTTGCCACACGTTTGCCTATGTTTCGCCGCACCGCTCCGAGGGGCTTGGGCTGACCATTATCGAAGCGATGCTGAGCGGTTGTCCGGTGATCGCCACGCCCTATGGCGGGGCGGCGGACTTCGTCGTCGACGGTGTCGCGAGACCGCTGGCCTACAGCCTGACCGAAATCGAGCGGACGGACGAGCCCTATCGTCGTGGCTGCGTTTGGGCCGATCCCGATGTGGCGGACATCCGGCGCGCGATGCGTGAGCTGGCCGACAGTCCCGATGCCGCCCGCGCGCTCGGCCAGCGCGGTAAGGCCCACGCCGAGGCGCTGTTCTCGCGCGACGCGACATCGCGGGCCGTCCGCGCCCGGCTCGACGAGATCTGGGAGACCCACGCCGCCGGGAATTGATCTCCCTTGCGAGGTTTTCGCAGCAAACCAGCGCGCGGCGACGCATGCGGCTATGGGCAATCGGCGATTGCCCCGATCCGCATTGCCCAATATATAACCTCCAGCATCATCCACATGAGATAGCTGGGAAATCTTGACCGGACGGGTTCTCATCACGGGGGCAGGGCGCGGCATCGGCTTCGCGATCGCGCAGGTGCTGGCCCGCGACGGCTTCTCGCTGGCGCTGGTGACCAGGACCGAGGCGTCGGCCGCGAAGCTGCGCGCCGAGCGTTTCGTCGCGGATGCGGACGCGACCGTCGTCGCATTCGATCTCGCCGATCCGGCGGCTCTCGGAGCGTTCGTCGCGGATTGGCGCGAGCCGCTGTGGGGCGTCGTCCACAACGCCGGCATCTGCGAGACGGCGAATATCGCCGACCCCGATCAAGACCCCTGGCGCGACGTCTTGGCCGTCAACCTCGAGGCGCCCTATCGGCTGACGCGCGGGCTGTTGCCGCGCATCGCCCGCCCCGGCCGGATCGTCACCATCGGCTCGCAGCTTTCGGTCGAGGGCCGCGCCGGCTATGGCGCCTATTGTGCTTCGAAATTCGGCCTGATCGGCCTCACCAAATGCTGGGCCAAGGAGCTCGGCCGCGACGGCATCACCGTCAACGCCGTCTGCCCGGGCTGGGTCGACACCGAGATGACCAACAGCGACATCGACCGCCTCGCCGCGGAGCAGGGCCGCGATGCGGCGTCGTTCAAGGCCGAGATCGCCGATCCGCTCGAACTGAAGCGTTTCAACAGCCCCGAAGAGGTCGCCGAACTGGTGGCGTTCCTGATGTCGGAAAAGTCGTCCGGCATCACCGGCCGGGCCTGGCTGATGCAAACGGTCTGGAATCAGCAGTAATGCCGTCCGTCGATCCCGTCGTGGTCGTTCCCGTTCACGAACCGAAAACCGGGCCCGAGGCGGACGCTTCCCTTCGGCACCTGCGGCATTTTCTCGGACGCTATCGTCTCGTTCTCGCCAAGCCGGCTCATCTCGATTGGTCGATCCCCGGATTGGAGGACGAGATCTTTCCGGATGACAGCTTCGGCTCTCTGCTGCGCTACAACCGGTTTCAGCTGTCTCCGTCGTTCTATCGCCGTTTCGCCCAGCATAGCCATATCCTGATCTATCACCTGGATGCACTGGCGTTTCGCGACGAGCTGATCGAATGGTGTGAGACCGACTACGACTACATCGGCGCGAGCTGGTATCCCGACCTGATCGAGAGATATATCGGCGAGCCTTGGCCATTCGCCAAAGTCGCGGCCGGCAACGGCGGCTTCAGTCTGCGCCGGGTGTCCGCTTTCATCGAACATCTGGAGAATCGTCGTCCGACGGTGCGTCACGCGCTCGAGCGGCTGCTCGAAGGAAATGTCGACGCCGCCAGTCGCCTGTTGCGCTATCGAAAGCATCTGACGCCGTCGAACTATGTCGAGCACAAGATGCTGGCGGAGGACGTGTATTGGGGCGTGTTCGCGCCGCTGATCGATCCGTCGTTCCGGGTCGCGCCGGTCGAGGTCGCGAACCGCTTCTCGTTCGAATACGATCCGAACTTCCTGCTGCAGCAATCCGGCGGCCGCATCCCGTTCGGCTGTCACGCCTGGTATCGCTTTGAGGACGCCCGCGCATTCTGGCAAAGCCGGCTGCTGCCGGCGGACGGAAACCCGGCCTAACGGCCGTCAGCCGAGCCCTGCGCCGCCCACCATCGATAGGTCGATGCCAAACCACTCCGCAGATCGTGCGCCGGGCGCCATCCGGTGGAGCGGATCCGCGTCGAATCGCCGACCAGCATCGGCGGATCGCCGGCGCGATCGGGGCGTGCGCCGAGTTGCACCAGCTCCGGCCGACCGCTGATCTCGCCGAGCCGCGTGACGATTTCGGCCAGCCGCACCGGATCGCCGGATGACAGGTTCACCGCGCCCTGTAGCGAGGATTGCAGCAAGGCGTTCACCGCGTCGGCGAGGTCGTCGATATACAGAAAATCCCGCCACGCCGAGCCGGAGGAAAATGCGGCGGGCTCGCCGCGCGCGAGCTGCCTGCACGCATAGGGGATCAGCCGGCCTGCGTTCTCGAACGGGCCGTAGCCGAAGAACACCCGGCCGGTCGCGGCCGAGCAGCCCGCCTTCACCGCGGCCGTATGCAGCACGTCATGAAACGACTTCTTGGCCACGCCATACAGCGTCGACGGCCGTTCCGGCGTCACGCCCTCGACCATGTAGCCGCATGACCAGTCGTATTCGGCGGCGGTGCCGATCTGGACGAAACGCTGGCCGCCGCCGGCCAGAAACGCCTGCAGCAGGTCGCAGCTCGCCGCCAGCCAGCGCAGATTGGCGGGGCTCTCCCAATAGTCGTTATGGGCGGTGATCCAGGCGGCGTGGATCAGGTGGGTCGGCCGGACCTCGGCGATCAGCGCCGCTGCCGCGCCGGGCGCGGTGAGGTCGAGGCCGTGCCAGGTCGTCCGCGCCGTCGGCGGCAATGCTCCGCTGCCGGGTGAATGGGTCGCGTGGATGTCGGTGACCCCCGCGGTGGCCTCGAGACGGGCCAGCAGGTGCCGGCCGATGAACCCCCGTGCTCCCGTCACCACCACGCGCATGTCGAGCCTTCGTCCGTTACGAGGTCAACGCCAGATCACTCAGGCCGGGCAGGGCCTCGTCGCGCGCGCTGATCACGTCCGGCCGGTGCGGCCAGACGATGCCGACCTGGGCGTCGTTCCAGTTCAGCCCGCGGGCGAGGTCGGCCTGATAGGGCTGTGCAATCTGATACGCGACCATCGCCGCATCGCTCAACGTCAGGAATCCGTGGGCGAACCCCTGTGGAATATACAGCGCCAGATGATTCTCCGCCGTCAGTTCCTGACCGAACCATTGCCCGAACGTCTTCGAATCGGGGCGGATATCCACCGCGACGTCGTAGATCGCGCCCTGCACCACGCGGACCAGCTTGTCCTCCATCCGCGGCGCCGCCTGGAAATGCATTCCGCGCAACGTATGGCGACGATGGTTGAACGAGAAGCTGCACTGATCGATCTCGGGGTTGAGGCCCCGCTCGCGGAACGTGGTCGCGCAGAAGGTGCGCATGAAGAACCCGCGCTCGTCCCGAAACGGCTCGGGCTCGATCACGAAGCAGCCGTCGAGCGGAGTCGGGACGATCTTCATGCGCGGACCGCGTCGACGATCTTCGGCGTCGGGATCGGGATGATGAACTTGCCGCCCCAGTCGGCGATCACGGCCATCTGCGCGGTGATCTCCTTTTCGAGATTCCACGGCAGGATGATCAGATAGTCCGGCTTGGCGTCCTCGATCGCCTTCGGGGCGAGGATCGGCAGTCGCGTGCCCGGCAGGAACATGGCCTGCTTGTGCGGCGACATGTCGACGGTGAAGTCGATCATGTCGGCGCCGACACCGCAGTAGTTCAGCAGCGTGTTGCCCTTCGCCGGCGCGCCGTAGGCGGCGATGGTCTTGCCCTGGCGCTTGAGGTCGATCAGCAGCGAGAGGAATGCGCGCTTGGTTTCGCGGACCTTCTCCGCGAACGCCAGATAGGGCGCATCGGTTTCGAGGCCGAGCTGCTTTTCGAGGGCGCGGACCTCCGCGAGGCCGGGGCCGTCGGCGTAGTCGGCGCCCTTGCGGCAGGCGAACACGCGCAGCGATCCGCCGTGGGTCGGCAATTGCTGGACGTCGAACACGCGCAGCCCCTGGCTGTCGAAGATCCGCTCGCACGCCAGCAACGACAGATACGAGAAGTGCTCGTGATAGATCGTGTCGAACTGGTTGAGCTGCAGCATGTTGGCGACATGCGGAAATTCGAAAGTGGCGACGCCGTTGTCGGCGAGCAGGATCGCGAAGCCTTTGACGAAGTCGTTGATGTCCGGAACATGCGCCAGCACATTGTTGGCCGCCGTCAGCCGCGCGCGCTTGCCGCTCGCGACCAGCTCTTCCGCGGTCGCCGCGCCGAAGAACTTCACCATGGTCGGAATCCCGCGCTCCTCCTGCGCCACCTTGGCGACGGACGCGCTCGGCTCGATCCCGAGGACCGGAATCCCGGCCTTCTTGAAGTATTGCAGCAGGTAGCCGTCATTGCTGGCGATCTCGACCACGAGATCGGACGGGCCGATCGCGAAGCGCCGGCGCATGTCCTCGGTGTAGCGCTCGGCGTGGGCGAGCCACGACGTCGAATACGACGAGAAGTAAGCGTAGTCCTCACGGAACAGATCGTCCGAGCGGAAGAAGTTCTGCAACTGCACGAGCCGGCACGATTCGCAGACGAAGGTTCGCAGCGGATAATACGGCTCCGGGCCGTCGACCTTGGATGCGGTCAGGTAGTCGTTGGCGATCGGCGTGCAGCCGAGATCCGCGACCAGAATGCGGAGCGGAGTCCCGCAGTGTCTGCAAACGTGGTTTGCCGTATCAGTCATGAAACAAGCCTTTGAAAATACGGCCTCGACAACGCTGCCCTGGGATCAGCCTTGCGGAGGGCCGATGTCACCAGATCTTCCACGGGGCCTTGGACGAGGTCCAGAGTTGCTCGAGATATTGCTTGTCGCGCAGCGTATCCATCGGGTGCCAGAAGCCGTGGTGCTTGTAGGCACTGAGCTGGCCGTCGCGCGCCAATCCTTCGAGCGGTTCGCGCTCCCAGATCGTCGCGTCGCCCTCGATGTATTTGAACACTTCGGGCGACAGCACGAAGAAGCCGCCATTGATCCAGCCGAGCTCTCCGTCGGGCTTTTCCTGGAAACTCGTGACGCCGTCTCCACTGTCGAAATTCAGCGCTCCGAACCGGCCGGGAGGGCTGACCGCAGTGATGGTCGCGAGCTTGCCGTGGGCGGCGTGAAAGTCGAGCAGCGCCCCGATGTCGATATTGCCGACACCGTCGCCGTAAGTCAGGCAGAAGGGCTCATTGCCGATGTAGTCCTGAATTCTCTTGACGCGTCCACCGGTCATCGTTTCGGCGCCGGTATCGACCAGGGTGACGGTCCAGTTCTCCGCACGCTTCTTGTGGTACAAGATCGAGTTGTCGTCGAAATTGAATGTCACGTCCGATTGGTGCAGGAAATAATTCGAGAAATACTCTTTGATGAGGTAGCCTTTGTAGCCGAGGCAAATGACGAAATCATTCACGCCGTGCGCGTGGAAGATCTTCATGATGTGCCAGAGGATCGGCAGCCCCCCGATCTCGATCAGCGGTTTCGGCCGCACCGAGGTCTCTTCTGCGATACGTGTTCCCATGCCCCCGGCCAGGATCACCGCCTTCTTCACTGAAACCATTGCCTTTTCGAGCCCCGTGAAGCGGCTGGTTTGCCGCACGCCTTCAACCAAGTCAATTGGTTAGGGGGAGGGTCGACCGGACCTCGAATTGGGGGGGAATACATCTGGGACGGCCTTTCGCCTCGCCGCCCGGGTTGCTAAGACCTGCGTTCGCGGTCAGGACGGCCACCCGATTGATTGAGAGGTCTTTATGAATATCCTTGTGACCGGAAACCTGGGGTATGTCGGGGCAGTTCTCGTGCCGTATCTGCGGCGGCAATATCCGGATTCCCGCATCGTCGGATATGACACCGGCTACTTCGCGCACTGCCTGACCGCTCGCACCCGCATACCGGAGAGCTTCGCCGACGCACAGGTTTACGGCGACGTCCGGCACCTCCCCGATAGCCTGATCAAGGAGGCCGACGCGATCGTCTGTCTGGCGGCCATTTCCAACGATCCGATCGGAAACGAGCACGAGGGGCCGACGCTCGACATCAATCAGGTCGCGGTGCTCGATATCGCACGGAGGGCCGCTGAATTCGGCGTCAAGTCGTTCGTGTTCGCATCGAGCTGCTCGGCCTACGGCGCCGCCGAAGGTCCTCCCCGTCGCGAGGGGGATTCCCTGAACCCGTTGACGGCCTACGCCAAGTCCAAGGTCGGAACCGAACAGGGGCTGGCGAAGCTCGGAAACGGGAAGATGTCGATCACCGCGCTGCGGTTCGCCACGGCCTGCGGAATGTCTCCTCGCTTGAGGCTCGACCTGGTGCTGAACGATTTCGTCGCCTGCGCGATCGCGACCAAGGAGATCACCGTCCTCAGCGACGGCTCGCCGTGGCGACCGCTGATCGACGTCGCCGATATGGCGCGCGCGGTCGATTGGGCGATCAGGCGCAATCAGAACGACGGTGGCCCGTTCCTCACTGTCAACGTCGGAAGCAACGCCTGGAACTACCAGGTTCGGGAGTTGGCCGAAGCCGTCGCCGAGCAGATTCCGGGAACGCGGGTCAGCATCAACAAGGACGGCCAGCCCGACAAACGCTCCTATCGGGTCAATTTCGATCTGTTCGAGAAGATTGCCGAGGGCTACACCCCGATCGTGACCCTCGAAGAATCGATTCGCCGTTTGAAGGCCGGACTCGAGGCGATCAATTTCTCCGACGCCGACTTCCGTTCGTCCGAGATGATGCGGCTGAAGACGATTCAGAGGCATCGCAAGGAAGGCGCGCTTTCGACGGACCTGCGCTGGGCGTAAGGCGCTCGCGGCGTTGGGCGGCCCCATCGCGTGCCTGCGGCGGAGAACAGAAGTCATGCAAATTCGCGAACTCGACATTGCCGGCGTCCGATTGTTGTCGCCGAAGCGCTTCTCGGACGATCGCGGCTGGTTTTCGGAAAGCTACAACCAGAAGACGCTCGCGCAATTCGATCTGAATTGGCAGTTCGTGCAGGACAATCATTCCTATTCGAAGCACGAAGGCACGATCCGCGGCTTTCACTTTCAGGCGCCGCCGCATGCGCAGGACAAGCTGGTCCGCTGCGTCCGCGGCAGCATCGTCGACATCGCGGTCGATCTGCGCGCCGGCTCGCCGACCTATGCGAAATGGGTCGCGGCCGAACTGTCCGCCGCCAACGGCGAGCAATTGTTCGTTCCGGTCGGCTTCGCGCATGCGTTCATCACGCTCGAACCCGATACCGAGGTGCTGTACAAGGTCACCGACTTCTATGCGCCGGAATCCGATGGCGGCGTCCGCTGGGACGATCCCACCATCGCATTCCCCTGGAAGCTGCCGCCGGGCGCGCCGCATCTGTCCGCCAAGGATGCCAGGCTGCCGCGGTTGCAGGACATCGAAACGCCTTTCCGTTGAGCGGTCGAAAGGTAGTCGCCTGGTTCCGGGGGGCGCTCAAAGCGCCGTCCCGCAACGCCCGGGTCGGGGGTCGTCTCTTGACTTTCCCGGCCTGTCTGACTTCTAACCATGCTGAGATGCCCGTAATTCCGGGCCTTCTTGAACGTTTGAAAGTGGCACGATGAAGCGGGCTTTGATCACCGGCGTGACCGGACAGGATGGCGCTTACCTGGCTGCGCTGCTGCTGGAGAAGGGCTACGAGGTCCACGGCCTGGTGCGGCGGTCGAGCTCGGCGGATGTGATCGACGCCAAGCTGCGCTGGCTCGGCGTGCACAACGACGTCCGCTTCGTCGACGGCAATCTGCTGGATCTGTCGTCGCTGATCCGCGCGATGCGCGACATCAAGCCGGACGAGGTCTACAATCTGGCGGCGCAGTCGTTCGTCAAATCGTCGTGGATGCAGCCGCTCCTGACCGGGCAGGTGACCGGCCTCGGCGCCGTGAACGTGCTCGAAGCAGTACGGCTCGACGCGCCGCAGGCGCGGTTCTACCAGGCGTCGTCCTCGGAGATGTACGGCCTGATCCAGGAGCCGGTGCAGAGCGAGACCACGCCGTTCTATCCGCGGTCGCCCTACGCCGTCGCCAAGGTCTATGCCCACGGCATGACCGTGAACTATCGCGAGAGCTTCGGCCTGCACGCCAGCAACGGCATCCTGTTCAACCACGAGTCGCCGGTCCGCGGCATCGAGTTCGTGACCCGCAAGGTCACCGACGGCGTCGCCCGCATCAAGCTCGGCCAGCAGACCGAGCTGCGGCTCGGCAACATCGACGCGAAGCGCGACTGGGGTCACTCCAAGGACTACGTCCGCGCGATGTGGTTGATGCTGCAGCAGGACAAGCCGGAGGACTATGTGATCGCCACCGGCCGCACCACCACGGTCCGCGACATGTGCCGGATCGCTTTCGCCCATGTCGGTCTGAATATCGACGATCATCTGGTGATCGACCCGGATCTGTTCCGGCCGGCGGAGGTCGACGTGCTGCTCGGCAATCCCGGGAAGGCGCGCAGCAAGCTCGGCTGGGAGCCTACGATCACGCTCGAAGAGATGATCCAGGAGATGGTGGAAGCCGATCTTCGCCGGGTTCGGCAGCAGATCGGTTAGCGCCGATGAGCCCGTCGACGCCCGCGCGGCTGTTGGTCACCGGCGCCACCGGATTCGTCGGCCGTCATCTGGTCGACAGGCTTTCCGAGACCCTGCCGCAGAGCGAGATCCTGCTCGCCGACCGCCACGGCGAATCTGTCGGCGGCCATCGCCAGTGCCGCTTCGCCCGTCTCGACGTCGGCGATGCCGACGAGGTCGAGCGCCTGATCCGCGCCGAGCAGCCGACCCATATCGTTCACCTCGCCGCGGTCGCCGCGGTCACCGCCGCGAACTCCGATCAGCGGCTCGCCTGGAACGTCAATTTCGGCGGCACGCAGAATATCGCGCTGGCGGTGTCCGCGTTCGCGCCGGAGTGCCGGTTGCTGTATTGCAGCAGCGCCGAAGTCTACGGCGCCAGTTTCAAGTCGGGCCAGCCGCTCGACGAAAGCGCCTTGCTCGATCCGGTCAATCCCTATGGCGCGGCGAAAGCGGCCGCGGACATCATGCTGGGCCAGATGGCGCGAAGCTCGCTGCGGGTGCTGCGGCTTCGCCCGTTCAATCACACCGGCCCCGGCCAATCCCCACAATTCGCCATTCCCGCTTTCGCCTCGCAGATCGCCAGGATCGAACGCGGCGAACAGGAGCCGGTGATCCGCGTCGGCGACCTGTCGAGCAGGCGCGATTTCCTCGATGTGCGGGACGTGGTCGACGCCTATGTCCGGACGCTGCTGCGATTCGACGATCTGCCGAACGGCGCGGTGATCAATATCGCCTCCGGCGTCGCGCGGCCGCTGCAGGACGCGCTCGATCGACTGCTGTCGCTGACGGCGTCGAAAATCGACGTGATGGTGGATCCGCAGCGGCTGCGTCCGAACGATACGCCGGTCGCGTTCGGCAACGCCGCGCGCGCCGCCGAATGGCTCGACTGGCATCCGGCCCACGACTGGCCGGACACCATCGCCTCGGTCCTCGACTACTGGCGCGGCCAGAGCCGATAGGGCGGTTGCAACTTCATTTGATTACATAAGGGAACGTGCTGCGCCCCTTCGAGACGAGGCCGGTACCCGCGTCGGCGTTGTCGTCGATGGCGGCGAGTGTGAGCCCGGCCGCCTTGGCGCTGTAAATCACCGAACGTTCGATCGCGTGCGCGAGCGTGCCGTTTCCCTGTCCCTGTTCCGGCTCGAAATCGGCGGTTGCGAATCCCAGGGCACCGAGCGGCAGCAGCGCCCTGGTACGCGCGATGAACATCGTGCCGGCGAAGAACGTGTCCGCCTCGGGTTCGAACTCTGCGCCCATGCGCTGGGCAAGCCGGCGGACGGCGGCCTCGTTGCGTCCGAGATAGGGCTGCATCGCGAGCAGAAATTCGCTCGGACCGAGCACGCCGATGTCAGGATTCGCGTCGAACAGCGCGAGGGCGCGCTGCAATTTCTCCGGATCGGCCAGGGTCCGGAATAGTCCCTGCCGCCACGAGGCGCCGTGAGGGTCGCTCTGCGTCGCCTTGCCGTGCAGCTTCAGCACCTTGCCGTACCGCTCGTAATCGAGCGACTGCAGAACCTGGAGAAACGGGGCGACGTCGCGTCCGCGATTGTCGACCGCCACGACGGTCGCCGCCAGTCCGCGCTCGGCCACGAACGCCTCGACGGTTGCTCGCTTCTCGGTGGCGGTGGTGATGAACAGGTCGTGCGGCAGCTCCAGGCTCTCGATCCAGCCCAGGCATTCGGAAAGCAGCTCGGTGTAGTAGACGTGAACGACGACAGCGATGCGGTTCGGCTCGGCGATCCGGCCGTGCCTCAGCGCGACGCGCAGATCGGCCATCTTCGTGGCTTCGAGATTGCCGAAGCCGAACCGCCTGTCCGGTTCGAGGTGCGCGCCTTCCCCCCATTCGTTCCAGGCGTTGATGAACACGATCCGCTTGTCCGGATCGGGCTGACGCCTGGCGGTCTGGTCGATCACCGTTTCCAGAAAGTCCCGGTAGCTGTCGGGATCGGCGCCTATCAGGGTTCGGCCCGCGCCGGGACGCCTTGCCTGGTTGTCCCAGGACGGGCATACGGATCGGAACAGCAGGTAGTTCGGCTCGACGAATTCGCGCGAGCGCCGCACCAGGTCGTGATAATCGAAGACCTGTCCATCGAAATTCGGATTCAGCAACGGCGGCGCGCCGGGATAGCGTGCTAAATTCTGCTCGAGCCATCGGCTGTCGCTCGGCGCGTGCTGAAACGCGCTGTCGAGTCCCTGATCGGCCGGGTCCAGCCTTTCGTAACTCTCGCATCGCGAGACGTGGATTTCACCGATCCCGTTCTGCCGGCACCAGTCGCGCCACCGGCCCACGGTCGCTGCGGGATCGGGCAGCATCGTCGATCGCCAGACATTGATCAGCGGCTTCCCGTCGACACGGAAGTACTTCTCGCTGCGCAAATACCGGGCGATATGCGCGATGAAAGCGATATCGTCCTCCGGGCTGTACTCCTGGGAGATCAGGATTTCGTCGGCGTTGCCCGACCAGGTCCGCGACCAGTCCTCATTGGCCCAGCACAGGCAGAACTGGAAGTCGATATTTTCATTCTCGACGAAGCGCTTCAGCGGCGCCTCGAGCAAGGTTCTGCCGCTGAACCAATAGAAATAGAAGCTGAAAGCCGACAGCCCGGCGTTCTTGGCGAGCGCGACCTGCTGCTCCTGCACCTCGGGGAGGCGCAAATCATAGAAGCCGAGGTCGGCCGGCAGGTGCGGCTGATAATGTCCGACGAATTGCGGCACCGCGCGGGTGACGTTGGTCCACTCCGTGAATCCTTTGCCCCACCATTCGTCGTTCTCGGGGATCGGATAGTACTGCGGAAGATAGTGAGCGATCAGCCTGGCGGCCGAGGGCGTCCTGATCGACGATGCGGCCGAAATATACTCGGTTCGATCCGCGACATAACCGAAATGGTCACCGATGAAATTCTGAATGAGCGTCGACAAGTCGCCGTTCTTCATACTCGACACGTCCGAAAAAACACGAGTTCACGGCACGCAATGAGCGCAAATCAATAGCTGCGGTGAGAATTGCCAGTATCGGACGACACCCGGTGAGGATGTTGCATTGCGTTCGCATTCTCTACTTGAACGGCATTAGTTGCGTCAAATGATATGACGAAGACAAGTGTGACCGTCGACGGATTCAACCTCGATCGCGGGTGCGCCTGCGCACTCATCCGTTCGTGTCTTTGCCGATTTTCTGAGCAGTTCGATTTTTGACAAGGTCGCGACATTGTGGTCCCGGTCCCCAGCCAGGGACGCCTCGATCGGATGCCGCACCTCGGCTTCGACGTTGGGGTCGTCTCGATGTCGCCCCTTCCGCCCCGGTGTTTGAGGATTGACACCTTGCCGCCGATGAGCAAACCAATCGCTCGGGGCCTGTTCTAGCGCCGATTTTGCAGGCATTGGGGCCGGATCGCCAGCCGGCTGTTCTTGCCACTGCCCCGCTGCCGAGGATAACGTCGATCAACGAGGACTCGATGGACAACCGTATCATTCCCCTGATCATGTGCGGCGGCGCCGGGACCCGGCTCTGGCCGGCCTCCCGCGAGGTCCGTCCGAAGCAGTTCTTGCCGTTGTTCGGGAAGCGCTCGACGTTTCAGGAGACGCTCCTGCGGGTGTCCGATCCGGCGCTGTTCGGGCGGCCGATCGTGATGACCAACACCGGCTATCGCTTCATCGTGCTGGAGCAACTCACGGAGCTCGGCATCGAGGCCGACATTCTGCTGGAGCCGGCACGCCGCGATTCCGGCCCGGCGATCGCGGCGGGCGCGGTTCTCGCCAATCAGCGGGACCCGGATGCGGTCGTTCTGGCGCTGGCGGCCGACCACGTCGTGCGCGACACGCAGGGCTTCATCGCGGCTTGCCGCGAGGGCAAGGTCGCCGCTGATCAGGGGTACATCGTCACCTTCGGCGTGAAGCCGGAACGGCCGGCCAGTGAATACGGCTATATCTGTCCGGGCGAGCCGATCACCGGCGGCGTGCGCAGGGTCGGCAAGTTCGTCGAAAAGCCCGATGCCGAGACGGCGACGAGCTACGTCGAACAGGGTTATCTGTGGAATAGCGGCAACTTCATGTTCCGCGCGTCGGCGCTGCTCGACGAATATCGCCAGCAGGACGCCGAGAGCATCGACAGCATCACCGACGCGGTGACGGGCGCCGGCCGCGATCTCGGTTTCCTGACGCTCGAGCCGGAAGCGTTCGGCCGGGCCAAGGCGATATCGATCGACTACGCGGTGATGGAGAAGACCGCCCGCGCGGCGCTGGTGCCGGTGGATTGCGGCTGGTCGGATGTCGGTTCGTGGCATGCGGTGTGGGAATTGTCCGACAAGGACGAGCATGGCAACGCTGCGCAGGGACCCGCGGTGTTCGAGGACAGCCGCAACTGCAACGTCACGTCGGACAAGGCCCTCGTCGCGCTCGAGGGCGTCGATGATCTGGTCGTGGTGGCGACCACGGACGCGATACTGGTCTCGCGTCAGAAGGATGCCAACGGCCTGAAGCGGCTTGTCGCCAAGCTCAAGGCGGTCGCGCCGGAAGTGACCCAGCAGCATCTGCGGGTTCACCGCCCCTGGGGCAGCTACGAATCGCTCGACAACGGCGATCGTCACCAGGTGAAACGCATCGTGGTCAAGGCCGGCGGCAGGTTGTCGCTGCAGAAGCATCATCATCGGTCCGAGCACTGGATCGTGGTGCGCGGAACGGCGCTGGTCACCGTCAACGATCTGGTCAAGACCGTGCACGAGAACGAGTCGATCTACATTCCGATTGGCGCCACCCATCGCCTCGAGAACCCGGGCAAGATTCCACTGGAACTGATCGAGGTGCAGACCGGCAGCTACCTCGGCGAGGACGACATCATTCGAATCGAGGACGACTATCAGAGGGCCTGACGGCGTGCGCCCCGCGGCCCCGCGAATAGTCGATTTTCGTTCTCCCGTATTGTGAGTTGTCCGCCGATGTTTCCGACGCCCAAGCCGTCCCTGCAGCCCAACACCTACGCTTATGAATCCGAGCCGATGGTGAAGCCGACCGGCTTCCGCGAATACGACGCGCGCTGGCTGTTCGGCAAAGAGATCAATCTGATGGGCGTGCAGGCGCTGGGCATGGGGCTGGGCACGCTGATCGCCGAACTAGGTCAGCCCAAGGAGATCGTCACCGGCCATGATTTCCGCGGCTATTCGGCGTCGATCAAATACGCGCTGATCTCCGGCCTGATGGCGGCCGGCTGCAAGGTGCACGATATCGGGCTGGCGGTGACGCCGATGGCGTATTTCGCGCAGTTCGATCTCGACGTCCCCTGCGTCGCGATGGTCACCGCTTCGCACAACGACAACGGCTGGACCGGCGTCAAGATGGGCGCCAACCGTCCGCTAACCTTCGGCCCGGACGAGATGGGGCGGCTGAAGGAGATCGTGCTGAATGCGCAGTTCGCCAGCGGCGCCGGCTCCTATGTCTTTCACGAGAACTATCCGGCGCGCTACATCGCCGATCTCACCAAGCACGCCAAACTCGCGCGTAAGCTGAAGGTCGTGGTCGCCTGCGGCAACGGCACCGCCGGCGCGTTCGCGCCGCAGGTGATGGAAGCGATCGGCTGCGAGGTGATCCCGCTCGACACCGAGCTCGACCACACCTTCCCGAAGTACAATCCGAACCCCGAAGACATGGAGATGCTGCACGCGATCCGCGACGCGGTGCTGCAGCACAAGGCTGATCTTGGTCTCGGCTTCGACGGCGACGGCGACCGTTGCGGCGTGGTCGACGACACCGGCGAGGAGATCTTCGCCGACAAGGTCGGGGTGATGCTGGCGCGCGACATGTCGGCGATCACTCCCAACGCGCAGTTCGTGGTCGACGTGAAGTCCACCGGGCTGTTCGCCACGGACCCGGTGCTGCAGGCGCAGGGCGCGAAGACCGAATATTGGAAGACCGGCCATTCCTACATGAAGCGCCGCACCAACGAGTTGAAGGCGCTGGCCGGCTTCGAGAAGTCGGGCCACTTCTTCTTCAACGTCCCGCCCGGCCGCGGCTATGACGACGGTCTGGTGTCGGCGATCGCGATCTGCGAGATGCTCGATCGCGCGCCCGGCAAGTCGATGTCGGACCTCAAGAACGCGCTGCCGAAAACCTGGTCGTCGCCGACGATGTCGCCGCATTGCGACGACGAGAAGAAGTACGGCGTGATCGACGCGGTGGTGAAACATTTCGAAGCGGCGCAGGCGAACGGCGACAAGGTCGCCGGCCAGCCGATCCGCGATCTCGTCACCGTCAACGGCGTCCGCGTCACCTGCGCGGACGGCAGCTGGGGGCTGGTCCGCGCCTCGTCGAACAAGCCCGAGCTCGTCGTCGTGGTCGAAAGCCCGGTGTCCGAAGCGCGGATGCACGAGATGTTCGAGGCGGTGAACGTCGTGCTGCGCCGGCATCCCGAAGTCGGCGCCTACAACCAGACGATCTGATCGGCCCGAAGCCGCGTTTCCCAAGCTTGACGCGCTGTCCCGTGCGCCGGACTCTCTCGGCGGCGCTACACGGCGCCGGCTGCTCGATCGACCGCAAGTTCGGAGTTGTGGATGACCTTTCCTCGCGCCTCGCAGGCGCTTGCGCGCTTCACCGTGCTCGATCTGACGCGGGTCCGATCCGGGCCGACGGCGGTGAGGCAGTTCGCCGACTGGGGCGCCAACGTCATCAAGATCGACGCGCTGACCGCCGATGCCGGCGGCGAGCAGCCCGGCGGCCCGCGCCACGGCTCGGACTTCCAGAACCTGCATCGCAATAAACGCGCGATGACGCTGGACCTGAAACAGCCCGAGGGCCTCGCGGTGTTTCGCCGGCTGGTGGCGCAGGCCGATGTCGTGATCGAGAACTTCCGGCCCGACGTCAAGGACAGGCTCGGGATCGACTATGAGAGCCTGCGCGCGGTCAATCCGCGCATCATCCTCGGCAGCATTTCCGGCTTCGGTCAGGACGGCCCGTATCACCAGCGTCCGGGCTTCGACCAGATCGCGCAGGGCATGGGCGGGCTGATGTCGATCACCGGGGCCCCGGGCCAAGGGCCGATGCGGGCCGGCATACCGGTCGCCGATCTCACCGCGGGACTGTTCTGCGCGCTCGGCGTGATGACGGCGCTGCTGGAGCGCGAGGTTTCCGGCGAGGGCCAGTGGGTACAGACCTCGCTGCTGCAGGCGCAGATCTTCATGCTGGATTTCCAGGCCGCGCGCTGGCTGATGGAAGGAGACGTCCCGGGTCAGGCCGGCAACAACCATCCGACCAGCATTCCAACCGGCGTGTTCAGAACCTCCGACGGCTACATCAACATCGCCACCACCGGCGGCAGGATCTGGGAGCGTTGCGCCGAAACGCTCGGCGCGCCCGAACTGATCAGCAACCCGGACTACGCGACCGCGCCGGCGCGATCGCGCAATCGCGATGCGCTGAATGGCGACATCAACGCGCTCACTGAAAAGCAGACCAGCGCGTATTGGGTCGAAACACTGAACGCCGCGGGCGTTCCGTGCGGTCCGATCTACAACGTCGATCAGGTGTTCGACGACGCGCAGGTCCGCCATCTCGGCATCGCGCAGGACGTGCCCAATCCGGACGGCCGCACGATCCGGCTCGTCGGCCAGCCGGTGTCCTTGTCGCGCACGCCGACGCGTATGGCGGCCCGGCCGCCGGAATTCGGCGAACAGACCGACGAGGTGCTGGCGGAATTCGGATTCAGCCCGGAGGAAATCGGGGCGCTGCGACGTAACAGGATCGTCTGAGACCGTCCGCCGGCGCGCAGCGACACGATTGGGCGCTGGCCGCGGTTGTTCTTCCGCCTTTGATCCGGTCGGCGATTTGGTTTAGGTGACACGCACGGAGATCCCACCATTCGGCACCAATCCACCAATCATCGCATGGCCAGTTCGTCGGTCCGGATCGCTTCGGCGGCTTTGCTCGGCCTGCTGCTGATGTCGTGCTCGTCGATCCTCGAAGCCATTCCAGAGCCGTCCGGCCCGGCCCCGAGCCTGGCTGCCGTCGCGGCCGAACTCAGGAGGGTGGCGGCCGAGGCGAAGCTCCCCGATCCCCTGGAATTCGGAGGCCCGATCGAGGCAGCCCCGGTCACCGTGGCTCCCTGGATCATCTGCCTGCGCAGCGCGACTCCGGGGCCGGCGCGGCCGACCTACGCGCTGTTCTATCGCGACGCCAAGCTGGTGTCGTGGCGCTTTTCGGCGATCGTCGATCGCTGCGAGGAGCAGACGTTCTCGCCGCTCAACTGAACTCAGCCTGCATCATGCTGTCCGCTACGCGCTTGCCAGCGCCTGCGCGCCGCGGCGATCGCATCGATGATCCTGCTGCCATCCGCCGCCGCGCGGAGCCGTTCCAGTTGCTGCGCGCGGCCGGCCTCCAATTCGGCGCGGACCCGGGGATCATCGAGCGCGGCTTGCAGGGCGGCTGCGGTCACCTCCGGCGTCGGCTCGGCCACCACGATCGCCGCGTCGCCCGCGGTCTCGATCATCCCGGGCTCGGCGCGGATCACCAGCGGCTTGTCGAAGAACATCGCGTCGAGCAGCGGCACGCCGAAGCCTTCGTGCCGGCTCATCGAGGCGCAGACCGCGGCCGCCTGATAGAGCCGCTTCAACGCGTCCTCGCTGATGTCGTGATGAAAGCCGATCCGGCTTGCGACAGCGGGATCGAGCCTGGTGACGCCGTTCTTGAGCGCAAGCGCGTAGTCCGATTGTGCGGGGCCGCCGACGATCGCAAGACGCACCTCCCCGTCGGTTCGGGCGAGATGCGCGAACCCGGCGATCAGATCATCGATGCCCTTGTGCGGCACCAGTCGCCCGACGAACAGCACCAGGCGCTCGTCCGATTGCGCCGGCGCATCGGCCGCTGTGATGTCGTCCCAACGCTCGACGCCGATCACCGGCGGGCAGGGGATGATCTTCGTCACGTCGATTCCGGCGGCCTGATCGGCCGGCAGGTCTTCGATCAGCGCCGCCGCCGTCGCGCGCGAGTTCGCCATGATGACGTCGAACCGGCCGCACAGTCCGCGCTGCGCCAGCCCCTGTGCGACCAGATCGGCGGTGCGATCATCGGTCCCGCGGAAGAACCGTTCGGGCGTGATGTTCTGATAGAATACGATCTTCGGATTGGGCAGCGCGGCGACCGCCGGAAAGGCCGGGTCCTCGGTCGAGAACTGAAAGATGATGGTATCTTCCGGGGCTATCGCCGCAAGCGCTGCCGGCATCGGCAGGATCCGGCCGCGGTCGTCCGGATGGCAGTTCTCGGCCGCCAGCACGGCTTCGAACCCCGCGTGCCGGAGCAGAGCGCCGACCTGTTCGCAGAAGTTTCCGACTGCGTCGTTGCGTTGAATGTCGCGCGCAATGACGAAAACGCGCCCGGAATTTGCGACAGGCTTCGACGAGGTGATTGGCATAGGCAACAGATCACATGCCGAAGTCTGCATTGCAAGTTCGGCCACGGGCAGAGGCGCGCCACGCGGGGGCGCTTGAAGACAGTCCCGATTCCAACTAGAACGCCAGCGGCGGAAAGACCGGCCGATGGTTCCTTCGCTCTGTTCAATTGATTGATTTTGCGCAGTTTTCGACAGGCCTCCCGATGCGCGGACGGAGCAATTGCAAGGTGGATAGCGAATGACGACGGTTCTGGTGACGGGCGGCGCCGGCTTCATCGGGTCTGCGGTCTGCCGATATCTGATCGCCCGGACCGAAGCCCGGGTCGTCAATCTCGACAAGCTCACCTACGCGGGGAATCTGCAGTCGCTGAAGACGATCGAGAACGAGCCGCGCTATCGTTTCGTTCAGGGTGACATCGGCGATCGCGCGCTTCTGGACTCGCTGTTGCAGGAGACAAAGCCGACCCACGTCATGCATCTCGCCGCGGAATCCCACGTCGATCGCTCGATCCGCGGGGCGGGGGATTTCATCGATACCAACATCGTCGGCACGTTCCGCCTGTTGGAAGCGGCGCGGGCCTACCGCGACGGACTGAGCGGCGAGGCGCGGGACGGTTTTCGTTTCCTGCACGTCTCGACCGACGAGGTCTACGGCACGCTGGGCGATACCGGATATTTCGTCGAGACCACGCCCTATGCGCCGAACTCGCCCTATTCGGCCTCGAAGGCGGCATCGGATCATCTGGTCCGGGCCTGGTTTCACACTTATGGATTCCCGGCGCTGATCTCGAACTGCTCGAATAATTACGGGCCGTATCAATATCCGGAAAAGCTGGTCGGCCGCACCATCACCCGCGCGCTGGCGCGGCAGTCGCTGCCGGTGTTCGGGCAGGGTCTCAATATCCGCGACTGGCTCTATGTCGAGGATCACGCCAAGGCATTGTGGCTCGTCGCGAGCCAGGGCCGGCTCGGCGAGCAGTACAATATCGGTGGCCGAAACGAGCGGCGGAATATCGATCTGGTGAAGCGCATCTGCGCTCTGCTCGACGCCAAGACGGCGAACGCACCGGCCGGCGGCTATGCGTCTCTGATCGAATTCGTGGTCGACCGCGCCGGCCACGATTTCCGCTACGCCATCGATGCGACCAAGATCGAAACCGAACTGGGATGGAAAGCCGAGCATGATTTCGATTCGGGCATCGAGGCGACCGTCGACTGGTATCTCGCCAATGAATGGTGGTGGAAGCCGCTGTTGCACGGCGCGGCCTGAGCGGTCGCGGGTGATGCCGATCGCAGCCTGGCAGTGCGCCCGATGACCGTGCTGGTGTTCGGCCGCAACGGTCAGGTCGCCACCGCGCTGCTGCAGGAAGCCGAAGCGCGGGGCGTCGCGCTGCAGGCCTTGGGCCGGGCCGATGTCGACGTCTTCGATGAAGCAGCCCTCGCCGATGCCGTGACGCGTACCGGCGCCACCGCGATCATCAACGCCGCTGCCTATACGGCTGTCGACAAGGCCGAGACCGAGCGTGACGCGGCCTTCGCATTGAACGCGCAGGCGCCCGGACTGATGGCCAGGGTCTGCGCCGCGCGCAATCTGCCGTTCGTGCACCTGTCCACCGACTACGTGTTCGACGGCACGGCGCGCGGTCCCTATCGCGAGGATGATCCGTTGGCGCCGCTCGGCGTCTATGGCGCCTCGAAAGCGGAAGGCGAGCGCCTGGTGCTGCAGCACGACCCGCAGGCGATCGTGCTGCGCACCGCCTGGGTGTATTACGAGCAGGGGCAGAACTTCGTCCGCACTATGCTGCGGCTGGGCCGCGAGCGCGACGAGGTGCGTGTCGTCGACGATCAGATCGGCAATCCGACCTATGCGGCCGACATCGCCGAGACCTGTCTGGCCATCGTGGCGCGGTTGCAGGGCGGGGCGCCGCACGCGGGCGTGTTTCACTACGCGGGCAGCGGCGCAGTGAGCTGGTGCGGCTTTGCGCAGGCGATCTTCGCCGAGGCCGAGCGGCTCGGCCGCCGCACGCCGCGCTCGCTGGTCCCGATCACCACCGCGGAGTATCCGACACCGGCCAGTCGCCCCGCCAATTCGCAACTGTCGTGCGGCCGGCTGAGCGACGCGTTCGGCATTGCGCCGAAGCCGTGGGCCGAGCGGCTGCGCGTCTGTCTCGAACGAATTCCCGACTGAGCCCGCGTGTCCGCCTGCGGACGACCTGACGATCGGAGGAGCCGCCCCATGCGGGTTCTGTTCAACACCTATCCCTGGGCCTTCGCCACGCCGGGCGGCGGCGAGATCCAGCTTCTGAAATATGCCGAGCATCTGCCGGCGCAGGGCGTCGACGTCGTGCTGCACGACATCTGGAAGCCGGCCTTCGATCAGGTGTCGCTGGTGCACTTCTTCGGCTGCCTCGGCGGGTCGATCCAGTTCTGCGGCTACGCCAAGAGCCGCGGCCTGCCGCTGGTGATCACCTCGTCGCTGTGGATCACCGAGGAGACCGCGCATCGCTATCCGATGGACGAAATTCGTGCGCAGCTCTCGCTCGCGGATCTGATCATCACCAATTCGAACACCGAGTCCGACACTTTGGCGCGGGTGTTCTCGCTGCCGCGCGAGCGCTTCACCGCGGTGATGAACGGCGTCGAGCCGCGCTTCGCGGGGCCACATGATCCGGCGCTGTTCCGCGAACGCTTCGGCATCGAAGGTCCGTTCGTGCTGAATGTCGGCAATGTCGAGGCGCGCAAGAACCAGCTCGGCCTGCTGCGCGCGATGGCAGGCCACGACATGCCGACGGTGGTGATCGGGCACATCCGGGAACCGGATTACGGGCGGCAGATGCTGGCCGAGGGCGGGGGGCAGCTTCGCTATCTCGGTCCGCTCGACCATGGCGATCCGCTGCTGGCGTCGGCATACGCCGCCTGTTCGGCCTTCGTGCTGCCGTCGACGCTGGAGACCCCGGGGCTGGCCGCGCTGGAGGCCGCCGCCGCCGGTGCGCCGCTGGTCGTCACCTCCGAGGGATCGACCCGCGATTATTTCGGCGACCACGCGCAATATGTCCGCCACGACGATCCGGCCGACATCCGGCGCGGCGTCGACGCAGCGCTGGCGGCGGGGCCGGGGAGCGAACTGCAGTCACATATTCTGAGCAATTTTTCCTGGTCGGCCGTGACCGCGACCCTGGTCGACGTGTATCGCCGGGTGGCGCGCGGCTAGGCCGGTGAGCAGTTCCGCACGCCGGGGCTTGATTGCCTCGCCTTGCCATCAGGTGTAATCAGTCGCGCTGCGGCCGGACCGGCTGTTTCCGTTGTTTTGGGCTCGACGCGTCTCGCGCGGCCCGCCGGCCGGACATTCGGCCGACAGATGCGAGATAGGGGCGAGATGCTTCGTTTGGTCGTGAACGGCGTGAAGGGTCTGGCCGCCGGTCTGGTGGCCTATCCGATCGCCGAGCGTCTCGAAGGCCGTGATATCCGATCCAAGCGGCGATTGTTCGCGGCCGAGATGGCGCTGCCGTTCGCGCAGCGCCGGGCGCATTCATGGGCCGCGGCGATCGATATGGTGCGGTTCGCCGCCGTCAACGTTCCCTATTATCGCGACCTGTTCTCCAACATCGGCTTCGATCCCGAAAATCTCGCGCGCGATCCGAAGTACTGGATGGATATTCCGCATCTGACCAAGGACATCATCCGCGCCGAAGGCGAACGGCTGTTGCGCAGCGACCACGCGAATTTCAAGAAATTCGACGCCAAGACCGGCGGCTCCACCGGTCCGTCGGCGCATATCTACTACGATCAGGACGGCGCGGACTGGACCTCGGCCGTGGTGCGCTACGCCCGCGACCGCATCGGCAATCACCACATGCGCTCGGAGCTGCATTTCGCCAGCAAGTTTCCGGATGAAATTCCGTGGAAGGCGAAGCTGCGCGAAGACTTCAAATGCTTCGCGATGAACCGCTACAACATCTTCTTCTCGACCTTCGAGCCGGACGAGCTCGAAGCGATCTGGCAGAAGATCCGGTCGATCCGGCCGCACCTGGTGCATGGCCATCCGTCGACGATCTATCAGCTCGCGCTGCACGTCGAGGCCCGCCACGGCGGCGGCAAGGCGTTCAGCATCTTCGAATCCTCGGGCGAATTGCTGGAGAAAAAGCAGCGCGAGACCATCGCGCGCGCGCTCCGCTGCAAGGTGATCGATCGCTACGGTCTCGCCGAGGCGGGCGTCGTTGCCTATCAGACCGATCCGCACCGCTCGGCGCTCGACGTATTCGATCCGCTGTGCTGGCCGGAAGTGACGCCGGTCGAAGGCGGCGCCGAACTTGAAGACGTGCCCGGCGCCAGCCGTGGCGAATTGATGATCACCACGCTGAAGAACCGGCTGATGCCGCTGATCCGCTATCGCACCGGCGATCTCGCGGTGCTGAGCGAGACTACCGACGGCTTCTTCATCCACGAACTGATGGGCCGGGTGCACGACGTCATCCAGATCGCCGGCCGCCAGTTGCCAACTCACTACGTCCAGGACGTGCTCGACCGCGTCGGCGGCATCAAGGAGTTCCAGATCGTGATGCGCGACGGCAAGCCGGTGTTCCGTCTGGTGCCCGAAGACGGCGCCGACGTCGAAGGCATCCGCTCCCGGCTCAGCGGCTGGTGGGGCGACGCCACCGGCATCGAGTTCATCGCCCCGAGCGAGCTGAAGCTACAGGGCTGGCGCGGCAAGTTCCGGCACTTCGTGCCGGACGCGGCCGAATAGCGGCGGCCCCCGCATGATCGCCATTATCGATCGATCGGATGACGCTTGCGCGCGCGAGGTCGTGCTGCGCGCCTTCGAGCGTTCCTTCACATCCGGGCAGGTCCGGCTGCTCGACGACATCGCCGCAGCCTCACGCCCTCCGGCGGTCGTCGTGGTGATCGCCCCGCGGGAGCAGGACGCCGACTGGATCGAGCCGCTGCTGCGCCGGCCCGTGAAGATCGTGATGCTCGGCGCCGTCGGCCCGCGCATCGCCAGCCTCGCCGGCATCGCCGTCGATGTGCCGGACCAGCGCGCCGCTGCGGCTGCGGACTGCGATCCGGCCCCGACCTACGGCCTGTCCGAGAGCGCCGCACACATCGTCTATGCCGATCAGGGGCTCGGCGCGTCGTCGTCGATTCGCCGCCGGGCGCTGTGCCGGTTCGACTTCACCAATGAATGGAACAACCTCGGCTATGGCCGCATCGGCGTCGGCGACGATCCATGGTCGATCGCCGTGACCGCGCGGCCGGTCGATGCCAATGCGATCGGCGATCTGCGGATCGGGCCGGACACGCCGGCCGGCGCAGTGGTCACGCTGCGCGACCTGCCGCACGCCTCCGTGCTGTGGTTCGCGCGGCCGGTCGGTCCGGTGGACGGCTGCGACTGGGCGATCGTCGAGCGCTTCGTCGCGGACTACCGCGCGTCCGAGCTGCCGTGCCGGCCGTATCTGCGCGACATCCCGCACGGCGTGACGGCCGCCCTGACGATGCGCCTCGACTGCGACGAGGACATCGCGTCGTCACGACCGCTGTTCGAACTGTATCGCGCCCGCGGCTTGCCGCTCTCGGTCGCGATCAAGACCGACCAGCCGGACACCGCCGAACACCTCGCTTTGCTGTCGGACCTGCAGCAGGCCGGCGGTTCGATCCTGTCGCATTCGGTGACGCACGCGCCGAACTGGGGCGGCTCGGCCGAGGCCGCCGAGCGCGAGGCCCGCGACTCCAAAGCCTGGTTGGAAAACCGGGTGCCGGGGCTCACCGTGCGCTACGCAGTGTCGCCGTTCCACCAGAACCCGACCTATGTGCCGGCGGCGCTGGCGCGCGCCGGCTATGACGGCTTCGTCGGCGGCATCATCGCCAACGATCCGGAATATCTGATGGCGCGCGGCGGCGCGGCGCCGTTCGCCCCCGCCGGCTTCGTCTCGCACAGCCAGGCCTGCATGCTGCACGGCGACTGCCTGCTCGCCGGCGACGATCCGATCCGGATCTACAAGCAGGCGTTCCGGCAGGCCAAGGCGTTCGGGCAGTTCTTCGGCTATCTCGATCACCCGTTCTCACCGCGCTACGCCTATGGCTGGGCCAGCGAGGCCGACCGCCTCGCGATCCATGCCGCCTATCTCGATTTCATCGCCGCAGAATGCGCCGGCGAGGCGACCTTGTTCGTCAACGAGGAGACCTGTCTCGACTTCATG
The DNA here is from genome assembly GCF_034479375.1 of Rhodopseudomonas palustris. Classification (NCBI taxonomy): domain Bacteria; kingdom Pseudomonadati; phylum Pseudomonadota; class Alphaproteobacteria; order Hyphomicrobiales; family Nitrobacteraceae; genus Rhodopseudomonas; species Rhodopseudomonas palustris. Next base: position 2,686,592 of record NZ_CP140155.1, on the reverse strand, counting down.
CGGGTCAAGTCGATGACGTTGATCGACTACGATTCCTCGCGAGACGCGTTCGCGGTGTCGCAGGGCAGTGCTGCCGGCCTGCCGCTGTCGGTCGGCTGGCGTGGGCGCACCGAGGCGGCGGCCGATCATGGCTGAGCGCGTCATGGTGGTGTTCGGCACCCGGCCGGAGTGCATCAAGCTCGCGCCGGTGGTGGCCGAACTGAACCGGCGGCCGCGGGCGTTTTCGACCATCGTCTGTTCGACCGGGCAGCACCGCGAGATGCTGGACCAGGCGCTGGCGAGCTTCGACCTCGCCACCGACCTCGACCTCGAGGTGATGCAGCCCAACCAGACGCTGCCTGGCCTCACCGCGGCGCTGCTGATGGCGCTCTCGGGGGCGATCACCGAATTGCAGCCCGACCGTGTGATCGTGCAGGGCGACACCACCACCGCCTTTGCGGCGGCGCTGGCGGCCTATTACGCGCGGGTCCCGGTCGCCCATGTCGAAGCCGGACTGCGCTCAGGCGATCGCCACAACCCGTTTCCGGAGGAGATCAACCGTCGCATGGTCGGACCGCTCGCCGACCTGCATTTCGCGCCGACGAAGCGCGCCTTCGAGGCGCTGCGCAGCGAGGGCATCGCCCCGGCGACTATTCATCTCACCGGGAATACGATCGTCGACGCGCTGCACATGCTGAAAGCGCGGCTCGACACGCCGGGCGGCCTCGCCCGCATCTCGGCCGCGACGCGGGCGTTCGGCGAGGACGGCCGCCGCCTGATCCTCGTCACCTGTCACCGACGCGAGAATTTCGGCGACGACCTCGCCGCGATCTGCCGGGCGGTCGCGCGGATCGCGCAGCGTCATCCGGACTGCCTGATCGTATTCCCCGTGCATCTCAATCCCAATGTACGGGCGCAGGTGATGCCGCTGCTGAGCGGGCAGGGCAACATCGCTCTGTGCGAGCCGGTGTCCTACGACGACCTGATCTATCTGCTGTCGCGCGCCACGCTGGTGTTGTCCGACTCCGGCGGCATTCAGGAGGAAGCGCCGTCGTTCGGCGTGCCGGTGCTGGTGCTGCGCCGGACCACCGAGCGGCCGGAGGGGATCGAGGCGGGTGTCGCCGAACTGGTCGGCGCCGACGAAGACCTGATTGTCGCCCGTGCCGCGTTCCGGTTGGGCGACGACGCCGGGCGATTGCGGGTCGGCGCCAACCCCTATGGCGACGGCCGCGCCGCCGGCGCGATCGCGGATATTCTGGAACGCCCGCGATGAAGCCGCGCCACGTGGTGATGCTGTCGACGGCGGACTGGAAGGATCGCTACTGGACCAACAAGCAGCACACCGCAGCCCGACTCGGCGCGCGCGGTTTTCGCGTGCTCTATGTCGAAAGCGTCGGCATTCGCCGGCCCGGTCTCAACGCGCTGGATGTCGGACGCATGGCCGCCCGGTTGCGCAGCGGCCTCGCGCCGATCGAGGAAGTGGCCGAGAATGTCTGGGTGCTGTCGCCGCTGACGATCCCGCTCGGCCATCGCTACGCATTGGTCGGCGAATTCAATCGCTGGCAGTTGCAGAGCCGGATCCAGCGCTGGCTCGGGCGGCAAGGCGGCGCGCGCCCGCTGCTGTGGACCTATCATCCCTACATGATGCCGCTGGTCGATGCGCTCGACCCCGAGGCGCTGGTGTATCACTCCGTCGACGATCTCGGCGCGATCCCCGGCGTCGACCACGACGCCTACGACCGCGCCGAGGCGCAATTGCTGGCCCGCGCCGATCATGTGTTCGTCACCAGCCGCGCATTGTACGACCGCTGCGTTCCGATCAGCGGCGAGCGCACGCGTTATTTCGGCAATGTCGCCGATGTCGAGCACTTCGCGCAGGCACGCGAGCCGGGGCCGCTGCCGCCCGATCTTGCGGCGATCCCGTCGCCGCGGATGATCTATGTCGGCGCATTGTCCGATTTCAAAATCGATTTCGGGCTGATCGGCCGGGTCGCCGCGGCGCGGCCGGACTGGCATCTCGTCTTCATCGGGGACGAACGCGAGGGGCAGCACAGCGAGGAGATCGCCGCGCTGAAGCTGCGGCCGAACGTGCACTTCCTAGGCTGGCGGGCCTATGCGGAGCTGCCGGCTTATCTGCGTGGCTGCGAGATCGCGCTGCTGCCGCAGCTCATCAATGACTACACGCGCTCGATGTTTCCGATGAAGTTCTTCGAGTATCTCGCGGCCGGGACGAGCGTGGTCGCGACGCCGCTGCCGGCGCTTTCGGAATTCGCCGGCCTGCATCGTATCGCCGGCGGAGCCGACGCGATCGTTGCGGAGATTCAAGTCGCGCTGGACGCCGGCCGCCAGCCGTTGCCGCTGGATCACCCTTCGCTGCGCGCCAACACCTGGGACGCGCGCCTCGACGCGATGCTGGCCGTGATCGGCGCTCAGGCCGGCGTCGGAACCGGCGCGGCGGGCTGATATTTGGCCATGACGTCGGCCGGCGTTCCGGAGAACGCGATGCGGTGGTTCTCGAGAAAATGCGCGTGATCGCACAGCGTGGTCACGTCGCCCGCGGCATGTGACACCAGCACGATGGTGCCGCCGTCGGCGCGGAACCGCTTCATCACCTCGCCGCACTTCGCCTGAAACTTATAGTCGCCGACCGCCAGGACCTCGTCGACCAGAAGGATCTCGGGGTCGAGCTGCGACACCACCGCGAAGCCGAGTCGCGCCAGCATCCCGCTCGAATAGAACCGGATCGGCGTGTCGATGTGTTCGGCGAGTTCGGCGAAGTCGATGATGCTGTCGAGGCGCTTGCGGATGTCGCGGCGGGAGAAGCCCAGCACGACGCCATAGAGCTCGATGTTCTCGCGGCCGGAGAGGTCGGGATGAAATCCCGCGCCGAGCTCGAGCAGCGAGGACACCCGGCCGTTGACCGTCACCTTGCCGCTGTTCGGCTTCATCACCCCGGCGATCAGGCCGAGCAGGGTGCTCTTGCCGGCGCCGTTGCGGCCGACGAAGCCGGTGGTCGAGCCGCGCTCGACCTCGAACGAGATGTCGTCGAGAACCAGGTGGCTGCGACTGTATTTCGAGGCCTGAAATCCGTTCAGGATGTAGTTCTTCAGGCCGCCGGTGAGGAAGGTGTGGTCGGCGAAACTCTTGCTGACGTGCTCGAACTTGATCGCGATGCTCATGGCGTCGACCTAGATGACTTCGGCGAAACGGTGGACCAGCCGGCGATACACGAAGACGCCGACCGCCATCGCGACCGCGGCGTACGCATAGGCCAGTCCGATATTGTGCCAGTCGATGATGCCCTTCATGAACAGCGCGCGCCACGCCTCGATCAGCGACGTCATCGGATTGAGGTGCAGCAGCGGCCGATAGTGATCGGGCACGCGTTCGATCGGATAGATCACCGGCGACAGATAGAACATCATGTTCAATCCGATGGCGAGAATCCTCTCCATGTCTCGGAAGAACAGATTGGCGGAGGAAATCGCGAGGCCCAGTCCCAGCAGCAGCATGAACTGCGCGGGAATGATCAGCAGCATTCCGGGGATGACGTGCCATCCCACCGGCAGGTGGTAGGCCAGCAGAAAGCCGAGCGTCACCGGAACCGACATCACGTAGTGAAACGTGTCCTGCAGGTTCAGCGCGATCGGCAGCACGAAGCGGGGAAACACCGACTTCTTGATCAGGCTGCCGTTGGCCAGGAAGATACCGCAGGCGCCCATCAGATAATTGCTGAACCACTGCCAGGCGAACAGGCCGATGGTCAGGAACACGACGTAGTTCTCGACGTTCGACCTCATGATCACTTGCAGGGCGAAGTAGAACACCATCGCCGATGCCAGCGGATTGGCGATCGACCACAGATAGCCGAGCACGTTGTTCTTGTACCGGACCTTCACCTCCTTGTGCGCGAGGGTGAGGATCAGATCGAGATACTGCTTCAGCGTGAAGCCGCGCTGCAGATGCCTGGTGGGAGGCGGCGCGCTCGGGATCGGCGCTGTCGCGCTGGAAGTGGAATCGGTCATCGGTGCCCGCGCGAGGAATTGGAGCGAAGCCGGGACATGGCCGCTCGATGAGGCCTGCGCCCGGCGGCATGCTGAGGCCTGTTCGACCTCAATGTCCGTTTTGGCCCCCTCAAGTCAAGTCTTTGTTTGCTCGCCGGCAGAACGGCTTCGCCTCGATTCAACCGCAATTTCATAGACTTGCCGGATAGCGGACTGGAATACGGTCAGCTCGTATTCGGCCGCGACGCGCTGCCGCCCGGCTTCGCCGAGGTCGGCGGCCAGCCGGGGGTCGTCGAGCAGGCGGTTGATCGCGGCGGCCAGTCGCGGAGCGTCGTTGACCGGCACCGTCAGGCCTTCCAGGCCGTCGCGGGCGATGGTCGGCACCGCCGTCGGCAGCGCGGTGTTGACGACGGGAAGCCCGACCGCCATGGCCTCGATCTGGACCAGGCCGAACGCCTCCGCGATCGTCACCGATGGCAGCGCGAACAGCCTGGCGGCGTGGAAATAGGCCTTGACCTCGTCGCGCGGCAGGAAGCCGGGGAGCCGCAGCCGATCGGAGACGCCGAGCCGCTGGGCAAGGCGCTGAAGATTGTCGCGTTCCGCGCCCTCGCCGATGATCACCACCTCGCCGTCGATCTGCTGCAACGCCTCGATCAGGACGGAGAAGCCCTTGTATGGAACCAGCCGTCCCATCGCCACGATCAGGCGCGGGTGCTCGCGCTTCAGATCCTCGATCCTCCGCCGGGTTGCGTCGTCGATCGTCGTCCATTCGCTGGTGTCGACGCCGAACGGGATGCTCACGCATTTGGCGGCGTGGGGCTGCAGAAAGCTCGAACCGTCGAAGATCGATTGATGCGAGACGACGATCCGGTCGGCGCGAGCGAGGGTGCGGCGGATCAGCGGCGCCAGCAGTGGCATCACCGCACCGCGACCGATGATGTCGGCATGCCAGTGCACCACGACGGCGACGTCGTCGGGGATTCCCAGCGCGACACCGAGGTCGTTCAGCGGAAACGGATAGTGCAGCGCCAGCACGTCGAACCGGCGCGCCGCGGCACGCAGCGCGAGCGGAAAGCCGGGCGCGATCGGCATCGAGGAGATCTGGCCGAACGAACCGACGGCGCGCACCGGCGTGCCGTCGAGCACGTAGCGCCGCGGCGGGCCGCGGTCGCGCGCGACGAGAATCTCGGCCCGGTCGCCGGCGGCGTTCGGCTGCGTCAGCTTGGCGATCACCTCGGGGATGCCGCCGTCGACGTCCGGGCGATAGACCTTGTAGGCGTGCAAGACGTTCATGGGGACGTGCCTGGGCAAAGACGGTCGCCTGTCAACCGGCGGCATCGATGGCGGCCGGGGCGAGCCGCGGCGCGGGGCCAGCCGCGCTCAATGCCGCAGCAGGTTCAGGATGTACTTGCCGTAGCCGCTGGCGATCAGAGGATGCGCCAGTTGCTCCAGTTCCTCGTCGTCGATGAAGCCCATCCGCCAGGCGATCTCTTCGATGCAGGCGATCTTCTGGCCCTGCCGCTTCTCGATGGTCTGGACGAAATGGCTGGCCTCGAGCAGCGTATCGTGGGTGCCGGTGTCGAGCCAGGCGTCGCCACGTCCGAGCTTCTCGACGTTCAGCGCGCCGTTGGCCAGATAGATGTTGTTGACCGCGGTGATTTCCAGTTCGCCGCGTTCCGACGGCCTGACGCCTTTGGCGATCTCGACCACGTCGTTGTCGTAGAAATACAGCCCGGTGACCGCGTAGTTGCTCTTGGGCTTGTCCGGCTTCTCCTCGATCGAGATCGACTTGCCGTCATCGTCGAACTCGACCACGCCGTACCGCTCCGGATCGTGCACCCAATAGGCGAAAACCGATGCGCCGCGATCGCGGGCCGAGGCCTTGCGGATACCGTCGCCGACGCCCGAGCCGTGAAACACGTTGTCGCCCAGCGCCAGGGCCGCATTGGCGCGTCCGATGAATTTCTCGCCGATGATGAAAGCCTCGGCGAGGCCGCGCGCTTCGGCCTGCACGGCGTACTCGAATTCCATGCCGATCTGATGACCGTCGCCGAGCAGTTCCTGGTACAGCGGCAGCGCGCTCGGCGTCGAGATGATCATCACCTCGCGAATGCCCGCCAGCATCAGGGTGCTCAGCGGGTAATACACCATCGGCTTGTCGTAGAGCGGGATGAGCTGCTTGCTGATCGAGATCGTCGCCGGGAAGAGCCGAGTTCCCCGTCCCCCGGCCAGGATGATACCCTTGTACTTAGGCTTCGCCATGTTCCGTCCGGTTCATACGCGCAACTCGCCGAAGGATCCGGTGCTCGGCGCCAGCGCTGCCGGAAACGGCAGCTCCCGGAGACGACGCCGGACTGCGGACCGCCGATTTCGGCCGCAGGTGAAATCCAAGCCGCCTCACGACGACGAGGTCGAACTCGCCGAACCTCTTAGGCTTTTTTGCCATATATCGTCAATCCGTCTCTTGGCAGTCGGCTGAAAAGCCGGCTAACGTCCGCGAGCAACGATGGAATGAACAGATGCGGTTATTGTTGACCACCTATCATCATGCCTTCCTGGCGCCGGGTGGCGGCGAGACCGAGTTTCTGCAACTCGCCGAGTACATGAACGAGAACGGCGTGCGCGCCGATTTCTATGGCCATGCCTCGCGGCCACTACGATACTACGATGCCGTCGTGCATTTTTCCGCCGTCGGCGGCGGGCAGATCCTGCTGCGCAATGTGCGCGAGCAGGGCAAGCCGATCATCCTGATTCCGAACTACAACTTCTTCAATCCGTCCGCCGGGTCGCTGCCGGTGGTGCAGGAGCATTTCGATCTGGCGGATGTGATCGTGCTGCGCACCGAGGCGGAAGCCGAATTGTGCCGAAACCTGTTCACGATGACGCACGACAAGATCGTCGTCGTGCCGCCCGGCATCAGCGCCGCCTTCGCCCGCCCGGTGCCGGACGACCTGTTCCGTTCTGCCTACGGTGTCGGGCGCTTCGTGCTGTGGGTCGGCGTGCTCGACGAGGCCAAGCAGCAATTGCAGGCGATCGAGGCGCTGCGCGATCTCGACGTGCCGCTGATCTTCATCGGCGGCTATCGCGACCGCGCGTACTACGCGAAGTGCAAGGCTGCGGCGTCCGAGCAGGTGCGCTTCCTTCCCTATCTGCAGCCGGGCTCCGACATCATCCGCTCGGCGATGCAGAGCTGTTCGGTGTATCTGGAACTCGGCGAGGACTTCCCGGGACATTCGGCGATCGAGGCCGGGTTGGCCGGCGCGCCGCTGGTGCTGCGCGACCATCCGTGGTCGCGCGAATTGCTCGGCGACGACGTCGGCTACGTCGAATCGTCCGCGCCCGATGCGGTGGTCCGCGCGGTGGCCGGAACGCTGGAAAACGGCAAGCGCGGGGCGCTGGTCGAGCGGATCAAGCAGCGGCTGGTACAGCCGCAGACCACCGCACTGCTGATCGAGGAGATCGAGCGTTTCCTCTCGGGGCGGCCGGGCGGATCGTAAGGGAGCGCCGCGGTCGCGCGGGCGACGGAGTCCCGGCGCTCACAACCAGCGCTTCCTCCGCTTGAAGCTCTTCAGATTCTTGAAGCTCTTGCGTTGGTCGCCGGCGCCGCCGAGGTAGAACTCTTTCACGTCCTCGTTGTCGCGCAGCTCGTCGGCTGTGCCGTCGAGCACGACCTTGCCTTGCTCCATGATGTAGCCGTGGCTCGCCACCGAGAGCGCGGCGCGGGCGTTCTGTTCGACCAGCAGGATGGTGACGCCGAGGTCGCGGTTGATCTGCCTGATGATCGAGAACACCTCTTTCACCAGCAGCGGCGACAGGCCCATCGACGGCTCGTCCATCAGGATCATCTTCGGCCGCGCCATCAGCGCACGGCCGATCGCCAGCATCTGCTGTTCGCCGCCGCTCAGATAGCCGGCGAGGCCGGTGCGCTCCTTCAGCCGCGGGAAGTAGTTGTAGACCATGTCGATATCGGCGGCGACGTTGCGGTCGCTGCGGGTGAAGGCGCCGAGCCGCAGGTTTTCCAGCGAGGTCATGTCGGAGATGATGCGGCGGCCTTCCATCACCTGAAAGATGCCGCGGCGGACGATCTTGTCCGGGTCGACGCCGTCGATCCGCATCCCGTCGAACACGATCTCGCCGCGGGTCACCTCGCCGTCCTCGGTCTTGAGCAGGCCGGAGATCGCCTTCAGCGTGGTCGACTTGCCGGCGCCGTTGGCGCCGAGCAGCGCCACGATCGCGCCCTGCGGTACGTCGAGACTGAGGCCGCGCAGCACCAGGATGACGTCGTCATAGACCACCTCGATGTTCTTGACGCTGAGGAGGGGAGCGGTGACGGCTGCGGGAGCGGCGTCGGACCGAGATCGATTGATTTCCGCGGCTTCGGTCATGGTGCGTCCTGACGTTGTCGAACCTGCTGCGTCTCGCGTGGGGGGACAACATCGCCCCCGTCACCACCGTCATCCCCCGCGCATGCGGGGGACCCAGTATTCCAGAGCGTTAGCTCCGTGAACGCGACGCTGCGGCGTACTGGATCCCCGCCTACGCGGGGATGACGTCCGTGAGTGTCGAGGCGCTCCCCGCCACACGCAGGCGAGGAGGCCGTCTTGCGCGCGGCTGCGGACAGCCGCGCTTCAGCTCACCACCCGAGCCATTCCGGCTTGCGCGGCAGGTCGACGGTCTTGACCTTTTCGAGCTTGATCGTGCCCTTGGCGATCAGGTCCTTGAGGTCGCCGTCGGTCTGGCCCGACACCTTGGCGCGATACAGATCGACCTTGGTGGTGCCGCGGTGGTCCTTGTCGGTCCAGGTCGACGGATTGCAGACGCCGTCCATCCCGGCCGGCACCCAGTCCTTCTTCTGGTAGAAGCCCTTGCGGACGTTCTCGCCGGTCGCGCCGCCGTTGGCGGCGGCCCAATCGAGCGCTTCCTTCATGTACAGCGCCGAGCACACCGCGGCGACGTAGTGCACCGGGCGATAGACGTTGCCGGAGGGATCGGAGATCTTGGAGATCTCCTCGACCGTCTTCATGCCCGGCGCGCTGCCGCCCCAGGCGACCGCGGTGCGCAGCGGGAAGATCACGCCGTCCGCCGCGTCGCCCGCGGCCTTGGCGGCGTTCTCGTCCATGCCCCAGACGTTGCTCATGAACTGCACGTCGACGCCGGCGGCCTTGCAGGCCTTCATCACCGAAATATTGGAGGCCGCGGTGTTGCCCAGATAGGCGTAGTTGGCGCCCGAGCTCTTCAGGCTCAGACACTGCGCCGAGTAGTCGCCCGGCGACAGCGCGAACACCAGCGGCGGCAGCACTTCGAAGCCGAGCTCCTTGGCAAGCGCTTCGCCGGCGGCCTTCGGCGCGTTGGGATAAGGATGGTTGGCGCCCATATGGACGAATTTCGGCGCGCCGCTCTTGCCCTTGGCCTTCCAGTCCTCGGCGGCCCACATCAGCTCGGCGCGCACCGCGTCCGAATAGGACGGGCCGTAGAAGAAGTTGTAGGGCGCGGGCTTGGCTTTGCCGCTGGTGCCTTGGGGATCGGTCAGCGCCGCGGCGTAGGAGCCGGACATGTCGGGGATCTTGTCCTGGGCGAGAAAGCCGGTCAGCGCCTCGGTGTCGGCGGTGCCCCAGCCCATGATCGCCGCGACCTTGTCGCCACCGGACCATTTCTTGTACAGCGCGATCGCGCGCGGGACCTGATAACCGTAATCGTTGGTGTCGACGTTGAGCTGCTTGCCGCCGACGCCGCCCTTCTTGTTGACGAAGGCGAAGGTGTCGGCGACGGCCTGGCCGTAGGGCGTGCCGACGTCCGAGGTGCCGCCCGAATAATCGGCGAGATGGCCGATCGCGATCTGCGCCTGCGCGGTCGCCGACGCGCCGGCGATCACCAGCGCCATCGCTGCCGTGCTCAACAGGGATTTCATCGTCATGGTTGGTCTCCTCCTGTGGTTTCTCGTCGAGTTCTTGTGGTTCGTTCGTCCCGACCTCAGTGCGAAAACGGGTAGAGCTTCCAGTACGCCTTGATCTGCCGCCAGCGATGCGCGAGGCCGTCCGGTTCGAACACCAGGAAGGCGATGATGATCAGGCCGATCGCGATCTCGCGCAGGAAGGTCAGGTTGTTGTTGAGCTGCAGCGCGCGGTCGATGGCGCCGCCCTTCAGTTCCATGCTGATCCATTCCATCGCTTCCGGAAGCAGCACCACGAAGGCGGTGCCCATCAGCGTGCCCGAGATCGAGCCGATGCCGCCGATGATGATCATCGCCAGGAACAGGATCGAGCGCTCGATGCCGAAGCCCTCGTTCGACACCACGAGCTGATAATGCGCGTACAGCGCCCCGGCGATGCCGGCGAAGAACGCCGCCAAGCCGAACGACAGCGTGCGATATTTGGTGAGATTGATGCCCATGATCTCGGCGGACAGATAATGGTCGCGCACCGCCACCAGCGCCCGGCCGTCGCGGGTCCGCATCAGATTGGTCACCAGCAGATAGCTGACCAGCAGATAGGCCAGCACCACGTAGAAATATTGCTTGTCGCCGCGCAGCATGTAGCCGAACAGCGAGAACGGATTGGCAGAGGCCGGCACCGAGCCGCCGGAGAACCATTCGGCGCGGGAGAAGAAGTCGATCAGGATGTATTGCGCCGCCAGCGTGGCGATGACGAGATACAGCCCCTTCAGCCGCGCCGCCGGCAGGCCGAACACGAGGCCGACCAGCGCGGTGATGACGCCGGCGAGCGGGATGGTGAAGAACACCGGGATCGGCAGGTTGTTGTTGAGATAGGCCGAAGTATAGGCGCCCAGCAGGAAGAACGCGGCGTGGCCGATCGAAATCTGGCCGGTGAAGCCGACCAGAATGTTCAGGCCGAGTGCCGCGATGCCGAAGATGCCGATCTGGATCAGCACGCTCAGCCAGTAGCTCGTCAGCACCAGCGGCGCGAACGAGATCAGCACGATGCCGAGGATCGCCGCGTTGCGGCTGGTCCTGGTCGGGAAGATCGTGGTGTCGGCGGCGTAGCTGGTGCGGAAATCGCCGGCGGGAATCAGGGATGCATTCGCCATTTCAGATGCGCTCGATGTCCTTGGTGCCGAACAGGCCGTAAGGCTTGATCATCAGGATGATGATCATCACGTAGAACGGCGCGATTTCGTAGAGATTGCCCCAGTGCAGATATTCGCTGTCGATATACTGCGCGAGGTTTTCCAAAAGGCCGATGATGATGCCGCCGAGCACCGCGCCGCCGATCGAGTCGAGCCCGCCGAGGATCGCCGCCGGGAACACCTTGATGCCGTAGGCCGACAGGCCGGACGACACGCCGTTGACCACGGCGACGACGACGCCGGCGACCGCCGAGACCGTGGCCGAGATCGCCCAGGCCATCGCGAACACGCTTTTCACCGAGATGCCGAGCGACTGCGCGACCTGCTGGTTGAACGCGGTGGCGCGCATCGCCAGGCCGTATTTCGACACCCGGAAGAACCACGCCATCCCGATCATCATCGCGATCGAGACCACCAGACTCATCACATAGACGGTCTGGATCTGCAGCCCACCGATCGACACCGACTGGCTGGTGAAGATCTGCGGGAACGGCTGCGGGTTGACGCCGAAGATCCATTTCAGCGTCGCCTGGAATACGGTGGAGAGCGCGATCGTCACCATGATCACCGAGATGATCGGCTCGCCGATCATCGGCCGCAGCACCACGATCTGGATCGCGATGCCGAACGCGAACATGAACACCAGCGTCAGCGGCATGCCGACATAGAACGGCACCTGATATTTCGCCAGCAGCGCCCAGCACACCCAGGCGCCGATCAGCAGCAGCTCCCCCTGGGCGAAGTTGACGACCTGCGTGGCCTTGTAGATCAGCACGAAACTCATCGCCACCACGCCGTACAGCGTGCCGACCACGAGGCCGTTGACGAGAAGCTGGAACAGAAGCTGTGTGTTCATGCGGCGTGACTACCAGCGAGGGGGCGCTTCCCCTCTCCCCTTGTGGGAGAGGGTGCCCGAGCGAAGCGAGGGCGGGTGAGGGGGCGCCGACGTCGCGCCCGACCCCTCACCCGGTTGTCAGCGGGGCGGGCGTTGATGCTGCCCTCTCCTACAAGTGGAGAGGGCGCAGTCACTGGCGTTGTTGCGATCGACAGCGCGCTCATTCCGCCGCCTCCGCGTGCGCAGTGCCATGGCCGAGCTCGACCACCTTCAGCGTGGTCCGGATCCGCTGCGTGGTGCCGTCCTGGAACTGGATCTGGGTGTCGACCGGGATCTCGCTCCGGCCGCCATAGATGCCGTCGATGATGTCGGCGTATTTCTCGTTGATCACGCTGCGGCGGACCTTGCGGGTCCTCGTCAGTTCGCCGTCATCGGCGTCGAGCTCCTTGTACAGCAGCAGGAAGCGCGAGATCCGCTGCGCGGCGGGCAGCGTCGCATTGACCGATTCGACCTCGCTGCGCAGCATCTCGTAGACTTCGGGCCGGGACGCGAGGTCCGAATAGGTGGTGAAGCCGATCCGCTTCTTTTCGGCCCATTTCGAGATGATCGAATAGCGGATGCAGATCATCGCCGCGAGCCGGTCGCGGCCGGCGCCGAGCACCACGGCTTCGGCGACGTAGGGCGAGAATTTCAGCTTGTTCTCGATATATTGCGGCGAGAACTTCTCGCCATGCGAGGTCTCGGCCAGATCCTTGATGCGGTCGATGACGACGAGCTGGCCGCGCGCGTTGAAATAGCCGGCGTCGCCGGACTGCATCCAGCCGTCCTTCATGTCGGCGGCGGAGGCCTCCTCGTTCTTGTAGTAGCCGAGATACATGTTGGGATGGCGCACCACGATCTCGCCGATGCCCTGCACGTCGGGGTTCTCGACCTTGATCTCGATCTCGGCGCCCATCGCCACGCCGGTCGTGTCCGGATCGACCGCGTCCGCTTTGTGTAGCGTGTAGGCGCCGAGCAGTTCGGTCTGGCCGTAAAGCGTGCGCAGCGGCACGCCCATGGCGCGGAAGAACTTGAAAGTATCCGGGCCGAGCGCCGCGCCGCCGGTCGCCGCCGAGCGCAGCCGCGTGAAGCCGAGCCGGTCGCGCAGCGCGCGGAACAGCACCGCATCGGCGAACGCCGAATGCTTGCCCTCGGCGAGCGCCGCGAGGCCGGCCTTCATGCCGGTCTCGTACAGCCGCTGCTTCAGCGGCGAGGCGTCCATCACCCGCGCGCGCACGTCGGCGGCGATGCCTTCCCACACCCGCGGCGCGAACAGCACGAAGGTCGGCGCGATCTCTCGGAAGTCGTTCATCATGGTGTCGGGCTCTTCGACGAAGTTGACCTTCATCCGGCACAACAGCCCTTTGCCGAGCGCGTAGACCTGCTCCATGATCCACGGCAGGGGCAGCACCGAGACGTATTCGTCGTCCGGCCCCTTGGGATCGAAGCTGAGATAGGTCGCGCAGTGCTTCAGCACGCGTCCCGCGGCCAGCATCGCCAGTTTGGGATGCGCGGTGGTGCCGGAGGTGGTGCAGAGGATCGCGACGTCCTCGCCGCCCGTCGCATCGACGAGGCGATCGTAGATCCCTGGCTCGCGGCCGGCGCGGGCGCGGCCCATCGCCGCCAGCGTGTCGGCCGGCAGCAGCCGCGGGTCGTCGTATTTGCGCATGCCGCGCGGATCGGAATAGACGATGTGCTTCAAATTCGGCACGCGCTCGGCGAGAAGGAGCAGCTTGTCGACCTGCTCCTCGTCCTCGGCGAAAACCAGCTTGGCCTCGCCGTAAGTGAGCAGATAGGCGGCTTCCTCGTCGAGCACGTCGCGATACAGCCCCAGGCTCATCGCGCCGATGGCGTGGGTGGCGATCTCGGCGGACACCCAGTCCGGCCGGTTGTCGCCGATGATGCCGATGACGTCGCCGCGGCCGAGCCCGAGTTCGACCATGCCGAGCGCGAAATCGTGCACCCGGGTCTGGTAGTCGGCCCAGGTGAAGACGCGCCAGAGCCCGAGCGACTTTTCGCGCAAGGCGATCTCGCCGCCGCATTCGCGCGCATTGAGTCGCAGCAGCTTGGGAAACGTATCGGCTGCCGCGACGCGGCCGGCGTAGTCCATCATGCCACGCGCTCCGCGACGCCCGGATGGCCCGGCGTATCGTCCGGATCGACCAGCACTTCGTCCTCCTCGCCGAGATAAGCCCGCTTGACGTGCGGATCGGCGAGCACTTCGGCCGGCTCGCCCTCGGCGATCTTGCGGCCGAAATCCAGCACCACGACGCGGTTGGAGATGTCCATCACCACGCCCATGTCGTGCTCGATCATCACCACCGTCATGCCGAACTCCTCGTTGAGGTCGACGATGTAGCGGGCCATGTCCTCCTTCTCTTCGAAGTTCATGCCGGCCATCGGCTCGTCGAGCAGGATCAGCTTCGGCTCCAGCGCCATCGCGCGCGCCAGCTCGACGCGCTTGCGCAGGCCGTAGGAGAGGGTGCCGGCGGTCGCCTTGCGCACCGATTGCAGGTCGAGAAAGTCGATGATCTCCTCGACCTTGTGGCGGTGCTCGAGTTCCTCGCGCCGCGCGCCGAGCCAGTACAGCGCGCCGGTGAGGAAGTTGTTCTTCAGCAGATGGTGGCGCCCGACCATGATGTTGTCGAGCACGCTCATGTGGTGGAACAGCGCGAGATTCTGGAAGGTGCGGCCGATCCCGAGCGGCGCGCGCGCATTCGGCTTCAGCGCCGTGATGTCGCGGCCATGATAGAAGAGCTGGCCTTCGGTCGGCCGGTAGCGGCCCGAGATGCAGTTGACGATCGAGGTCTTGCCGGCGCCGTTGGGGCCGATGATGGAAAACAATTCGCCGTCGTTCACGGCGAAGCTGACCTCGCTCAGCGCGCGGACGCCGCCGAAACGCAAGGATACATTGCGCACTTCCAATGCGTGTTCCAACCCTGTTCCTCCCGAGCATCCGTCGCCGCGGTTTGCCGCGTCCGACCGTCATATGCTCCCGGCGTTTGCCACGCCTTGTCTTGAGCGGTTTACCCGTCTGCGGAATTTTATGCCAGCCGAGTCTTTGATGATATTCGACTAAGTGCGTCTTGAAAGGGAGATCTCGGCGCAGGCCGGTTCGAAACAGCTTGCGGTTACCGCTGCCGTCCCGTCTGCGCGGTGCGACGCGGTACATGCCGTCATCGCGCTCATGTCGTTGCATGTTGCAATGCAAACGATCGCGCTACGCGCTCGGCGTCAGCGCCGCCGCCAGATCGTCGCCTGCGCCTGTTGGTCCGGCAGATCGTAGGTGGTGCCGCGCGCGTAGCGGGTCTGTTCGTTCATGGCGTCCACGATCCCCGCCATCCGCGAATAGACCCATCCGACCGAAGGCAGTTCGTAGCGGCTGCTCGGCGCGTCGATGGTCACGATGATGTCGGCGGTCGACCGCGCGATCCGTTCGGCCGCCACGCGCCGGACATCCTCGCGGGTGGCTAGGTCGGCGATGAACGGATCGGGCACGATCATGTGGCAGCGGCAGTGCTCGCGGATCACCCAGGCGAACAGCTTGCTCGACCCGAAGGTGGCGAGCACCGTGACCTCGCGGGCGCCGTTCAGTTCGTCGAGATAGGGACGGATCAGACCGAGATCGGATGGTCCGCTGTTCGGGCTGGGGTGGATCGCGTAGGTGTAGGCGACCTCCGGGATGGCGTGGCCGACATTGACGAGCAGCAGAGACGCCGCGGCAGCGCCGGCGACGGTGGCGCGCACCCACGCCGACAGCAGGCCGCGCAACCGGCCGAGCATCAGCCCGGCGCCGACTCCGCTGCAGATCCACACCGCGAACACCCAGGTCGACATGAAGCGACCCTGGTGCTGCGGGTGGATCAGCACGCCGATCCACGCCAGCGCTGCGAACAGAAACACCACGCGCGCGCCGGGCGCGAGGCGCCGGATGCCGAGTGCGCCGATCACCGCGAAGGCCAATGCGGGGATCGCCAGCCAGGGCTGGGTATGGAAGGCGTCGGCGAACACGTGCCAATAGAACCGTGCGCTATGCCACAGGCCGTCGCCCTGGGGATTGTTGGCCGGTCCGACGAACCACAGGAAGCGCGACAGCCGGTGCGGCAGCAGAAACGAGATCGCGATCGGCGTGATGTGCCAGTACAGCAGGGCGCGGCCGGGAATGCCGAGCGCGCGGTCGATCGCGGCCTTGTGGCGCCACCACAACAGCGCCCACCACAGGAACACCAGCGCGTAGGCGATGGTGGTCAGGTTCTCGGGCGGATACAGCGACACGGATTTGCCGAACAGCTCCAGCGCCGTCGGGCCGCGCGCATAGATGTAGCCCACCAGCGCCGCCATCAGCGCGGCGAGGATCAGCAGCGGCTGCCGGAGCAGGGCCGCGATCGCTGCGCCGACCCTGACCCGGCCGACGGCGCG
Source organism: Rhodopseudomonas palustris (assembly GCF_034479375.1). Taxonomy (NCBI): domain Bacteria; kingdom Pseudomonadati; phylum Pseudomonadota; class Alphaproteobacteria; order Hyphomicrobiales; family Nitrobacteraceae; genus Rhodopseudomonas; species Rhodopseudomonas palustris. Next base: position 2,670,233 of record NZ_CP140155.1, on the reverse strand, counting down.
CGCGGTCGCGAGCGTGGCGCGCCAGTGTTCGGTGGCGAAGGCGATCGCGATCGGCGCCAGCAGCAGGCCCCAGTAGTTGCCCTTGTGGAAGAACAGCGCCGTGAGGATCACGGCGAGCAACCGCCAGCGCGCCGCTTTCTCGGGGGCAGCGGCTGCGTGCAGATAGGCCCACAGCGCCGCGGCGGAAAGGCCGGCGCCGAGGCCTTCCAGCATCACATCGGCGCTGATCAGCCGGAACGCCGGGCTGGCCGCCGTCAGGATTGTCGCGACGGCCGCGGCGAACAGACCCTCCATCCGGCCGGCGATCAGTCGGCGCGCGATCAGCCATGTGAAGGCGATCGTCGCGACCCAGCCGATCAGGCTCGGCACGATGCCGAGCCGATAATCGATACCGCCGACCAGCAGCACGGCGCTCAGCACCAGCCCGTGGAGCGGCGGCCAGACCTTGGCCTTTTCCAGCTCGGTGAAGAACCAGACGGGATCGAGGTCGCGCATCGCCAGCGCGAGGTCGAGCCCGAAACTGTAATGCGAGTTGCGGTCGTGATAATAGTAGCGCCACAGCAGATCGGGCGAGCGATAATAGTCCGCGAACATCACGCCGGCGATCGCGATCGCGGCGGCCAGCACGATCAGGAAGGCGAGCAGGTCGAGCCGGTTGCGGCGGTCGGTCACGCTTTGCGGCTTTCGGCCGGCTCGGCGAACAGCCCGGAAAACACGATCCCGATGAAGATCGAGATCATCGCGGCGCTGATCGCGTTCATCGAAAACAGCGCGGCATATTCGTCGGCCTGGTAGATGTGCGGCGGCGCGCCGTAGCGGCCGTGCAGAAAGAAATAGGCCGCGACCGGCAACCCGGCCAATGGCAGCATCAGCAGCCGCTCGCTGCGGCGGAACAGCAGACTGGAGAGCGTCGCGCAGGGCAGCAGAAACAATTCGATCCCCGATGGCACGCCGAGCAGCCAGGTGCAGAACACGGTGTTGCCGGTCGCCGTCAGCGACAGCGCGATCCGGCCGAGCAGCGGATTCTTGCGGGCGAGGACCGGAACAAGGCAGAACAGCGGAAACGACAGCAGCGTCAGCAGCAGCCACGGCATCCCGCCCGGGCCGGCAAGCACCGCGACATAGATCGGATAGAACGGTGTATTGCCGGCCAGCACCAGCGCGACCAGATTACCGGTGGCCGCGAGCGGGTCGTTGTTGGCGGCAAAATCAGCGAGCCGGGTTCTCGTTCGGGTCAGCGCAGACAGCATCGAGGCTCATGATTCGGGGGCGCCGGGGGACACAGCCCCCGACCGTAGTCCGAAACGCGCCGATGCGGAAGTCGGACGAGCCGCCCCGGCCTCGAGCTCGCCCTTGAACAACAAGGTCGATCAAGCTACGGGCTCCCGATCCGCCGCAGCGCGGCTGGTGAACACCTCTTTGGCCGCGAACAGGCCGTTCAGCGCCGCCGGGAAACCGGCATAGACCGCCATCTGCATGATGATTTCGGTGATCTCGTCGCGGCTCAGTCCGACATTCAGCCCGGCCTCGATATGCACCTTGAGCTGGGGCGTGGCGTTGCCCATCGCGGTCAGCGCGGCGATGGTCGCGATCTCGCGCGCGCGCAGGTCGAGGCCGGGGCGGCTGTAGATGTCGCCGAACGGAAACTCGATCAGATAGCGGGCGAAATCCGGCGCGATCTCGGCCAGCGCCTCGACCACCTTGTGGCCGGCGTCGCCGTCAATCGCCGCGAGCGCGCGCAGGCCGCGCTCGTACCTTTCGTGCGGGTCGGTGTGGTGTTGCGTCATCGTCCGTCTCCACCTTGCTGGCGCCGGCGGCATAGCCGGCGATCTTGGTGTCGAGGACGGTCAGGCAGGCCAGAAGTTCGGCGACATGCGCCTGCACCTTGTCGCGGTGCTGCTGCAGCAGGACGCGGCGGGCGTCCTCTGTCGCGGCCCCGCGGGCGCGCAGTTTCGCATAGCGCAGCATGTCCCGGATCGGCATCCCGGTGGTCTTGAGGCGACCGAGAAATTCGATCCAGACCAGGATCGACGCGTCGTAGTCACGCTGACCGGATGCATCGCGCGAGGCGCGGGGCAACAGCCCGATCCGCTCGTAATAGCGCAGCGTATGGGCGGTCAATCCGGTTCGCCTGGCGAGGTCTCCGATCTTCATGGCCTGCTCTGTCCGTCCGACGCCCTGTTGCTACAGGTTAGAGTGCGCTCCAAGTCAAGCGCAAATCGTGCGGGCAGACCAACGGTCGTTGATGGCGTCTTACCAGGTCGTCATGGCCGGGCTTGTCCCGGCCATCCACGTCTGTGCTCCCGCGCCGCTTTCAAGACGTGGATGCCCGGCACAAGGCCGGGCATGACCAACGAGATGCAGTGACGCGTGAGCTCAGACCTCGAGCCACTCCTTGCGGACCGCATCGTTGCCCTTGAGGTCGGCGGGGCTGCCTTCGAACACGATCTTGCCGTGGCCCATCACATAGACCCGGTGCGAGATCCGCATCGCGATCGACAGCTTCTGCTCGACCAGCAGGATGGCGACGCCGCGGCGGGCGATTTCGGCGATCAGGTCGCCGACCTGCTGGACGATGATCGGCGCCAACCCTTCGGTCGGTTCGTCGATCATCACCAGTTCCGGATCGCCCATCAGCGTCCGGCAGATCGTCAGCATCTGCTTCTCGCCGCCGGACAGCACGCCGGCCGCGGTGTCGGCGCGCTCCTTCAGGTTCGAGAACATGTCGAGCATGTCGTCGGGCCGCCACTTGCCCGGATTGCGCGGGTTCTTGACGCCGAGCATCAGGTTCTGCCGGACGGTCAGGCCCGGGAAGATGTCGCGGTGCTCGGGCACGTAGCCGAGGCCGAGATGCGCGATCTTGTAGCTCGGCAGGCCGGCGATGTTCTTGCCCTTGAACACGATGGAGCCGTGCGGCGGCACCTCGCCCATGATCGCCTTGACCGTGGTGGAGCGGCCGACGCCGTTGCGGCCGAGCAGGCTGACCACCTCGCCGGCGTCGATATGCATATCGACGCCCTGCAGGATGTGGCTCTTGCCGTAGTAAGCGTGCAGATCCTTGACCTCGAGCATCATCAGGCAGCCTCCTCGCCGAGATAGGCTTCCTTGACCTTCGGGTTGCCGCGAATTTCATCCGGCGTGCCCGAGGCGATCACCTGGCCGTAGACCAGCACCGAGATGCGGTCGGCGAGGCCGAACACCACGCTCATGTCGTGCTCGACGATCAACAGCGTGCGGCCCTCGGTGAGCCGGCGGATCAGCGACACCGCGCGCTCGGTCTCGGCGTGGCTCATGCCGGCAGTCGGCTCGTCCAGCAGGATGACGTCGGCGCCGCCGGCGATGGTGATGCCGATCTCCAGCGCGCGCTGCTCGGCATAAGTGAGCAGGCCGGCCGGCACGTCGCGGCGCGAGGTCAAATGGATGTCCTCGAGGATCTGCGCGGTGCGCTCGCGCACCTCGGGCAGATTGTCGACGTTCTTCCAGAACGCGTAGCGCTGCCCCGTCGCCCACAGCACGGCGCAGCGCAGATTCTCCCACACCGTCATGTTGGCGAACACGTTGGTGACCTGGAACGAGCGCGACAATCCGCGGCGGTTGATCTGGAACGGGCGCAGGCCGGAGATTTCCTCGCCGCGCAGCAGGATGCGGCCGGAGGTCGGCCGCATGTAGCCGCTGATCAGGTTGAACGTGGTGGATTTGCCGGCGCCGTTCGGGCCGATCAGCGCGTGGCGTTCGCCCTGGGCGATGCTGAGCGTGATGTTCTGGATCACCTTGGTGATCCCGAAACTCTTCTCGACGCCGTGGAGTTCGATCGCATTGCTCATAGGGCATGAACCTTGGCGCGGGCGGCTGTGAGGGTTTCGTCCCAGGTCTGGCCGACGCGGGCCCAGGCCATCCGGCACAGCACGAAGCCGACCACGATCAGCACCGCGGAGATCGCCCAGGTCAGCGGGCTCGCCGCGTTGAACGGGATGCCGAACGCGACCCGGTTCGGGTCCTCGTGCGGGTTGACGGTGTAATGCACGATGGTCTCGATCATCAGCATCAGGCCGGTGACCAGCGCCAGCGTCGGCAGCGCCGCCACCAGATAGCTCGGCAGCATCCGCGACAGCATGCCGGCGCGGATGAGCGGCCGGTGCATCATCAACAGGCCGGTGATGCCGCCGGGCGCGAACAGCACCACGGCGATGAAGAACAGGCCGAAATAGAGCTGCCAGACCTGGGTGAGGTCGGACAGGCCGAGCGACAGGATGGTGACGAAGATCGCCCCGACGATCGGGCCGATGAAGAAGCCGATGCCGCCGATATAGGCCGCGAACAGCACGGTGCCGGACTGCACCGCGCCGAGATAAGCGGAGTTGGCGATCTCGAAATTGATCGCGGCGAGCGCGCCGGCGATGCCGGCGAAGAAGCCCGAGAAGCAGAACGCCAGATAGCGCACAACGTGCGGATCGTAGCCGACGAACTGCACCCGCTCGGGATTGTCGCGCACCGCGTTGCACATCCGGCCGAGCGGGGTCCGCGTCAGCGCGTACATCGCGATGATCGCGATCAGCGTCCAGGCGGCGACCAGATAATAGATCTGGATCTGCGGCCCGAAGGAGAGGCCGAACACCTTGAACAGCTTGGTGCGATTGGCCGAAATGCCGGCCTCGCCGCCGAAGAAGGTGCGCAGGATCAGCGCCGAGGAGGCGACCAGTTCGGCGAGGCCGAGCGAGATCATCGCGAACGCCGTGCCCGAGCGCTGCGTCATCACCCAGCCGATCAATGCTGCGAAGAACAATCCGGCCATGCCGCCGATCAGTGGCACCAGCGGCAGCGGGATCGCCCATTTGTTGCCGCCGAGCAGGTTGATGGCGTGGATCGCCAGGAAGCCGCCGAGGCCGTAATACACCGCGTGGCCGAATGACAGCATGCCGGTCTGGCCGAGCAGGATGTTGTAGGACAAGGCGAAGATGATCGAGATGCCGACCAGACTGAAGGTCGTCATCGATCCGCCGGATGTGAAGATCTGCGGCAGCAGCAGCAATATCAGCGCCGTCGCCACCCAGGTTCCATAGAACTTGAGGCGGTCGGACAGCGCCGGCCGTGGCGGCGCGACGCGGGAGGCGAGTTCGGTCATGTTTCGCGGGTTCCCAACAGCCCCATCGGCCGGAAGATCAGGATCAGCACCAGCAGCAGATACGGCATGATCGGCGCGATCTGCGCGATCGTCACGTTCCAGATGTCGCTGAGCCAGGATTGCGCCAGATCGGGTCCGAGCGGTCCGAACACCGAAGCGAGCGAGCCGTTCACCGAGACCGCGAAGGTCTGCACCAGCCCGATCAGCAGCGAGGCGATAAAGGCGCCCGGCAGCGAGCCGAGGCCGCCGACCACGACGACGACGAACAGGATCGGGCCGAGCATCGCCGCCATGTTGGACTGCGTCACCAGCGACGGACCGGCGATCACGCCGGCGACGGCGGCGAGCGCGGTGCCGACGCCGAATACCAGCATGAAGATGCGTTCGACGTTGTGGCCGAGATGGCCGACCATGTGCGGATGCGTCAGCGCCGCCTGCACGATCAGCCCGATCCGGGTCCGCTTCAGCACCAGCAGGAGGCCGACGAAGATCACGATCGAAACCGCCAGCATGAACATCTTGTAGGCGGGGTAGTTGGTCGAAAAGATCGTGAAGGCGGGAAAGTCGAGCAACTCCGGCGGGCGGAAGTCGACCGGAACCTTGCCCCAGATGATCGACACGATCTCTTCGATCGCGAAGGCCAGGCCGAAGGTGAACAGCAGTTCCGCGACGTGGCCGTTGCGATGGACGCGACGCAGGCCGAAGCGTTCGACCGCGGCGCCGATCGCGCCCGCAAGCAGCGGCGCGAAGATCAGCGCCGGCCAGAAACCGAACCAGCGGCTGATCTGGAAGCCGAAGAACGCGCCGAGCATGTAGAAGCTGGCATGGGCGAAGTTCAGCACGCCGAGCATGCTGAAGATCACCGTCAGCCCGCTCGCCATCAGGAACAGCAGCATCCCGAACAGGACGCCGTTGAGGGTGGAAGTGACGATCAGCTCGAGCATGATGATTTGAAACCGGGTGACGATATGAGTTCGTCATGGCCGGGTTCGTCCCGGCCATCCACGTCTTGTGCGTAGCCACGCCGAAGGGCGTGGATGCCCGGGACAAGCCCGGGCATGACGTCGATTGGGGCCGTTACGGACGGTCCATCTTGCAGGTGGTCGGCAGGATCGTCTTGTCGGTTTCGATCTTGGCGACCTGCTTCCAGCCCCAGCCGGTCTTCTCTTCGTCGAACTGGCCCGCCGGAATCTCGCCGAACGACGAGATGTAGATCGGCTGGAAGAACTGGTGATCGTCCTTCCGCATTTCACCCTGGCCGCCGTTGAACACTTCGAACTTCATGCCCTCGAGCGCCTGCGCCACCTTCACCGGATCCACCGACTTGGCCTTCTCGGCCGCGGCGGCGAACATCCGCATTTCGTTGACGGCGCGCGGGTACCACAGGCTCAGGTCGACCTTGGCGCGGAACGCCTTTTCGAAGTCCTGCGATTCCTTGTGCGCGACGTTGGCGAAGCCTTCGGTGATCTGGAACACCTGATGGTTGAGGCCGGTCTGCTTGATTGCGGTCGGGCCGCCGGCGCCGCCGGCGTAGTAGGTGTACCAGCTCACCTTGAGGCCCGCATCGGCGGCCGCCTTCAGCAGCAGCGCGATATCCTGGCCCCAATTGCCGGTCACCACGGTGTCGGCGCCCGACGCCTTGATCTTGGCGACGTAGGGGGCGAAGTCGGTGATCTTCAGCAGCGGATGCAGCTCGTCGCCGACGATCTGGATGTCCGCGCGCTTCTTGGACAGCATCGCCCGGGCGGTGGTGCGGACCGACTGGCCGAACGAATAGTCCTGGTTGATCAGATACACCTTCTTGATCGAAGGCTGATCCTTCATGTAGTTCGTCAGCGCTTCCATCTTGATGTCGGAGTTCGCATCCCAGCGGAAGTGCCAGAAGCTGCACTTCTCATTGGTGAGCACGGGGTCGACCGCGGCGTAATTGAAGTACAGGACTTCCTTGCCGGGGTTGCGTTCGTTGAACTTGGTGACGAAGTCCGACAGCGCGCCGGCCACCGACGAGCCGTTGCCCTGGGTGACGTAACGCACGCCGGAGTCGATCGCCTTCTGCGCCTGGATCAAGCTTTCCTGCGGATTGGTCTTGTTGTCGAGCGGGACGATTTCGACCTTCTTGCCGAGAATTCCGCCCTTGGCGTTGAGCTCGTCGGCGAGATACTGGAAGGTCTTGAGCCCGCCTTCGCCGACGCTGGCGCCGCCGCCGGACAACGGATCTATATAGCCGATCTTGACTGTTTCTTGAGCACTCGCCGCGGCCCCGAGCATGGGCAGCGCGATTGCGACGGCTGCGAGAAGTCTCTTCATCTTGTTTCTCCCTTGATCCCCTGAGGGTCTTTTTTAGCTTGCAAGCGTGTTAGCGCAGATCGGCCGGGAGTTTCAACCCGCCGATTGCGCTTCTCCTGATTCATACTTATCGCCCGGCATCCGCGGCAGCCGTGGGTCGCATTGTCGCGTCCGGATGTCGGACGCGGCGCATCTCCACTGTCTTGCGCCGACAGGCTGAAAGGCGAAGGGATCGGCTGACTATTTCGTATCGGATCCGGGCCCGGGCAGGCCCTCTTATTCCGCCGCCTGGCGGGCGCCGCCGCTCTTCTTCGTCGTCGCCACGTTTCCGATCACGCCCCGCTCGCGCAGCTTTGCGATCTCGGCACCGCCTAATCCGAGCGCGTGCAGCACCTCGGTGTTGTGTTCGCCGAGCGTCGGCGCCAGCCGCTCGATCGGGTAGGGCCGTTCGGCGAAGCCTTCGCGATACGACACCGAGGGCAGCAGATGCGGCCCCATATACGGGCGGACCACCGGCTGCCAGTGGCCGGTCGCGAGTAGATGCGGATCGCCGACGAGGTCCACCGGCAGCCGCGCGACGCCGGCGGCGATGCCGGCCTCCTGCAGCGTCACCATCGCCAGGTCCGGCCGGACGCCGGAGGTCCAGTGCCGGACCGCGACCTCGATGCGATCCTCGTCGGCGCGACGGCCCTCCGCGCTGGCGAGCGCCGGATCGTGGGCGAGATCGGGGCGATGCATCACCCGGCACAGCGCGGCCCATTGTGCGTCGCTCTGCACCACCAGCGTCACCCACTGATCCTCGCCTGCGCAGGGAAAGCAGCCGCTCGGCACGAAGCGCGGATGCCGGTTGCCGATCCGCGGACTGGTGTGTCCCGTCGCCGACTGCTCGATGATCGAGGCGGCGAGCATCGGCAGCATGCATTCGACCTGCGACAGGTCGATGTGCTGGCCTTCGCCGGTCTTCTTCTGGTGCGTCAGCCCGAGCATCAGCGCGGCGGCGGCGTTCAGCCCGCCGACCGGATCGCCCAATGCGGCGTGCTGCATCGTCGGCGGATCGCCGTCGCGGCCGGTGATCGACGGCAGCCCGGACGCCTGTTCCAGCGTCGAGCCATAGGCGCGCGCCGCGCTCCAGCGGCCGGTGATGCCGAACGCCGGCATCGTCACAATGACGAGCCGCGGATTGATCGCCTGCATCGCCGCGACGTCGAGGCCGAGCCGCGGCAGCACGTCGGCCGCGTAGTTGTCGATCACCGCGTCGGCGTCGGCGAGCAGCCGCGTCAGCACCGCGCGGCCGTCCTCGGTGGTGAGATCCAGCGTGATGCCGCGCTTGTTGCGGTTCATTGTCTGGAACCAGTAGGTCTTCTCGTAGGTGCGTTCGGGATGATACGGCCCGCGCGGATCGGTGCCGCGGAACCAGTCCGGATACTGGCAGGACTCGACCTTGACGATGTCCGCGCCGAGATCGCCGAGCTGGCGCACCGCCGACGGCCCGGCCCAGCCCATGGTGAGATCGACGATGCGGATTCCCGACAGCGGCAACGCCTCGTCCGGTCCCGCGGCGCGTTCGGCGACGCGCCGGCGCGGCGGCAGCTCGGCATCGTCGTGCTCGCCGGCGAGCGGTGCGCGGCCATTGGGCCTGCCGGGCGATCGCGTCAGCCGCTGCGGCAGCACCGGCGCCTCGAACGACGCTGTGCCGATCTCGACTTTCCCGAAAGCGCCGCGTTCGCGCATCACCGGCTGCGCCAGCAATTGCGCCATGTCCGGCACCAGCGCCAGCGGCAGTCGCAATTCCAGGCCGCGCTCGAACCATTCCGTCGCGGTCTTGCGCATCAGCACCGGCCCGATGATCGAATTCAACTCGTCGGCATGGGCGAAGCGATCGTTGGTCGCCGAATAGCGCGGGTCGGGACCGAGTTCGGGCAGGCCGATCATCGCGCAGAAGCCGAGCCATTGCGCCGGCGTCACCACCGTGACGCCGAGCCACCCGTCCTTGGTCGGGTAGTTGCCGACCGGAAAGCCGCGGCCGAACCGGTTCAGTCCGATCCGCGGCCGTGTCGAGCCGGCTTCCAGCGCCAGTGCGATGTCGAATTCGGTGACCTGCAGCATCGCCTCGAAGGCGTTGACGGCGAACCGGCGTGCGCCCTGATCGGCGCGGGCGAACATTCCGGCGAGCGTCGGGATGAAAGCGGTGAGGCCGGCGATCACCGCGATCTGGCCGTCGCGCGGCAGCACCGGCGGGCCTTCCGCCGGGCCGACCAGTTTCACCAGCCCGGCAAGGCTGCGGCAAACCGAATCGGTCGCGAGGTAGTCGCGATACGGGCCGCGCTCGCCGAACCACGACAGCGCGGTGATGGCGAGGCCGGGCTGCGTTTCACGGAGACTGCGATGCGACAGCGCCGAAGCCTCGATCGCGACGGGATGGCGCGAGTCGATCAGCAGGTCGCTGTCCGCAAGTAAGCGTTCGATCCGCGCGACGTCGTCCGGGTGGTCGAGATCCGCAATGATGCTGCGCTTGTTGGTGTTGAGCCAGGCGAAGCCGGCGCTCTCGCGCCGTCCGCCGCTGTCGACCAGCGGCGCGGTCTGCCGTTCTGGATCGCCGCCGGGCGGCTCGACCTTGATGACCTCGGCGCCGAAATCGGCGAACAGCTTGCCGCAGTAAGCCAGCGCGTCGCCGGACCCGATTTCCACGACGCGCAATTCCGACAATGGCAGCGCCCGCATGTCCACCCGACCTTGTTCTTGTTTGTGTGCATCTTGGCGGTGCGGGCGAGGGCGTCAAGTCACGATGATGCTGCACTGCGCGGCGGCCGGCTGCCCAGCGACGCGATCATCGCGCTGATCAGCGGCTTCATGAAGAACGCGCCGTCCGGCGGCGTGATCGCGGGAGTGAGTCCATAGTGCCGCAATTCGTCCGACACCACCGGGCCGACCGACGCGATCGGCGTCGCGTCGAGGCCCTCGCGCAATCGCGCCTCGCAGCCGCGCGCCGCCGCGACATCGAACAGTCGCCGGAGTTGGTTGGAACTGGTCAGCGCGATCGCGTCGACGCGACCTTGCGCCATCTCCTCGATCGCGATGACGACATTCTCCTCCGCGGCGCGCGCGTCGTAGGCATAAGGCAGCACGGTGTCGACCTCAGCGCCCTGCGCCACGATGGCGCCGATCAGCGCGGCGTGATCCTTGTCGGGATAGAGCTGCAGGCCGACGCGACGATCGCGCAGATCGTAGGGCGCGAGCGTCGCGGCGATGCCTTCCGAGGTCGGCGTCTGCGTGGTGATGTCGGCGTCGAGCCCGATCTCGCGCAGCGCACGGCCGGGCTTGGGGCCACGGGCGAACCGCCGGGTCTTTCCGACCGCTTCGACGAAGTCGCGCTCGCGGCCGAGGCTGCGCGCCAGCTTGGCGAGGCGGCGGAGGCCTTCGCCGGTGGTCAGCACCAGATCGTCGAACGGGTTCGCGATCAGCCTGTCGATCCACGCCACCACCGGGGCGGGCTCCGGCGCGTCGACGATCGCGACCATCGGACATTGAAGCACGTCGGCGCCCTGGTCGGCGAGCAGGCGGGAGAACTGCGCTTCCTCGCGGGTCTCCAGAATCAGGATGCGGGTGCCGCCGAGCCGTCCAGCCATGAAAACTCCGCCGATCGCCGTTTATTCGGTCATCTTGCGCCTTTGATCGGGATTGGCGCAAGCCTCGCGCCGATGCTAGAGCAGGGGCCCGAACCGAGTTCCGGCGCCGCCGCTGCTATCAAGATCGCCCATGCCGCATCATCAATACGTGCTGACCCTGTCCTGCCCCGATCGCGTCGGCATCACCGCCGCGGTGACGACGTTCCTGTTCGAGAACGGCCAGAACGTGCTCGACGCGCAGCAATACAACGACATCGAGAGCGGCCACTTCTTCATGCGCGTGGTGTTCAACGCCGCCGACCGGGTGGTGCCGCTGGCGGAGCTGCGCAACGGCTTCTCCGCCGTCGCGGTCAAGTTCACGATGGGCTGGCACATGCGCGACCGCAGCACCCGCCGCCGGGTGATGCTGCTGGTGTCGCAGTCCGATCACTGCCTCGCCGATATTCTGTATCGCTGGCGGATCGACGAGTTGCAGATGATCCCGACCGCGATCGTCTCCAATCATCCGCGCGAGACCTTCAGCGGCTTCGATTTCGGCGAGATCCCGTTCTACCATTTGCCGGTGACCAAGGACACGCGGCGGCAGCAGGAGGCGGCGATCACCGCGCTGATCGCGCAGACCAAGACCGATCTCGTCGTTCTGGCGCGCTACATGCAGATCCTGTCCGACGAAATGGCGGGCCGCCTCGCCGGGCGCTGCATCAATATCCATCATTCGTTCCTGCCGGGCTTCAAGGGCGCCAGGCCCTATCACCAGGCGTTCGATCGCGGCGTCAAGCTGATCGGCGCCACCGCGCATTATGTCACCAGCACGCTCGACGAGGGCCCGATCATCGATCAGGACGTCGAGCGCATCAGCCACCGCGACACGCCGGCCGATCTGGTGCGCAAGGGCCGCGACATCGAACGGCGGGTGCTGGCCCGCGCGATGCACTATCACCTCGACGACCGGGTGATCCTCAACGGTCGCAAGACCGTGGTGTTCGTGGATTGATCGAGCGAACGCACTGACTGCTTGTCACTTCGCCGGCAGCGCTGCCGCCAGATCGCGGGCGACCTTCTCGGGGAGGACCAGGCCCGACATCTTCCACCCGGTGCCGTAGAAATGCACCTTCACGGCGCTGTAGAGCTCCGGTTCGGAGCTTTCGCTGATCCGGATCGCGAATTCGACCGGCTGGATGAATCGAAACCGCTGCAGCAGTGAGAGCACGTTGCCGGTGTCGAGATCGGCGAGCTTCGGAACACCCTCGAACGACGGCAGGCCGTCATTCGCGCCGATTCCGCCGGTCTTCAGGAGCTGCGTCAGACGGTCCGGCGTCAGCATCTTGGCGATCATCGCCTCGGCGAAACCTATTCCCACCCCGCGCACCAGGGTTCGTTCCATCGGGCGAACCTGGCGGCTTTGCCCGATGCGGTCCAGATACGCGCCGACGATCTGATCCGCCAGCGACTGGGTCAGCGACTTCACATCCGTGCGCGCGATCACCGCGGCGCCATCGCCGGATCGTGCGGCGGCGGCGAGGCCAGCCAGCGACACTGCGGCGGATCCCAGATAGATCAGGACGACGATCAGGATCGCGGCGAGGCCGCCGAAGAACCAGCGCATACTTTATTGCTCCCGAGCCCAGCGATCGAACGGCGCGAAGCGGCGATCGTTCCGGTTCAGCGCGGAGCCTCGCCGGCCTGCGTCGCCCCGCCGGTCTCGGCCGCCTTGGCGGCCTCGATCTTCTGGCGCTCGGCGGCGGGCATGTTGCGCAGCCGCTCCTGCTCGCGCATGTAGGCGTCGTACTTGGCCGTGCCGGGGCGCGGCGGCGCGTTCGGCGGCAGGCCGCCGGCCCATTGCGGGACGTGGTCGGCGAGGCCGACAGTGAGTTGTTCATTGATGGTGCCGCAGCCTGCCAGACCACACAGCAGGACGCCGACGGCGACCGTCAGACGCAACGAATGTGGACGCAACGAACTCGTTTGCATTTATATCTTGAAGTCCCGGTTCATCGCCGGTCCGCGGCTGCGGTCCGGCTCGGTGGCGCGAAAGCCCGTCGATCGCGCCGAATGGTCTTTCTGCTATCCGATTGTGGCATACCTGATATTGCACCCATCATCCCGGCTTCCATGGCAATGATATGGCCAGTCCGCCGATCAAAGCCGTGGATTCAGAGGTCGAAGGTTGGAGCCGCGCACCCTTCCGTAGCACGAGACCCTTGGCAATTGGTTGCCGTGGGAGCGCCGGCGAGGTGCGACATCACGCGATGTCCATTCTGATTGCAGGATGGAAGCGCTCCAGCCTTGCAAGACACAGCGGCGCCATCTCGGCTAGGATGCGGACCGGAGCAAAAGCTTCGGACGCGAGGCTCAGGGACAAGGGGAAACGCTCATGCTGATTGGCAGACGAACACTGCTGCAGGCCGCCTGCATCGCTCTCGCAACCACGGCTCCGATCGCTGCGGCACAGGCCGCGGACACCTTCAAGATCGGTCTGATCGTGCCGATGACCGGCGGCCAGGCCTCGACCGGCAAGCAGATCGACAACGCGATCAAGCTCTACATCAAGAAGCACGGCGATACCGTCGCCGGCAAGAAGATCGAAGTGATCCTCAAGGACGACGCCGCGATTCCCGACAACACCAAGCGGCTCGCGCAGGAATTGATCGTCAACGACAAGGTCAATGTGATCGCCGGCTTCGGCATAACCCCGGCCGCGCTCGCTGCGGCGCCGCTGGCGACGCAGGCCAAGGTGCCGCAGATCGTGATGGCCGCCGGCACCTCGATCATCACCGAGCGCTCGCCCTACATCGTCCGCACCTCGTTCACGCTGGCGCAATCCTCGACCATCATCGGCGACTGGGCGGCGAAGAACGGCATCAAGAAGGTCGCGACGTTGACCTCGGACTACGCGCCGGGCAATGACGCGCTGGCGGCGTTCAAGCAGCACTTCACCGCCGGCGGCGGCCAGATCGTCGAAGAGATCAAGGTACCGCTCGCCAATCCGGACTTCGCGCCGTTCCTGCAGCGGATGAAGGACGCCAAGCCGGATGCGATGTTCGTGTTCGTGCCGGCCGGGCAGGGCGGCAACTTCATGCGGCAGTTCGCCGAGCGCGGGCTCGACAAGAGCGGCATCAAGGTGATCGGCCCCGGCGACGTGATGGACGACGACCTCCTGAACAGCATGGGCGACGCCGCGCTGGGCGTGGTCACCGCCCACATGTATTCGGCGGCGCATCCGTCCGCGATGAACAAGGAATTCGTCGCGACCTACAAGAAGGATTTCGGCCAGCGCCCGGGCTTCATGGCGGTCGGCGGCTATGACGGCATCCATCTGGTCTATGAGGCGCTGAAGAAGACCGGCGGCAAGACCGACGGCGATTCGCTGATCGCGGCGATGAAGGGCATGAGCTGGGAAAGCCCGCGCGGCCCGATCTCGATCGATCCGGAGACCCGCGACATCGTCCAGGATATCTACATTCGTAAGGTGGAAAAGGTCGACGGCGAACTCTACAACATCGAATTCGCCAAATTCGACGCCGTGAAGGACCCCGGCAAGACGAAGAAGTAAGGCGGAGCCACGCGTGCTGAGGTCGATACTCCCCGCCACCCCATCCACGTCATGCCCGGGCTTGTCCCGGGCATCCACGAACTGCGGTGCATGGGGCTCGTGGATGGCCGGGACGAGCCCGGCCATGACGTGTTGGGGCGATGGACGTTACGTCGAGGACCATCCACGGTCATTCCGGGGCGCGCGTAGCGCGAACCCGGAATCTCGACCGCGCAACAACCTCTGGATTCCGGGTTCGCTCGCTGCGCGAGCGCCCCGGAATGACACAGCAAGCCGATTGTTTCTGACATGACCTTCCTCACCATCCTGTTCGACGGCATAGCTTACGGCATGTTGCTGTTCGTGCTGGCGTGCGGGCTGGCGGTGACGCTGGGGCTGATGAATTTCGTCAACCTCGCCCACGGTGCGTTCGCGATGGCCGGCGGCTATGTCTGCGCGGTGCTGGTCAACAATATGGGCTGGCCGTTCTTCGCCGCGCTGCCGATCGCGTTTCTCGCCAGCGCGCTGATCGGCGCCTTGTTCGAGCGGCTGCTGTACCGCCACCTCTACGACCGCTCGCATCTCGACCAGGTGCTGTTCAGCGTCGGCCTCGTCTTCATGTCGGTCGCCGCGGTCGATTTCATCATGGGCTCGTCGCGGATCTTCATCAAGCTGCCCGAAGCGCTGCAGGGCCAGATCGACCTGTTCGGCGTCGGCATCGGCCGCTACCGGCTGATGATCATCGTGATCTGCGGCCTGCTCACCGTGGCGCTGCAACTGACGCTGGCCAAGACCCGCTTCGGCAGCCGGCTGCGCGCCGCGGTCGACGATCCGCGCGTCGCCTCCGGGCTCGGCATCAACGTGCCGCAGGTGTTCGCGCTGACCTTTGCGTTCGGGTGCGGGCTGGCCGGCTTCGGCGGCGCGCTCTCCGCCGAGATCCTCGGGCTCGATCCGTATTTCCCGCTGAAGTTCATGATCTACTTTCTGATCGTGGTCACCGTCGGCGGGTCGTCGTCGATCACCGGGCCGTTCCTCGCATCGCTGCTGCTCGGCATCGGCGACGTCGCCGGCAAATACTATCTGCCGAAGATGGGGCCGTTCATGATCTACACCATCATGATCGTGATCCTGATCTGGCGTCCCAACGGCCTGTTCGGCCGCACCGCGGCGCGGTGACCGCATGACCGCGCCCGCTGACAATGTCGGCTTCCACGCCCGCCGCACCGCGCGCTGGCACCCGGCCGAATTCGTGTTCTGGATCGTGCTGATCGGCTGCGGCCTGCTGTTTCCGTCGCGCTATCTGATCATGACCGAGATCCTGCGGATCGGCCTGTTCGCGCTGTCGCTCGATCTGATCCTCGGCTATGCGGGCATCGTCTCGCTCGGCCACGCCGCGTTCTTCGGCGTCGGCGCCTATGCGGCCGGCCTGATGGCGCTGCACGGCCTGGTGCCCGAGCCGGTGCTGGCGCTGCTGGTCGCCGGTCTGATCGCCGGCGTGCTCGGCTTCGCCACCAGCTTCCTGGTGATCCGCGGCGTCGATCTCACGCGGCTGATGGTGACGCTCGGCATCGCGCTGCTGATGGAGGCGCTCGCCGAGCGGTTCTCCGACATCACCGGCGGCTCCGACGGCCTGCAGGGCATCGTGATGCAGCCGATCCTCGGCCTGTTCGAGTTCGACATCTTCGGCCAGGTCGGGTTCTGGTACAGCGTCGCGGTGCTGTTCGTGTTGTTCCTGCTGGCGCGCCGCGTCGTGCATTCGCCGTTCGGCCTCAGTCTTCGCGCGATCCGCAACAATCCGCTGCGCGCCGCCGCCGTCGGCATCCCGGTCAACCGGCGGCTGGTCGCGATCTACACGCTCGCCGCGGTCTATGCCGGCATCGCCGGCGCGCTGTTCACCCAGACCACCCAGCTCGCTTCGCTCGACGTGTTCTCGTTCGAGCGCTCGGCCGATCTGGTGCTGGTGCTGGTGCTCGGCGGCACCGGCTATCTGTACGGCGGCATGATCGGCGCGGTGATCTTCAAGATCCTGCAGGAGATCTTCTCGACCATCACGCCGCAATACTGGCTGTTCTGGATCGGGCTGGTGCTGGTCACAATCGTGCTGATCGGCCGCGAGCGGCTGGAGCGCTGGGTGATGTTCGTGCCGCGCAAGGTTATCCGCGCGCTGCGCCGCGCCAAGCCGAGCGGAGGCGCGGCATGACGCTGGCGCTGCAGACGATCGGCCTCGACAAGCATTTCGGCGGGCTCCACGTCACCCGCAGCCTCTCGCTCAATGTCGAGGCCGGCGCGCGCCACGCGCTGATCGGCCCCAACGGCGCCGGCAAGACCACGGTGATCAACCTGCTCACCGGCGTGCTGAAGCCGGACGGCGGCCGCATCCTGCTGGAGGGGCAGGACATCACCACGATGCCGGTGCACAGCCGCGTGCTGCGCGGGCTGTCGCGCACCTTCCAGATCAATCAGCTCTACGCCGACCTCACGCCGCTGGAGACCATCGGCCTCGCGGTGTCGGAGCGCTCCGGCCACGGCGGCGATTGGTGGCGGCGGATGGGCACCCGCGCCGACATCAACGGCGAGATCGCCGACAATCTGGCGCGCTTCCATCTGCTCGACGTCATGAACGAGCCGACCGGCCGGCTGCCCTACGGCAAGCAGCGCCTGCTGGAGATCGCGGTGGCGATCGCCACCAAGCCGCGGGTGCTGCTGCTCGACGAGCCCGCCGCCGGCGTGCCGGAGAGCGAGCGTCACGACATCCTCGCCGCGGTGGCCAACCTGCCGCGCGACGTCACCGTGCTGCTGATCGAGCACGACATGGATCTGGTGTTCTCCTTCGCCGACCGGATTTCGGTGCTGGTCTCCGGCGCGCTGCTGGTCGAAGGCTCGCCCGAAGAGGTCGCGCGCGATCCGCAGGTCAAGGCGGTGTATCTCGGCGAGGACGCCCATGGTTGAGCTTCCAAATGTCTGAGCTGCTTGCGATCGACAGACTGCGCGCCGGCTACGGTGAGGCCGTGGTGCTGCCGGAGCTGTCGCTGCGGCTCGACGAAGGCCAGGCGCTGGCGCTGCTCGGCCGCAACGGCACCGGCAAGACCACGCTGATCAATTCGATCGTCGGCGTCACGCGGCGGTTCTCCGGAAGGATTTCGCTCGGCGGCGTCGACGTCACCGCGTTGCGGCCGGATCAGCGCGCCCGCGCCGGGATCGGCTGGGTGCCGCAGGAGCGCAACATCTTCAAGTCGCTCACCGTCGAGGAGAACCTCACCGCGGTGGCGCAGCCGGGCCCCTGGACGGTGGCGCGGATCTACCAGATGTTTCCGCGGCTGGAAGAACGGCGCGGCAATTTCGGCAACCAGCTCTCCGGCGGCGAGCAGCAGATGCTGGCGATCGGCCGGGCGCTGATGCTCAATCCGAAGCTGTTGCTGCTCGACGAGCCGACCGAAGGGCTGGCCCCGATCATCGTCGACGAACTGATGACCGCGCTCGGCGCGATCACCCGGGCGGGCGGAATCTGCTCGATCATCGTCGAGCAGAACGCGCGAAAAATCCTCGGGCTCGCCGATCGCGTTGTGATATTGGAGCGCGGAGCGATCGTCCATCAGGCGACCAGTGCGGCGCTGAAGGAAGATCCCGCGACCCTGGAACGTTACCTCGGCGTCTCCAGCGCCGCCGGTGCAAAAAGCTGATCCTGATTGGGAGTGAAACGATGCAGAGAACCAGAGCCCCGTTCCGAGCCGACGAGGTCGGCAGCCTGTTGCGCCCGCAGAGCATCAAGGAGGCGCGCGCCAGGCTGGAGAAGGGCGAAATCACCGCCGCCGATCTGAAGAAGATCGAGGACATGGAAATCGAGAAGGTCGTCCACAAGCAGTCGGCGATCGGCCTCAAGCTCGCCACCGACGGCGAGTTCCGCCGCTCCTGGTGGCACTTCGATTTCCTCAGCCATCTGACCGGCTGCGAACTCTATCATCCCGACACCGGCATCCAGTTCGCCGGCGTGCAGACCCGCAACGATTCGATCCGGGTGATCGGCAAGCTCGACTTCCCCGACGATCATCCGATGCTCGATCACTTCCGCTTCCTGAAGAAGCACGCCGACACGGCGCACGTCACCGCCAAGATGACGATCCCGTCGCCGGCGGTGCTGCATTTCCGCGGCGGCCGCAAGGCGATCTCCAAGGAGGTCTATCCGGATCTCGACGGTTTCTTCGAGGACCTCGCCAAGACCTATCGCAAGGCCGTGAAGGCGTTCTACGACGCCGGCTGCCGCTATCTGCAGTTCGACGACACCGTGTGGGCCTATCTTTGCTCGCAGGACGAGTTGGAGAAGGCCCGCGCCCGCGGCGACGATCCGGACAATCTGCAGCAGATCTACGCCCGCGTGATCAACTACGCGATCGCCGAACGGCCCGCCGACATGGTGATCACCACCCACGTCTGCCGCGGCAATTTCCGTTCGACCTGGATCTCCTCCGGCGGCTACGAGCCGGTGGCCGAAACGCTGCTCGCCGGCATCAATTACGACGGCTATTTCCTCGAATACGATTCCGAACGCGCCGGCGGCTTCGAGCCGCTGCGCTTTTTGCCGAAGGGCAACAAGGTCGTGGTGGTCGGCGTCATCACCTCGAAATTCGGCGAGCTGGAAAAGAAAGACGACATCAAGCGTCGTCTCGAGGAAGCGGCGAAATTTGCGCCCTTGGAACAGCTCGCGCTGTCGCCGCAATGCGGCTTCGCCTCGACCGAGGAAGGCAACATCCTCAGCGAGCAGGAGCAGTGGGACAAGCTGCAGCTCGCGGTCGAGGTCGCGCGAGAAGTCTGGGGCAAGTAGGCGCCCGCGCTCAGTCGCGCACGCGCACGCGCCAGCGCCGGTCGGTCTGGTCGTAGCTGCAGACGCCCGTCAGCCGGTGGGCGTCGATCCAGCGCTGCACCGCCGGCAGATAGCCGGCGTCGTAATTCCAGAAGCCCCAGTCCGGCGGAAACACGCCGGACGAGCCGTTGAGCGTGGGCAGGCCGGTGGCCTGCGCGATCGCGAGCGCGTCGAACTGGAACAGGCGGAGGTCGGTGGGGCGATCGATGAAGAACGACCGGCAGTCCGCCGGTGCGGGCGGCATCGACGCCAGCAGCGCCCGCTGGCCGCTGCGGGTCAGCACGCTGCGATTGCGGTTGAGCTGCTCGGCCGCGCACAGCGCCAGCAGCAAGCCGGCCGGCACCACCCGCTTGAGGCGCGCATCCGGCCTGGCCGCGGCGATCCAGCGGTCGAGCGCGAGCGCGAGGCCGCAGACCACCCAGAGATTGACCAGAAGCTGAATCCGGCCGCCGGTGCGGATCGCCACTGCGCCGGGAATGGTCTTGTACAGCAGCGCGAACGCGCTGGTGCCGCCGACCTGCACGGTCAGGAGCCAGCTCAGCACGAAGACGCCGAGGCTCGCCCAGACGAACAGCGCCTCCCAGCGAGGTCGCGAGGCGGCCGCGGCCGGGTCGCGGCGGAGCAGGCCGGTCGAGAAGCCGACGAAGGCCAGCAGCAGGATCGGCGTCACCGCCAGCCCGCGTTCGCCGTCGTCGCTGACGACGGGGCCGACCATCTCCCGCACCAGGCTGCCCCACATCAGGTTGTGACGGGAGACGTTGAGAAGGTCGATCGGGTGCGGGGCGAAGGCGAGGTAGTCGGCGAACGAACGGCCGGGGAAGATCGCCAGCACCGGTCCGTAGATATAGACGAATGAAGACAGGCCGATCACGAAACCCGCGGCTGCGACCGCCGATAGCCCGGCCAGCGCAACGCCGCCGCGCCGATCGATCGCAATCGCGCCGCGGCGCAGCGCGATGACGCCGGCGCAGATCGCCGCGATCAGCAAGGTGAGTGCGAACAGCCACGCCACGTAGTAGGCGCTGCTGAACAGCAGCGCATAGAGCAGCCCGGCGACGAAGCCGCGCAGATAGGACCATCGGGTCGGCCGGGGAAATCCGTCGAACGCCCACAGCGCGAGCAGGCCGATCACCGGCACCCAGTACAGGCCGAAGAAATTCAGATGGCCGATGCTGGCCTTGAAGAACAGATTGTTCGGGAAGGTGATCAGGAGGGCGGCGGCGAAGGCGATCAGCGGGGTGACCCGGAAATAGCGCAGCAGCACCACGGCCGCCGCGGCGAAGCACATCAGCGACAGCGACACGTCCAGCAGCAGCATGGCCAGATAGGCGTCGGCGCCGAGGCTGCGAAACAGCGAATACGGCAGGACGTCGAGCAGAAACGAATCGGTGAAGCCGAGCGTCAGGCGCTGCGGGTGGAAGTAATCGGGCGAGCGGAATGCGGCCGCGCCGCGCAGCCAGTCGTACAGATGCTCGTGTAGGAAGGTGATCAGCCGGCCATCGCCGAGATCGCCTGTGACGACGTCGAGGCGCGACGCCCAGCTCTGGCGAAAGAACACCATCGCGCCGACCAGCCAGAACGCGCCGCCGGCGAGGGCGAGGCGGATCGCGTTCATCCCTGAGGCGCCCGCGAAGCCGCCCGGCCGGACATCGACGCCGCTCGGACGCGCCCGCACGGCCTGTCTCCGCTACGCGCTGCCGCGTCCGACGCTGTGATACACGAAGCCGTGCTCGGCCATCTGGTCGGCGCGGTAGACGTTGCGCAGATCGACGATCACCGGCTGCCGCATCGCGGCTTTGAGCCGCGGCAGATCGAGCGCCCGGAACTGCACCCATTCGGTGACGATCACCAGCGCGTCGGCGCCCTCGGCGCAGGCATAGGCGTCGTCGCAATAGGTGATGTCCGGCAGTTCCGCCTTTGCCTGCGCCATGCCGACCGGGTCGAAGGCGCGGACCTTGGCGCCCATGTCCATCAGCCCGGTCACCAGCGGGATCGACGGCGCCTCGCGCATGTCGTCGGTGTCGGGTTTGAAGGTGAGGCCGAGCACCGCGACGGTCTTGCCGCGCAGGCTGCCGCCGAGCGCGTGCGCGACCTTGCGGGCCATCGCGCGCTTGCGGTTGTCGTTGACCGCGAGCACCGCCTCGACGATCCGCAGCGGCACCTCGTGATCGGCCCCGATCTTGACCAGCGCGCGGGTGTCCTTGGGAAAGCACGAGCCGCCGAAGCCGGGGCCGGCGTGCAGGAATTTCGGCCCGATGCGGTTGTCCATGCCGATGCCGCGGGCGACGTCCTGGACGTCGGCGCCGACCTTCTCGGCCAGATCCGCCATCTCGTTGATGAAGGTGATCTTGGTCGCCAGAAACGCGTTGGCGGCGTATTTGATCAGTTCGGCGGTGCGCCGCTCGGTGTACATCAGCGGGCCCTGGTTCAGCGACAGCGGCCGATAGATCTCGCCGAGCACCTTCCGCGCGCGCTCGTCGGAGGTGCCGATCACGATCCGGTCGGGGAACTTGAAGTCGCGGATCGCCGCGCCCTCGCGCAGGAATTCCGGATTGGATGCGACCGCGGCGTCGGCGTCCGGATTGGTCTCGCGGATCAGCCGCTCGACCTCGTCGCCGGTGCCGACCGGGACCGTCGACTTGGTGACGACGACGGTGAAGCCCTTCAGCGCCGCGGCGATCTCGCGCGCCGCCGCATAGACGTAGCTGAGATCGGCGTGGCCGTCGCCGCGCCGCGACGGCGTGCCCACCGCTATGAATACCGCGTCGGCTTCGCCCACCGGCGCCGTCAGATCGGTGGTGAAGCCCAGCCGTCCCGCCTTGACGTTGGCCGCCACCAGCTCGTCGAGCCCGGGCTCGTAGATCGGGATCTCGCCGCGATGCAGCGCTGCGATCTTGTCGGCATCCTTGTCGACACACATGACGTCGTGGCCGAAATCGGCAAAGCAGGCCCCCGACACCAGCCCCACATAGCCGGTTCCGATCATCGCTATTCGCATTTCACGCTCTTTTGGCTGCGAACCGGCAGATCGCCGGCATCTGTGCCTCTTAGCAGACCGACCCCGGTTTAAAAATAACAGGAGATTAAGTCCAGTGGGTTATACTATCTTTGCGAATTTAGTATAACTTCGGGCTCTGCGAACTTTATTCTCGTTATATTATTTTCGCGAATATAGTATAACGAGGTTCCCATGGCGGTATCCGCAGCGCTCGATATCTCATACCAGACCCTCTACTCTGAACTGGTCCAGCGCTGCCTGGACGACAGCTTCACGTCCGAGTTTTCTGCCGCCGGACGATTCGTCGCCGTGAAGGTGAAGAATAGGAAATACTGGTACTTCGACACTCCAAATCCCGAATCTGGCGCACAGAAACGGCGATACGTCGGCCCCATCGACGATCCGGACATCACCAAGCGCGTCGAAGCGTTCAAGGATCTCAAGGCCGACCTGAAGGGGCGCCGCCGTTTGGTCGCAACGCTGACGCGCGAAGCCTATTTGCCCCGGCCGCTGATGACGAGCGGCCAGGTGGTCGAGGCACTGGCGAAGGCCGGCTTCTTCCGTCTCCGAGGGGTTCTCATCGGGACCGTCGCGTACCAATGCTATCCCGGCGTGCTCGGCCGCCGCCTCGCTGCCATCGCGATGCAGACCGGCGACGTCGACTTCGCCCAATTTCATGAGATTTCGGTGGCGGTCGGCGATAGCCTCCCGCCGATCCTGGACGTTCTTCGCCGCATCGACGAAACCTTCCGCGAAATTCCCGGCCAGATGGACGGACGCGGCTCTACGCAATTCGTCTCACGCAACAGCTTCAAGGTCGAATTCCTGACGCCGAACCGCGGTCCGGACGATATCGCGGGCAAGCCGGTCCAGATGCCGGCATTGGGGGGCGCCGCGGCATTCCCGCTGCGCTTTCTCGACTTCCTGATCCGTCATCCGGTTCGGGCCGTGCTGCTGCACGGAGCCGGCGTGCCGGTTCTCGTTCCGTCCCCCGAACGCTACGCCGTGCATAAGCTCATCGTCGGATCCCGCCGAAGGGAAGACCAAGACGCCGCCAACAAGGCGGCCAAGGATCGCCTTCAGGCCAAATCCATCATGGAGGCGATGATCGCCAACCGGCAGTCGGACGATCTGGCCGCCGCCTATATGGAGGCCTGGGACCGCGGTGATCATTGGGTCGCCGCGATCCGCACCAGCCTGGCGACATACGACGATCAGTTCCGTAGCTTGTTCGGGGCCGAAGTCGGCAGGGGCATCAAGAACAACGGCGGCGAACCAGGCGACTACGGACTCGACGACAAACCGAAGGAAGCGGCCACGCCGGGGCCGCGATAGAAATGGCCGGATGGTTCGCCCCGTCGAAGGCGGCTGGCCGGTCAGTATCGTGGCGATCTGCGCCGACGGCCTTTGAGCGGGTGGCTCGCGGCGGACCGACCCGATATTGCATTCCGGCAGTGGGCAGGCCATGGTGCGGCCCTGACCTGAAAGTCATCTGCCCACCGCCGGATCATGAAGAACGACCAGCTCCTCGGCCGGATTTCCGACTATTGCCGCCAGGCGGGGATGGCCGAGACCACGTTCGGCCGCCGCGCCGTCAATGACGGCAAGCTGGTGCAGCGGCTGCGCGAGGGCAAGCGCATCACCGTGGATACGCTGGAGCGGATCGAGGCCTTCGTCGCGGCCGGGCTCGGCACCGCGCCGCCGCCGCGCGGGCTGGTGGTTCCGCCGGAGCGGCGCGACCCGCGCAGCAATTTCCGTTTCTTCGAGAACCGCCAGAAATATCTGCTGTTCGTCCACACCTGCAGCGAAAAGCGCGTGGTCGCCGACCGCGTCGCGCTGGAACTGGGCAGCATTCATCCGCGCCCCCCGGCGCTGCGGGTGTTCGACGCCGGCTGCGGTGACGGCACCGTGCTGGCGCGGGTGCTGCGGGCGATGCACCACCGGTTTCCGCACATGCCGTTCTACGTCGCCGGCAAGGAGCTCAGCGTCGAGGACGTCCGGCTGACGCTCGACAAGGTTCCGGACCGGCTGTTCGAGCATCCGGCGACCGTATTTGTTCTCACCAATATGTATTACGCCGAAGCGCCATGGCTGACGCCGGCCTCGCCGGCGGCGGCCGCCGGGATGATCTGGCACGAGGTGCCGCTGCGCGGCGCGTCCTCCGGCGAATTCGAGGCGCAGATCGCGGAACTCGCGCCGTTTCTGCAGGAAAACTGGCGAGCCAGCGTCTCGCCGCGTTCCGGCATGCCGGTCTATGAGCGGCCGGTGGCGATCGTGCTGTACCGCGAGGACCACCGGTTCCTGCTCGATTCGGTGATCCCGCGGGCCGGCCGGACCGAGGCGAATTTCGACCTGATCATCGCCTCGCAGCCCTACCGGGCCAAATCCAGCGTGAATTTTCGCGCCAAACGCATCATTGCGCCGCTGGCGCGGGCGCTGCGGGCGGGCGGCCGGCTGATCGGAATCCACTCCCACGGCCACGATCCGGGGCTGGAAATCGTCCGCTCGGTCTGGCCCGAGGAAAATCCTTTTTCGGTCGGCCGGCACGAGTTGTTGCGCGCGGTCAAATACGAACTGGGCGCAGCCGGTAGAGATCTCAATTTTAACGCTTATGCGGATAGCCGGTCGATCTTTCGTTATGATATGGAAGCGCTGCCAAACGAGGTCACCGGGTCGATCGGCAATTCGACTGCCTTTGCGGCCTGGAATGCGGCGGTGTATGTCGCCCAGATCGAGGACGATCGACTAACGGAAATGACCCAGGGCGGCCAATATCTCGATGCCACCAGAGAGGTTCTGCGCAAGCACAGCGGGCTCTGGTTCTACGACGAATCCTACGTCATCTCGCGCCGTCGCGACTGACACTTCAGGGATATCATTCACGAAAGCGCCGCCGGGGTCCGGCGGATAAGGGGTTGGTGATGCGCGCGTCTTATCTGTTCACGAGTGAGTCGGTGTCGGAAGGTCATCCGGACAAGGTCTGCGACCGGATTTCCGACGAGGTGGTCGATCTGTTCTTCCGCGAGGGGCCGAAGGCCGGCATCGATCCGTGGGCGATCCGCGCCGCGTGCGAGACGCTCGCAACCACCAACAAGGTGGTGATCGCCGGCGAGACCCGGGGACCTGCCTCGGTCACCAACGACCATATCGAGCAGGTGGTGCGCGACGCCATCAAGGACATCGGCTACGAGCAGGACGGCTTCCACTGGGAGAACTGCGACATCGAGATCCTGCTGCATCCGCAATCGGCGGACATCGCGCAGGGCGTCGACGCGCTGCAGCCCGGCACCAACAAGGAAGAGGGCGCCGGCGACCAGGGCATCATGTTCGGCTACGCCACCAACGAGACGCCCGACCTGATGCCGGCGCCGATCTTCTACGCCCACAAGATCCTGCGGCTGATCTCGGAAGCCCGCCACTCCGGCAAGGAGAAGGTGCTGGGCCCCGACAGCAAGAGCCAGGTCACCATCCAGTACGAGAACGGCAAGCCGGTCGGCGTCCGCGAGATCGTGGTGTCGCACCAGCATCTGGTCGAGGACATGACCTCGAACCAGGTCCGCGAGCGGGTCGAGCCCTATGTCCGCCAGGCGCTGCCGGACGGCTGGATCACCGACAAGACGATCTGGCACATCAACCCGACCGGCAAGTTCTACATCGGCGGTCCGGACGGCGACACCGGCCTGACCGGCCGCAAGATCATCGTCGACACTTACGGCGGCGCGGCGCCGCATGGCGGCGGCGCGTTCTCCGGCAAGGACCCGACCAAGGTCGACCGCTCGGCCGCCTATGCGTCGCGCTACCTCGCCAAGAACATCGTCGCGGCCGGCCTCGCCGACCGCTGCACCCTGCAGCTCGCTTACGCCATCGGCGTGGCGCGGCCGCTGTCGATCTACATCGACACCCACGGCACCGGGAAGGTCTCCGAGGACCAGCTCGAAAAGGCGGTCGCCGAGGCGATGGACCTGACGCCGCGCGGCATCCGCAGCCATCTCGACCTCAACAAGCCGATCTACGCCCGGACCTCCTCCTACGGCCATTTCGGCCGCACCCCGGACGCCGACGGCGGCTTCTCCTGGGAGAAGACCGATCTTGCCGACGCCCTCAAGCGCGCGGTTTAAGCAACCACGGCTTCTGAACCTCTCCCCGCTTGCGGGGAGAGGTCGGCCCGGCATCGCGCAGCGAAGCCGGGCCGGGTGAGGGGGCGCCTCCGCGAGGCCGAGCCGCTCTGGCGCGCGGAGACGCCCCCTCATCCCACCCTTCTCCCCGCCCGCGGGGAGAAGGAGCAGGCAGTGCCTCAAAGTGCCCCAATCAGTTTGTAGTGCTCAGTCCCACTGACACCGACATCAGGAAACCCATCCGCATGACCGCCAAGTTCACCGATTACATCGTCAAGGACATCGGCCTCGCCGACTTCGGCCGCAAGGAGATCTCGCTGGCCGAGACCGAAATGCCCGGCCTGATGGCGACGCGCGAGGAATACGGCCCCAAGCAGCCCCTGAAGGGCGCGCGGATCGCCGGCTCGCTGCACATGACGATCCAGACCGCGGTGCTGATCGAGACGCTGGTGGCGCTCGGCGCCGACGTGCGCTGGGTGTCGTGCAACATCTACTCGACCCAGGACCACGCCGCCGCGGCGATCGCCGCCGCCGGCATTCCGGTGTTCGCCATCAAGGGCGAGAGCCTGGAAGATTATTGGGACTACACCGCCCGGATGTTCGACTGGCACGGCGGCGGCACCCCGAACATGATCCTCGATGACGGCGGCGACGCCACCATGTACGTCCATCTCGGCCTGCGCGCCGAAAACGGCGACACCGCCTTCCTCGACAAGCCCGGCTCCGACGAGGAAATCATCTTCTTCGCGCTGTTGAAGAAGCAGCTCAAGGACAAGCCGAAGGGCTACTTCGCCGAGATCGCCAAGAACATCCGGGGCGTCTCCGAAGAGACCACCACGGGCGTGCACCGCCTCTACGACATGCAGAAGGCCGGCACGCTGCTGTGGCCCGCCATCAACGTCAACGATTCGGTCACCAAGTCGAAATTCGACAACCTCTATGGTTGCCGTGAATCGCTGGTCGACGGCATCCGCCGCGGCACCGACGTGATGATGTCCGGCAAGGTGGCGATGGTCGCGGGCTTCGGCGACGTCGGCAAGGGCTCGGCGGCCTCGCTGCGCCAGGCCGGCGCCCGCGTCATGGTGTCGGAAGTCGATCCGATCTGCGCGTTGCAGGCGGCGATGGAAGGCTATCAGGTCGTGACCATGGAAGACGCGGCGCCGATCGCCGACATCTTCGTCACCGCCACCGGCAACAAGGACATCATCACCATCGAGCACATGCGTGCGATGAAGGATCGCGCCATCGTCTGCAACATCGGCCATTTCGACAACGAGATCCAGATCGCGCATCTCAAGAACATGAAGTGGGACAACATCAAGCCGCAGGTCGACGAGATCACCTTCCCGGACGGCAAGCGCATGATCCTGTTGTCGGAAGGCCGCCTGGTGAACCTCGGCAACGCCACCGGCCATCCGTCCTTCGTGATGTCGGCCTCCTTCACCAACCAGACGCTGGCGCAGATCGAACTGTTCGCCAACAACAAGGACGGCAAGTACAAGAAGGAAGTCTACGTCCTGCCGAAGTCCCTCGACGAAAAAGTCGCCCGCCTGCACCTCGCCAAGATCGGCGTCAAGCTCACCGAATTGCGCAAGGACCAGGCCGACTACATCGGCGTCAAGGTCGAGGGGCCGTTCAAGGCGGATCATTACCGGTATTGAGAAGGGAAGGGCGGCGGGCGCTGCGCGCGACCGCCGCCGTCGCCGGCAGCGTTCACCTGGCGCTGCCGCCGTCGTTCTCGCACAGCGTCATGGCCGGGCTCGACCCGGCCATCCATCGGACAACAAGAAGCCCCGGAGCGATGCTCCGGGGCTTTCTTTGTGAACCGACTGGCAATTTGAATAGTATCGTGGGTATCATTCGAGCTTAGAAGGATGCAGTCGCTCGCGTTCGAATCGAGATCGGATCGCCGTGCGGAAGAACCGGTGGCGGCTTGAAACTGTGAGGTGGGGAATGGCCAACGACGTGACTGCGTTGCAGGTTGCTGACGAGGATTTTCTAGTCGCGAGTCTCATTGAGCGTTGTCCAAAGACGATGATGGTGCGCGAACTAATGATGAATGCGTTGGAAGCAGCTCAACATGCAGCTTATGGCCGACGGTTCGTTGAGATTAGTGCCGTGAGTTGGGGGGGCTGCAACAAGTTGGCAATTTGGAATACCGGCTTGGGAATGGATGACCATGAACTGCAGAAGATCAGCAATATCGCATCGTCTCTAGGAAAGCAGAAAAGCCTCACCGGAAATTTTGGAATGGGCGCAAAAGTGGCGTCGCTTCCATCCAATCAACTGGGGATGCGCTACCGATCGTGCAAGGGCGGTCGCGTTCACGAGGTGATTCTATGTAAGCGCGACGGAGTCTACGGTCGGCTGCGACGCCGTGACAACGAAACCGGGGCTTTTGTGGAAGTTGTGGAGGTTACTGACCTTGTGGAGCAAGAAGGTCGGTCCCTGAATCAGGATTGGACCGAAGTCTTACTGTTGGGAAACAAAGAACTTCAGGACACGGTGAAAGACCCCTACGACGGCGATCCTGATCAAGACGCTCAATGGCTAGCGACGTACCTTTATCATCGGTTCTACCGATTGCCGGACGGCGTGAAGGTGACCCTCCTCAAAGGAACGCACAAACTCGATGGAAATAGGCAATTTGAGCCCATTCCGGATAGGCTGAGGCACTTTGAAAAAAATGAAACTGTTCTATTAGCAAGCGGAATCAAGATTCACTATCTCTACGATGCGCAGTACAACAGCACGGGTCACAATAGATCGATTAGTGGTGCGATAGCGTCCGCCGTGAGTACTTGCGCCGTCGTCTATAAGAATGAAATGTATGATCTTGCCAAGGGACGCCAATGGACATTCGAAGCGCCTGTTTTTGGAATTCCATTTGGTGCGAAGCACATTTCAGTTCACGTCGAGTTGCCTGAGGGGTTTCCTGTTGTCCCTGAGGCTTATCGCCAATTCTTGCAATATCTAACGGGAGAGCAATCTCGGCTCCAGGCAAAGGATTTTGCCGAGGTTGTCAGAGAAAGTCGGCCTCAATGGTTGATTGAGCTCATTCACTCGTTCGCTCCGGATAGCCAGAATAACGAGCAAATCCGAGACGAACTCCAGCGACTATTAAATCAACTTCGAGTTCGTCGGATAAGCCCAAAGGTGTCTTCCGACGGTGCTATCAATGTCGCTCAAGCTGCTGGCGCTGCAAGTGAACCCAACGGCGGTGGTTCTGAGGGGAAGGGAGGGGCTGGATCTAGGCAAAGGCCGACAGATCTTTCTGTGATTCCCGAAGGTGCGAAACGCGCTGACATGTTCAGAAATTTGGAGCGCGCTCCCGAGATTATTCCTCTGAATACTGACGAGGAGATCGAGGAGAAAGGCCTGAAGAGCCGGGCTGCGCGTTATGTGATGGAAGCGGGGCAGCTTTTCGTCAACATGAAGTATCCAGCGATCGATGAAATGCGTGCCCAACTGGAGATCGAATATGCCGATGCCAATGAGGTCGATGTGATGCGTTCACTTGCTCAGCGGCATGCTCAAGACTCAATGATCCTTCGAGTTGGAAGAACCGTTGTGTATGCGTTGGCAAAACAAATCAACAAAGAATGGGACCAGAAAGCGTTGGAGATCGCTTCGTCTCCGGAGAGTTTGAGTATGGCCGCGGACAATTATTTCGATTCCATGCAGAACGTAAGGCGAGCGATTGGGAAGGCTTTGCGTACTTCGCGATCTGAAGTTGACGCTGCGTAAAGGCAGCCCGTAGAGCGGATCAGCCCGTAGCAAGCGTAGGGTGGGCAAAGGCGCCCTCGCGCCGTGCCCACGCGCGGCGCGGGGATCGGCGATGGTGGGCACGCTGCGCTTTGCCCACCCTACAAACTCCGCCGGCGTCAAACTCGTCGTGAAAAAGCCGGCGATCGGTCGCTCAGCGATCCATGCCATCATGAAGGATCGCTTCGCGCCGCGT
Organism: Rhodopseudomonas palustris; assembly: GCF_034479375.1. NCBI lineage: Bacteria > Pseudomonadati > Pseudomonadota > Alphaproteobacteria > Hyphomicrobiales > Nitrobacteraceae > Rhodopseudomonas > Rhodopseudomonas palustris. The sequence goes on along the minus strand of NZ_CP140155.1, from coordinate 2,639,735 downwards.
TTCGGGGAGGTCGACCCCGCCGAGCGCCGCGAACCGCTCATGGATGGCTTGCGCGAGATTGCGCGGGCGAGGCTCGTCGGTCGACAGCGCCGCGCGCAGGATCTCCCGTGCCTCGTCCTCGATCGAGCGCCCGTTGACGGCGGCGCGAACGCGGAGCCGCTGCTTGATGGCGTCGTCGATGTCCCGGATCGTCAGCACCGCCATGCCGGCCTCCATCAGTCCATGACTTAAAATTCGTCATTGACGCGGCAGGGCGCAAGCGGGGGAGGGATCGGCATCGACGGAGTCCGCCACGTCGAAGCAGGCGGAGCGACGAACGCGGGGCGTTCATCGCGACGTGCTGCGTCTCCGCCCGTTACTTCTTCTTCCCGGTCCCACCCTGGGTCGGCTGCCAGCCCCCGCCGGTCTTTTGGCTCGGCGCGGCGGCGATGGTCTTGGGTTTTTCCTTCTTGGGTTTCTTGGTCTCGCGATTACCCTTTTGCTCGCCCTTGGCCATGGTGGTCTCCTGTTCGATTGAATGGCGGAACTGACGTTGTGCCGATCCCGGCGGGACCGGCCGCGCGCGGCGACTCGTGGGGCGCCGGCGTCGATCGCGCCACCGTGCGCCCTTCGCGGCGAAGGCGCCACGCAATTCGCACGCGGCGCGGGCGCAAGACGGCGCGCGCCCTCTTGACAAAATTCCTAGAAGGACTATAGTCCGCCGCATCCCGCCCTATCGAGAGGGGCGTTTCGCGATCGTCACGATCCGCGGGGCGGGGTGCGGTGGACGCGGGCAGCGTCAGGCGCGGACGTGAAGGCAGGGCGGGTCACCTCCGATGCGAGGGTCCGTGAGCCGACACCGAAACGCTGGCGACCACGCTGCTCGCGGACGGCAAAGGCGTGTGGTCCTGATGCCCCGCGTGGCATCAAGCCCCGACGGAGAGCCGGCTTCGACCGAAGCCGGATAGTCTCAGTCGGACGCGACGGCGACCAAAAACCGGGTCGGGCGCCGGGGAGAGCACGACATAAGCCGTTAACACCATCGCGCGCGGAACGCCGGATGTTTCCGGTGTGACCGTGGTTTCTAACTCGTGTGCTTTTTACTTTTGCACACGAGGCCGCGGGTGCATCGGGCACCCGGCGTTCCGCGCGCCCTCTCGTCGGAGGGCGGAACGAACCTGGCAAAGCCCGGGCGCATTCGCGCCGCGGGATCGCGAAAGCATGGCTGTTCGACGACGCGGCTGCGATCGGCGGGAGGTTTGACATTTGACGATGAGGATTGAATCGTCGGCCATGATGATTTGCTGCGACGCGCGCGTTTCGATCGACCGGCCGCTGGAGACGACGCGATGAATTCGCCGCACCCTGTGCCGCACCCCGCGCCGCGCCCGCTGGTGATCGGCGCCACCGGCATGGTCGGCGGCGCGATTCTGCGCCGGCTCGTGGCCGATGGCGCGCGGCCGGTCGGCGTCTCGCGTGCGCCGCAGGCCGCGCAGGACGGCGTCGACTGGCTCGCCGCCGATCTGACGCGGCTCGGCGAGGCGGCGCTGCCCGCGCTCGGCGCCGTGTTCGCGACCGCGCCGGCCGGGCTCGTCGCCGACGCCGTGCCGCAGCTCGCCGCCGCCGGCATGAACCGGCTCGTCGCCTTCACCTCGACCAGTATCGCGACCAAATGGGATTCGCCCGACCCCGAGGAGCGCGCCGCGATCCGGCGCTGGGGCGCCGACGAGGCCCGGCTGATCGCGGCCTGCGATGCGCACGATGTCGCCTGGACGGTGCTGCGGCCGACCCTGATCTATCTCGAGGGCCGCGACGGCAATGTCAGCCGGATCGCCGCGCTGGTCCGCCGTTTTCGGTTTTTCCCGCTGATGGGCGGCGGCGAGGGGCTGCGCCAGCCGGTCCACGCCGACGATCTCGCCGCCGCCGCCGTCGCGGCATCGGCGACGCCGTCGAGCGCCGGCCGGACCTACGACCTGCCGGGCGGCGAGACGCTGAGCTATCGCGAGATGGTCGGGCGGATTTTCGACGGCCTCGACATGCCGCGGATGATCGTGCCGGTGCCGGATTGGGCGTGGCGGCTGGCGTTGCCGGTCGCGGTGCGCGTGCTGCCCGGCCTGTCGGCGACGATGGCGGTGCGGATGGCGAAGGACATGACCTTCGACGGCGCGCGCGCGAGCGCCGAGATCGGCTTTCGGCCGCGCGCGTTCTATCCGGAGTTTCGACGATGAGTCGGCGATCGCGAATGGAAGGAAATCGGCGCAGCGTCCCGCGCACCCTCGCGGGCGGATGCCGGCTAGCGAACCAGGCCGACGACGCCGACCGTGGCCGGCTCGCTGTTGCGCCAGGACAGCCCCGCGGAGGCCTGCGCCGCAGCCAGAAACAACACCAGCGCGACCGAGACGACGATGAAACGTCGGATGTCCGAGACCATGAGTTGGCTCCTGACCAGCCCCCAATTGATGGTCTGCGATTATACTTAACGATTTGCTAACACCAGCCTGACGATGGTCGATTCAGACCATTGTCGAGCAATTCCAGAGTCGCGGCGCGCGCCGGCGACGTCAGGCCGGCTCGCCGATCGTGATGCTCAGCGTGCCGACGCCGTCGACGCCGCAGGTGATCTTGTCGCCGGGCAGCAGCGCCGCGACGCCGGCCGGGGTGCCGGTCATGATGATGTCGCCGGCGGAAAGTTCGACCTGCAGCGACAGCTTGGCGATGATCTCGGCGACGTTCCAGATCATCTCGGACAGATCGCCGGTCTGCCGCTCGGCGCCGTTGACCGACAGCCAGATCCGGCCCTTCGCCGGATGCCCGATTTCGGAGGCGGGGCGCAGCGCGCCGCAGGGCGCGGAATAATCGAACGATTTGCCGATCTCCCAGGGCTGCTCCTTCTTGCGCGAGATCGTCTGCAGATCCCGCCGCGTCAGATCGATGCCGACGCCGTAGCCGAACACGTGATCGAGCGCCCGGTCGGTCGAAATGTTCAGGCCGCCGCTCTTCAGCGCGACCACGAGTTCGACCTCGTGCTGCATGTCTTTCGTCAGCGTCGGGTAGGGGACAATGGCGCCGTCCGGCGCGACCATGTCGGCATGCTTGGCGAAGAAGAAGGGCGGGTTGCGCTCGTCATTGCCGAGCTCGCGGATGTGCTCGAGATAGTTGCGCCCCACGCACCAGATCCGGCGCACCGGGAACATCCTGCCGTCGCCCTGCACGGCGAGCGCGGCTTGCGGAAGCGGTGCGATCACGTAATCAGCAGGGCTCATGACGGACTCTCGAAAGCTGGAGATGGCAGATCAGGCGGGGCGCCGAGCGCGCGAGGGCTCGATCGGACAAGTCTAGACCGCGGTGTCGGCTGGGGCCAGCGGCGCGGCGTGGCGTTGCTGCAGACGGAAAAACGAGGCGTAGCGGCCGCTGCGGCGCAGCAGATCGTCGTGGCGGCCCTGTTCGACGATGGTGCCGCCCTCGACCACCAGGATGGCGTCGGCGTGCATGATGGTGTGCAGGCGGTGCGCGATCACAATCGTGGTGCGGTTCAGGCACAGCCGCTCGATCGCTTCCTGCACCAGCTTCTCGGATTCGGAGTCGAGCGCCGCGGTCGCCTCGTCCAGCAACACGATCGGCGCGTCGCGCAGCAGCGCGCGCGCCACCGCGATGCGCTGGCGCTGGCCGCCGGAGAGCTGCGCGCCGTGTTCGCCGACCGGGGTGTCGTAGCCGAGCGGAAAGCCCATGATGAAGTCGTGCGCATGCGCGGCCTTGGCGGCGGCGACGATCTCGTCCTCGCTGGCGCCAATCTTGCCGAAGGCGATGTTGGCGCGGACGGTGTCGCGGAACAGATAGACGTCCTGCCCGACATAGGCGGTCTGCTGTCGCAGCGAACGCCGCGAGACGCCCGCGATCGACTGGCCGTCGATCCGGACCTCGCCGGAGCCGGGTTCGTACAGCCGCAACAGCATCGCCAGCACGGTCGACTTGCCGCCGCCGGAGGGGCCGACCAGTGCCGTCATCTTGCCGGGCTCGGCCGTGAAGCTCATGGCGTTGAGCACCGGCTCGTCGGGCCGATAGGCGAAGCCGACATTGTCGAATTCGACGCGCGCTTCGGTCAGCACCAGCGGCGGCTTGTCGCCGTCGTCGGGCTCGCTCTGCGGGCTGTCGACGATCTCCAGCAGCATCCGTGCGCCGACCAGGCCGCTGTTGAGCTCGATGTTGAGCCGCGCCAGCCGCTTCGCCGGCTCGTAGGCGAGCAGGAAGGCGGTGAGGAAGGAGAAGAACTGCCCCGGCGTCGCCCCGGTCGCGACCACGCGGTAGCCGCCATACATCAGCGAGGCGGCGACCGCGAAGCCGCCGAGGGTTTCCATCAGCGGGCTCGAGCGGTTGGAGACGCGGGCCATCTTGTCGGCATTCTTGCGGACGGCCTCGATGCTGGCGTCGATCCGGTCGCGCATCGTCTGTTCGAGCGAGAACGCCTTCACGGTGCGGATGCCCTGCAGCGATTCCTGCATCGTCTCGAGGATCTCGGCATTGCCGGTGAACTGCGTGTAAGCGAGCCCCTTCACCCGGCGCACCAGCTTGCGCAGCACGAACACCGCCGGCGGCGCGATCAACAGGCCGAACAGCGCCATGAACGGGTCCTGCGACACCATCACGATCACCAGCGCGATCAGCGACAACAGATCGCGGCCGACGGCGTTGATCAGCAGGTTGAGCACTTCGGTGACCGAATTCGCGCCCGAGGTGAGGCGCGCGAGGAATTCCGAGGAGTGTCGCTGCGAGTAGAAGGCGAGGTTCTCGTGCATCAGCTTGCCGAACAGCCGGCGCTGATTATTGGCGAGGATCGCGTTCTTGATCTGGGTCAGGATCACCGACTGTCCGTAGGTCGCGACACCCTTCACGGTGAAGATCGCGAGGCTCACGACCGACAGGATCATGATGCCCTGAAGGTTGCGATCGACATAGGCCTGGTTGATCACCTGCCCGAGCAGATAGGCCGACAGCGCGGTCGCGGCGGCGGCGATCGCCATCAGGCCGAAGGCCAGCAGATAGCGCCGCCAATACACCGACGCCTGTTCCATCACCAGGCGGCGGACGAGTTGCGCCGCGCCATAGGGATCGTCGGTTATCTTGCGTGGGGTATCGGTCATCCGCGTTCCATCAACGGCGTCGAACAGGTCGCGCGCGTTGGATCGGCGTGCGTATCGACGCCTCCTTGCCCCCGATGGGCGGGGTTTTCAAGCCAAAAGCGGGAGAGCCGGGCCCGACTTAAGCCGGAATCGCTTGCCGATCAAAGTCTTGGCGCTGGGAGAGCAGCTTGCGCTCCCACGCCAGCGCATGCGCCGCGATGGTTTCAAGGTCGTCGTAGCGCGGGGTCCAGTCCAGCGTCGCGCGAATCCGGCGCGTGTCGGCGACCATCGCCACGATGTCGCCGGGCCGGCGGGCGGCGGTGGACACCGCGAAATTGCGCCCCGCGACGCGACGCACCGCCTCGATGGTTTCCAGCACCGAATAGCCGCGGCCGTAGCCGCAGTTCAGCGTCACCGGCGCGCCGCCCCGGCGCAGATAGTCGAGCGCCGCGCCATGCGCCTGCGCGAGGTCGCTGACATGGATGAAATCGCGGATGCAGCTGCCGTCGGGCGTCGGATAATCGGTGCCGTAGACCTCGATTTGAGGACGCTGGCCAGTGGCTGCTTCCACCGCGATCTTCAACAGATGCGTCGCGCCGATCGTGGCGAGGCCGATCCGCGCCTGCGGATCGGCGCCGGCGACGTTGAAGTAGCGCAGCGCCACGTAGTTCATGCCGTTGGCCGCTGCTACATCGTGCAGCATGATCTCGGTCATCAGCTTGGAGCAGCCATAGGGCGACAGCGGCCGCGTCGGCGCTTCTTCCGGAACCGGCGTCCGGTCGGGATTGCCATAGACCGCGGCGGTCGACGAGAAGATGAAGTTCTTCACGCCGCACGTCACTGCCGCGCTCAGCAGATTGCGCGAAGTCATGGTGTTGTTGCGATAGTAAGCGAGCGGATCGCGCATCGAATCCGACACGATCACCGAGCCGGCGAAATGGACGATGGCGTCGACGCCGTGATTTCGGATCACCCCCTCGACCAGATTCTCGTCGCCGGCATCGCCGATGAACAGCGGCACGCCTTCCGGGACAAAACTGGAGAAGCCGGTGCTCAGATTGTCGATCACCACCACGCTTTCGCCGGCCTCGACCAGCGCCAGCACGGTGTGGCTTCCGATATATCCGGCGCCGCCGGTCACGAGCACGGTCATGGAGGGCTCCTCCGAGTGAATTGCGGGTCGTCGCCCGCGCGGTTGGCCTCAGTCTTTCGTCAAACGATGGACTTGCCGTATAGCCAAGCAGCTAAACCACGCGGTTTTCCAGCGTTCCACAGGGGGAATCGACAATATGGTTGCCGAACTGTAACGAGTGCCGGTTGTTGTGGCGGCCATCGGCGGCGATGTCGGACATTCTCATCATTAAGACTTCCTCGCTGGGCGACGTGGTGCATCAGATGCCCGCGATGACCGACGCCGCGCGCGCGGTTCCCGGTTTGCGGCTGTCCTGGGTGGTCGAGGAAGCGTTCGCGCCGCTGGCGCGGTTGCACCCGCAAGTCGCGGATGTGATTGCGGTGGCGACACGAAGGTGGCGATCGAAGCTGGCGTCGCGTGCAACCTGGCGTGAGATCGGCGCTTTCGGCACACGGCTGCGCGAGCCGGAATTCGACAAGGTGATCGACACCCAGGGCCTGATCCGCTCGGCTGTGATCGCACGCCTTGCGCATGGGGAGCGCCACGGCTACGACGCCGCCAGCATCCGCGAGCCGTTGGCCGCGCGTTTCTACAATGTTCACCACACAGTGCGCCGCGATCTGCATGCGGTCACGCGCAATCGCCTGCTCACCGGCCTCGCACTCGGCTATCAGCCGCCGGCGGAGATCGACTACGGCCTGATCCGCCCGCCTCGCGCGGACGAGAATGCCTACGCCGTGCTGCTGCACGGCACCTCGCGCGCGTCCAAGGAATGGCGCGCGGATGACTGGATCGAGAGCGGTCGCTGGCTGCAAGGGCGCGGATTGCAGGTCGTGTTGCCATGGGGCACCGAGGCCGAGCGGCAACTCGCAGAGACGCTGTCGGCCGCGATCGCCGGCAGCCGCGTGCTGCCGCGGCAGCGGCTCGATCTCACCGCGCAGGTGATCGCCAATGCTGCGCTGGTGATCGGCGTCGACACCGGCCTGATGCATCTCGCCGCTGCTTATCGTGTGCCGCTCGTCGGCATCTACGTCTCGACCGATCCGGGACTGACCGGTCCGGTCGGCAGCGGCCCGATGAGCGTGCTGGGCGGCAAGAGCGGCGCGCCGTCGGCACGGCAGGCGATCGAGGCCGCCGAAAAGCTGCTCGATTAGGTCCGCGCTTCGCCTCTGCGCGCCATCTTGTCGAGAACGTCCGAGACGAACGCGTCGATATCGTCGCCCGTGTACAGAAAGCCCGGAAGGCCCGCGGCCGTTGCGGCTTCGACGTCGCTGTCGCTGTCGCCGATCACGAAACTGCCCGGCAGCGACACCGGCCAGGCGCGCGCGAGATCGATGATCATTCCGGGCCTCGGCTTGCGGTCGTCGCTCGCCCGGCGATAGGCCTCGACGATGCCGTCCGGATGATGCGGGCAGTAGCGGATGTCGTCGATCCGCGCGTCCTGCTTGCGCAGTTCGTCCAGCATCCAGCGATGCAGCGCCTGCACGTCGTCCTCGCTGAATAGGCCGCGAGCCACGCCGGACTGGTTCGTGATGACGAAGACGTAGTAGCCGGCCTCGTTCAACCGGCGGATCGCGGCCGCGATCCCCGGCATCCAGCGAAACCGTTCGCGGCTGCCGATGTAGTGATCATTGTAGTTGATGACGCCGTCGCGATCCAGAAATGCAGCCGGCCGTCGCAGCGCTGCCGGGCCGGTCGTCATGCCTTGGTCGCGCCCAGCGCGCATTCGATCTCGTCGCAGATCGCATGCGCGGCCATCAGATGGATCTGCTGCACCAAAGCGGTCTCTGCGCCCGGCGCTATCAGGAGATGATCGCACAGCGCAGCCATCGATGCGCCGGCGGGGCCGGTCATGCCGATGGTGACGAGGCCGCGCGCGCGGGCGATCTCCAACGCTGCGAGAATGTTCGGCGAGCGGCCCGAGGTGGTGATGCCGATGAACACGTCGCCGCGCTGGCCGAGCCCTTCGACCTGTCGGGCAAACACGCGCTCGAAGCCGTAATCGTTGGCGATCGCGGTCAGCGCCGACGTGTCGGTGGTCAGCGCGATCGCCGGCCAGGCCGGGCGGTCCTGCTTGTAGCGGCCGATGATCTCGGCGGCGATGTGCTGGGCGTCGGCGGCGCTGCCGCCATTGCCGGCGATCAGGATCTTGCGGCCGTCGCGCAATGCCTTGATCGACGCCGCCGCAATGGCGCGCGACGCCGACAGCAGCGTCTGGTCGTTCGCGGCAGCGGTCATCGCCGCGAGCGAGTTGTGGAGATGGGCGGCGATCCGGTCCTGGCTCAATTCACACCTGAAAGCTGAGGGGTCGGCACTGGTTAAGCGCAGGGCAGGGGCAGGTGCAAGTCGCGGCTTATTGCGCCGGGGCGAGGCCGGCGGCGCCGAGCGCCCGCAGTGCGGCGGTCATCACGTCCTCGACCGGGATGTCGCGCATGCATTTGTGGTGCACCATCCGGCAGGTCGGCTTGTGGCAGGGCCGGCAGGGCACCTCGGTCCTGGTCTCGATCACCGCCTCGATCGGGTTGAGCGGCGCATAGTGCCAGGCGCTGGTCGGGCCGAAAATGCCGATGGTGCGGCTGCCGATCGCGGCTGCGACGTGGAGCAGCCCGGAATCGTTGGAGATCACCAGATCGGCTGCCGCCAGCGCCATGATGCCGTTACGCAGGTCGGTGCCGGTGAGGTCCCGCGCGCGCGGACCGGCCGCGGCGACGATTTCGGCGGCCTTCTCGCTCTCGCCCGGGCCGCCGATGACCCAGACGTCGAGGCCGCGGTCGGTCAGCGCCTTTGCCGCCTCGGCATAATAGGTCCAGCGCTTCGACGGGCCGACCGCGCCCGGCGCCAGCGCCACGGCGGTGCGGCCCTCCAGCCCGTTGAGGTGCCGCCAGGCGGCGATCTCGGCCGGGGGCACAACGAGTTGCGGCTCCGGCCAATCCATCGGCAGGTCGATGCCGGCCGGCAGCGCCAGCGCGGCACAGCGGTCGATCATCCGCGGCAGTGCTTTCTCGCCGCGCCGCCAGTCGTTGAGCAGGCCGAATCGAACCTCGCCGATGAAGCCGGTGCGGTTTGGGATACCGGCGAGAAACGGGGCAATCGTGGATTTGAACGTCCGCGGCATCACCAGCGAGGCGCCGTAATTCTGTTCGCGGAGCTTGGCCGCGAGCGCCCGCTGCTGGCCGAGCGCAAGCCGCTTGCGCGGCAGGTCCCAGACGATGCCCTGACGCACGCCGGGCATGTAATCCACCAAAGGCGCGCACAGCGTGGTGGTCAGGACGTCGACCGGCCGGTCCGGCCAGCGGTCCTTCAGGACCCGCACCACGGTATGGCAGCGCACGAAATCGCCGATCCACATGTAGGGGATCAACAAGACAGGGCTGGTTTCCGCGCGATCGTCCGCCGCGGCCAGGCTGGTTTTGAGTGAATCGTAATTCATTACGCTGTCTGGCGGAGGCTGATACCCCCGAGTTGAACGCGGTGATGCCGGTTAGCGCTTGCGCCGCCCGGCGTCCAGCCGGGATTTCGGCCGCAACCTGGTTTCCGGTCGTGGAAATTCGGAGTTCAAGTTGCCTGCCCGGACGGAGTGGGGCAAAGGTGGCCGCGCAAATCGAGGCGGGGAAGTCATGCTGCTGGTCACCGGAGGCGCCGGTTTCATCGGGTCGAACATCGTGGCGGCGCTCAACGACGCCGGCCGCAGCGATGTGGCCGTGTGCGATTTTTTGGGCCATGACGGCAAATGGAAGAACCTCGCCAAGCGCCAGCTCGCCGACGTCGTGCCGCCCGCCGAACTCTCGGACTGGCTGAAAGGCCGCCGGCTGGATGCGGTGTTTCACATGGGCGCGATCTCGGAAACGACCGCGACCGATGGCGATCTGGTGATCGACACCAACTTCCGGTTGTCGATGCGGCTGCTCGACTGGTGCACCGAGAACCGGGTGCCGTTCATCTACGCGTCCTCCGCCGCGACCTATGGCGATGGTGCGCAGGGCTTCAGTGATGATCCGTCGCTCGCCGCCCTGAAGCAATTGCGCCCAATGAATCTGTATGGCTGGAGCAAGCACCTGTTCGATCTGGCGTTGCTGGAGCGTGCTGGACGCGGGGAGCGTTTGCCCCCGCAGTGGGCGGGGCTGAAATTCTTCAACGTTTTCGGCCCCAACGAATACCACAAGGGAACGATGGCGAGCGTGCTGGCGCGGCGCTTCGACGACATCAAGGCCGGGCGCGTGGTGCAGCTCTTCAAGTCGCACCGCGACGGCATCGCCGACGGCGACCAGCGCCGCGATTTCATCTATGTCGACGACGTCGTGCGGGTGATGATGTGGCTGTTCGCCACCCCATCGGTGAGCGGTTTATTCAATGTCGGCACCAGCCATGCCCGTAGTTTCCGCGATCTGATCCTCGCCGCCTATTCGGCGCTCGGAACGCCGCCGCAAATCGACTACATCGACATGCCGGAACAGATTCGCGGCAGCTATCAGTATTTCACCGAGAGCGAGGGCGACCGGTTGCGCGCCGCAGGCTATAATGGCGGCTTCACGCCGCTCGAAGATGCGGTCGCCTCCTACGTCAAGAGCTACCTCGACGGCAGCGATCGCTTCCGCTGATCGCGCTTCAACCGCGTGGAATTCGATGTTCAATCTCGACACCCTGCTGCAATCGATCGCCCGGACGACGGTGCTTTGCATCGGCGATGTGATGCTCGACGAATTCGTCTATGGCGAGGTGTCTCGAATCTCGCCGGAAGCGCCTGCGCCGGTGATTGCGGTTCAGCGCAGCGAGATCAATGTCGGCGGCGCCGGCAACGTCGCGCGCAACATCGCCGCGATCGGCGCGCGCTGCATCTTCGTCGGCCTGATCGGCGACGACGAGGCGGGCCGGACGCTGAGTGCGGCGTTCGCGCGGGAATCGCGGATCGAGCCGCTGCTGGTGTGTGATGCGGCTCGCCCGACCACCCGCAAGGTGCGGTTCGTCTCCGAGCATTTCTCCACACATATGCTGCGCGCCGATTGGGAGACGGCGTCGGCCGCGTCTGGCGGGATCGAGCAGCGCCTGCTCGACGCCATCCTGCCGCAGCTCGAACGCGCCGACATCGTTCTGTTGTCCGATTACGCCAAGGGCGTGCTGACGGCGCGGGTGATCGCGACGGTGATCGAGGCCGCGCGAAAACTCGGCAAGCGGGTGATCGTCGATCCGAAGAGCGCCAATTTCGCGATCTATCGCGGCGCGACGCTGCTGACGCCCAACCGCAAGGAATTCGTCGCCGCGACTCGGAGCGCGGCCGACACGGTCGACGACATCGCGGCGGCGGCGCAGGATGCGATCGCGACCGCCGATTGCGAGGCGATGCTGGTGACCCAGAGCGAGCACGGCATGACGCTGGTACCGCGCGGCGGCGAACCTATTCACGTGCCGGCGTTGCCGGTGAAAGTGCGCGACGTTTCCGGCGCCGGTGACACGGTCGCCGCGGTGCTGGCGGTGGTTCTCGCGGCCGGTGCGGATTGGGCGACCGCGATGCGCGCGGCGAGTGCTGCGGCTGCCGTCGCCGTCGGCAAGAACGGCACCGCGGTGGTGACGCCGGCGGAGCTGCGGCGCAAGATCCTGCCGCACGCCTCGCTCGCGGCGGAAGACAAGATCATCGGCAGTGACGCCGATCTCGATCTTCGCCTCGCCGAGTGGCGGCGCGAAGGGCTGCGGGTCGGGTTCACCAACGGCTGCTTCGACATCCTGCATCCCGGCCACGTCAAGGTGCTGACGGCGGCGCGCGGCGCCTGCGACCGGCTGATCGTCGGTCTCAACAGCGACGCCTCGGTGCGCCGGCTGAAAGGCGAGAGCCGTCCGGTGCAGAACGAGCGCGCCCGCGCCGAAGTGCTTGCTGCGCTCGAGGCGGTCGATCTGGTGGCGATCTTCGGGGAGGACACGCCGCTGAGGTTGATCACGCGGATCGAGCCGAGCGTGCTGGTCAAAGGCGGCGACTACACCCGCGAGCAGGTGGTCGGCCACGAGATCGTCGCGGCCAGAGGCGGGGAGGTGCTGCTGGTCGACGTGCTGCCGGGGTTCAGCACGACTTCGCTGGTCGAGAAAGCGCGCGAGGGAACGGCATGAGGCGGCGCGCATCGTGGAAGCGAGACGAGGCATGCTGACCAAGATCTCGTCGTTCACCTACCGCAATTGGCTGATCGCCATCCACGACGCCGGCGTGACCGCGATCGCCGTGGTCCTCAGCTTCTTTCTGCGGTTCGACGGCGAAAATCTGCTGGACCGGCTGCCGCTGCTTCTGCAGATCTTGCCTTACTTCGTCGTTTTCAGCTTCTTCGTCTGCTACGCGTTCCAGCTCACCACCACCAAGTGGCGGTTCGTTTCGATCCCGGATCTGCTGAACATCCTGCGCGCCGCCAGCGTTCTGACGGTCGCGCTGCTGCTGCTCGACTACATCTTTCTTGCGCCGAACGTCTACGGCACCTTCTTCCTCGGCAAGACCACCATCGTCATCTACTGGTTCCTCGAGGTCTCCTTCCTTTCCGGCTCTCGGCTCGCCTATCGCTATTTCCGTTACACGCGGACCCGCAACAAGGCGTTGACCATGGACGCTGCGCCGACGCTGCTGATCGGCCGCGCGGCCGATGCGGAAGTGTTCCTGCGCGGGATCGAGAGTGGGGCGGTGAAGCGGCTTTGGCCGGTCGGAATTCTGTCGCCGGCGATGTCGGATCGGGGACAGACGATCCGCGGCATTCCGGTGCTCGGCGGGATCGACGATCTCGCGAACGTGGTGGGCGACTTCGCCAATCGCACGAGGCCGATCGAACGCGTGGTGATGACGCCGTCCGCGTTCGAAGCCGACGCCCAGCCCGAGGCGGTGCTGATGCGGGCGCGCAAGCTCGGGCTCGCGGTCAGCCGATTGCCCTCGCTGGAAGAGAGCCGCGATACGCCGAGGCTCGCGCCGGTCGCCGTCGAGGATCTACTGCTGCGGCCGAGCGTCAAAATCGACTATCGTCGCCTCGAGGAATTGCTCAAGGGCAAGTCTATTGTCGTCACCGGCGGCGGCGGCTCGATTGGTCTGGAAATGTGCGATCGCGTCACCACGTTCGGCGCCGCCCGATTGCTGGTGATCGAGAATTCCGAGCCGGCACTGCACGCCGCGATCGAAACGCTCTCCGCCAAAGTGACCCAGACCGTGGTCGAGGGTCGGATCGCCGATATTCGCGATCGCGAGCGGATCTTTCAACTCGTCACCGACTTCAAGCCCAACCTGGTGTTCCACGCCGCCGCCTTGAAACACGTGCCGATCCTCGAGCGCGACTGGGGCGAGGGCGTCAAGACCAACATCTTCGGCTCGGTCAATGTCGCCGACGCCGCACGCGCCGCCGGCGCCGAAGCAATGGTGATGATCTCGACCGACAAGGCGATCGGGCCAGTGTCGATGCTCGGCCTCACCAAGCGATTTGCTGAGATCTATTGCCAGGCTATGGACCGCGAACTCGCAGACCGCGTCGGCGACAAGCCGCCGATGCGGCTGATTTCGGTGCGCTTCGGAAACGTGCTGGCGTCGAACGGTTCGGTGGTGCCGAAGTTCAAGGCGCAGATCGAGGCCGGCGGCCCGGTGACGGTGACGCACCCGGACATGGTGCGCTACTTCATGACGATCCGCGAAGCCTGCGATCTCGTCATCACCGCCGCGACGCACGCGCTGAATGCGCAGCATTCGGATGCGTCGGTGTTCGTGCTGAGCATGGGGCAGCCGGTCAAGATCGTCGATCTCGCCGAGCGCATGATCCGACTGTCCGGCCTGCAACCGGGCTACGACATCGACATCGTGTTCACCGGAATTCGGCCGGGGGAGCGGCTCAACGAGATTCTGTTCGCCAAAGAGGAGCCGTTCACCGAAATCGGCATCCCCGGCATCGTCGCGGCGCGGCCCAACGAACTGCCGCTCGAGACGCTGCGGACGTGGCTGACCGGGCTTCAGGCGGCGATCGCCGGCCAACGGCACGCCGAAGTGGTGGCGATCCTCAAGGATGCCGTTCCGGAATATCACGCCGGCGACAGCGTGGCGGCGGCCAAAATCGAATCGCAGAAGTAGTTATCGTGCACCCGAGCGTCGCCGCGCGAAGTGCGCGAGCAGAACGGCGATGGCCGCCGCGCCGCAGACCAGCGCGACGGCGTCCGCGACGATCGAATCCAGCATCACCGACATCACGGCCAGAACCGCGAGCAACAGGTTGAGTGCGAAGACACGGCCGACCACTTCGATCACGGCGAAGCCGTTGTCCGTGGCGCGCTGATAGAAATGGCTGCGATGGGCGAGCCAGAACGGCTCGCGCTTCGACATCCGTCGCAGCAGCGTCAGCGTGCTGTCGGCGAGGTAGTACAGCGGCAGCAGCAGGGCGGCCGCGACGTGTCCCTGCAAAGCCAGTTGCAGCAGGCACCAGCCGATCAGCAGCCCGATCGGAAGGCTGCCGACATCGCCGAGGAAGACCCGCGCCGGCGGCCGGTTGAACGGCGCGAAGCCGAGCATCGCGCCGCTGAGCGCGGCGGCGATCAGCGTCGGCGTGACGGGAAGAGCGCCGAACAGCAGGCCGAACATCACCAGCGCCAATGTGATCGGAACGGCCTCGACGACCGTCATCCAGTCGAGCCCGTCCATGAAGTTGACGAGGTTCACGAACCACAGCCCGGCGATCAGCAACGCAGCGCGCTCGATCCCCACAGGGACCTGCGGAAGGATTTGAAGATCCGCGGGCAGGGTGAAGATCACCGCGCCGACCGCCAGTGCCTGCAGCGCCAGCCGCGGCAGCACCGGAATCGGGCGGATGTCGTCGACCGCGCCGACGGCCGCAATCAGGATCGTCGCGCCGAACAGCAACGACGGCATCGAAGCGGCCGGCGAGACGATCGCGATGGCGCAACCGGCGATGGCGAGCGTGGCGGCGATGACGGCGATCCCGGCGCCCTGCGGCGTCGGCACGCGATGCGACGAACGTGCATTCGGACGCGCCATCGCGTAGCGGGCGAGCAGCGGCATGATCACGAAGGTCGAAGCCGCGCAGCCGATCGCGGCCAGCGCGATCGCGGCCAGTGAGACGAATGGGAGGGAAACAATCATGCGCCGGCGCCTGCCGCGCGCCCGTGCGATGGCCGCCTTGCGCCCGCGCTCATCGCTTTACTCCGGAACGTCGATCGGAGCATCGCCTTTGGCGGCCTTCTCCGCGCTGACCACCCAGATCAATCCGCCGACCGCGCCGACGACGAAATACACCGCCCCGAACAGCAGCGATACGTTGACGCCCTCGCTGGACCCGAGCCCCGCATAGGAGAATGCGAGGCCCATGCTGGCCTCGCGTAATCCCCAGCCGGCGATCGAGATCGGGATCATGGTGATCAGCATCACCGGCGGGATCAATTGCAGCAACTGGCCGAAATCCGCGGGCGCCGCGATCGCGCGCGCGACGCACCACGCGATCACCACGGCGAGCACGTGGATCAGCAGCGAGATCGCGGCGATCATCGGCCCATTGCCGCGGCGGAACAGGATGCGGCTCGCGATCTGCGAGCAGGTGTAGAAATGCCGTGTGGCCCAGATCCGGGTCAGCAGTTCGAACGGCAGCAGGTGCAGCAGCAGGAACACCAGTCCCGCTCCAAGCGCGGCAACATCGAGCAGCACCAGTCCGAGCCGGCCTTCGGGATTGGCGATCAGGTTCAGCGACCACGGCAGGGTGAACAGGATCAGCATCGCCAGCGCGATCAGGCCGATGGCGCGGTCGACGAACACCGAATAGGTCGCGGCGCGCCAGCCGGCGCCGGCCCGGGCCACCAGCCACAGCCGCATCGCGTCGCCGCCGATGGCCGAGGGCAGGGTCTGGTTGAAGAACGACCCGATCATGTTGAAGCGCATCGCCCGCGTCGTGCTCAGCGGCGCGCCGCAATCGGCGCCGACTGCGCGCCAGCGCAGCGCCCCGACGAAAATCTGCAGCACGGCGATCGCCAGCGCGAGTGCGAGCCAGCCGGCGCTTTCGAGATCGAGCCGCGCGGTGAGGTCGGTGAAATTGGTCTCGCGCAGCGCGAAGTACAACAGCGCCGCCGAAACCAGGATCTTGGCCGCAGAAAGCAGAAACCGACGCATGGGGCTCGCGGGGGTCGAGGGTTGCAGAAGGCCCGCAGCACGGCGAATACGCCCGCAGCGCCGCGAAAGTCGCCGCCTTGGTATGGTTTTGGGGCTGATCTTGCAAGTGCAGCGCACGCGGCGCTTGCCGCCCCGGCACAGCGGTGGCTAAACAGGCGCGCTTTGGGCGCGCTCGTGGGTCGCGGTCCGGGTTCGAGGGCGTGATGTCGGAAACAACCATCCTGGTCACCGGAGCGGCGGGCTTCATCGGCTATCATGTCGCGCGTGAATTGCTGGATGCGGGACGCGAAGTCGTCGGCCTCGACAACCTCAACGCCTATTACGATCCCGCGCTGAAACAGGCGCGGCTCGACCTGTTGCGCGAACACCCGCGCTTCACCTTCATCCGGGGCGACCTCGCCGATCGATCGGCGACGGCGTCCTTGTTCGCCGAACGGCGGTTTCCGGTGGTCATCCACCTGGCGGCGCAGGCCGGTGTCCGGCATTCGCTGAGCCACCCGCACGATTACGCCGATTCCAATCTCGAAGGTTTTCTCAATGTGCTCGAAGGCTGCCGCCACAACGGCTGCCGGCACCTGATCTTCGCGTCGTCATCTTCGGTCTACGGCGCCAACACCAAGCTGCCGTTCTCTGTCGACGACCGCACCGACCATCCGATCAGCCTGTACGCCGCGTCGAAGAAGGCCAACGAACTGATGGCGCATTGCTATAGCCATCTCTATCGGTTGCCGACCACGGGGCTGCGGTTCTTCACCATCTACGGCCCCTGGTATCGGCCGGACATGGCGCTGTTCCTGTTCGCCAAAGCGATCACCGAGGGCCGGCCGATCAAGCTGTTCAATCACGGCCGGATGCGCCGCGACTTCACCTATGTGGCCGACGTCACGCGTGTGGTGCTGCGGTTGATCGATCTGGTTCCGGTCGGCGTGGAGGATCGGTCCGCCGGCGCGCCGGCACGAATCTACAATGTCGGCAACCACCGCCCGGAGGAACTGATGCATGTCGTGGGCCTTCTGGAGCAGGAACTCGGCCGCATCGCGCTGAAGGAGATGCTCCCGATGCAGCCGGGCGACGTGCCGGCGACCTTCGCCGACGTCGACGATTTGATGCGCGACGTCGGTTTCAAGCCGGAAACCGCGATCGAGGACGGGATCAGGGCCTTCGTGGCCTGGTACCGGGCCCACTACAATGTCTAATGTGTCCCGCGAGCCTCACGGGACTGTTGTAATTCTCTGAATCAAAACGTGTTTGGGCAATTTCCGGGGCTCATCGCCACATCTGTGACGGCATGCTAGGAAGCCGCATCGTTCACTTCCGAGGCATCCACGTCATGACGTCCCCCTCTGATTCGGCTACGAAATCCCCGCTCCGGGTCGGCGTCATCGGCGCCGGCGTCATGGGAACCAATCATGGGCGGGTGCTGGCCGGGCTGCCGGGGGTGACCTTGGTCGGGATCGTCGATCCGCTGGAGGAGCATCGCAACCGGGCGGTCGAGTTGATCGGCTGCCGCACCTTCTCGACAGTGGACGAACTGCTGCTGGCAGGCGTCGACGCGGTGACGATCGCGGCGCCGACGCATCTGCATCACGAGATCGCCCTGACCTGTCTCGGCCGCGGCATTCATTCGCTGGTGGAGAAACCGATCGCCTCGACCGTCGAGGAGGGGCGCGAGATCGTCGCAGCCGCCCGCAAGGCCGGCGTGACGCTGATGGTCGGCCATGTCGAGCGCTTCAATCCGGCGGTCGCCGCCATCAAGCAGGCGATTCGCAACGAGGACATCCTGTCGATCGGCATCACCCGGGTCGGGCCGTTCCCGCCGCGGATGTCCAATGTGGGGGTGGTGATCGACCTCGCGGTGCACGACATCGACCTGATCCGCTGGTTCACCGATTCCGAGATCACCGAGGTCCAGCCGCAGCTCTCCAGTGCGATCGCCGAGCGCGAAGACATCGCGCTGCTGCAATTTCGGACCGCCTCGGGCGTGCTCGCGCACATCAACACCAATTGGCTGACGCCGTTCAAGGCGCGTACCGTCACCGTCGCGACCCGCGGCAAATACGTGATGGGCGATCTGCTGACCCGCCAGGTCACTGAATGCTTCGGCTTCAAGGCCGACGGCAGCTATTCGATGCGGCATCTGCCGGTCGGCCACGACGAGCCGCTGCGCGCCGAACTGATCGCCTTCCTGAACGCCGTCCGCACCAACGGCGTGCCGGCCGTGACCGGCGAGGAGGGCGTCGCCAGCCTCGAGATCGCCATCCAGTGCCTGGAACAGCCGCCGAAGGCCGCCGCCGGCGGTCGCAAGGCGCCGCTCCGCGCCGCCGGTTAGCGACCGGTCGACCTTCGGGCTCCCTGCGCGATCACTTCACTACGATGCTCACCGACCTCATCAAGGCGCCATGAATCAACACCTCCGAACCGACCCCGTGCCCTTCGTCGACATCGGCGCCCAGCGCCGCCGGATCGGCCAATCCATCGACGATGCCGTCGGTCGCGTGCTGACGCACTGCCAGTTCATCGGCGGCCCGGAAGTCGCAGAATTCGAGGCCAAGCTCGCGGCCTATACCGGCGCCAAGCACGTCATCGGCTGCGCCAACGGCACCGATGCGCTGCTGATGGTGCTGATGGCCAAGGGCGTCGGCCCCGGCGACGCGGTGTTCTGCCCGTCCTTCACCTTCTGCGCGACGGTCTCGCCGGCGGCGCGGACCGGCGCGACGCCGATCCTGGTCGATGTCGATGAAGCCACCTTCACCATCGACGTCGCCTCGTTGAAGCGTGCCGTCGCCACTGCGAAAAAGCTCGGCCTCAAGCCGAAGGCGATCATCCCCGTCGACCTGTTCGGTCAGCCCGCCGACCACGACGGGGTCGCCGCCATCGCCGAGGCCGAGGGCATGTTCGTGCTCGACGACGCGGCGCAGAGCCTGGGCGCCACGTACAAAGGCAAGCGCCTCGGCACCTTCGGCGCCGCGACGACGACCAGCTTCTTTCCCGCAAAGCCGCTCGGTTGCTATGGCGATGGCGGCGCGATCTTCACGGACGACGACCAACTCGCCGCCGCTCTGCGCAGCATCCGCGTCCACGGCCAAGGCACCGATAAATACGACAATATCCGCCTCGGCCTGACCGGCCGGCTCGATACCATCCAGGCCGCGGTGCTGCTCGAGAAGCTGAAGATCTTCGACGACGAGATCGTCGCCCGCAACAAGGTGGCGCAGCGCTATGCGCAAAGCCTCGGCAACATCGTCACCGTGCCGCGCGTCGCCGAGGGCAATACGTCGATCTGGGCCTGCTACACCATCCGCCTGCCCAAGGGCACGGATCGTGACGCCTTCGCGGCATCGCTGAAGGCGCAAGGCGTGCCGACCGCGGTCTACTACGGCAAATCGGTGCACATGCAGTCCGCTTACGGCATGTTCCCGGTGGCCGAGGGTGGTCTGCCGGTGTGCGAGGCGCTGTCCGCCGAGGTCATCAGCCTGCCGGTTCACGCCTATCTGGACGAGGCTACCCAGGATCGCGTCATCGAGGCGGTGCGCGGCGCGGTGGGACGCTAAAGCACAGTCATTCCGGGGCGCTCGCGAAAGCGAGCGAACCCGGAATCTGAAACCTGCACAACCGCGGGATTCCGGGTTCTCGCCTTCGGCGCGCGCCGGAATGACTGCGGGGAAGCTGGGCTCTCGGCGCTCATTCCCGGTTTTGCGGTCCCGCCACTTCCTGTAGAAGCGAGGCCATGCTCAGGCGAATTTTCACCGTCGGCGGCTTCACCCTCCTGTCGCGCGTGACCGGCTTCGCCCGCGACATCCTGCTCGCGGCGATCCTGGGCGCGGGGCCGATCGCCGACGCGTTCTTCGTGGCGCTGCGGCTGCCCAATCATTTCCGGGCGATCTTTGCCGAGGGTGCGTTCAACGCCGCCTTCGTGCCGGCCTATGCGCATGTCCACGGCGAGAAGGGCGAAGCGTCGGCGAAGCTGTTCGCCGACCGCATCTTCACGCTGCTGTTCGCCTCGCAGCTCTTGCTGCTGGCGGTAGCGCTCGCCTTCATGCCTCAGATGATGAGCATCCTGGCGCCGGGCTTCACCGACGATCCGGCGCAGCGGTCGCTGGCGATCGAGCTGACGCGGATCACCTTTCCCTATCTGTTGCTGATCACGCTGGTGACGCTGTATGGCGGCATCCTCAATGTGATGCAGCGCTTTGCAAGCGCCGCCGCGGCGTCGATCTTCCTCAACATCTCGATGATGGCGACGCTGGCGCTGGCGGCGTTCTTCCCCACCGCCGGCCACGCCGCAGCCTGGGGCGTGCTGATCTCCGGCTTCCTGCAGTACTTCCTGCTTGCCGGCGACCTGTCGCTGCATGGCGGACTGCCGCGGTTCGCCAAACCGAAGCTGGACGTCGATGTACGCGCCTTCTTCCGCGCGCTTGGACCGGCGACGGTGGGCTCGATGGGCACGCAGCTCGCGCTGTTCGCCGACACCATCATCGCCACCTTCCTGCCGGTCGGCGCGCTGTCGGCGCTGTACTACGCCGACCGTCTCAACCAATTGCCGATCGGCGTGATCGGCATCGCGATCGGCACGGTGCTGCTGCCCGAGATGTCGCGGCAGCTCACCGCCGGCGATGATGCCGGCGCCAAGGCCTCGCAGCGCCGCGCCTTCGAATTCACGCTGCTGTTCTCGGTGCCCTTCGTCGCGGCGTTTCTCACGGTGCCGGACGCCATCATGCGGGCGATGTTCGCGCGCGGCGCCTTCACCCGGGCCGACGCGATCGCGGCCGGGGCGACGCTGGCGGCCTATGCGATCGCGCTGATTCCCTTCGTGCTGATCCGCAGCGCGGTGGCGCCATTCTACGCCCGCAAAGACACCGCGACCCCGGTCAAGGCGGCGCTCACCGGCGTCGCCGCCAATGTGGTGCTGAAAGTCCTGCTGATGGGGCCGCTGGCGCAGGTCGGGCTCGCGCTCGCCACCGCCGCCGGCGCCTGGATCAACCTGCTGCTGGTGATCTTCTTTTCGGTGCGCGCCGGCTATCTCGAATTTGATCGCGCGCTCACGACGGCGATCGTCAAGTTCCTGGCGACCGGCGTGCTGCTCGGCGCGGCGTTGTGGGCGACCGCATGGTACGCCGCGCCGTATCTCGCACAATTGCCGTCGCTGCGCGACGAGGCAGCATTGCTGCTGCTGATCGGAGTCGGTGCCGTGGGCTACGGCGCCTTGATCCTGGCGCTGTTCGGGCCGCGCTGGATCAAGACGTTGCTGCGGGGCTGAGCTCTCAGCCCACGCGGGTCGTGGAGCGGACCAGACTGCTGACGTCGGAATACACTTCCAGCACCGGGTTGATGAACCTGTGCGCCTTGTTCTTCGAGACGATGGTGTCGTGCATCACCAGATGGTCGATTCCGGTGGTGAGGAAGCAGGCCATCGCGTCGCGCGGCGTCTCGACGATCGGTTCGCCCTTGATGTTGAACGAGGTGTTGACCAGGACCGGCACGCCGGTGAGCGCCTCGAACTCCTTCAGGATGTAATAGAGGTCCGGGGCGGTCTCTTCGTCCACCGTCTGCACCCGCGCGCTGCCGTCGACATGGACGACGGCGGGAATCTTGTCGCGCCATGCTGCGGCCACCGGCTTCGCCATCAGCATGAACGGCGAGTCGCCCGTGCCCTCGAAGATTTCGTCGGCGCGTTCCTTCAGCACGATCGGCGCGAAGGGGCGGAACGGCTGGCGATGCTTCACGCGGCTGTTGAGGATGTCCTTCATCTCGGCCCTGCGCGGGTCGGCGAGCAGGCTGCGATGGCCGAGCGCGCGCGGGCCGAATTCGGAGGAGCCCTGAAACCAACCGATCACCTTCTGATCGGCGAGCAGTTTTGCGGTCTCCTTGTAGACCTGGTTGCTGCGCAGGACGTTGATCTGCGGTTTGACGAAGAATCGCTTGGTCGCTTCCTCGATTTCGCCGTCGCTGTAGGTGCGGCCGATGAAAGCGTGCTTCATCTCGAAGGCGCGCGGCTTCTGCTGGACCGCGAGGTGACCGTAATAGGCACAGCCGATCGCGATGCCGTCGTCGCCGGCGGCGGGCTGGATCCAGACGTTTTCGAAGCCGGCCTCGCGCGCGATCCGGCCGTTGGCGACGCAGTTCAGCGCCACGCCGCCGGCGATGCAGAGGTTCTTTGCGCCGGTGGTCTCGCGCAGCCAGCGCGCCCGCTCCAGCAGCACGCGCTCGGTGTCGTCCTGCACCCGCCAGGCGAGGTCTTCCCAATGCTTCATCGACGGGTGGCTCTCCCATTTGCCGGGGGAGTCCATGATGAAGGGCTGGTTCAGCTCAGGCGTCCAATGCGGCACCGTCAGCTTGTTGTTCTCGATCTGCAGCATCGGCGGAATTGCGGCGGGCCGGCCGTAGGGCGCCAACCCCATCAACTCGCCGCATTTGTTCCAGTCGCCGAACACGTAGGTCGAAGCGCGGCTGTAATATGCGCCGAGGCCGGGCATGTTGTAGAATTCGTCGCTGAGGAAGCCGCGCTCGGGCTCCATCCAGACCTTCTTCAGGCACTCCAGCTTGCTGCCGCTGAACTTGTAGTAGCTCTCGGATTCGCGGGCGAGCGGCGAGGCGCTGTCGCCGGGAAATTCCTCGTCGACGTCGGAGCGATAGCTGCCGACGCCGTCCACGATCATGACCACGCCCTCTTCGAACGGGCACACCGCGAACGCGCTGTAGGCGTGCGCGAGATGATGCGAGATCGTCATCACCTTGTTCGAATTGCTGCGGAACAGCGCATGCTGGCCGGCGTCGCCGCGCTCGTATTCCGGCAGGAACGCCGGCATGTCCTGATACATCAGCCGGTCTTCCATTTCCTGGACCGGGAGAATGTAGCAGTTGCGGACCACCAGATCGACGTCGGCCATGGTGATGCCTTCGGCCGTCAGAACATAGTCGATCACCTCCTTGTAGAAGCCGCTGGCGTGCTTCTCCCGGGTGATGCGCTCTTTCAGGATTCCGAAGGCGATCTCGCCATCGCGCAGCAGCACGGCGCTGACATCGTGATCGTAGGTGTTGAGGCCGAGGATGTAGGTGTGCTGATTTGCCATTGACCGTTTTTCTGGAGGCCGGGCCCGGCGCGGACATCGCGACGTGCGTCTTGTGTGGAAGTCGATCCGCAAAGGCTTGCGGTTCAGGGTCTGCGTTCGAGTGTCGTTAATATAGTATCCGGCTGGTCCTTGAACACGTCTTTGGCGGTGTGCTTGACGAGCATATCGGCGCCCAAGCCCGGACATCGAATTGCCGCAGTGCATCAATGAACTTGTTGCGCTTGAAACTGTTTCGCATGCGTGGTCGGGCCCTTGTCGTTGGAGCCGAATTCCCGCACGCGGCTTGACCCAAACCGTCGCTTGCTCCTAAGCTTGCATTCCTGAGGCCGCCAAGATCGGTTTATCCGAGCGCATTTGAACCCGTACGCTGGAGCCACGCACAAAAGCGGGTGAAGTCGGGTTCAAAATGCTCAAACGACCGGGAGAAAAACGTAGATGGCTCAAAATGTTCCGAAAGCCCGAACAGGCATGCTGGCGCGAGTGATCGCGGCAGTGGCGCTGACCGGAATCTATTGCTTCAGTCTGGTTGGTACCTCGGCGGTGTTCCTCACTGCCAGTACCACAAAGGCTGACGCGCAACGCGGGCGGGGGCGTGGCGGTGCTCGCGGTCGTGGCCGTGGCGGCTTCGCTCGTGGCCGTGGTCGCGGGCGCGGCTTCTATCGGGGCCGTGGACGCGGCTACTATGGCCGCGGTTGCGTGTTCAATCCGGTCTTCGGCCGGGTGGTCTGCTACTAGCGATTCGGAATTGAACAGAAGACGAGGGTGCATCGGGAAGCCGGTGCACCCCTTTCTTTGCGCTGCTGTCGGTCGGGGCTCTTGCACAGAGCTGATCTTGCTACCTCCCACTGCCTGCGTAGGCGAAATGCGCTTTCCGGATGTTTGGTGCGGCCGTCGGACGATGCGTTTGCACCGATCGACAATCCGCTGCAAGATGCTCAACCGCATAGAAGGAGGGTGATCGATGGCTCCCACCAAATTCGGCGTCGGCCAGAGCGTCCTGCGCAAGGAAGACGATCCCCTGATCCGCGGCAAGGGCCGCTACACCGACGACTACGCGCCGCTCTCCTCCGCGCATGCGCTGGTGCTGCGCTCGCCGCACGCCCATGCGAAGTTCACGCTCGACGCCACGGCAGCGCGCAGCCTGCGCGGCGTGCTCGCGATCCTCACGGCTGACGACGTCGGCGATCTCGGCGGGCTGCCGTGCCTGTTCAACCTGCCCGACAATCCATTCAAGGGACCGGACTACGCAATCCTCGCCAGCGGCGAGGTTCGTCATGTCGGCGACGCGGTGGCGTTCGTGGTGGCGGATACGGTGGCGAATGCGCGCGACGCGCTGGAAGCGATCACGGTGGAGTGGACGCCGCTGCCGGCGGCGATCGGCGCCGCCAATGCGATCAAGCCCGGCGCGCCGCAGGTCTGGCCGGATCATTCCGGCAATCTGCTGTTCGACGCCGCGATCGGCGACAAGGCCGCAACAGAGGCCGCGTTCGCCAAGGCCCACGCCATCGCCGAGATCAATATCGTCAATCCGCGGATCGTCACCAACTACATGGAGACCCGCGCGGCGGTCTGCGAATACGACGCCAGGCGCGATCATTTCACGCTGACGATCGGCAGCCAGGGCAGCCACCGGCTGCGTGATATCCTGTGCCAGAACGTGCTCAAGATTCCGGTCGAGAACATGCGGGTGATCTGCCCCGATGTCGGTGGAGGTTTCGGCACCAAGCTGTTTCCGTATCGCGAATACGCGCTGCTGGCGGTCGCGGCGAAGAAGCTCGGCAAGACCATCCGATGGACCGCCGACCGCTCCGATCATTTCGTCGGCGACTCGCAGGGCCGCGACAACACCACCACCGCACGGATGGCGCTGGCTGAGGACGGCAAGTTTCTCGGCATGGACGTCGATCTGATCGGCGACCTCGGCGCCTATCTGTCGACGTTCGGCCCGTATATCCCCTATGGCGGCGCGGGCATGCTGCCGGGCCTCTACGACATCCAGGCATTTCACTGCCGCATCCGCACGGTGTTCACCCACACCGTTCCGGTCGATGCCTATCGCGGCGCCGGACGGCCCGAAGCGGCCTATGTGATCGAGCGCCTGGTCGATGCCTGCGCGCGAAAACTCGGGATGTCGCCCGATGCGATCCGGCGCAAGAACTTCATCCCGCCGCGCGCGATGCCCTACAAGACCGCGACCGGCAAGGTCTACGACTCCGGCGATTTCACCGCGCATCTGAAACGCGCGATGGAGATCGGCGACTGGAAGGAGTTTCCGAAGCGGGCCAGGGCGGCGAAGAAGCTCGGCCTGGTGCGCGGCATCGGGCTCGCGTCCTATGTCGAAGTCTGCGGCACGATGGGCGAGGAGACCGCCAAGGTCGTGCTCGATCCCGATGGCGACATCACGGTGCTGATCGGCACCCAGTCGAGCGGGCAGGGCCATCAGACCGCCTATGCGCAGATTGTCGCCGAACAGTTCGGCGTGCCGCAGGAGCGGGTCCGCGTCGTTCAGGGCGACACCGACAAGATCGCCACCGGGCTCGGCACCGGCGGCTCGGCGTCGATCCCCTCCGGCGGCGTCAGTGTGCAGCGGGCGACGCATCAGCTCGGCGAGCAACTCCGAGAACTGGCTGCGGACGCGCTGGAAACCAGCGCCACGGACCTCGAGATCAGTGACGGCTTGGTGCGGATCGCCGGCACCGACCGCTCGATCTCGTTCGCCGATCTCGCCAAGCGCCCCGGCGTCGACGCCTCGAAACTCAATGCCAGCGCGACGTTCTCCAGCGCCGACGGCACGTTCCCGAACGGCACGCATCTGGTCGAAATCGAACTCGACCCCGCAACCGGCAGGATTCATATCGTCAACTACGTCATTGTCGACGATTTCGGCGTCACGCTGAACCCGCTGCTGCTGGCCGGCCAGGTCCATGGCGGCACCGTGCAGGGCATCGGCCAGGCATTGATGGAGCGGGCGGTGTACGATCCAGACGACGGTCAACTCGTCACCGGCACCTTCATGGACTACGCGATGCCGCGCGCCGAAGATGCCGCGCCGATCGTCTTCGAGACCCACAACGTGCCGTGCACGACGAATCCGATGGGCGTGAAGGGCGCGGGCGAGGCGGGCGCGATCGGCTCGTGCCCGGCCGTGGTCAATGCGATCATCGATGCTCTGTGGCGCGAGTACAAGATCGACCACATCGACATGCCGGCGACACCGGAGCGGGTGTGGATGGCGATCCGCGAACACCATCGGCAGCACAGTCTCTGAGGCTGTTGACGATTGCGTGATCGCGAAGGCGGCATGGTACGATCGTGCAGGATTTTGTCGAGGTGCGGTGAGAGACCGCACCCGACTTGCTGTCATCTCTTTCCTGATATGGAATAATTCTATCAAGCTGGTGTTTACTGGAGTCGGGTCCGGTCGTCGGCCGGATCGGCTTCCTTTTTGACCCGAGCCCGTGGGAGATGGTGGATGTTGCGAGCAGTGATTGTGGCCGGAGCGTTGTTGCTGAGTGCGAATGCGGTGGTGGCGCAGCAGAACCTCGTCGACAGAACGCAGAAGCTGATGAAGGACAACGGCCGGAACATCATGGCGCTCAGCGCGATGGTGAAGGGTGACAAGCCCTACGACCAGGCCGCGGTGAATGCGGCGCTGAATCAGTTCGACGAAACCGCGAAAGAACTGCCGAAGCTGTTTCCGGAGAGCGTGAAGGGTCTCAAGGCGTTCGACAGTCAGTACAGCTCGTCGCCGAAGATCTGGACGGAGCGCGCCAAGTTCGACGCCGAGATCGCCAGCTTCGCCAAGGCGGTGAGCGACGCGAAGAGCAATGTCAAGGATGCCGCGACCTTGAAGACCTCGTTTCCGGCGATCGGCAAATCCTGCGGAAGCTGTCACGAATCCTTCCGTCTGAAGGACGGTTAGTTTTGTCGGCGGAGCGGCGCTGCGAGCGTCCGTGATTGCTGGAACCGGCCGTCTCCGTCTGACGGCCGGTTCGGTGCTTTGCACCGCTCTGTAGCGCCCATGAACGCCGCCTTGGCCGCCTTTGCTCGACGAGTCTCCGACGTGGCCACGTCGCGGCCGAGTTCTAACTTCGCGAAGAGGAGCGGCCGTGATTCGACGAGTGGGCCTGGCTGTCATTGCGATTGCGGTCGTTGCGGGAATCGCGCTGTGGTTTCTGACCGCGCCGGCAACGATTGCCGCGAGCGCGCTGCCATCGCGCCCCGCGAATCTCGCCAACGGCAAGACCGTGTTCGATGCCGCGGGCTGTGCGTCCTGTCACGCCACGCCGAATCAGGACGATCGGACCCGGCTCGGCGGCGGGTTGGCGATGCCGTCGCCGTTCGGCACCTTTCACGTCCCGAACATCTCGCCGGATCCGACCGACGGCATCGGCAAATGGAGCGAGGTGGAGTTCGTCAGCGCGGTGATGAAGGGCACGTCGCCCGACGGCGCGCATCTGTATCCGGCGTTTCCCTATCCGTCCTACGCTCATGCGCGACTCGACGACGTCCGCGATCTGTTCGGCTACGTCAAGACGCTGCCGGCGGTGGCCGGGCAGGCGCAGCCGCACGAACTGCCGTTTCCGTTCAGCCTGCGCCGCGCAGTCGGCCTTTGGAAGCTGCTGTTCTTCGATGAGACGACCTTCACGCCGGACCCGGCGCAGTCTGCGCAATGGAATCGCGGCGCCTATCTCGTCAACGGCTTCGGGCATTGCGCCGAATGCCATAGCCCGCGCAATTTCCTCGGCGGCATCGTGACGTCGCAGCGCTTCGCCGGCGGTCCCGATCCGGAGGGCAAGGGCTGGGTGCCGAACATCACCCAAAAGGGCCTGGACTGGAGCGAGAGCGATATCGCCTACTTCCTCGAAAGCGGCCTGACGCCGGAGGGAGACAGCGCCGGCGGCTCGATGGCGCGGGTGATCCGCAACACCTCTCAACTGAGCGCCGAGGATCGCGCGGCGATCGCCGTCTATGTGAAGTCGTTGCCGCCGGTCGACGGGCCGCCGCGCCCGTCGAGCAACAACTGAGACCTCCGCGCTATTTCGGGCCGAACGCCTTGAAGGTGATGATGGTGTGGGTGTCCTTGATGCCGGGGATCACCTGAACCTTCTCGTTGACGAAATGGCCGATGTCGGTGGCGCGGTCGACATAGAACTTCACCAGCAGATCGTAGTCGCCGGCGGTCGAATAAATCTCCGACGCGATCTCGGCTTCGGCGATCGCATTGGCCACCGCATAGGACTGGCCGAGCGCGCATTTGAATTGAACGAAAAACGGGACCATTGCTTGTCTCTCCAAGGACTTGGCTGGTCCATCAAACCCAAAACAACGGTTGTGGCAAGCCGGTGGCAAACTTGCGGCAGCTCCGGTCGCAGGCTACGACCCGTCCGGATCGGGCCGGCGCGCGGCTGCGGGCCTCGAATGATGCGAGCATGAGCATGGCAATTCCGATCGCCCTGACGATCGCAGGATCGGACTCCGGCGGTGGCGCGGGGATTCAGGCCGACCTCAAATCGTTTGCCGCCAATGGCGTCTACGGCGCCTCGGTGATCACCGCACTGACCGCGCAGAACACGCTGGGCGTGACCGGCATCCATCCGGTGCCGGCAGGGTTCGTCACCGCGCAGATCGATGCGGTGTTCAGCGATCTGGCGGTGGCCGCGGTCAAGATCGGGATGGTGTCGCAGCGGCCGGTGATCGATGCGATCGTCGCCGGTCTCGATCGCTGGTCGGCGCGCAACGTGGTGCTCGATCCGGTGATGGTCGCAACCTCCGGCGACCGGCTGATCGCGGACGACTGCGTCGATGCCTTGCGCGGCGCGCTGATCCCGCGGGCGCGGATCATCACCCCGAACCTGCCGGAGGCGGCGGCGCTGCTGGGCGAGGCGGTGGCGGCCGATCAGGCGGCGATCGAACGCCAGGGCGGCAAGTTGCTGGCGCTCGGCTGCGACGCGGTGCTGATCAAGGGCGGACACGGCGTCGGGCCGACCAGCACCGACTATCTGTTCAGCGCGGCCGGCATGCTGACGCTGGTGGCGCCGCGGATCGACACCCGGAACACCCACGGCACCGGCTGCTCGCTGTCGTCGGCGATCGCCGCGAATCTGGCCAAGGGCGAGGAACTCGACACGGCGGTCGGCCATGCCAAGGCCTGGGTCAGCGCCGCGATCGCCGCCGCCGACCGGCTCCAGGTCGGCAAAGGCCACGGCCCGATCCATCATTTCCACGCCTTCGACTGAAGCGGTCGCTCACCTGCGGCCCGGCGTCGGAGCGCATGGCAGATCTCCCTCGCAGGCCGCAAAACTCGGGCACCAAACCAAGGTGAGCGCGTTGGTGGCATCCAGGGAGCCCCGATGACGCCGCCGAGTTTAGAAGACGAATTTCGCAGCTTTATCCACGCCGCCGACTTTCCATGCGTCGGGGCGAAATCAGCCCTTGCGAAGGGAACATTGCATGTCCTGGTCGCTCGCGACCTTCGATCCAACTGGGACGATCGACGCATCTACGACGGCATCACGCGCGTCGTTCGCGGCTATCGGGCCGATCGCGCGCTGTTCCAGAGTTTCGCGGTGATCTTCGAGGGCCCGACCGATATCGACGAACGCATCTTCGAGAAGTTCCTGTGGGCGCGCGCGGAAAGTCTCACCAACAAGGATACCTGGCTCGGCAGGCCTCACGACGAGCGGGTGAGCAGCGATCCGGGCGATCCGCATTTTTCGCTGAGCTTCGGCGAAGAGGCGTTCTTCATCGTCGGCCTGCACCCGAACGCCAGTCGCCCCGCGCGCCGGTTCGAGCGGCCGGTGCTGGTGTTTAACCTTCACGACCAGTTCGAGCAGTTGCGCGAGATGGGCCGTTACGAGAGGTTGCGCGCGAAGATCATCGAGCGCGACGTCGCGCTGGCCGGCTCGCCGAACCCGATGCTTGCGCGTCACGGCGAGACTTCGGAAGCCCGTCAATACAGCGGCCGCGTCGTCGCCGAGCAGGAGTGGGTGTGTCCGTTCAATCCGGTGGAGCGCGTATGACCTCTCCGATCACGATCCCACCGCGCTCGGGGACGGCGTTTCGTCTCGCGAAGGGCGAGCATCTGACGGTGATCGACCCCGAAGGGGAGCAAGTATCCGATCTCGTCGTGTTCAATGCCGAGGATCTCGGTGAGGTGATTTCGTCCGGCCGGAGCCTCGACTATGCAAGCAAGCTGTATCTGACGACTGGAGACCTGATCTACTCCAACCGCAGCAATGCCATGTTGAGCATCGTCGAGGACACCGTCGGCCGACATGATTTCCTGCTGACGCCGTGTTCGAGAGAAACGTTCAAGATCATCTATCATGATGCAGATCCCCATCAGGGGTGCTTCGGGAATCTGGAAGCCGCGTTGGCGCCTTTCGGAATCGGCCCGGATGCTATTCCGGTGGCGTTCAACTGTTTCATGAATGTCGTGATCGCGCCGCAGACCGGTGTGTTCACGGTCGAGGCGCCCCTCAGCCGGGCCGGTGACTTCGTCAAATTTCGTGCCGAAATGGATCTCATCGTCGGCCTGACGGCCTGCTCGGCGCTTCAGTCCAACAACTACGCTTTCAAGCCGATCGCATATCGGGTTGATCAAGCAGGGTGCTGAGTCCGGGTGACAGGACAGGCCCTCGGCCTGTCCACGCCGGGTCCTCGATCTCTAGGTCCGGTTCCAACCGCCGCCGACCGCCGCACGGCCGGAACAGCCACGACTGGTCCGCCATTCCCCCTTCGACGAACGCCGCAGGGGGCAAGAGTCCTGTTGTCGCAGCAACGTCGCACTCCGCTGTTAATCCGGAAATCACTGATGAATTCCAGATTCGCGACGGACCAAGATGACGCCTGACCTCGACAAATCCCTGGTTGAAACCGCTTACGCCCGCTGGGCGCCGATCTACGACGCGGTGTGCGGGCCGGTGATGGTCAAGGGGCGCCGCGCTGCGGCCGCCGAGGCGCGGACGCAGGGCGGCAAGATCCTCGAAGTCGGCGTCGGCACCGGGCTGTCGTTCGACGACTACGATGCTTCGACCGAGATCACCGGGATCGATCTCAGCACGCCGATGCTGGAGAAGGCCCGGGCCAAGATGGCGACCGGTCGATATCCCTGGGTCAAGGAAGTGCGCCGGATGGATGCGCACGCCATGGAGTTCGCCGACGCGACATTCGACTGCGTCGTGGCGCAGTTCGTGATCACGCTGGTCGAGAATCCCGAACAGGTGCTGTCGGAGTGTCACCGCGTCGTGAAGCCCGGCGGCCGCATCATCCTGGTCAATCATTTGTATTCGGAAGTCGGCGTCGCCGCCGCGGTCGAGCGCTG